>NZ_CP111108.1:0-614628 GCF_026314295.1 Caproicibacterium sp. BJN0003
ATGGCAATTTTCCGCCTTACGAAGTATATGGAGGAAAAAAATCGAATGGATTTTACACCCGAAACCTGGGAATTGATCTGTAATTACTGTCGTTCCCAAATCACTGAAGTAGCCTATACAACGTGGATCAGCCGAATTGAACCGATCAATCTTGATTTTTCAACGGGAACCGCCACGCTGAAAGTTCCAAATGAATTTCATAAACAAACCATTCTGCATTATTATGCGGATCTTTTAAAGGACGCTTTTCAGCAGGTCTTTAACGGACAAACCATCAATCTCGACCTTCAGACTCTTGACGAGATAAAAGAAGCAAAGCCACAAGAGGACAAGCTCCCGATGGATGATTATGAATATACATTTGAATCCTTTATTGTTGGTTCCAGCAATAAATTTGCCCATGCTGCCTGCATGGCAGTTGCCACTCAGCCAGCCTCCCGCTATAATCCGCTTTTTATCTATGGAAATTCCGGACTTGGAAAAACACATTTGCTTTATGCAATCTGTAACCGAATCAAAAAAGATCATCCGGAAATGAACATTCTCTACATAAAGGGTGATGATTTTACCAATGAGCTGATTGAGGCAATCCGCCGCGGAAATACGGCTCAGTTTCATAACTTTTACCGCAATGCGGATATTCTTCTGGTCGATGATATTCAGTTTATTGCTGGCAAGGAATCCACCCAGGAAGAATTCTTCCATACCTTCAATACTCTTTACGAAGCAAAAAAGCAGATCGTTCTAACGAGTGATCGTCCTCCAAAAGAAATTGCAACTTTGGAGGATCGTCTGCGCAGCCGTTTTGAATGGGGACTAACAGCGGATATTCAGCCACCTGATTTTGAAACACGAATTGCAATCATCAAGCGAAAAGAAGAATTATTAGATATTCATCTGGACGATACAGTCGAAGAATATATTGCAAATCAGCTTAAAAGTAATATTCGTCAGCTGGAAGGCGCCGTCAAAAAGATGAAAGCATATTCCATCATCGATGTGCCGCCAAATATTTCGACCGCAAGAGCGGCTATCAGTGATATTATCACAAATTCTCAGCCGGTTTCCGTCACCGTCGAAAAAATTATTGACGAAGTTGCAAGAACTTATGGAGCTGTTCCGGAAGATATCCGTTCCGGAAAGAGAAATTCCAATATCAGTAAAGCACGCCAGGTTGCCATGTATGTGATTAAAGAAGTTCTTGGAATGTCCACTTCTGAAATCGGCGATGAATTTGGAGGAAGAGATCATTCTACTGTAGTCTATGCAATTCAGCAAGTCGAAAAAAATCAGGAAAAAAACAGTCAGTTTAAAGCAACGGTCAACGACATCATTAAAAATATTCGCGACCGATAAATTTTTTCTATGCTTAAAAATCGGTTTAAAATCTGTAGAACCCTGTTAATACCCTGTGAAAAACAGAGAAAAGCCCTCTTCCAACTTTTCACAGATTTCTAAACTTTTTTTTAACTTTCCCCAACCAATTTTCCACCACTTATTTTTTATTTGCAGTTTTTAAACTTTGTCCACATTTCTTCTACCGGCTGATTTTTAAAAAGTAGATCCAAAAAATTCAGTTGTTATCTGTGTTTCTTCTTACTTTCCACAAATCAACCGCCCCTACTTCTTTTACTAAAATTAAATGAATAGAAAAGAATGATTATCTTAAACGGAGGCTTTCTTCATGAAATTCACCTGCGAAAAACAAAAGCTTGTGGAAGCTGTCTCAAATATTCAACGAGCTGTTTCCGTAAAAAGTTCGATTCCTGCTCTGGAAGGAATCTTCTTAAAAGCAAAAAGTACTTCTATTTTTCTCTGCGGTTATGATCTGGAACTTGGCATGACAACCGAAATCCCAGCAACAGTATCAGAACCGGGAGAGATTGTTCTTTCTGCAAAATTATTTGGCGATATTGTTCGTCGTTTACCGGATGACGGTGTGCATGTAGAAATTGATGATCACAATGTTACTTCCATCAAAAGCGGACAAAGTAATTTTTCAATTGTGGGAATTCCAGCAGAAGAATATCCGGAGTTACCTTCTCTCTCAGAAGAAAAAAGCGTTAAAATTGGTTCTTCTGTTCTAAAAAGTATGATCAGACAAACTCTTTTTGCAGTTTCTGAAAACGATGCAAAACCAGTTCATACCGGTACTCTTTTCGATTTGAGTGAAGGAAAACTTCGTCTTGTCTCTGTTGATGGATATCGTCTTGCCATGCGGGAAGAAGCAGTCCGCGGAGAAGAAGAGATGAACTTTGTTGTTCCCGGAAAAACACTGCAGGAAATTATGAAACTTCTACCGGATGACGACAGCGAAGCAGAACTGCTCGTTGGAAGCCGTCATATTCTTTCAAAGATTGGTAACTATACAGTCATTTCTCGTTTGTTGGAAGGTTCTTTTCTTGATTATCGTGCTGCAATTCCAGCAAACAGCACTTGTGAAATCAAAGTAAAGACACGTGAATTCATCGACAGCGTCGAACGTGTTTCTCTTGTGATCACGGATCGTCTTAAGAGTCCACTTCACTGCATTTTTGATAATAATGAGATCAAACTTTCCTGTTCTACTCCACTCGGCCGTGCAAGCGATCAGTTTTCGGCAGAAATTGAGGGAGATTCTATGGACATGGGCTTTAACAATCGTTATCTTCTTGATGCTCTGCGTAATGTGGACAGCGATTTAGTAAAAATTCAGCTTTGTGGTCCGCTTTCTCCTATGAAGGTAGTCCCAGTTGAGGGGAATAATTTTCTATTTTTGGTTTTACCGGTTCGCATGAAGTCTGAATAAGAAGAGGAGTCAAGATGACTGAAAAAAAATTAGTCCCGATTGATACATCTTTTATCAGGTTGGATTCCCTTTTAAAATTTGTGGGAGCAGTTGATACCGGTGGCCGCGCAAAATATTTGATTCAGAATGGAGAAGTTTCTGTCAATCATGAGATTTGTACGATGCGCGGAAAAAAGCTTCACTCAGGAGATACTGTAGAATTTCAGAAAAATCTTTATGAGGTATGTGAAAAGTGAAAGTTCTTTCCCTAAAAACAGAACATTTTCGAAATCTCTCATCAGATTTATTTGTTCCTGGTGAGGGAGTCAATGTTCTTTATGGGGAAAATGCGCAGGGAAAAACAAATCTTCTGGAAGCTTTGTGGCTTTTTACCGGGGGAAAAAGTTTTCGCGGCGTAAAAGATTCTGAATTGATCTCTTATGGAGAGCAGGAAGCTTCTTTAATTCTTCATTTTTACAGTGAAGAACGGGAACAGACTGCTGAAATTAAAATTTTTAAAAAAAAGAGACAAGCTTTTCTCAATGAAATTCTTCTGCGTTCTCCTGGACTTCTTGTTGGAAAAATTGGAGCAGTGATTTTTTCTCCCGAACATATTTCACTTGTGAGAGAAGGTCCAAATTTGCGCCGTAATTTTTTGGATGCGGCAATTTGTCAGATCAGACCTGGATATGTGAGAATTCTCAATCGTTACTCCAGAACGCTCAATCAGAGAAATGCACTCTTAAAGGATTCTTTTCGTCATCCGGAACTTTTAGATACGATTTCAATTTGGGATGAACGTCTTTCGACAGATGGAGAGATTATAATAAAAGAGAGAGAATCCTATGTAGAATCCATGAAAGATCCTCTTTCTGAGATTTATGAAGGACTCAGCAGCGGAAAAGAATTTCTTAAAGTTCAATATAAGCGGAGTGCTGAAAATCTTTTGGAGGCACTTTTAAAAAATAGAAAACAAGATCTTCAGGTTGGTTATACCACTTGTGGACCTCATCGGGACGATCTGGAAATCTTTTTGGATGGTAAAAATGTGAGAATGTTTGCTTCTCAGGGACAAAAGAGAAGTGTTGTACTTTCTTTGAAACTGGCAGAAGCTGCACTTTTAAAGCAATATTCCGGAGAAAAACCGATCATTCTTCTCGATGATGTTTTGAGTGAACTGGATCATACCAGACAAGAATATCTTTTGAATCATCTTTCAGACTGTCAGGTTATTATTACTTGCTGCGATCCCGGACAGGCAAAAAATCTGAAAAATGGATTTCTTTTTCAGGTAGAAAACGGAATTTTGGAAAGGAAAAAAGCAGAATGTACCTCCATTTAGGGCAAAATACAATTATTCACAGCAAAGACATTGTTGGTATTTTTGATTTGGATGTCTGTACAGTTTCCAAAATTACAAGAGAGATGCTTACAGAAAAAGAAAAACAGAATCATATTGTGACTGTCTCACAGGAGCTTCCAAAAAGCTTTGTTCTGTGCAGCAGAAAGAAAAATAAAAAATTTGATTTTGAAGAAGTTATCTATCTTTCTCAGCTAAATTCGGCAACTCTTTTAAAGAGAATGGAATCTATAAAAGATAATTAGATTTTATAAAATTGATCAATATTCAAGGCAATCAAAGGAGAGAAAAATTTATGGCAACTTTACACCGGACAAAATGCCCATATTGTGGAAAAAAACTAAATTTTTTTCTGGCATGGACATTGAAAAAAGAAGGCGAATACCGTTGTACAGCCTGTAAAGGAATTTCTAATATTATCGTAGAGCCTTTTACACGTATTTTAGCAATCATTGCAATTGCTGTTTCTGCTCTGCTTTTTATTGTTTTTGGATTGATTTTGAATCATATTACATTTTGGCTTGTTTTTTCTGTTATTCTTTTATTTTTTCTTTTCTTTTTGCTGAGTAGTTTTACCATTCATCTCGAACGTCCGACCGTTAGGCGGCATAGAAGAGCTTATCATCCAGAATCAGTCAATTCGGAACCACTTTATTTGGATGAAAAAGAGCAGCCTCATTTTGATGAAGAAGAATCCGGATTTACAAAACAAATGGATTCTATTATTCTTCCAGAACCAGAGAAAACAAATGAATCGGATCAAACAATTCAAATAAGTCCTATTAAAGAAGCAGATTCCGTAAAATTAAAACCCAGTTTGCCTCGTCATTATCGACAAAAAGTAAATACTGCTTTTCAGGATGAGACAATTCGCCGCCAGATGCAGAACCCTTACGGAGAGTACATGAAAAATGATGATAAAAAAGAACCATAAAATTTGTCCTTATTGTGGAACAGAATTTACTATGAAGGAAAGAAAAACACTTTTAAGAGAAAAAAGCTTTTTTTGTGTGCATTGCAAAAAAAAATGTACCGTGATTTATAAAAAGCAAATGACCGTCTATTTTCTTTTGGCTTTTCTCCTGCTTTGTCTTCTGAATTGCTTATTGATATGGACAACAATGAATTTCATTTTGATGGCGACTGTTACTTTTTTTTGTGTCGCCGCCGTTTATGAATGCAGAATTTTTCTCATCAGAATTGTAAAAGTATCGCAAAAAGAATAAATGATGCTTTTTAGTTGAGGAACAGGAGGATCAGAATTGGAAATCAATCAAGTAACGCAGACACAAGAAGCTTATGATGAAAATCAGATTCAGGTGTTGGAAGGTCTAGAAGCTGTACGGAAACGTCCGGGAATGTATATTGGATCAACCGGAGAAAGAGGACTTCATCACCTTGTTTATGAAATCGTAGATAACTCGGTGGATGAAGCACTGGCAGGATATTGTAATCAGATCGATGTTATCATCGAGCCGGGAAATATTATTTGTGTAAAAGATAATGGACGTGGAATCCCGGTCGGAATTCAAAAAAAGACAGGTTTGCCCGCTTTGACGGTCGTCTTTACTGTGCTGCATGCCGGCGGAAAATTCGGCGGCGGCGGATATAAAGTAGCGAGTGGTCTGCATGGTGTTGGTGCTTCTGTTGTAAATGCACTTTCGACCTGGTTGGAAGTAGAAGTCTATCATAAAGGAAAAGTTTATTTTCAACGGTTTGAACGCGGCAAAATAGTTGAAAATATGAGTATAAAAGGGGATTGTCCAAAAGAGAAAACCGGCACAACAGTTCGTTTTCTTGCTGATCCCGAAATTTTTAGAGATACAACTGAATATCAATATGAAGTTCTGCAGAAAAGACTGCGGGAACAGGCTTTTCTAAATGCTGGAATTAATATTATCCTCACAGATGAGAGAAATCCTGAAAATAAAATTCAAAATCAATTTTGTTATGAGGGCGGTCTTTCCAGCTTTGTTCAATTTCTGAATAAAGAAAAAGAGCCGGTCCATCCGGATATTATCCATTTTTCAGCTCCTGCACCAGATGGAAATTCCAATGCCGAAGTTGCGATGCAGTATACGGATTCCTATAACGAAATGATGCTCTCTTTTGCAAATGATGTTCATACAACGGATGGCGGTACTCATGAAGAAGGCTTTAAACGTGCACTTACCCGTGTTATGAACGATTATGCGAGGACGCACAATATTTTGAAAGATAGTGACGAAAATCTCAAGGGCGACGATGTCCGGGAAGGTTTGACAGTTATTATCAGCGTAAAAATAAAAGATGCGCAGTTTGAAAGTCAGACAAAAGCAAAACTTGGAAATACCGAAATTGCAACGCTTGTTAATAATTTAGTCAGCGATAAACTTTCTACTTATCTGGAAGAACATCCGAATGTTGCAAAGGCAATTTTTGAAAAAGCAATGGCAGCTTCCCGTGCAAGAGAAGCTGCAAGAAAAGCCAGAGATCTTGTCAGAAGAAAATCCGCTTTGGAAAGTGCTTCTCTGCCTGGAAAGCTTGCAGATTGTCAGAGTCGAAATCCGGAAGAGACTGAAATTTATATCGTCGAAGGTGATTCCGCCGGCGGCTCTGCAAAAGGCGGTCGGGATCGGAAATATCAGGCAATCCTGCCTCTTTGGGGCAAAATGCTGAATGTTGAAAAAGCACGTCTTGATAAAGTTTACGGCAATGAAAAACTGATGCCGGTCGTTACTGCGTTAGGTACCGGAATTGGAGAAGAATTTGATATTTCAAAATTGAGATATGGAAAAATCATTATCATGGCTGATGCTGATGTTGATGGATCTCATATCCGTACCTTGCTTTTGACCTTCTTTTTCCGTTTTATGAAGCCACTGGTTGAACAGGGACATATCTATCTTGCTCAGCCGCCGCTCTATCGGCTTACGAAAAATAAGCAGCATTATTATGCTTATTCTGATGAAGAACGTGACCGATATATGAAACAGCTTGGTCAAACTGAAATTCAGCGATATAAAGGCTTGGGCGAAATGGACGCCGAACAGCTTTGGGATACTACAATGAATCCTGAGACTCGGATTATGCTGAGGGTAGAAGTGGAAGATGCCGCTGCTGCCGATGAAGCATTTACAATTTTAATGGGAGATAAAGTAGAACCACGCCGCGAATTTATTGAACAGAATGCAAAATATGTTCAAAATCTTGATGTCTAAATAAGAGGAATAAGAGGAGGGAATATTTTAAATGGAAGAAAAGAAAATTCCACAGGAAGATTCCACAGAAAAACCTAAAAAAGTGGAAACAGCAGAAGATGTTTTAAAGAGAATCGAAGAAAATTATGATTTAGATGAAGATCTGGATGAAACTTCGGATGATGAAGAAGACGAAGAAAATCAGGAAGAATTGCAGGAATCTTCAGAACAGCAGGAAAATGGGGAGGAAGAAGTAGAAGAAACAGATCCTCCAATTCTTGATCTCTCTTATGAGGTCAATCAGAAAGAAATGAGCACTTCATTAATTCGCAGCAATTTTTCGGGAGGAAATCTTATTATGTCAATTGTCGCCTGTACAATTGGCGGAATTGGATTTATTTATTATTTTATCAAAGCTATTAGCAGCGGAATTAATAATTATTATCTTCTTTCATTAATGTGCCTTGGAATTATTTTTATTGCAACTATTTTTCAGATTTATATGATTAATTCTCATGTAAAAAAGATGAATGATAAATTTCCATTTCGCATGAGAGTTTATTCTGATCGGATCGAAATGGGTCCAAAAGAAAATGCTTTTGTTATGGAAATGAATGGGCAGTATCAAAGCGAGATTTATAAAGAAATCATGATTATTTATGTGAAACGCAGTATTGTGATTCTTCCAAAACGCTGCTGCGATGAAGAGACTTTTGAAAAAATTTATGAGATCGTAAAAGCGGGCACGAAACCCCGCAAAAAATAAATGACAAAGAGATTTTTAGGAGATCCACTTTTAGTGCTTCGACAGACTTGTTCCCGCGAAGATTATGTAAAAGCTTTTGTGCGATGGGAAAATAATCTTTCTATTTGGCATCGCCGAGAATTGACTTCTTTTTTAATGCTTGGGATTGCAGTAATTTTGACCGCCGGAATTCCAATTTATCGTCTTTGGTCGGTCACCTTTTTTATTCCAGGCCTCCTTATTCTGCTTGCTTTAATGGGAAGCTTCTACTTTTGGAAGCTAAAACCGAAAGAAATCGAACAATGGGGACAATCCACTTTTCAGGAAAATGCGTTATTGGGACTTTCTACGCAGTATTTTTTCTATTTTGAAGGGATTTTCTTTGAGAATGATTATGAAGAAGTTCGTGAATATTGGTCTGATTTTGAAAAATGTGTGGAGGATGATCAATATTTTATTCTTTCCGGCGGAATGGAACGAGGTCTTTTGATTCTTTGCAAAAAAGAAATGACGAAACAAGATTTTATAAAGACCAGACAATGTCTCAGACAGGCATTTGGTCCACGTTATTTTAAAAATAAGATTGATAAAAGATAAAGGGGGAAAAATTTTGAAGATTACTGTGAGCTATCGTCCCACGGCACAGGATTGGGCAGATTATAGAGCCGGACTTTGTCTTACAGGTCAAGGAACGATTATTTCATGGTTTCTCAAAAATTTTGTTCTTTATTGGGTAAAAAAACATGCGATGGAATGGTACGATCTTCATAAAGATCAGATATTTGCCTATCGAATGACTTTTTCCGAAAAATCGATTCTCATTGAAACGGATCGTTATCGGGGAAATATTCCGAAAAATTTGTTCAGCTTTTTCTGGGCAAATGATAAAGTCTTAATTTTATTTACCGGACAGCAGGAATCTCGGTTTGTCCCCCGCAGGGCCTTTACTGAGCAAGAGTGGAATCAGATCGAAAAAGTTTATTTAGAGAGTGAATAATAGGAGGGTATCCGTTGATGGATGATTTAGAGCAGCAAAAACAAAATATTATACCGGTTGATCTGGAAAAGGAAATTCGAAAGTCTTTTTTGGATTATTCTATGTCGGTAATCGTCAGCCGTGCCCTACCGGATGTGCGGGATGGATTGAAGCCGGTTCATCGCCGAATTCTTTATACAATGTATGAAGCGGGATTAACACCAGATAAAGCCTATAAAAAATGTGCAGCAACAGTCGGTGATGTTTTGGGAAAATATCATCCTCATGGAGATGCTTCCGTTTATGATGCTTTAGTGCGTCTGGCACAGGACTTTTCTATGCGTTATATGTTGGTGGATGGGCACGGAAACTTTGGTTCTGTTGATGGAGACCCACCGGCTGCCTATCGTTATACAGAAGCTAGAATGAGTAAAGTTGCAGTAGAGATGCTGCAGGATATTGATAAAAATACCGTTGATTTTTGTCCAAACTACGATGATAGCCGAAAAGAACCAACCGTTCTGCCCAGCCATTTTCCAAACCTTTTGGTTAATGGTTCAACTGGAATTGCCGTTGGTATGGCAACCAATATTCCACCTCATAATATGGGAGAAGTCATCGACGGCATGTGTGCATTGATCGATGATCCTGAAATTGAGCTGGAAGGCTTGATGCAGTATATTAAGGGCCCTGATTTTCCGACTTCCGGCATTATTATGGGCAGAACTGGGATTCGTGCAGCTTATGCAACAGGCCGCGGCAGAATTATTGTTCGTGCAAGAGCAGAAATTGTAGAAGAAAAGAACAATAGATTTTCCATTGTTGTAACGGAGCTTCCCTATCAGGTCAATAAAGCAAGACTCATCGAATCTATTGCAGATCTGGTCAAAGATAAAAGAATCGAAGGAATCTCCAATGTAGAAGATCATTCTGACCGCAATGGTATGCATATGACGATTACGATTAAAAGGGATGCATCTCCGCAAATTGTTTTGAATCAGCTTTATTCCTTTACCCAGATGCAGACAACATTTGGAGTTAATATGTTGGCAATTGTCAACGGAGAACCAAAATGTCTGACTTTAAAACAGCTTTTGGAAGAATATATTAAGTTCCAGAAAGAAGTCGTTATTCGCAGAACTAAATATGAACTTGAAAAAGCGATGGCAAGAGCTCATATTTTGGAAGGTCTCAAAATTGCAGTTGACAATATTGATGAGATCATTTCAATTATTCGTTCCAGCAAAGATCGTTCTACTGCCCGCACAAGAATGACCGAACGATTCGGCTTAGATGATATTCAAACACAGGCAATCGTGCAGATGCCTTTGGGCGCACTTACCGGTTTGGAACGTCAAAAACTGGAAGAAGAACTCTCTGCTATTGAAGTAAAGGTTGAAGACCTAAAGGATATTTTGGCGCACGATGAGCGTGTCAGCTCAATTGTAAAAGAAGAAGCACTCAAAATTAAACAAAAGTATGCTGATGAACGCAAAACAGAGATTATGGCGGTTTCTGGAGAAGTGGATATTGAAGATCTAATTCCAGAGGAAGAATGCGTTTTGACCATGACCCAGTTTGGATATGTAAAGCGTCTTGCTACAGATACTTATCATATTCAAAATCGAGGTGGTCGTGGAATCAGCGGCATGACTCGTCGCGAAGAGGATGTTGCCACCGAAATGTTTGTCTGCGGCAGTCATGACTATGTGTTGTTCTTTACAAATTTTGGCAAAGTGTATCGACTCAAGTGCTATGAGATTCCGGAAGGCAGCCGTACGGCAAAAGGCGTTAATATTGCAAATTTGCTGCCGATTACACAAGACGAACGGGTTACCTCAATGATTCGAGTTCCATCGTTTGATTTTGGTAAATACCTTTGCATGGTGACGAAAAACGGGATCATTAAAAGAACGGAACTTTCTGCTTTTGATACCGCGAGAAAAGGCGGATTAATTGCATTGACTCTTGAAGACGGCGACGAACTTTCATGGGTGCGTTTGACAGATGGAGATAGTGATCTTTTGGTCGGAACATATCTCGGTATGGCAATTCGGTTTAATGAAAATGATGTGCGTCCCATGGGAAGAACTGCTCGCGGAGTTAAGGCAATTAACCTCAAAGAGAGTGACTATGTAATCGGAATGAGTACGCTCAGAGAGGGTGCTTATATTCTTACGGTAAGCGAGACCGGTTTTGGACGGCTTTCTCCGATCGACGATTATCGGCTTCAGACAAGAGGCGGAAAAGGACTTACCAACTATCATATTGATGATTATGGTTGTGTTGCCGCAATTAAAACGGTCGATCTCCATGATGATATTATTTTGATTGCTTCTGATGGAATTATTATTCGAATTCCAGCAGAGAGTATCCGAATTTGTGCAAGACCTAGTAAAGGAGTTCGTTTGATGCGTTTGATCAACGAAAGCAAAGTCGTTACAATCGCAAGAACCGCTCATGAAGAGGATGAAGAAATCGACGAATTACCCCAAGATGACGCAGATTCTTCAGAAGAAGACTGCGAAAAGGAAGAGTAAAATGAAATTGAAAGAAAGACTTTTTGTACTTTTCTTAAGCTGCATTTTGTGTGTATCCCTTTCGGGCTGTGGTGAGGCTGTAAAAACGACTTCTTCCAGTGCCGCTCAAACGACGTCGTCAACACAGAGCGCGGTTTCAACTGTTTTAAGTGAAGGCGAAACTGTGAGAAGCAATGCTTCTTCCCAAGCACTTAGCCCGTTTGAACAGAAGTTTTCACAAAATCCAATCGATGCAGATTATCAAGCTGACAGCAAAAAAGCATTGAGTATGGTGGATATGGTCGCACTGGCAGACCGCTATTCAGAAATTTGGCTCAATGAAGAAACCGCTGCCTATGATTTTTTGCTCGAAAAATCTTCTGAGAATGACAAAGAAGCAGTTAAGAAAGAACAGGAAGATTGGGTCAATCAAAAGAGTCAGGATCTTTCTCAGATTCAAACACAGACTTCCAGTATGGGAAATATGGCTAATTTGGAATATTCCAGCCGTACACTTTCGTATTATAAAAATAAAACGAAGGCACTCTATGAAAAAATTTATCAGATAGATCCGAACTTTTCCTATCATTATGCTGGAAAAGGAGCGGCCGTGGGATGAAATTACAGGAGATTACCAAAGAAGAGAAAATCCTTTACGAAGGACATATTCTAAAAATGCACGTTGATACTGTTGTTTTAGAGAATGGCAGAACGGTAAAGCGAGAATGTGTGGATCATCCTGGAGGAGTCAGCGTTGCTGCACTGACCGAAAAAAATGAGATGCTTTTTGTAAGACAGTTTCGCTATCCATATCGACAGATAGTTTTGGAAGCACCTGCCGGAAAATTAGAGCCGGGAGAAGATCCATTTGAAGCGGTCAAGCGTGAGCTTCGAGAAGAGACCGGTTCTGAAGGAAAACAGTATCTTGAATTGGGAGAGATTTTTCCCTCTCCCGGATATACAAATGAGAGGCTTCATCTTTATGCCTGTCGGATTAATTCCACCGGAGAACAGAATCTGGATGAAGATGAATTTTTGGAGGTAGAACGGATTCCAATAGAAAAAGCAGAGAAAATGGTGGAACAAGGAAAGATCCCAGACGCAAAAACACAGATTCTGATATTGAGAGTACTTACACTTTTGAAAAATAAAAAAATTTAGAGAGAATATCGGGATAAAACGCTGGGAGGCTCTAAAATATGGAACGGCAGGAAATCATTCAGCAACTCAAAAATGCGGAAAAATATTTTTCTTCCCATGAAGAGCTTTTTTCGAAAATGCGGAAAGAACAAGAAAATCTTACGATTTTGCAAGAGAAAAGACAATATATAAAAAATATCCCTAGAAAATATTTTTGGATGTTTTGTGTCTCTGTTTATTTGCTGTTGATTTTATTTTTGGCTCCATGGATTTCAACGGTTCTCAATGATGTTGATCAAAACTTTACCCCACTCAAATGTAATAATGTATTTACATGGGCTGGACTTGGAATTCTTGGAATTTTTGTTTTAACAAAACTTATTTTTGCACTGGTTGAGAGACTGGTATTTAAAAAATCTCTGGTTGAATGGGAAAAGAAAATTGAGAACGAGCAACAGAAAATAAAACCTTTAGAGGAAAAAATCCATCAAATTTTTGATTTTTATCAAACAGAGAGCAAAACAATTTGTCTTATTCCAGAATCGGATTGTGACCCGGCAATTATTCGGCAGATCATTTCAATGTTCGAACTTGATAATGTAGATTCCATAAAAGATGCTCTCGACGAAATTCATCGAAAAGAAAAATTGGAACTAAAAGAACAGGTAGAAAAAATATTATAAAATGATTCTTGATTTTGAAAAAGCAGGGGGTTATCTCTGCTTTTTTCTTTTTGTAAAATGATATTTGAAAAGTAGATTTTTGTCGAAAGATAGATTATAATAAATAAAAATCTATCAATCTTTTAAGAAAAGAGAAAGCAAATGATCCGAATTGCAAGGGTGGAAGATGCGCCGAAGTTTGCAGAAATTTATCGGCCATATGTGGAAAAAAGTGTGGTTTCTTTTGAAACGGAAGCACCGGATGCAGCGGAATTCTGCCGTCGAATCAAAGAAACCGAAAAAGATTATCCATGGATTGTTTTAAAAGAAAACGGGAAAATTTTAGGATATGCTTATGCACATCGCTATCGGGAACGAAAGGCTTATGATTGGGCAGTGGAATCCAGTATTTATCTTGCAGATGAGGCGAAGCATCAAAAAATAGGGGATCGGCTTTATAGAAGTTTAATGGATATTTTGAAAAAGCAAGGGGTCCTTCTTGTGTATGCTTTTATTACGAGTCCAAATCCTGAAAGTGAGAATTTTCATCTGAGATTTGGGTTTCAAAGAGAATCCCTCCAGAAAAAAATTGCTTACAAAAACGGCGCTTTTCGTGATTTAGCAGTGATGAGATATCAGATAGGGCCGTTTCCAGAAGTTCCGCAGCCGTTGGTTCCTTTTGAAGTTTTGAGAAAAAATCCAACATTTCGGTTAGAAGAAATTTTTTGATTTAATAAAATAAGATAAAAAGCGGGACAAAAACAGGAGGCATTTTTTTATGGACGAGGAAAAAAAAGATTCAGAAGAACAAGCTCAAAAAGAAAAAGCAAAACCCGCTAAAAATGAAAATTTGAAGAAACAAGACGAAAATGAGGCTTGGAAAAAAGTTTTGAAGCAGGACGAAAGAAATTTTGAAGAAAAATATGATTTTTGCCCGACAGAGAACCCCGAAAATAAAGCGGAACAAGTAATCCGTCATGGAAAAAAATCCACTGCAAAAGAAAAATACCGCAGAAAAGTTTTAAAAAGAAGAGTTTTAATCGTTGTAATATGCATTTTAATTTTATTGCTCCTTATTTTGCTTTTTACAAAAGCATGCCATCAAGGCAATGAATCCCCTCAAAAAGTGGATGCAGTATCTTCGCAGTCGGAAGAACCGGTCTCTCAGCCTTTTGATTCGATGATCAATTCCGATAGCAGCAACATTTTTGACCATGCAGCCTTTTTGGGGAATTCTTTGCTAGAAGATCTCAATACATATGGTTTGGTTGGAAACAGTGATTGCTTTTTTAAAAAAGGATTAAATGTTTCTACAGCAATGGATGAGACGATGGTGGGACATAATATTCCGGTTGTAGAGGAACTTAATAACGGAAAAAATTATGACCGAGTCTATTTGGTCTTTGGAGAGAACGAACTTGGCTGGTCCAGCCGCGATACCTTTATTTCAGAATATAAAACTTTGATTCAAAAGGTTAGAGAATACCAGCCAAATGCAAAAATCTATCTGACTTCTCTCTTTCCAGTAGCGAAAGCAGTCAGTGATAATCCAGATGAACGAAATCTTACCAATTCTGCAGTAGACAGCGCCAATGAGGAGCTAAAGGAAATCGCCAAAGATACAGAATGCACCTTTGTTGATGTTGCATCTGCCGTTAAAAATTCCGAAGGGGCTTTGCCGGACGATGCCAGCACGGATGGAATTCATCCCAATATGGAATAATGCCAGAAATGGGTAGATTATTTGGTGAACCTCGGGTAAAGAAGGGTTGAATTTGGATTCAACAGAAAATCTTATTTTGCGGGGAAGATTTGCACCGACGCCGAGCGGAAGAATGCATTTGGGAAATCTCTTCTGCGCACTTTTAAGTTGGCTTTCCATTCGCTCTAAAAATGGAATTTGGGTGCTTCGGCAGGAAGATTTGGACCCGGAGCGAACTAGCCGAAAATTTGCAGAACAATTGGAAGAGGACCTTTTATGGTTGGGACTTTCTTTTTCTGAAGGTGGAACAAAAGGCGGAAAATATGCACCGTATTTTCAAAGCGAATGCGAAAAAATCTATCGGAGAGTATTTTTAAAGCTGCAGCAAAGCGCAAAAATTTATCCTTGTTTTTGTACGCGCTCACAGCTTCATGGTGCAAACGCCCCCCATCTTTCAGATGGACGTGTCGTTTATGATGGTCGCTGTAAAACGCTTTCACCGGAAGAAATTGATCAAAAAATGAAAAAACATTCACCAGCTTATCGAATTGAAGTGCCGGATGAAGAAATTTCGTTTGAAGACGGCTGCCTTGGAGAATGCCGCGAGAATCTTGCGCGAGAGTTTGGCGACTTTGTTGTACGGCGTTCTGATGGCGGTTTTGCTTATCAGCTTGCGGTTGTTGTGGATGATATCCGCATGAAAGTGACGGAGATCGTGCGGGGGCAGGATCTTCTTTCTTCCACTGCACCGCAGATCTACCTTTATCGGCTTTTAAAAGCACCTGTGCCGCGCTTTTATCATATTCCGGTGTTACTTTCCCCAGACGGAGAACGCCTCTCTAAAAGAGATCATGATGTAAGTCTCGAAACGCTGCGCAAAAAATATACCGCCCCAGAGATTCTGGGACGGCTTGCATATCTGGCAGGTCAGTTAAAAGAGCCGAAAGCAATCTCTGCAGAAGAATTGGCGGCACATTTTGACTGGAGTCGTGTTCCGCGGGAAAATTTAAGAATTCCGGCGGGACTTTTCTAATTTTGGAAAAAGGAAGATAAAATTCATGATGACGATTTTTAAATCCGGAAATCCGGAAGCTTTGGAGCCTTATATTGGAGAAGAGCTGCAGAAAAGAATTCATTCTGCAAGGCATATTTGTGCGTTGCTTCCGGACAACGCCTATTATCTTACCTTTTTCTGGCGCGATATAAAAAATTGCAAAAAGAACGAAGAAAGGCAGCATTTTTATTGCAGCCAAGAAAGATTGATCTATTTAGGGGAAAGTGTTCGGTGTATTTCAATTTTAAAAGAAATGCCGCAGGAATGGGACCCCTTTTATCAGCTTTCGGAATTTTTTTTCCAGTTAACCGCCGATGATTTGGACACGCTCCAACGTTTTGAAAATTCTATCAGTGAACTGGAAACAGGGCTTTTGGAAACACAGAAACCCGTAGAAGGAGCGGTTTCCCGCATTGTCGAAATGCGCAGGGAACTTTTAAAGATAAAAAGATATTATGAGCAACTGCAAACTATCATTGACCGTCTGGCGGAAAATGAAAATGGGATTATCCCGAAAGAAAGCAGCCATCGTTTTGATGTTTTAAGTAAAAGAATAGAAACCCTCAAAAAGTTTGTGCTGGATCTGCGTGAGCTTTTGACTCAGACAAGAGAAGCATATCAGTCAAAAATTGATATCGAGCAGAACCAGATCATGAAAGTATTCACGGTTCTAACAGCGGTATTTCTCCCACTGACGTTGATTGTCGGCTGGTTCGGAATGAATGTGAAGATGCCGGAATATAGTTGGACTTATGGGTATCCGTATGTGATTGTTCTGAGTATCGTGGTTTGTGGAATTTGCGGATGGATTTTCAAGAAGAAAAAATGGTTCTAAAAAATCAGATTCTGCGAATTAAAGACCACATTCCCATCATCAGTTCATGCGGAATGAATTTTGCAGTGATTCGGTGCAGAAAACAGACCGGCCCGGGAGTAGAGACCGCAAAACCAAGCTTTGCATCCTGAAATGCCCATTTGACGACGGTCTTTTCCTTGGAGGCAAGCGGAAAACTGTGAATATAGGAGCTGTTCTGCGTTTTCTTTGCAGTATCGATAAATTCGGTATCCTTTACCCAATAAGGGCAGATAGCTGTCACAGAGATTCTGCGGGAGAAAAGCTCAACACGCAGGGCACGGCTGTAACGATATAAAAAAGCTTTGCTGGCAGCATAGACATTGAGATAAGGAAACGGCTGAAACGCCGCAGTGGAACAAATCTCAAGGATATGGCTGCCTTTTTTCATAAATGGAAGAACGCCCTGCGTCATCGAGACGGCAGCACGGCAATTAAGATCGATCATTGTTTCACAGTCTTCGAGAGAAAGTTCACGATAGCTTCCGATTTTTCCCATGCCGGCGGCGTTGATCAAAAATTCTACCTCGGGATTTTCCTTTTTTAAAAGGGCAGTGACTTTTCGAATGGATTCCTTCTCTGTTAGATCGAGAGGCAAAATCCGCAGGGGTGTGCTGCAGCCGATCTGCAGTTCCCGCAAACGATTTTCCCGCCGGGCAATCACCCAGATTTCGTTTAAACATTCTTTTCTGTCTAAGATTTTTACAAATTCTTTTCCGAGCCCGCTGGAGGCTCCTGTAACGATTGCAATTTTCAAAGAACCCCACCCCTTTTTAACGATAATCGAATTATAGCACAAACAAGAAAATGAAAAAAGGAAAGCCTGCAGAAATTTTCTGCAGACTTTCTGTTTTTATTTATTTTATAATCAAATTAAGCGTTGACGACGGAGCGGATATAAGAATCTACTTTTTCGGGAGCAATCTCAAGAGAATAAGAAATTTCTTCCCGAATCAACTTTTCGGCAGATTTTAAAACGGTCTCGTCTGTAGAAGAAATCTTTTTTCCATCTTTCTGAAGGTTTTGTTTCCGCAGGAAGATACACCGCACCATGCAGATCAGCTTTTGGGGAATACATTCACGGATAATTTTAGAAAAACAGGCATTTCGCTCATTTTTGTCTTCAATCCAGTCTATCTTTTCACCGGTCGCTCCGGTCAAAATATCTTCAATTTCCTGTTTCTTAATAATCGGGCGAATCTTTTTGGTCAGATCTTCATTTTTAATTGGAAGAAAGATCTTTGAAGAATGATCGACCGGATTCAGAATATAGTAGGACTGTGCCGGAGAGGAAGATGAATACCGAAGCTTTTCAATCCCCTCGATTAAACAAACACCGTTATTCCCATAAACGACAGGATCCCCTTTTTGAAATTGCTGCATGAAATAATCTATCTCCTTTAATGAATCAGTGGCAAATGTTATTTTGCACGAAAAATAAATTCCTATATATACATTATAACGGATCTCAACGAATTTCTCAAAGGACAAATTGAACAAATTTATCCTTTTTTAAATAATAATTTCTAAAACAGAAAAAACAGTCATTTAAAAATGACTGTTTTCTCTGTTTTGATTTTATTTTTTAAGGAGGAAA
Organism: Caproicibacterium sp. BJN0003; assembly: GCF_026314295.1. Lineage (NCBI taxonomy): Bacteria > Bacillati > Bacillota > Clostridia > Eubacteriales > Oscillospiraceae > Caproicibacterium > Caproicibacterium sp. BJN0003. The sequence continues at coordinate 18,555 of NZ_CP111108.1, forward strand.
AAAGAAAATCGCAGTTTTATCTGACTTCGTCCCGCAGCGCTGCAGCTTCTTTTGCAAGTCGTTCGATCTCTTCAAAATTTCCGGCTTTTAAGAGATCGCTCGGAACAATCCATGTTCCACCACAGGCTAATACGTTTTTCTGGGACAGATAGTCTTTCACATTATTAGGCTTTACGCCGCCTGTCGGCATAAAGCGCATAGAAGCATAGGGACCGGAGAGTGCTTTGAGCATTGCTACTCCGCCTACAACTTCCGATGGGAATAATTTTACAAGATCTAATCCTTCGCGCATACAGGCTTCTACTTCGGAAGGAGTGGCACACCCCGGAATTACCGGAATGTTTTTTTCTTTGCACCAGCGAACGGTTTCAAGATTTGTGCCCGGGCTGATGATCACTTTTGCGCCGGCGTCCACCGCCTGCCGTGCAAGGGAGGGAGTTAGGACGGTTCCGGCACAAAGGAACAGATCGGGAACTTCTTTAGAGATCGCACGGATAGACGCTTCGGCGGCTTCGCTGCGAAAAGTGATCTCTGCGGCGGGGAGTCCACCGTTTTTGAGCGCTTTAGCGAGCGGGACTGCATGAGCCGCCGTATCAATTTTAACAACGGGGACGATTCCCACCTTTTGCAGAGTTTCATAAATATTCATTTGGGAATAATCTCCTTTCAGAAGCTTTTCGGTTGATTTTCTGTCATAAAACGGCTGAGTTCTTCCCGAGTGGGAAGTCCTTCGTTGTCACTGACGTTCATGATTTGAATTACACCAATGGCATTGCCACGCAGAATGGCTTTTTCGAGGGGAAGTCCCTCTAAAACAGCACTGATGACGCCGGCTGCAAAACCATCTCCTGCGCCGACTGTATCCACAATCTTTTTAGGGATATAGGCCGGAACATGGAGCTTTTGCTCTTTTGTAATTGCCCATGCTCCATCTGAGCCAGTCTTGACAATTACTGTTTTTGCACCGTTTTGAAGATAAAAATCTCCAATTTTGGCGGGGTCATCACTGCCGCAAAGTATTTTTCCTTCATTCTCTCCCGGCATCACATAGTCTGCCATCGAGGCGAGATGATTGATGCTTTGTACCATTGTTTCACGGTCTTTCCATAACTGCTCACGCAGATTCGGATCGAAAAAGATCGGGATGCCGGCTTCCTTTGCTTTTTTCATTAAGCAAAGTGTCGTCTGATGAGCAGATTCCGAGATCGCCGGAAGGATGCCGGTCAGATGAATTGCGTCCCACTTTTTTAAGTCGAGCCCTTTTACGTCATCGGGACAGATCGTGGAAGCCGCTGAGTTTTTGCGGTAATAATAAATATCCGGATCACCATGGACGGTCTTGCTTTTGAGCATAAATCCGGTAGCATGATCGTCCGAAGTTACTGTCAGAGAGGTATCAATACCATTCTGATTCATAACTTTGATAATCTGGCGACCAAAGGGATCACGGCCGAGTTTTGTAAGATAACCAACGGTATGCCCTAATCTGGTAAGACCTACGGCTACGTTAAATTCCGCACCGGCGACCGATGTGGAAAAATGCCTGACATCTTCAAGGAGCGCTTCTTCCTCGGCGATAAAGAGCCCCATTGGCTCCCCAGAAGTCAGAATTTTTTTGTTCATTCGATGAAAACACCTCACAAGCAGAATCTCAAAAATGAAATGACTGCTTTAATATTGCAGGAAATCGCTTCGTTCTTTTTATCAGAAAAATTATCGCATATCTGGAATCGCAATATCATCCATATCATCGAACGCTTTGTTTTCGCCGCCCATTGCCCAAATAAAGGTATAATTAGAGGTTCCACAGCCAGCGTGAATCGACCATGCGGGAGAGATCACAGCATCATAATTCTGCATGACGATATGGCGGGTTTCCTGCGGCTGTCCCATCATGTGAAAAACGACGTTGTCTTTTGGAATGTTAAAGTAGGTATAAACCTCCATGCGGCGCTCATGAGTATGGGCGGGCATGGTGTTCCAGACGCTGCCGGGCGCTAACTGGGTAAGACCCATGGAAAGCTGACAGGTTTCCAGAACATCCGGATGAATAAACTGATTGATGACGCGCTTGTTTGCAGTTTCTTCACTGCCGCAGGGGCGCTTGTTTGCTTGGTCAAAAGAAATAAAAGTTGTTTTGCAGGGTTTATGTGCCGGAGCGGAAACCAGATAAAATCTTGCGGGATCTTTCGGATCAGCGCTCTGGAAGGTGACTTCTTTTGTTCCCATGGTAATGTAGAGGCAGTCCTCAAATCCCATGGGATAGCTTTTGCCGTCGGCAGTGATCGAGCCTTTACCGCCCAAATTAAAGACACCGGCTTCACGGCGCTCCAGAAAATAATGGGTGCCGAAATTTTTCCAAATATCGATGCCCTGATCAATGGAGACTTTCTGATTGACAGGGTAGATCCCGAGGACGACCATGCGGTCAACATGGGAATAAGTAGCGGTAACCTGATCTGGAACATAAAGATTTTGAATCAAAAATTCATTCCGCAGCTCGTCGGTTGTATAGCGTTTGACGTCGCGCGGATTTGTGCTGTAACGAATATCCATCATAAATAACCTCCTTGATCCATTATTTTCTGCGAACAAGGTGGAAGGCAAATCCGGCAATATCCTCTGCAAAATAGATGGTATTGAGTTTGCCGTCGGGGCCGTAGTTCGCGGAGCTTTCGTTAAATTTGATGCCCTTTTCTTCGAGATACTTGCGCGCTTTTTCCGGGTCATCCGTGCGGATCGCGATGTGTCCAAGCTTCCCGAGGAAGGGGGACTTCATCACTTCAAACTGCTCGTTAACAAAGATAGAGCCGTCTGTTTCCCTTGTGGGAAATCCAAAAAGAGCGTTTAAAAGAGCAGCTGTTTTTTTGGCTTCTTCGGCATTTCCCTGATTGATGCCGATATGTGCCATTTCGAAATTGAAATCTTTCGCTTCCATTTAAAGTCCTCCTTATTTTGCCAAATAGCCGCCGTCCAGCGGAATCACGGCGCCGCTTATATAATTGGAGGCGTCGCTTGCTAAAAATACCGCAAGGCCCTTCATATCTTCAGGGGTGCCCCAGCGACCGGCTGGAATTCGGGCCAAAATTTCAGTATTGCGGCCATTGTCATTAATGAGGGCAGTATTCATCTCGGTTGCCATATAACCGGGAGCAATGGCATTCACCTGAATATTTTTGCCTGCCCATTCATTGGAGAGTGCTTTTGTCAGCTGAGCAACAGCACCCTTGCTGGCAGCGTAGGCCGGGACGGTAAATCCACCGAAGAAACTCAGCATGGAAGCCATGTTAATAATTTTTCCGCTGCCTTGTTTGAGCATTTCACGTCCTGAGAGCTGACAGAGCACAAAAACAGCGTTCAAGTTCACATTAATAACGGTATCCCAATCTTCCAGGGTAAAGTCTTCACAGTGATTTCTGCGCTGAACACCGGCGTCGTTTAAAAGAATATCAATTTTACCGCCAAGCATTTTTAATGCTTCCTGAAACATAGCGGGAATTTTGTCGCGCTCCCCTAAATCTGCACGGATTCCTGCAACGTCAAGCCCTTTTGCACGCAGTTCTTCGGCAGTTTTCAAAACACCTGCGGAAGAACCGACAATTACGACTTTTGCGCCTGCTTCGGCAAGACCTTCTGCCATGCCGCGGCCCAATCCCCTGGTACCACCGGTAACCAGAGCGGTTTTTCCGCTCAAATCAAACATATTTTTCATAATAGCCTCCACTTAGTCAAAACAAAACATTACTTTAATCGCGCCGCTGCCCTTAGTGGTAACAAGGTCAAATCCTTTTTGTGCCTCGCTTACCGGAAGAACATGAGTGATGATTTTTTCAAACCCGGGATCTTCCGCTACAATCTTTGCTGCAATAGCAAAATCTTTTTTGCGGTAAACCCTTGTGAACTGAATGTTTGTCTCTTTAAACATGCCTTTAATAAGCGGCAAAGTGGCAGGCTTTGCGTAAGCGGCAATAATCAAAATGGTGCCGCGTACCTTTACTGCATCAAGAAGGAGACTTGCAACCGGCTGCACGCCTGCACAGTCGATTACCCAGTCAAAACCGTTTCCATCGGTGCGGTCTTTACAGTAAGCTTCCATATCTTTCGGAAGCTTTGTGGGATCGACCACTTCAAATCCCATGGAACGGGCGTACTCAGCACGCAGAGAATCGGTCTCCATCATCAGAATGGAAGAGGCACCGAAAACGCGCAGGGTCATCGCAGTAGCAAGACCGATGGTGCCGCAGCCAAAGACGAGAGCGTTATCTCCGGGGCGGAAATCGCGTTCCCGCAAAGCATGAACACAGACAGCGACCGGCTCCACAAAAGCGCCCATCTTATTGGAGACTTTATCGGAAAGAGGAATGATACTTTCTTTCGGAGCTTCTACGTATTCGGCGAAACCGCCGTCACAGTCGATCCCAACAAGTCCCAGCGTGTTGCAGACGTGCATATTGCCGGTTTTGCAGGGTTCACATTTGCCACAGGAAAGCAGCGGATAAACGGTGACCCGTGTTCCTTTTTTGATTCCGGGTACGTCGTCGCTTTCGAGCGTGCCGGAAAATTCGTGACCCATAATCAGCGGTGCTTTTGCACGGGGATGGGTGCCGTGATAAATATTTTGATCGGTGCCGCAGATTCCTGCATGCGAAACTTTTATAAGTGCCCAACCTTCGCGGGGCTGAGGTTTTGGTACATCTCGGACACTAATGGTATTGGCCCCTTCATAAACGATTGCTTTCATTTTAGAACGTGTACTCCTTTCAGAGAGAGATACTTAAATGTGATTGATTGGATAACGAACCGGCTCTCCGTTTAAGAAGCGAACGGCCTCTTCGGCACATTTGCGTTTAAGCTCCAGAGCAGCCTCTTCTGAATACCAAGCCATATGGGGAGTAATGATCAGATTCGGATGTTTAAAGAGCGGGCTATTGTGATCGAGTGGTTCTTTATTGACAACGTCGATTCCGGCGCCTGAGAGCTTTTTGGAAGTGAGCGCTTCGTCCAACGCATCTTCATCCACAAGCCCTCCGCGGGAAACATTGATAAAATAGGAACCATCTTTCATTTTCGCAAATGCTTCTTTGTTCATCATATGGTGATTTCCAGCATTTAACGAGCAGTGCATCGAGATGACATCAGACTGTTTTAAGAGTTCATCAAGAGAAGCACAGTAGGTAATATCCTGCGGAAAATGACGGCTGGGGCTCTTATAATCAGGGTCAAATGCAATGATCTTGCAGCCCAGAGCTTTTACTCGTTTGGCAAATTCAGAGCCGATCCGGCCGGTGCCGACGATGCCAACTGTTAACGTTGAGAGACGGTGAACCGGAATGGACTCTGCATAATTCCAGGCACCCTCCTTAGTACGGTTGCCGAGAAGCCATGCTTTGCGCACACAGGCGAGCATCAAAGTCAATGCGTGGTCGGCGACCTCGTTCATACCGTAATCCGGCACGTTGCAGATTTGAACACCGTATTTGTCGGCATCTTCCAAATTGACATTATCGACGCCAACGCCGTAACGCACAATCATTTTCAGCGACGGAACGCCTTTAAAAACTTTTTCGTTCATCGGTGCATATTGGTTTAAAAAACATACGGCACCCTGACATTCTTTAATCACTTCGTCTTCGGTGTGGCAGTGCAGCCATTTAAAACCGCAGCCTGCCTTATCAAAAACGGATTTTTCCATATCGATATTGTTGTGATCACAGTCACAAATGATAATTTTAGGATTTTGTTCCATGATACTGTTCCTTTCCAAAAAGAGATTACGCGATCAGACCAAGTGCAGAGGGGATTGTCAGAGATAATCCCGGAATGAAGGTGACCATCATCAGCGTGATCACCACGACCGCGAAGAACGGCAGCAGCAGACGGATAACCTGTTCGATCTTGACATTGCCGATCTTGCAGCCTGCGAATAGGATTGCACCGACCGGAGGAGTGATCGTGCCGACACAAAGGTTCATAACCATCATCAGTCCGAAATGAACGACACTCATGCCCCAGCCCTGTACGATTGGGAGGAAGATCGGGGTAAAGATCAGGACTGCCGGGGTCGGATCCATGAAAGTACCGACAATCAGAAGGATGAAGTTCATGATAAGCAGAATGACGACCGGATTGTTGCTGATTCCTAAAAGTCCATGTGCGATCATCTGCGGAATCTTGGTGAAGGACATAACCCATGACATAATGGAGGAAACGCAGACCAAAAATTCTACGATTGCGGTAGTTTTAACAGAATCAAGCAGAATTTTGGGAAGATCACGAATTTTCAGGTTACGATAGATAAAGCTCAGAATTAAAGAATAGACAACGGCGATTGCAGAACCTTCGGTTGCGGTGAATACACCGCCGAGGATACCGCCGATGACGATAACAATCAGAAGCAAACTTGGGATGCCCTGCCAGAGAGTTTTGAGAACTTCTTTAACATTGTAACGTTCCGTATCGATATAACCGCGCTTTTTGGCCATAAATCCGGTAAGAACCATACAAGCAACGCCCCAGAGAATACCAGGAATATAACCTGCCATAAAGAGGGCAGCGATGGAAACGGAACCGGCAACTGTGGAATAAACGATCATGATATTGCTTGGAGGGATCATCATGCCCGTAGGGCCGGAAGCAATGTTAACGGCTGCGGAGAATTCTTTGGAATAGCCTTCTTTTTCTTCCATTGGGCCGAGAATAGAGCCCATAGCGGAAGCAGCAGCAACGCCGGAACCTGAAATTGCGCCGAAGAGCATATTTGCGACGATGTTTGTCTGTGCAAGGCTGCCGGGCAGACGATGCGCAATTAACTTTGCACAGCCGATTAGTCGCTTGGCGATACCGCCGTTATTCATGATATTGCCCGCTAAGACAAAGAATGGAATGGCGAGCAAAGAGAATGAATTGGCGCCGGTAAACATTCGCTGTGAAGCGGTAATCATTGCCTTATCAAAAGGAAGAATCACCATGATGGCAGCGGCGGAACTAATTCCGATGGAAAGACCAATCGGGAAGCCGAGACAAAGGGTGATAACAATGCCGACGACCATAATCAATGCGGCAAGTGTAGCGCTGTTCATGTATCAGATTCCCCCTTTCCTGTGGTTGGAGCCGGCTTTGCGGCAACTTTTTGATGATATTCGACAACTGCGAGGCAGATGTTATAGACTGCATAAAACAGCATTACAAAGCCGCAGATCGGAATTGCTATGTAAATGATTCCCATGGGGATTTGCAAAGAAGCATCTACTGTGGTCATTTGTTTGAGTGCGCCCTGATAACCGCCGACAATCATAATGCCCCAAGAGAAAATGAGCAAAACAAGATTGGTAAGAATCTCGACGACTAGATAAGGCGTCGGGGATAATTTGTCTTTGATTACCGTGATGTTCAGATGCTCACGCAGACCAAAAACATAGGCACTGCCGAACATGATCATCCAAACGAAAAGGTACTGTGCGAGTCCTTCGGAAATAGCACTCGGCTTGTTGAAAAAGTAGCGTGTGATTACCTGATAGGTAACAAGGATCGTCATAATGGCAAGAATGATAATGTTGCACCATTCCATAATCTTGTCAATGACCCTTTTTACCGCTGTAAAAGCATGCATTGATGTAGAACCTCCTGTTCTCTTTTCCCTCTTTAGCAGAAGAGACCCGCAGGAGCCTGCGGGCCTCTTTTGACATTCTCAAAAGGGTTATTTCAGCTTCTGAATTTCTTGATAGATAGATTTTGTCATATCACTGCGGTTGGAAACACTGTCGATCAGGGGCTTCATAGCATCCTGGAAAGGTTTAATATCAACGGTGGTGATGGTGACACCGAGTTCATTCTTGCACTTTGTGAGATACTCATCGCGGAGTTTCGCAGAAAGGTTGAACATCGTATCAACGGATTCGTTAGCAACTTTCTTCAGAGCCTTTGCATCATCTTCGGACATGCCCTTAAAGAGGCTGGAGCTGATAATCAGTTCATCAGGGATCATCAGATGATTTGTCTCGGAGAAAAAGGGAGCAACTTCGTATTGTTTCAAATCAACATAAGTAATGATATTGTTCTCAGCGCCGTCCAGAGTACCTGCCTGAATTGCAGAGTAAACATCGCCCTGGCTCATCGGGGTTCCTACGCCGCCCATGTATTTGAGCATCTGAACCATGGTATCGGACTGCATAACACGAATCTTTTTACCGGAGAGATCAGCTGGGGTTTTTACCGGAGCACTCTTTGTGTAGATGCAGCGAGCTCCAAGGCTATAAGCTGCAAGAACATCAAATCCTGCACTCTCAGTTGTTGCATACAAATCATCAAGTGCGCCAGACTGGAACAGTTTCTTCTGATGATCGATAGAATCGAACATGTAAGGGCAGCCGATAACCGCAAAGTCAGGGTTTACATTTTCTACCATGGAGTTTGCGACAATTGCCATATCGATTGCACCATTTTCGACTAGTTCCAAAGAATCCTTCTGGCTGCCGAGCAGTTCATTCGGATAAACTTCAATGGAATAACGGCCATCAGTTGCATCATAAAGCTTATCGCTCATCTCAACAACAGTCTTAGCCTCCGGGTTATCAGCTGACTGATTGAAAGAACACTTGAGGACGGTTTTTCCGACCTTCGTGCCGGTCGCAGCGCCGGAAGCACTGGATGAAGTAGCAGCCGCTTTGGAAGCGGTACCGGAAGCTGCTGCAGAAGAACTGCTGGAGCTTCCGCCGCAGCCTGCAAGACTAAATGTCATGCCTGCTGCCAACGCAAGAGCAAGGATCGATTTTCTTTTGAACATTCTGTATTCCTCCCATAAATAAATGATTTATGCTGACTGGTACGTTACCAGTAAACAACCATTAAAAAACCACTATGGAACCGGTTCCATAAAATTTAAAAAAAAATCAAAATAAAAATTTTTTGATTTTTTTAAGAAGAAACAGTGGAACCGCGGATTTCAAGTTTATTGGGAAGCTCTTCATAAACCGGGTCTTTGGGACCTTTCCCAGCAATACGCTCGAGAAGAAGCTGAGCGGCGTGTTCTCCAACCAATCTGGAATCCTGGGTAATTGTGGTGATCCCAGGTGGAATCAAATCGGCCCAGCCCCAATTATCAAATCCGCAGACGCCAAAATTGGCACCAATCGAAATTTTCAAAGTCTGTACAGCGTTAAGAACGCGCAAAAGCGTTACACCGTTTACTGCAAAGAGCGCAATTCGTTCTTTTGGATATTTGTTGCAAAACTGCTGAACCTTCTCGGTACAGTCTGCTTCTTTTTCCAAAGAGAAAGTATAAGTGTTTTCCTCACCGGAATATCCAAATACTTCATGGAGCGCATCACAAAATCCTTGATAACGGAGAATTCGAGGGGCAATCATTCCGTTGCCTGGAGTAAAAAAGGCAACTTGCTCATAACCTAGCTGTTTTAAATAAGAAATGCAGTTATATGTAATGTGGTAATTCTCTGTCGCAACGGTATCAATGATACCGGGTGCCGAAAGGCATCGATCAGCGAGAACGAGAGGAACTTTTTGTCGTTTTAATTCCAAAAGATAGGGATCATTTTGTCCGGTGGTGTTGATAATTAACCCATCCACCTGATTTTCCAAAAGATTTTGAATCGCACAGCGTTCGTTTTCCGGATCATCGCCGCTGTCTACAAGGAGCAGCTGATAGCCAACTTGCGTGCAGACACTGTTGATTCCTTTTACTAGAATAGAAGAAAAGGGGCTGCTGATATCACTGACGAGACAACCCAGCATTTTGCTATTGCGGGATTTTAAGCTTTGGGCAATTCGATTTGGACGGTAATTGAGTTCTTGAATCACCTTTGCAATCCGAACTCTGGTTTCGTCAGATAAAGCATCGTACCGACCGTTAAGATAGCGGGAGACAGTCGTCTTAGAAACGCCTGCCAGCGAAGCAACATGATCAATGGTAACTTTTTTTCCGTCCGTTGTCACATTTGCTTCCTTCTTTCTACTCCCCCGTACTTTCAAATTCATCATATATTGATGAAACCGGTTTGTCAATATATTTTATGCAAATTGACTCAAAATCGTCAATTGAGCAAGATATTAATAAAAATATTGTGCAGTTTTAACACTGAGCTCTTACATCAAGGGGGATAAGTTGTCCTACCAATTAAAGAAGCATAAAAAGACTCTGACCAAAATTGTCAGAGTTTAGGGGGTTGGCTCGTTTGGAAATAGATATTGACGATTTGTCGCTAGATGTAAAATCATAGCATAACGGGCACCGTAAGGGTCGTGGCGAGAAATTGCGTTTACCAGCGCTCGATGGTACCGAATCGTATCGCCTTTGAGACTGTTTTTTGTTAAATCGATGTTTAGAGTTGCTGACGAATGAATCACCGGGACCAATGTACTGACTACTTGATTATGGCTGGCCTGGGCAATTCGCCGATGAAATTCCACGTCGGCCTGCTGATATGGTTCTTCTTTTTCGATCAGTTCCTGTACCGTATCGCATTGCTGTTCAATTATCCGCAGTTCCCGGGCTGTGGCACGGATTGCCGCAAGTTCAGCAATGTCTGGTTCCAACATCAGACGGACATCTAAAAGATCCAAAGCGAGCTGCTGATCGTGTTTTAAAAAAGTAAGCCCGAGAGGATCACTTGAGACTCCCTGCCGGGGTGAGATAAATGTACCGGATCCTTGCCGAACGACTAAAACGTTTTGGGAGATCAGCGCTTTTACCGCCTCACGAACAGTGCCGCGGCCAACGTTAAGTCTACGGCAAAGCTCTGATTCGGTTGGCAGACGGTCGCCAGGTTTCATATCATTTTTTAGAATCATATCAATGATTTGTTTTTGCACAGCCGCACTAAGCGGTGGGGTTCCCTGTTTCAATCATTTTCCTTCTTTCGATGATGACTTTCAGATTATTTTTTCCACAGTCAGTATGGAGGTCGGTCGAAAAATATGCAGTAAAGGTTTTAGGTCCTTATCTTTTAATCTAGCTCGGTTTTCCATCATGATGCAGCAGTCCATCCAAAACAGATAGAGACATTTTTCAAAAGGGGTACAGAGAAATGCCGGCGTAAATTCAGCAGGAATCAGATAAAAAGAAAGTTTACGCTTTTTAAAGCCATGAAAAGAACTTTCTATCCGTTTATTTCCATAGATTACCTGCAGCGGCGGTGGGAATCCGGGAAGAGAGCATACAAAGATTTCGGTTCCGTTTTCAGGGATAGACGGCTCTGCGGCAGTGGAATTATAATGAAACGGAGAATCATGGAAGGAAAGCTCTCCAGAAAGGCCGCGGGTGAGATCTTTTGAGATAAAAACCCGCCGCTCTTTTCCAAGGGAGTCTTGTCGGAACCAATCAAGAAGTTTTTCCTGGTCAAAATGAAAAATAATGTTTCCACCATGAAAACTGCATGAAACCGGAAAAATTGTCTCCGCATTTTCTGGAAGAATATTTTTTTCACTGCGGACATTTGTGCGCAGAACTCGGTGCCATTTATTGCGGAATTCTTCTGCAAAGCTGCAGCGCTGCATCCATTTTGAAGAAAAAAGTTCCGTTGCCGATTGGAATGCATCTTCATAATTTTGCTGGATTTCCATTTTTATCTCCTCGTTTTTATAACTTGTATAATAGGATAATGTATCACAACTTTCAAAAAATTTCTACATGTTTACTGAAATTTCAAGGATAAAATCATTTTTTTCCTAAAATGATAATACATTCCATAAAAATGAATTCGATTAAAATCCCAACAAAATCATGTTTTTGGGAAGATGCTCTTCCTTGCTTTTCTTCTGAAAAATCATTATAATGAAACTATTCTCCATATGAATATGAATTTTAAAGGAGAGACTTTCTATGACAAAATCACCACGACAGATTCGCATCGCATCGGTTGTCTTTGAAGCTGTTTTTTTGGTCTTTCTTTTTGTACCAGCTGCTTTTGAAAAAAACAATGCACTGACAACGCCGGAAATTGCAGTCTATGCTTTGGCAAATCGTTTTTTTGAGTGCGATTTTTTTCTGTTTGTTGCATTTACGATTCCAGTTGTAATTTGGCTGATTTTATTTTTAGTGAAACCTTTGCGCAAGGCATTTGGAGTCTGTGTATTTTTATCTGCTTTTCAGGGGATTTTTATGGCCTGCTTTTTTAGCTCTATTCGGCTGATCATTCCACAAGTAAATTGGATTCAGTATGTGCTTTCTTATCTGCCGATTGCTTGTATGATTCTGCTGATTTTAGGCTTTTTACTGTCATGGGAGGGAAAGCCCGTTGACAAAAAACAAATTTGAGCCGTATAATGAATACTTAAAGGAAGAAGCCTTTATAGCGAAAATTGACAGATCATTCGAATAATTTATTTTGTCTTTAATAATGTATTTGTCTTCGTAGCTCAGCTGGATAGAGCGACCGCCTCCTAAGCGGTAGGCCAGCGGTTCAAATCCGCTCGAGGACGCCAAAAACAAAGCCGCAAGCCTTGATGATTCAAAGTTTGCGGCTTTGTTAGCTTTATTTTCATGTTTTATAAAAGCCATAAACGGTTCCTATAGCGATGGGATATGTTTTAAAAATTTATTAGCAATTGGGAGGAATCGATGGGATTTCTATATCTGAATTATTTAGAAGTTTGGTAAATTCATCGACCGGCATAGGTTTTGCATAATAGTATCCCTGCGCATAGTTGCATCCGAGTTTACATAAAAAGTCAGCTTGCTCTTTGCTTTCAACACCCTCCGCAACGACCTGTAAATTAATCCATTTTGCAAGACTGATAATAAATTCCAAAATATTATGTTTGTTTTTTTGTAATGCTCCTTTTTTGATGGAGTTCATAAAGCGCATATCCAGTTTTAAAATATCAATCGGAAGCTCAGAGAGCATGTTTAAAGAAGAATATCCGGTTCCGAAATCGTCCATTTCAATTAAAAATCCAATTTTTTTGAGCTCATTGACAACGCTTATTAATTGTCCAGCATTTTCTGTATAAGCAGTTTCTGTAATTTCAAGATGGAGTTGACTCGGTTGAAGTTCATGTCTTTTAACGATGTTCCAGATAATTTCCGGAAGGTTTTCTTGATAAATGTCTTTTCGGGAAACATTTACGGAAACCTGAATATGCGGTAAGCCTTTTTGATTCCAGCTTTCCAAAATTTCGCAGGTGTGGTTCCAGACATATTCGTCTAGTTCCGTAATAAACCCGGTATGCTCAAAAAGCGGAATGAATTCACCTGGATTCAGTGCGCCAAGTTTTGGGTGGGTCCAGCGCACAAGAGCTTCTGCACCAACAATTTTTTCATTGGTCAGATCGTATTTTGGTTGCAGAAAGACTTGAAATCGATTCTTTTCTAAGGATGATTTCATTTCATCTATAATCTGCTGTTCCCGAACAAGACGTTGGCGAATAGAGTCATCATAGTAAGCGTAGGATTTTTCATAATGTCCCTTTACACTTTCAGCTGCCAAGAGAGCACGGTCACACATAATCGGAACAGGAGTTTGTAGATTCTTTATTAAGTACACCCCAAATTTCAGAGAAATCTTCATGTTCAAGGGAAATTGATTTAATTCTTTTTGAGCTGCGTCAATAAATGAATGCATATTTTCGTCATCTGCGCATTTTGGAACTAAAATCATAAAGTGATCTTCACTGTGGCGTGCGCAGATTCCGTGAAGTTGAAGGGAATCATGCTGTAAAATTTTTGCAATATACTGCAAAAGCTCATCACCTGTAGCAGAACCAAAGCTATCATTTACCAATTTAAAACGTTCAATGTCAGTAGCAACCAAAGTAAAAGGTGTTGTTGGATTGGAGCCTAAAATTTCTGTCGCATGACGATAAAAAGCGTCTTTGGTATAAATACCGGTGAGCGTATCGCGTTCAATATGCCCAATACAAAGATTGGATTGATATAATTCAATCAAATTGGAAAGTCTGCGGCGCAAGATTTTTGGGTTATAAGGGGTGGAAATAAAATCTCTTGCCCCCATTTGCAGTGCTTTTATTTCACTATCCTCTTTGTTGTCCTGGGAAATCACAATCACCGGAATAGCGGCCATTTCTGGATTTTTGGACATTTCTTTTAAGACATCATAGCCATTCATAATCGGCATAATCGGGTCCAAAAGAACGGCAGAGATGGTTCCTTTTTGTGAACGTAGAGTAGCAAGAGCGGATCTGCCATTCTCTGCTTCTATAATCTCGTAAAAATCAGAAAGAAACCTGCTTAGAATTTTTCGATTAATTTTTTGATTGTCTACAATCAGAATTTTCAATTTTGGTTTCATTAGTTCTCTCCCATTTTTCATTCTGCCATTCGTGTAAAAGCAGAAAAATTTCTCCCTACATAGAAATCTTAGCCGTTCAATCTTATCAGCATAAAATACAAATTCTTAATTTTTGATAGGAGATTTTTATGAAAAAATAATTGCCTAATTGCATTATAATTCAACTTATAAAACGAATCAATCTTTTAGAAAACGTTTAACAGAGATAACTTTATAATTTGTATTTTAATTTTTATAAGCCAAGATTTACCCTTTTAAATTCCATATTTAGTATACTACTTTCTTTATTACGATTACAATATAATACCATTAAATGGAATTTTAAAAAATATTGTAAAATCGCACAACATTATATTAGATTACGTTAACTTAAGATTGCATAGTCCTAAAATTGTAAAAGCAAGACTTAATTTTGAAAAAATTCCATTGACTTTTCAATTAGCATATGCTAATATAGCATTTAGTTAGCGAATGCTAACAACGGACAACAGAAAGGGAGCGGTAAAAATGCCATTAACGCTTGCGAACATTGGAGAACGAAACACGATCAAACGAATTGGAGGAAAACCCGAGGTCAAAAAGCATTTGGAAAATTTGGGATTTGTGGTTGGAGGAAATGTGACGGTTATCACCACGATGGGTGGCAACGTGATTGTCAATGTGAAAGAAGCAAGAATTGCAATCAGCCAGGAAATGGCACAGAAGGTCATGGTTTAAAGAGCAGCAGTCTATTTACTGAAAGGAAGGGATAGCAAAAATGAAAACATTGAGAGAAGCAAAGGTCGGAGATACCGTTACGGTAGTAAAACTTCATGGAGAAGGTGCAATTAAGCGGCGCATTATGGATATGGGGATTACCAAAGGGCAGCAGATTCATATCCGCAAAGTTGCACCGCTTGGAGACCCAATAGAGGTCACTGTGCGAAACTATGAACTCTCTCTTCGAAAAGCAGATATCGGAATGATTGAAGTCGAATAAATCAAATGACCAGAAAGGGGAACGCCCCTATTTTTTTAGAACAGTTAATTAGCATATGCTAATTATGAAAGAGAGGAATATGGACATGACATTGAGAATTGCCTTAGCGGGAAACCCAAACTGTGGCAAAACAACATTATTCAATGGGTTGACCGGTTCTAATCAGTTCGTCGGCAACTGGCCGGGAGTAACGGTTGAAAAAAAAGAAGGAAAATTAAAAAAGCACGAAGATGTGATCATCACTGATTTGCCGGGAATTTATTCGCTTTCTCCTTATACGTTGGAAGAAGTGGTTGCGCGTAACTATTTGGTAGGAGAAAGGCCGAATGCAATTTTAAATATTATTGATGGGACCAATTTGGAACGGAACCTTTATCTGACCACGCAGCTTGTTGAATTAGGGATTCCGGTTGTAGTGGCTATTAATATGACGGATCTGGTAAAAAAGAACGGGGACAAAATCAATTTACAGGAACTTTCGAGAGAACTTGGCTGTAAAATCGTTGAGATCTCCGCTTTAAAAGGAACGGGTATCATGGAAGCCGCAGAAGCAGCGATTTATGCGGCAAAGAATTCAAAAACAATTCCGATGCATACTTTTTCGGGAGCGGTAGAACATGCGCTGGCCCATATTGAAGAGGCTGCTTTAAATAGTGTTCCGGCAGAACAGCAAAGATGGTATGCAATTAAGATTTTTGAGCGCGATGATAAAGTGCTTGCACAGCTAAAATTAGGAAAAGAAGTTTTGGATCATATTGAACAGGACATTAAGGCCGCAGAAGAAGAATGCGATGACGATGCCGAAAGTATTATCACGAACGAACGCTATTTGTACATCGCATCGATTCTAAAAGGCTGCTATCATAAGAAGAGCGCAGGAAAGCTTTCAATTTCCGATAAAATTGATAAGGTCGTTACGAACCGTTTTGCGGCACTGCCAATTTTTGCAGTTGTAATGTTCCTTGTTTATTTTGTCTCTATTACAACGATCGGCGGCTGGGCAAATGATTGGGTAAATAATGGTGTCTTTGGAGACGGCTGGCATCTATTTGGAGTGGGAACTTCCTCTTATGAAGAAGCAAAGGATGTTTATCAGGAACCGGGTGCCATCAAAGAAGCTTTTGAAGCTGCCGCGGAAGATGCAGGTAAGGACCCACAAGAAGCAGTTGACTTGACAACGACCGCGTATATTCGCAATGAGGATGATGGAAGTATTGATCAGGAAATTCCGGTAAATTATGATACCTATATGGCAGCTGCAGATAAAGAAGAGCCGGATCCGGCCAACTATGGCATTTGGGTACCGGGACTTCCTTCGCTAATCAAGAGCGGATTGGACAGCGTGAATTGTGCGGATTGGCTGGAAGGACTGATCCTGAACGGAATTGTGGCTGGCGTTGGAGCGGTCTTGGGATTCGTTCCGCAGATGCTGGTTTTGTTTTTCTTCCTTGCTTTTCTGGAAGCTTGCGGATATATGTCCAGAATTGCGTTTGTAATGGACCGGATTTTCCGTAGATTTGGCCTTTCTGGAAAGTCATTTATTCCAATGCTGATTGGTACAGGCTGTGGTGTCCCGGGAATTATGGCCTCCCGTACGATCGAAAATGAAAGAGACCGCAGAATGACGATCATGACGACGACATTCATTCCATGCAGCGCAAAATTGCCGATTATTGCTTTGATTGCAGGTGCACTGTTTAATGGAGCGCCTTGGGTAGCACCGAGTGCGTATTTTGTTGGAATCTTTGCCATCATTCTTTCTGGCATTATGCTGAAAAAGACGAAAATGTTTTCCGGAGATCCGGCTCCATTTGTTATGGAACTGCCAGCCTATCACTGGCCGACTGTTTCTAATTTGCTCCATTCCATGTGGGAGCGTGCCTCTTCCTTTATTAGAAAAGCCGGTACCGTGATCTTGTTGGCAACTATTTTAGTTTGGTTCACTTCAAACTTTGGTTGGGTGGATGGTTCTTTTGGAATGGTTGAGGAAGCCGACAGCATGCTTGCGGCGTTTGGCTCTGTAATCTGTGTAATCTTTGCACCGCTTGGTTGGGGCAACTGGCAGGCAACCGTTGCAACATTGACCGGACTAATGGCGAAAGAAAATGTGGTTGGAACCATGGGCGTTTTGTTTGGAGGATTTGACGAAGTTGCAGAAAACGGCTGGCAAATTTGGAACAATATGCAGTCTACCTTTACTTCGCTTTCTGCCTATTCGTTCTTAGTCTTTAATCTTCTTTGTGCCCCATGCTTTGCAGCAATGGGTGCTATTAAGCGCGAAATGAATAGCACAAAATGGACCTTTTTTGCAATTGGATATCAATGTGTATTCGCCTATGCAGTTTCACTTTGCATCTATCAGCTTGGGATGCTTTTCTCGGGAGCCGGAAATTTAGTTGGCTCCGTTGCGGCGTTTGCGATTGTGGCGCTTTTCCTTTATATGTTGATTCGTCCCTATCAGGAATCTAATACACTACGACAGCCCAATGTACGGGTACACACGTAAAATTAAAAAAGGCAGGAGGAATTTAAAATGTTTGAGTGGTTTGTAAGCAATTTGGCAACCATCGTGATTTTGATAGCTCTGGTATTAGTTGTAGCAGCGATCGTTTTTAAGATGATCAAAGATCACAAAAGAGGGAAATCCTCCTGTGGCTGTGGTTGTGCTAACTGTCCGATGAGCAGAGAATGTCACCGCAAGACGACAGAAAAATAAAAAGTACAGAGCAAATCCTCCAATAAAAGGCGCAAAATTTTCAAAAGTCATAAAAAATGCTAAAATACGATTTAATTTGTAAATCATAATTTCAAATTAAAACAGTAAATAAATATAAAATTGGAATTTGTGATTTTAACTTTTACAGGAATCGTCAGAAGAAAATACAATGCCTAAAGAATTGATCATTCAATACTGCTCCCGTTTATTTTAAAAATGAAAGCATAGAATACTCATGTAAATGGCTGAAAACAAGAGAAAATCAAAGAAAGTACGAAACTAAATAAAAAAATCCGAGAAATTGGCTTGACTTTCTGAAACTGCTGTGTTACTATCATACATGCAATTCCTCTGCGCAGGATTTTTTGCGCGCTTTTTTACTTAATTTAAAAGAGCAAGAAGCAGCCCCGCTGGGGCGGGGCGATTGTAAATATAATTTCTGAACTGGAGGTTCTGTTATGTCCACTTATATGCCGAAGGCAGAGGCTGTCGAGCGCAAGTGGTATGTGATTGATGCAGCGGGAAAACCCCTTGGCCGTGTTGCTTCACAGGCAGCTCTTTTGCTGCGTGGAAAGCATAAGACGACTTTTGCTCCCCATGTAGACTGCGGTGATCACGTAATCATCGTCAACTGCGCAAAAGCAGTGCTCACCGGAAATAAACTTGAGCAGAAACATTATTATCATCATACCGGCTATATCGGCCATCTGAAAGATGTCAAATATGACACCATGATGCGGGAAGAACCCTGCAAAGCCATGGAGTTGGCCGTTAAGGGAATGCTGCCGAAGAATACCATCGGTCGTACTTCCATCAACCGTCTTCGTCTATTCGAAGGGGAACAGCACGGACATATTGCCCAGCAGCCAACTGCATGGGAATTTTAAGGGAGGAGGACTGAACTATGTACGAGAAAGCACCTTATTTTTATGGTACCGGTCGCCGCAAGAGCAGCGTTGCCCGAGTTCGTTTGTATAAGGGCACCGGAAAGGTCACAATTAATGATCGCAGTATTGATGATTACTTTGGCCTTGATACACTGAAGGTCATTGTTCGCCAGCCTCTCGCGCTGACAGAACTCAATGATAAATTTGATATCGTCTGCCGTGTTGCCGGCGGCGGTGTTTCCGGACAGGCCGGGGCAATTCGCCACGGCGTTGCCCGCGCATTGCTCCAGTATGAGGATGGAAGCCTTCGTTCTGCTTTGAAAAAGGCCGGTTTCCTGACTCGTGATCCGAGAATGAAAGAACGTAAGAAGTACGGCCTCAAAGCTGCACGTCGTGCTCCGCAGTTCTCAAAGAGATAAATTGCATCTTTCAACGCTGTTTTACAGTGCAAAAAAATCCTTCCGAATATTTTCGGAAGGATTTTTTATTTTCCCTTTTTTCGCCATGTTATTCGAAAAGTTAGGATTAAAATGGGGCTGTAATAAATTTAGACACAGATATTGTGAATAAAATCGTCAGCGTTTTTTCAAAAATGAAATTTGTTTATTAGAAGTAAAAATCAAGAAAATCCGCTGAAAAACAGAAAAAAGCGTCAAATCAAATCACCCTTTTAAAGGCAAAAGTAAAAAATCTCATCTCGAAAATTATGGAAGAATAAAGTCCAAAATTAAAATAAAAACAGCAATAGTCGGAAAATCACCCACAATCAACAGACTTTTTTTGATTTACTGCGATAACTCTATTATTTTTTTTACATTATATATGTTTAAATACATATATATAATTACTTCTTAAAAAATGAAGTTTAAAAGGGAAAAAATAGGAGGACAAATTGTAAAGGGATTGACTGTTTCCAAAAAATGTAAGAAAAAATTTTTAGAATTTGGTGACAAGGGATATGCCATTACAATTCTAGGAATAGTGGACAACCCCTATTTTGGCGGTATAGAGTGTGGAGGTTATACTTTGATGTAAAGCGATTTGCTTTACACTTGATTAGAAAGGACCTTCTGTATTAGAAAGGTCTTCCCTTTTACTTGTAAAAATGATAAATGGAAGAACAAGTAAAAAGCGGGGACCCAAACGTAATTTCCCCTCCACATCAGCCACTAAAATCACAAAAAATTGGGATTGAAATGATTATGTTAACTTTATTACAAAATGGTTACAAGCAAATTCTTACATAATGCACAGAAAGTAAATCCAACAAATCCCATTTTAACCACTTTTCTCGAAAAAAAAGGAGCCCTTTCGACTGGAAACGGGGGGGAGCCTTTGTACATAATGCTCAAATTCAGAACTTTTTGAAATTTGACAATGAGCATTTTTATTCGTATCATGAGACCCATAAACCTGTTGAGCAGTTGGTAAGTTATCAGAAAAGGGTGATTAAGATAATGCTGAAACCAATCAAGATGATTGCTGCGCTGAGTGCGGCACTAGTAATATCGGGAACGGCGATGACCGGTACGGTATTTGCGACAACTCACAATGCGGTCGTTACTGTGAATGGCAAAAGCACAACCCTCCGAATGCTGCAAAACGGAGAGACTCAGTCCATTCTACAGATGGCCGGTGTAGAACTTGCCCCAATGGATCGTGTGGATCGCGAGACGAATACAAATGGTGACATTCTTTTGAATGTAACAACCGGGCGGGCTGTGAGTGTGCAGGACGGAAATAAATTTTCTTCTTTGGTGGTTAACGATGGAACTACGGTAGAAGAAGTTTTGAATCAGTTGGGAGCGGATCCGATTGGCGAGTCCGATACGGTCACTCCTGGATTGCAAGAAAAAGTTCAGGATGATATGCAGATCACCGTTGAAAGACGACAGCATGTTTCAGTTTCGGTTGACGGTGAGACAAAAGATATTTTGGTTTTAAAAAATGAAACCGCGGTACAGGCGCTTCGTGAAGCGGGCATCAATCTTGGAAAAGATGATGAGTTGAATTTACCTTCCAATAAGCCTCTCGAAGAAAATGCACAAGTTGTTATAAACCGGATTACATATCAGGAAACCACCGAGACCAGAGCACTGGACTTTACGACCTCGGAACAAGAGGACGCAAGTTTAGCCAAAGGAACCAGACAGGTTCAAACGGCTGGTCAGAAAGGCGAAGCCTCTGTAGTGGTTCGTACCAAGTATGTAAATGGACAACAGGATTCTCAACAGGAATTGTCCTCTACCGTGACTAAACAGCCAGTTAATGAAGTGGTCCTTGTAGGAACAAAAGTGCAGGCTTCTCAGCCGACACAAAACGCTTCTTATTCCGGAAACTCAGGAGGCAATACCATTGCGGGTCTCTCTTATTCAAGAGTGATCAGTGGCGTATGTACGGCTTATACAAACGATGGAATATGCAGCACCGGAGTTCCGACCATGGTTGGACGGGTTGCAGTTAATCCGGCAGTGATTCCTTATGGCACGCGGATGTATATTACTTCTGCAGACGGCAGCTATGTTTACGGCTATGCAGTGGCCGCCGATACCGGTGGATTTGTTTCTAACGGAAGCGGTGTTATGATTGACCTTTATATGAATACCATGGGTGAATGCACTAGCTTTGGCCGCAGATCAATGAATATCTATTTTCTCAATTAAATCATAGGCAGTAAGGCTTTGATAAAAAGCTTTGCTGCTTTTTTATTAGTTAATCATAATACAAGAGGGACAGATTTGTCCCTTGAAGAATAAAATAATGAGAAAAAGATAAAAAATCTATTGCAGATTAAGAACATTTGTGCTAATATAAGAATCAAGGATTTGAACAAATGTTTGAGGTGAAAAATGAAAATGTCTATAATTTTTGGTGGGATTTTGTTTTTGATATCATTGCGGTTAGCACTGCATTATCATCCAAAAGGAAAAGTGGAACGGTTGATGATTGGGCTGGTGGCAGCAATGTCGCTTTTTGCGTTCGCTTTCGGAGAGGGAAACTTTCTGTATTTTTTAATAGAAGGAACTTTTTCGGGAGTCGTAATTTGTTGCACCAGAAAAGTTTTGAGGGACGAAGCTAAAATGCGTATGTACCGTTACTGCGTCGAGCAGTACACAAAACAGGAAAAAACCAGGCAGGCACGTGTTGCTGTGCGCAGCAGAATGCAGGAAGATCGCGTTGCGGCAGCATATTTTGGGGGCCATTCTGAATTGACCTTTTTTGGACGTTGCGCGTAGAATGCATTTGCACGGAATAGTGATTTTCGCATAGACTGAGGGTGCGGGAGGCAGCTGCCTTTTCCCCCGCTTATTATAGATGAGAGCTCAGCTTTCGTACGGTGATTGGTACGAAGGCTGGGCTTTCTCATTTAGCGGATTGCCCTGATAGATCTTCCTTTTTTGGGAAAGATGGTGTATGATAAAAAAATAAATGCAGTAAAATTTTGGAGGAATTGAAGCATGCTGATAGCACCATCTATTTTATCGGCTGATTTTGCAAAACTAGGAGAAGAAGTCGAAGCGATTACGAAGGGCGGAGCGGATTGGATTCATATTGATGTGATGGATGGACACTTTGTGCCAAATATCACAATCGGGCCGTGTGTTGTAGGAGCAATCCGTTCCCATACGAATTTACATTTTGATACACACTTGATGATTGATCATCCTGAGAGATATGTACCGCAGTTTTTAAAAGCCGGAAGTGACCGGATCTGTTTCCATTTGGAAGCGGCACAAGATCCGGCAGCAACCTTGGAAAAGATTCATGAGGGCGGCGCAAAAACTGGAATTGCTTTAAAGCCCGGGACCCCGGTGGAAAAAGTGTATCCCTATTTGGATAAGACCGATATGGTATTGATCATGACGGTTGAGCCTGGTTTTGGCGGGCAGAAATTTATGGCGGATATGATGGATAAGGTGAAAGCAATTAAAGAAAAATGTCCGCAGATGTTGATCCAAATTGACGGCGGGGTCAATTTGGAAACGATTGGGGCCGCAGCACGTGCCGGCGTTGATGTTTGTGTGGCGGGAACTGCAGTCTTTGGAAAAACAGATTATGCAGCTGCGATTCATGAACTAAAAGAGAAAGCACATGAAGCGCTCCTTTAAAAATAATGAAAAGCCGTCCCTTTCTTAGAAAAGGACGGCTTTTTTATTTCTTCAGCTTTTGCGCTGTAATATCAATCAAAAGCTCCCTGCTTTATTAATTAGCAGGGAGCTTTTTGTAATTTAATATTTTGTGTTTTTAAAGAGCGTGTCTGCAGCGGCTTTATCTGAAATGGTCCCTTTTGCGTAAAGAACAGTGCCGCTGATCCTTGAAAGCCGGTAGTAAAGATCACCGCCCTGAGCAGTCATCGTAGTGTATGTATCGGAGTTTGTCTCTTTAATTTCCAACCCGGCGCGGGAAGAATAAGCATCGCGCATCTGTGAGTAAAAATCCTTTGCATCACTTTCTTCTTTAAATTGAACGAAAGCCATTTGCAGAGAAGAATCACTTTGCTGTGTACCTGCCAGGTAAGCATCCAGTTTGGAAGATGATGAAATGTCTTGGCTGCTTACGGTATATCCGGCAGATTCTGCCGCTGATTTGATCTCATCAGATGAGAGCGCTGTTCGTGCGGAACCGCATCCGCTAAAAAGAAGAGCTGCCGATAGAAAAAGCGGAGCCACAATCTTAAAAAATGACTTTTTGATCATTGAGAAACCTCCAAGTTTTTTAAAATGAAATCCGAAAAAATAATAATTTTATTTTATTCTTTTTTCAGCCCAAATGCAAGATAAGAGAAGCTTTTCGGATGAAATCAAAGAGATTTGTCCGAATCGACATTTATTTCCAGATCATGTTAAGCAAAAATTCGGCATAGCAGGGAAAATATTGCAGATACTAGTTCCTGTAATAACCACAAACATTTCTTTTTCAAAATTGAAAAAGATTCATAGGAGGTAATCGTCGGTGAAAGCAACAGGAATTGTAAGAAGAATTGATGATCTGGGACGGGTGGTAATCCCAAAGGAAATCCGGCGTACGCTGCGAATTCGCGAAGGGGACGCATTGGAAATTTATACAGATAATACTGGTGGTGTAATCTTTCGCAAATATTCTCCAATAGGAGATCTTTCTCAAACGGCAGATCAATATGCTGAAGTTCTGTTTCAGACCTCTGGGCATCCGGTTCTCATCTGTGACAGAGACCATGTGGTGGCAGCAGCGGGCGTTTCTCGTAGAGAGTTTTTGGAGCGCCGCGTTTCTGCGGAACTGGAGGACTGCATGCAGAATCGCCGCCCCTATCTTTCACAGTCAAAAGACGGAATTCGGCCAGTAGAGGGAATGGACTATCATGCGGATACTGCATGCCCAATTCTTGTACAGAGTGATGTAAATGGCGCAGTGGTACTTTTGGGAGGAGAGGCCCCTGCAGATGAGACAGAGAAAAAATTAACACAGACCGTGGCAGCGCTCCTTGCAAAACAGATGGAAGCGTAAAGAAAAAGAGAAAAAACCTGTTGTGCAGGAAAAATTATTAGAAACATGGATTTTCTAAGGCGGAATGCCATTTCAATGGTAAAAAAGCCTTGCTTTTTAAAGAAGGCTGTGCTATACTCAAAACGTAATATTTTGTAGGATGAAAGAGTGGGGCGACCCGCTCTTTTGTTTGCATTAGAGGTGTATCACTTGGCAGCAAAGAAAAAAGGCGGTATTGCACAACAGGTTCGCAGCTTTGTAGAGCCTTATGCCCGTGAGTTAGGACTGACTGTCTGGGATGTTCGATATTTAAAAGAGGGAGCAGATTGGTTCCTGCGTATCTTTATCGATAAAAAGGGCGGCGTTTCAATTGATGACTGCGTTGACCTGACCCATGCGATCAACGATCCTTTGGATGAATTGGACCCGGTATCCGAGGCTTATACGCTGGAAGTGTGTTCCCCAGGAATTGACCGCGAGCTGACTCGCCCTGAGCATTTTGCAGCTTATCTGGGAGAACCGGTTCGCGTGCGCCTGTTTCATACACTGCCTTCAGGGGAAAGAGAACTTTCCGGAATCTTAAAGAATTTCGAAGGGGAAAATGTGACCCTGCAGCTTTCGGATGATACCGATTTTATATTTTCCAAAAAAGATGCTTCATGGGTGAAGCTCGACGATGACGCTATTGGAGGGAACTAAAGCATGAATAACGAGATCATGGAGGCTTTAAAAATTTTAGAAAAAGAGCGGGGCCTCCCCATGGATTATATGCTGGATCGAATTGAAAAGGCAATTACCACGGCGTGTAAAAACAGCTATGGAAACGAGAACGCAAAAGCAGTTCTTGATGAAAAAAGCGGCGAGTTTAAGGTAACTCTGCGTAAAACCGTTGTAGAAAACGTAGAGCAGCCGGGCACCCAGATCACATTGGAAAAAGCACGTGCAATCGATCCCACAGTAGGAATCGGTGATGAAGTAGAAGTTTCTGTTAAAACGAAGGAATTTGGAAGAATTGCTGCCCAGACTGCCCGGAATATTATTCGGCAGGGAATTAGAGACGGAGAGCGCGGTCAAATGCTGCAGGAGTTCCAGTCAAAACGGCAGGAACTTGTTACCGCCCTGGTTGATCGGGTAGATCCCCGCTCCGGTGCTGTCTCTTTGCGGATTGGCCGTAGTGAGGCAACTCTTCCCCGCAGTGAAATGGTCGGAAATGAGCAGTTTCGTGAGGGCGAGCATATTAAAGTGTATGTGGTGGATGTCCGTGATACAGAACGTGGACCAAGAGCAATTCTTTCCCGCACACATCCTGATCTTGTGAAACGCCTTTTTGAGATGGAAGTTCCGGAGATTTACGATGGAACCGTTGAAATCAAGGCGGTTTCCCGCGAAGCTGGTTCCCGTACGAAGTTGGCAGTCATGTCTCATAACCCCGATGTGGATGCGGTAGGTACCTGCATCGGCGCGAGAGGTGCAAGAGTCAATGCGATTGTCGATGAGCTTTCCGGAGAGAAAATTGATATTGTCGAGTATAGTGATGATCCCAAAAAGTTTATTGCCAATGCACTTTCTCCGGCGAATGTTCTCGATGTCGAAATCTCAGAAGACGGTTCGCATTCTTGCCGCGTAACGGTGCCGGATGGCCAGCTTTCTTTGGCAATCGGCAATAAAGGACAGAATGCCCGCCTTGCAGTAAAGCTGACTGGGTGGAAGATCGATATTAAGCCGGAAAGTGGATTCTATGGAGAGAATCCACTGGAACATCAAGAAAAGCCTGCAGAAGATCAAACTGCAGAGAATGAATAAAGAAAATTCTTAAAACATAAGTGAGCAAATCAATTCCCCAAAAGGAGGTCTCCCATGCGTCCAAAAAGAATCCCCATGCGTATGTGTACCGGCTGCGGTGAGATGAAACCTAAAAAAGAGCTGGTACGTGTTGTAAAATCACCGGAGGGTGAAGTTTCTCTGGATCTCACCGGAAAAAAACCGGGCCGAGGTGCATACGTTTGCAAAAGTGCCGAATGTTTGCGTAAGGCGAGAAAATCCCGGCGCTTTGAAAAGGCATTTTCCATGAAAATTCCGGATGAGATTTATGACGCCATGGAGAAGGAGTTGACGGAGAATGAGTGATAGACTGCTCCCCTTTCTAGGGCTTGCCCGCCGTGCGGGAAAGCTGAGTTTGGGGCATGATCCGGCGTTGGATCAGATCCGTCATGGAAAGGCAAGGCTGGTTCTTTTAGCATCCGATTTATCGGAAAGGACTGCAGCTAGCATCCGCGAAGAAGCGGATATGATGAAAATCAGCGTTCGGCCTTTACGGGAGAATATGGATGAAATCGGCAGCGCGCTTGGCCGACGCACCGGTGTAATTGCAGTAAACGATGCCGGTTTTGCAAAGAAGTTAGAGACGCTGTGCGCAACCGATGAGGAGGAATGTAATTTATGATGATTAAATACAGAGTTCGCGAGGTAGCAAAAGACTTGAATGTTCCGAATAAGGATGTTCTGGACGTCCTTGAAAAATATACCGAAGGGCAGAAAAAATACATGACTGCTCTGACAGAACCGGAATTGGACATTGTGTTTGAATCTTTCACACAAAAACATTCCTCAGAAAATCTAGATGAATATTTTGCCCAGAGAGATCTGAAAAAATCAAAAGAACCCGAAAAAGAGGCGAAAAACGTGCAGCCAAAAGCCAATGCACCACAAACAGAAGAAAAAGCCACACCTCGTCCGGTCGCACAAAAGCCGGGAAAGATCACACCGGTAGCTCCCCGCAATGATCATTTTGTCAACCGCAATAATCAGCAGAACGGAAGACCGAACCGCGAGGGAAATGACCGTCCGCCTTTCCGTAACAATAATAACAACAATAGCAATAATAACAGACGCCGGGACGACAAAAGGGAGCTTTCTCCTGCACAGAAAATGGCGCAACAGAGGCGCCCGATGCAGAATCGCCCTTCTACACAGGTACAGTCGGATCAGCCAATTTCACATCCTGAAGCACGGATTGTAGATACCCGTGCCCATACGGTCGAACTGGATAAATACAACGAAAAGTATGATCGTCTGGCAAGCGACAGATTTAAGACCGACAACATGGTCCATAAACAAAAGCTTACCCAGAAACGGAACCAGTATCGTAAGCCCAGAGGGGCCCGTCGTGAGACAGAAGCAGAGCGTATGCGCCGAATTGCATTGGATCGTAAAAACAAACCGATCACCGTGCAGATTCCAGAAGAGATCACCGTTGGAGAACTCGCAATGCGTCTGAAGGCAACTGCCGCAGAAGTTATCAAAAAGCTGATCGGCTTAGGCGTTATGGCCGGCATCAATGATACCATCGATTTTGATACTGCTTCTCTTGCTGCAATGGAATTCCATGCGAAGGTGGAAAAAGAAGTTGTTGTCACGATCGAAGAGCAGATCATTGACGACAGCGAAGATAAAGATGACCAGTTGGTTCCCCGTGCACCTGTTGTAGTCGTTATGGGGCATGTCGACCATGGTAAGACGAGCTTGTTGGATGCGATTCGTCATACCAATGTGACGGAAAATGAAGCCGGCGGCATTACACAGCATATCGGCGCTTATCAGGTCAAATTGGGAAAACGGGATGTTACCTTCCTTGATACACCGGGTCATGAGGCGTTTACGACCATGCGTGCCCGTGGTGCACAGGTAACGGATATTGCAGTTTTGGTAGTCGCTGCGGATGATGGTATTATGCCGCAGACAATCGAAGCAATTCACCATGCAAAAGCGGCAAAAGTTTCGATCATTGTTGCAATCAATAAAATGGATAAACCCGGAGCCAATCCGGATCGAGTTCTCAAGCAGCTCACAGAATATGAACTGGTTCCGGAAGAGTGGGGCGGCGATACCCCCTGCATTCGGGTTTCAGCAAAGCAGAAGACCGGCATTAAGGATCTTTTGGAAATGATCCTTCTTGTTGCCGATATGAAAGAACTCAAAGCGAATCCTGACCGTGCTGCTAAAGGAACTGTCATTGAAGCACGTCTGGATAAAGGGCGTGGACCGATTGCGACCATGTTGGTACAAAACGGTACGCTTCGTATCGGAGATATTATTGTTGCCGGAACAACGGTCGGCCGTGTGCGCGCAATGACCAATTTCTGCGGCAGACCGATTGAGCAGGCAGGACCCAGTGTCCCAGTGGAGATCACCGGTCTTGATGATGTTCCAACAGGTGGAGATATCTTTAATGCTGTTTCGGATGAACGGCTTGCCCGTCAGTTGGTGGAACAGCGCCGTACTGCTCAAAAAGAAGAGACCTTTAATGCACGGACCAAAGTTACGTTGGATAATCTCTTTGAGCAGATGCAGGAAGGCGATATGAAAGAACTGCAGATCATTGTAAAAGCAGATGTACAAGGGTCTGTAGAAGCAGTTCGCCAGTCATTGGAGAAACTCAGCAATAGTGAAGTGCGTGTAAATGTAATTCACGGCGGCGTCGGTGCGATCAACGAAAGCGATGTTATGCTTGCAACGGCCAGCAACGCAATTGTTGTAGGATTTAATGTCCGTCCGGACCCGGTAGCGGAGGAAAATGCAAAGCAGAACGGCGTAGAAATGCGGCTTTACCGCGTAATTTATGACTGTATTGCGGATGTGCAGTCTGCAATGAAGGGAATGCTTGCTCCGAAAGTACGCGAGATTCAGCTGGGCCGTGCCGAGTGCCGTGAGGTTTATAAGATCAGCAGTGTCGGTACTGTAATTGGTGCACATGTAATGAGCGGAAAGGTTTTACGTTCGGCACAGATTCGTGTTGTCCGTGACGGAATCGTCATTACAGAGGATCAAATTTCCTCTCTGCGCCGGTTTAAAGATGATGTAAAAGAAGTAGCCGAAGGCTATGACTGCGGTATTTGCCTTGAGAAGTTCAATGATGTAAAGGTCGGCGATATTCTCGAAGCTTTCCAGATGGAAGAATATCGCGAGGAATAAAAGGGAAAACCAACAAGAAGGGACCGCCCTGCGCCTGATTTGTGGTGCGGCGGATCCCTTTTTGCAAGATTAAGAAAGGAGGCTTTGCCTCAATGCCAAGCCATCGTATGGGACGCACGACGGAGGATATCCGCCGGGAGCTGACTGCAATTTTCCGTGAACTCAAAGACCCGAGGGTAACTTCTACCCTCCTTTCAATTGTGCGGGTAGAAGTTACCTCTGATCTTTCATATTGTACGGTTTACGTCAGTGATATGGAAGGACTTCCCCGTGCCAAACGTGCCGTTGAAGGACTAAAATCCGCCTCCGGATTTATTCGCCGTGAATTGGGAGAACGGCTCTATTTGCGTCATGTTCCGGCACTGCTTTTTAAAGCAACAGATTCGATTGAATACAGTGCGCACATCTCAAAAATGCTCAATGATTTGGAGGAAAAAGATGACCATCACGCTGAATGAAGCTGCCGCTTTTTTAAAAAGTCGGGAGGATATTCTGATTCTTTGCCACGCTTCTCCTGATGGCGATACTTTGGGCTCTGGGGCAGCGCTTTGCCTTGCTCTGCGCAGCCTTGGGAAAAGAGCACAGGTTCGCTGCAGTGATAAGATCGGGAAAAAGTTTGAATTTCTGTTTCAAGAACTTCCGGAGCAGGATTTTATCCCTAAAACCATCGTTGCCGTCGATGTGGCGGACGAAAAGCTTTTGGAAGAACCGCTTTTGTCTCAATGGGGCGGAAAAGTGGAACTTTGTATTGACCATCATCCCAGCAATATGCACTATGCAAAACAGTATTATGTGGATCCTAAGGCAGCAGCAACCTGTGAGATCATTTATGATCTGCTTAAATATCTAGAAGTTCCGCTTACTTTGCCGATTGCAACTGCAATTTATACCGGAATTTCTACCGATACCGGCTGTTTTCGGTATATTAACGTGACTCCGAAAACGCACCGAATTGCGGCAAAGCTTTTGGAGTGCCATGTAGAGGCATCAACAATCAATCATTTGATGTTTGAAACAAAAAGCCGTGACCGAATTCGTCTGGAACAGCAGGTTTTGGGAACTTTGGAGTTTTTCTCTCAAAATAGAATTGCAGTGATTGAAATCGCTAGAAAAATGGTGGAAGCTTCGGGGATTTCAGAAGAAGAAACCGAAGGCTTAGCTTCCCTCCCGAGACAGATCGAAGGAGTTCGGATCGGGGTTACTTTAAGGGAAAAAGCAGATGGTTCCGTTAAGATTTCTCTGCGTGCCCTGCACCCGCTCAATGCCTCCAATATCTGTGCGAAATTTGGCGGCGGCGGTCATCCGGGGGCTGCCGGCTGTTCGCTCGAGTGTTCTTTGGAAGAAGCGAAAAAACAGATTGTCAGTGCCTGCGAAGAAGCGTTGGATTCAGAATGAATGGTGTATTTATCCTTGATAAACCGGAAACGTTCACTTCATTTGATGCAGTTGCAGTGATGCGCCACCTTTTGGGAGAGCGGAAAATTGGACATACCGGAACACTTGACCCTATGGCGACCGGCGTTTTACCGCTGCTTTTGGGGAAAGGAACCCGGGCGATTCCTTTTTTAGAAGAGCGGCCAAAAACCTATCGTGCAGAATTTTTGCTTGGAAAGCGAACCGATACGCTGGATCGTACCGGGCAGTTTCTCCAGGCAGATGAAAAATCGGTGTCCGAAGAAACTTTGCGGGAGACCATGCAAACTTTTGAAGGAGAAATTTTGCAGGTGCCGCCAATGTACAGCGCAATCCGAAAAAATGGAGTGCGGCTTTATGATTTGGCAAGGCAGGGGGTCGAAGTGGAACGCTCTGCCCGCCCGGTTACAATCTATCGGCTAAAGCTTTTGGAATATGATGAAAAAACCCGGAGCGGCGCTCTGGAACTCACCTGTTCAAAAGGGACTTACGTCCGAACGTTGATTGATGATATAGGGAAAAAATCCGGATGCTGCGGCGGAGTGATGGTGAATCTGAGAAGGCTTGCGGCTGCTGGATTTTCGATTGATATGGCGACCCCGCTTTTAGAAGCAAAAACAATGAAAAAAGAAGAACTTTTAAAAAAAGTGCTGCCCATAGAAGCTCTTTTTAGGGAATATCCTAAAGTCATTGTAAGTAAAGCGCAGGCAAAGCGCTTTTTAAACGGAGGCTGGCTTGACCCCAAACGTTTTGGAGAACAAAAATTTCCAAAAGACACTCCTCTTCGGATAAAAAGTCCCGAAGGACAGTTTCTAGGGCTGGGAGAATGGCAGGAAGACGCTCTTCGGGTGTTGAAAATTTTTATGGATCAGGAGGAACTCAAATGAAGGTATATGAATCGCTGAAAGAATCCCCGGTGGCTACTGCGGTGGCATTGGGCTCATTCGATGGGATTCATCTGGGGCATCAGAAGGTAATCGCTCAGACAATGGATTTGCCTGGACTTTTGCCGACTGTGCTGACCTTTGCGGAAAATCCTCTTTGTGATCTTGGTGGACATGCCGGCGGAGAATTAATTACCAGGCAGCAGAAAATTCAGATTCTGGAGTCTCTAGGCGTAGAACAGCTTTACATTTTAGAATTTCGGGATATCATGCACTTTTCTCCGGAAGAGTTTGTTGATGAAATTCTGCAAAAAGTCTGCCATGCAAAAAAAGTGTGCTGTGGCTTTAATTATACATTTGGTGCCGGAGGGCGCGGCACGGAAAAGACTTTGGAAATCCTCTGCGAAAAGCGCGGAATCGAAACTGCGGTGGTGCCGGCGGTGCTGGAAGGCGGCGAACCGATCAGCAGCACGAGAATCCGCGGCCTTGTGTCAAAGGGCAATATGGGAGAGGCCGCGAGACTTTTAGGGCGTCCCTATGGGTATTTCGGTACCGTCTGTCACGGAAGGCGTTTAGGGCATTCTTTGGGAACACCCACCCTGAATCAAAGGGTGCCCCAAAGTTTTGTTCTGCCTCGGTTTGGAGTTTATGTATCACGTGTCTGGTTTGATGGAAAACATTACTGCGGTGTGACGAATGTAGGAATTAAACCGACAGTTGGTTCAAAAGAGGTGCTGGCAGAAACATGGATGCCACTTTATGAAGGTCCGGATCTCTATGGAAAAGAGATTCAAACCGATTTATTGCATTTTCAGCGCCCGGAACAAAAATTTCCGAGTATCGAAGCTTTGAAGGAGCAAATTCAGAAAGATGGAAAAGCGGCACTGGAGTTTTATGCCCGAAATCGGAATTTTTCTTGATAATCGAAAAACTCTGTGTTATACTAAATCCTGCACCCCATTTCTCGGAGAATCGCGTCTGCCCCAAAAAGGGAAGCCACATGGCGTTTCTCTGCGAATGCGGGAATTTTAAAAAAGGTGGAAAAAACAATGCTGAAAGCAGAAAAACAAGAAATCATCAAAGAATACGCTGTCCATGAGGGCGATACAGGTTCTCCGGAAGTTCAGATCGCTGTTTTGACAAAGCGCATTAACGATCTTACCGAGCATCTGCGCACTCATAACAAGGATCATCATAGCCGCCGCGGCTTGCTGAAGATGGTCGGTCGTCGTCGTAATCTGCTCAATTATCTGCAGAAAAATGACATTGAGCGCTATCGTACCATTATTGCAAAACTTGGAATTCGTAAATAATCAAAAGAATTTAAAAGCCTGCCTTCTAAAAAAGGGCAGGCTTTTTTGTATGTTTTACCATAAAAAATAATTACCTTAGATTAATTGGAAAAAAATGAGTGGCAAAAGCGTCAAAAACAATCGGAAATTTTGCAAAATAGGCTATAAATTTTTTAAAATGTGTGCTAATATTATGAAATATAAATGAATAATCTATTAATTGGCAGTCTGAGGAAGCTGGCCGCGGGAAGGAAACGCACATGTTTGAAAATTTTAAAGTTTTTGAAACCGAATTTGCCGGTCGCCCACTACGGGTAGAGACCGGAAAGATGGCTCAGCTTGCTAACGGTGCCTGCATGGTTCGCTACGGAGATACTGCGGTCCTTTGTACGGCAACCGCCAGCCCAAAGCCCAGGGAAGGAATGGACTTTTTTCCACTGTCCGTGGATTTTGAAGAAAAACTTTATTCGGTCGGCCGAATTCCGGGCTCATTTTTGCGCCGGGAAAATAAGCCCCCGGAGAAGGCAATCCTCGCAAGCCGTTTGATTGACCGCTCCATTCGTCCCCTTTTCCCGAAGGATATGCGCAATGATGTAACAGTTGTCTGCACTGTAATGAGCGTAGACCAGGATTGTTCACCGGAAATTACGGCATTGGTAGGGGCTTCGATCGCACTTTCTATTTCCGATATTCCGTGGAAAGGGCCAATCTCTGCCGTATCGGTTGGACTAATTGATGGACAATACATTTTAAATCCGACCAGCAAGCAGCGCGAACAAAGCCGTATGGCGGTCACCGTTTCTTCTACCGCTGAGAGAATCCCTATGATTGAGGCAGGTGCTAAGATCGTTTCTGATGAAGAAATGTACGAAGGAATTGCTTTTGGGCATGAAGAGAATAAAAAGATTGTCACTTTTATTGAGTCAATTCAGGACGAAATTGGAAAAGTAAAATTCACATATGAGGCAGTTCATGCAAGCGATGAAATGCAAAAGGATGTTATGGATTATGCCGGTGAAGCGATAAAGGCTGCACTGGATACCAATGATAAGAATGTACGAGACGCCCGGTTGGAACCTATTTATGACGATGTTTTTGGGCATTTTGCAGAGAAGTATCCGGACAGCGAAAAGCAGCTTGACGAATGTCTCTATAAAACACAAAAGTATATTGTGCGGCGCTGGCTTTTGGATGAGCAAAAGCGCGTGGATGGACGAGGCATGGATGAAATGCGTCCGCTTAATGCCGAGATTGACCTTTTACCGCGCGTTCACGGCAGTGGTATGTTTACCCGCGGTCAGACGCAAGTACTGACAGCTCTGACGTTGGGCTCTGCGAGCGATGCACAGCTTCTGGACGATATTGGGGAAGAAAAAGAAAAGCGTTATATGCACCAATATAATTTCCCGAGCTACAGTACCGGCGAAACAAAGCCGAGCCGGGGTCCCGGACGTCGGGAAATCGGACATGGCGCATTGGCGGAAAAAGCTCTTTTGCCCGTGATTCCTTCGCAGGATGAATTTCCGTATACTTATCGTTTGGTGAGCGAGGTGCTTTCGAGCAATGGCTCTACCAGTCAGGCGTCTATCTGTGCGAGCACATTGGCATTGATGGCGGCAGGTGTCCCAATTAAGGCACCGGTAGCCGGAATCTCCTGCGGCCTTATTACGGAAGGCGAGCGCTGGATGACAATGGTGGATATTCAAGGGTTGGAAGACTTTTTCGGCGATATGGACTTTAAAGTAGCCGGAACCAAAGAAGGAATCACCGCCATCCAGATGGATCTTAAAATTAATGGCCTGACCCTTGCAATGGTAAAAGAAGCACTTTATAAGACCCATAAAGCGCGCAATTACATTATTGATGAGGTGATTTTGAAGGCAATTTCAGCTCCTAGAAAAGAACTTTCTCCTTATGCACCTAAGATGATGAGTACTCAAATCCCGGTCGATAAGATTCGTGAAGTAATCGGTACCGGCGGAAAAGTAATCCATCAAATCTGCGATGAATGTGATGTAAAGATGGATGTACAGGAAGACGGCCATATTTTTGTGACTGGCCTTAGCTATGATAATCTCAAGCGCGCAATGACGATCATTGACACAATCGTACATGATCCGGAACCCGGTGCAATCTATAACGGCAAAGTGACCAGATTAATGGATTTCGGCGCTTTTGTAGAAATTGCTCCCGGAAAAGAGGGGCTTGTGCATATTTCACAGCTTGATGTAAAACATACAGATAAAGTGACGGATGTCGTAAAGGTTGGAGATATTGTGATGGTAAAAGTGCTCGGCACTGATGACCGCGGAAGACTGAACCTATCGCGCAGAGAGGCATTGATTGAAGTCGAGGGGCTTGTGCCGGAGAATAATCTTTCAGAAGAACAGCAGAATCGGCGTCCACCCCGCCGTGATGACCATCGCCCCGGACGTCCTGGAGGGCGCCCATTTCACCGTGAACACGAATAAATAATAAAAAAGCGGAGAACGTTTTGTTCCCCGCTTTTTTAGAAAAGATAAAACTTAGGCTTGATGCGCGTGATGGTACTCATCACTTTCAGTGTGGGTATGAAATAAGAGAGAGATACAGTAAACTGCACACAGCGCAATTAGAATATAAACGGTTCTGGCGGGCCATGTTCCAGCACCGCCGAAGAGCAATGCAACTAGGTCTACTCCAAAAATTCCAACACTGCCCCAGTTAAGACCGCCGATAATTACCAGACAAAGCGCAAATGTTTCCATTGTTTTCTACCTCCTTTATGGGAATAGATTTTCCAAAGGTTAGAAATTTTATACATTTTTTAAATTCATTTTTTAAGAAAAAATAAAATTGTAAAAATATTTATAGACTGGATTTTTTTCAAACTGTAAAATGTGATATAATAATATTTAATAAATTGATTTAAAAACAGAGGGGGTACCTCCAAAATGTCGAAGATTACGCAGGCAAAACGGATTGTTCTGAAAGTCGGCACCAGTACGCTGACTTACGAAAACGGCAGCCTGAACCTCAGGCGCTTTGAAAGACTCTGCAAGGTGCTGAGCGGACTTTGCAACGAGGGGCGGGAGATCATTTTGGTCACCAGCGGAGCGATGGGAGTCGGCGTCGGCAAAATGGGACTTTCCAAAAAGCCGGAAGAGACGGAAAAACGTCAGGCGGTAGCAGCTGTTGGACAGTGTGAGCTGATGTTCATGTATGATAAATTTTTTGGAGAATATAATCATATTGTGGGGCAGGTTCTTTTAACCCGCGATGTGGTGGAGTATCCGCACAGCAAAAAGAACACCGAAAATACATTTGAAGCATTGCTCCAGATGGGTGTGATTCCGATTGTAAATGAGAATGATTCCGTTGCGGTAGACGAATTGGTCGGTAAAAAATTTGGGGATAACGATACGCTTTCTGCTACGGTCGCGGTACTGACAAAAGCGGATCTTCTGATTATTTTAACCGATATAGACGGCCTTTATGACGCAAATCCTCAAACAAATCCGAATGCGAAAAAGATTCCGGTGGTAAAAGGAGTTACGCCCCAGGTAGAGGCTCTGGCGGGCGGTGCAGGCAGCAATCTTGGTACGGGAGGCATGGCGACCAAAATTGCCGCAGCAAAAATTTCTACCGAAAAAAAGATTCCATGCGTAGTAATGTCCGGCGGAGATCCAGAAGATATTTATCGTCTGCTTGATGGAAAACCTTTGGGAACTGTCTTTTATGAGGAGGGAGCGGCAGAATGAGCAAAACGCTTCTCGAAATGGGAAAAGCTGCAAAGGAAGCAGCAAGAATCCTTGCCAATGCGGGTCCTAAAAAAGATCAGGCGCTTTTGAAGATCGCAGACGCTTTGGAAAACAATCAGAAAAAACTTTTAGAAGAGAATCAGAAAGATTTAAAAGCTGCAAAAGAAAGCGGGATGACCGAGGCGCTTCTTGACCGGCTTACTTTAACGGTTCAACGAGTTCACGAAATGGCAGAGGGCGTACGAAAAGTAGCGGCTCAGAAAGACCCGATCGGCTCGGTTGTAGAAGGTGAAGTCCGTCCAAACGGTCTTGAGATTCGGCGGGTAAGAGTGCCGTTGGGCGTGATCGGAATTATCTTTGAGGCACGCCCAAATGTCACTTCTGATGCGGCAGCACTTTGTTTAAAGGCCGGAAATGCTGTAATCCTGCGCGGAGGGCGCGAGGCAATCCACAGTAACCTATGTGTAGCCGATTTGATGAGAGAAGCGGTAAAAGAAGCAGGTTTGCCGCAGGACAGCATTCAAATAGTAGAGGATACCTCACATGAGAGTGCAAACGAGATGATGAATCTTACAGGTTATTTGGATGTCCTGATTCCCCGCGGAGGCAGAGGCCTGATTCAAATGGTGGTAAAAAATGCGCGGGTCCCGGTGATCGAAACCGGCGCCGGAAACTGCCATGTTTACGTAGATGATTCCGCTGATCTCGATATGGCAGCCAATATTATTTATAATGCGAAGACCAGCCGCCCCAGCGTCTGCAATGCGATTGAGACGATCCTTGTCCATGAAAAAGTGGCGGAGGAAGCGCTGCCGAAAATCAAGGTGCTCCTCGATCGAAAGCATGTGGAGCTGCGCGGCTGTCCAAAAACGAGAGAAATCCTCGGCGACAGTGTGATTCCCGCAACGGAAGAAGACTGGGATACCGAGTATGATGATTATATTTTGGCAGTGAAAGTTGTAAAAAATATGGAAGAAGCACTTTCCCATATTGCGCGTTATAGCACTGGCCACAGCGAATGTATCGTGACGGAAAGCTATGAGCATGCCCGAGAGTTTACACAGCGGGTCGATAGTGCTGCTGTTTATGTAAATGCCTCTACCCGCTTTACCGACGGTGGAGAGTTTGGACTGGGTGCAGAAATTGGGATCAGTACGCAAAAACTCCACGCCCGAGGACCTATGGGCGTGGAGCAATTGACAAGTACGAAGTTTTTGATTTTTGGGAATGGGCAGGTTCGTTAAAGCTTTATAACAGCATATAAAGAAATGCCAAAAGAAGACTCGGATCGCTTTTTTCTTCCATCAGGAGAAGAAGAATGGATAAAAGAAGATTTCGTTCTCCATCCTTTAAAATAGCCGAGAAGGCGCTTTCCTGTGGCTCAGAAGACGTATCTAAGTTTGGAGGGCTCTCAGATACAGAGGAATGCTCAGAAACGTTAGAGGCAGGCCTCTTTTGTTGCTGGACGTTTCCGGCGGGTTCTTCTGCTCTTTGCTGCGGATATGACTGTCCGGCATTATTATTATGAGGGGAAGCGACAGGGATAGAATTGGGTGCCGAAAAATGGGCATTTTGGATGCGGCTTGCTTGCCGCTGCATTTCCTGTGCACGCCGGATCGCTTCCTGCTGAAGTTTTTGAAAGTTATCCGTTTCCAAATCCGCCGTCTCCTTTTTTTGAAAATTTTTTGAATTTTACAGTATTCCACCTAGATTACCTAGGATTCCGGAATTCTTCAGCGCCGGAAGCATGCGCATCATTTGCAGAAGGCGAACTGCTTCATCCAGCTTTTTTTGGCGCGCTTCTGAGAGCATGGGGCGCAGTGCATGCAATAGACGAGTACTGTTGTCTTCGGTCTGAAAACTTTGCATCATTGGTGCAAGCTTTGCGATGAGTCCTAGTGTGTTCATATCGAGTCCGCCTAAGATTCCCGCAAGATTTCCAAAGGAGGGTCCATTCGCCGGAGGCCCGCTGGTGCCGGATGAAGGGGCAGGACCTGAAGAAACAGAAGGCGCAGTAGAAACTGGATTTTGCTGTGAGGACTGCTGCGAAGCAGAGTTTCCTCCTCCCATGGAATTAAGAACACTCTGCACCTGTGACATTATATTAGGGTCTTTCAGCATGGCAGAGAGTTTTTGCGAGAGATCATCCATTTTATTTGCCTCCGAATTTTTTCATGAGTTCCTTCGCCTGCGGCGTGGAGAGCAATTGTTCCAAAGCAACTTTATTATGCAGAATGCTTTGCACTTTTTGTGCGTCTTCTTTAGAGAGCTTCTGCATCATTTGCTGTACTTTTTGTTGACCATTGGTATTATTTCCGGCAGAACTATTTTGATTGGGGCGGTTTTGGTTATTTCGATTCATTTTTTCAACCCCTTTCCTGTAGAATATATATGAGCCTGCATGATAAAATATGATGAATTACGAAGGAGGGTTCGGGCGGATGAGAATTCTTGTCGTTTCTGATACACACCGCGACAGCTGGTCTTTGCAGGAGGCAATTTTGAGGCAGCCAAAGGCCGAAGTGGTGATCCATTTGGGAGACGGCGCAGACGAAGCAGAAATGATAAAGCATAAATTCCCTGAAAAACAGTTTTATATGGTGCGTGGGAACTGTGACTGGAGCTGCAATCTTCCGATGGAGCAGATCGTAACGATTGAAGGAAAACGGATCTTTTTTACCCACGGCTATGCGCAGAATGTAAAGTATGGATTATACCAATTGAAGAGCGAAGCGAGAGAACAGGGCGCAGATGTGGCTCTGTTTGGACATACACACGAAAGCATGACCGATTATGAGGACGGGCTTTATTTGATGAATCCCGGCTCTTTACATGGAATGGATGCGACTTATGGGATTCTTGACTTGACTCCCGCGGGAATCGTAACCAATATTATTCGGCTGTAATGCCGGTTTCGTTGACAGAAATACGCAATCATGCTATTCTTTTGGAAAAATCAAGAATAAAAAACTTTTTTAGTTTGGTAATTTAAATGAAAACGGGAGGAACCGACCATGAAGGAATATGACAGATGGCTCAGCCGGAATCTGGAAGATCCCGATCTGACAGAAGAACTAAAAAAAATTAAGAATCAGCCGGAAGAAATCAACGACCGGTTTTACCGGGATTTGGAATTTGGTACCGCTGGGCTGCGGGGTGTTTTAGGAGCAGGGACGAACCGTATGAACATTTATACGGTCCGTAAGGCGACACAGGGACTTGCAAATTATCTTTTAAAACATCAGGGAAAATCGGCGGCAATCGCTTACGACAGCCGCATTAAGAGCACGCTTTTCGCAAAAGAGACTGCGTCGGTGCTGGCGGCAAATGGAATTAAAGCTTATATTTATCCGTGGCTTTCCCCTACCCCAACGCTTTCCTTTGCAGTGCGCTATCTTCATTGTGATGCCGGCGTCTGTGTGACCGCAAGTCACAACCCTGCCAAATATAACGGCTATAAAGTATATGGTTCTGATGGCTGCCAGATTACAGCAAAGATGGCAGACGATGTGATGAACGAGATTGAAGCACTCGACCTTTTTGAAGATCCAAAGACTATGAATTTTGAGGATGGATTAAAAGAGGGATGCATCAGCTATATGGGCGAGGATGTGATTGAATCTTTCCTGCAAAAGGTGGAAGCGGAACGAATCCTTTCAGACGACTGCGACAATCTGAAAGTCGTTTACACACCGCTTAACGGAACTGGACTTGTCTGCGTAAAGGAGATTCTGCGCCGTATCGGAGTCAAGAATGTCACGGTCGTTCCGGAGCAGGAAAAACCCGATGGCAACTTCCCTACCTGTCCATTCCCGAATCCGGAGATCCGCGAGGCACTTGCAACCGGACTAGCACTCTGCGAAAAAGTGCAGCCGGATCTGCTTGTTGCTACAGATCCGGATTGTGACCGCTGCGGAATTGCGGTCAATCAGCAGGGGGAGTTCCATCTGATGAGTGGAAATGAAGTCGGTGTTTTGCTGCTTGATTTTATTGCCCATGTCAAAAAAGAACGCGGAATTCTGCCAAAAAATCCGGTGGCGGTCACTACGATCGTCAGCACAGATATGGTGGATCCTGTTGCAAAAAAATATGGCATTGAGCTGCATCGCGTGCTTACCGGCTTTAAAAACATTGGGGATCAGATTGCCTCTTTGGAAGAAAAAGGCGAAGAAGATCGCTATCTTCTTGGATTTGAAGAGAGCTATGGATATCTTTCCGGCGGATATGTGCGTGATAAAGATGCTGTTAATGCGAGCATGCTGATCTGC
Organism: Caproicibacterium sp. BJN0003; assembly: GCF_026314295.1. Lineage (NCBI taxonomy): Bacteria > Bacillati > Bacillota > Clostridia > Eubacteriales > Oscillospiraceae > Caproicibacterium > Caproicibacterium sp. BJN0003. The sequence goes on from NZ_CP111108.1 coordinate 59,429, forward strand.
GAAATGGCAAGTTGGTATAAGAAAAAAAATATGACGCTTTTAGATGCGATGGAAGCACTCTATCGCGAGCATGGATTCTATCGGAACGATTTGCTGAATTTTGCTTTTGAAGGCGAAGACGGCATGAAGCAGATGAAGAAAATCATGGATCACCTGCGGGAAGAGCCGCCGAGATCACTGGGAGGATTCCCGATATCTTGCTGGAGCGATTATGAGATGCGCATCCGCCATGATAAAGACGGTGAAACCCCGATTGACTTGCCAAAATCAAATGTGTTGGAGTTCCGTATGGAAGGTGACTGCAAGATTATTGTGCGTCCTTCCGGGACAGAACCCAAGATCAAAGTTTATCTTTCTGCAAAAGGAAAAGACTTGCAGGAGGGGATTAAGTTGATCGAAATTTTGAAAAAAGCGGGAACGGATTTGATTCAGCCAAAATAATTTGGTAGAAATGATATAATTTGTGTACGAAATAATAAATTTCTGTGAATTATACGAAACTTGATTGACATAATTGTTTAGACAAGATATAATCAAAAACAATACAGGACTGGACCAACGGGGTCCGCGTGATATATTTGAATGAGCGCCGTGCATTTTTTTGCACATCTTGCTTTCTAGGAGTAAGAAGGATCTGTATGAGACGAGAGGCTGAGGGTTTTTTCTCTCAGCCTCTTTTTCTGTAAAAAAGAATTTTTGTTTTAGGATAAGCGAAAACACCTTGGCAAATACTAACGCTGAGGTGAATAAAATGGATATTTTACGTGCTTTTTTAGTAGGCGGTTTGATCTGTGTTGTTGGACAGCTTCTCATTGATTTTACCAAACTGACACCGGCGAGAATTTTGGTGAGCTTTGTTGTGGCGGGCGTTGTGCTGGGTGGATTGGGAATTTATGAGCCGCTTGTTAATTGGGCGGGCGCCGGAGCGACAGTGCCGCTCACTGGGTTCGGATATCTGATGGCAAAAGGAACGCTTCAGGCAGTGCGGCTTTATGGCCCACTCGGAATTATTACCGGAGGATTGACGGCTGGTGCCGCAGGAATTGCGGGCGCAGTTATATGCGGATTTTTGGCAGCGCTCTTTGCACGGCCTGGGGATAAAAGCTGAAAATGTATGGGAAAGCGGGGCTAAAAGAAAATGACAACTTGAATTTTTGGATAAAGATATTGTAAAAGTTTGTCGTGTTTGGTATAATAAAAAATGTTTATTAATTGTCGGCCCCGTTTATAGATGGGCCGGACTCGTTTCTTTTAGGGAGGTTTTCCTTTGCGAATCCTGAAAAAATGCGAGGCCACCATTGTACTTCTGTTGAAGCTTTTTCTGTTTGCAGCATTATTTTTGATTTTCTTTGTGATTTTTGGACAAGAAAATCCCTGGCTTTGGCACCCTTCCCGTACAGCGGCTGTAACGATGATTACATTTACGCTTTTTGGCGGACTGATGATTGTAATTTACGGCGGTTTTCGGATTGGTGAACAAAAGAGCAAGGAGCTTGCACGTTCGATGGTACTGGCTGCCCTGATGACAGATTTGGTGACCCATTTAATGCTCTGCATTATGAATACAAATGATGGAAATAACTCTTCATTTGTATATGAGAACCCACAGCTTTTACTTTTGGTGTTCCTTCTGCAGATCCCCGTAATTGTTCTTTGGACTTATTTTGGAAACTTTATTTATTTTACCATTAATCCTACAGAGGATTGCTGTGTCATAACCGGCGCAAAGGGTGTAGGCGACTTATTGCCAAAAATTGGACGCTATCATAAAAGATACCGTATTAATCAGGTGATTTCGTTTAGTAATCCAGACGTGCTCCAGCTTATTGACCAGAATGATACTGTGTTTCTCTATGAGGTTCCCCCGGAGGAACGAGCTTATTTGGTAGAATACTGTTATGCTGCCAATAAAAACATCTATTATGATTTTGAAATTCGCGATGTTGTTTCTTTGGGGGCAAAAGCCACCACTATGGATGATACACCGATGGTGACGTTTCAGGTAAAAACGCTTACCTTGGAACAGCGCTTTGTGAAAAGAACCATGGACTTGATCCTTTCTATTATCGCGATGGTTATCACAAGTCCTTTGATGCTCGCTAGTGCAATTGCAATTAAAGTCTGCGACGGCGGTCATATTATTTTTAAACAAAAAAGAATGACAAAAGATGGAAGAGTCTTTTCTGTTTATAAATTTCGTACCATGCGGGAGGAAAATTGTGTAAATCGTTCTGTAACAGAGGATGATGAACGTATTACCTCTCCCGGAAAGTTTCTGCGCAAAACCAGAATGGACGAGTTGCCGCAGATTTTTAATATTATTAAGGGAGATATGAGTATTGTCGGGCCGCGGCCTGAGATGCTGGAAAATGTTGAAAAATATACGAATGCTTTACCGGAGTTCCAATATCGGCTGCGTGTAAAAGCTGGATTGACCGGACTCGCACAGATTCAGGGAAAGTATAATACTTCACCCAAAGATAAACTGATGATGGATCTTATGTATATTCAGCAGTATAGTATTTGGCAGGATCTGAAGCTGATTTTCCAGACGCTCACGATTTTTCTAAAAGCTTCTGAAAGTACGGAAGCCTTTAAAAAATCACCGCAAATAGTCAAGACCAAAAATGAGAAAAAAGGTGAAAAAGATGAGTCAGAATCGCAATAATCGGTCTTATCGGCCCGATACATACGAATCCCGTTCTTCATCAAAGCGAAAAAAGATGCCGATTTCAGCGGGCAGAGCAGTGCTTTTAACGCTTTCAATTTTGTTTGTTGTATTGGGAACCATTACTGTGGTTGCTTACCAGTATATGTTTGCACCACTTACCGTTAAGGCGATTGACCGCAGTGCTTCGGCATTGGGCATTGCCTCAAATGCGCAGGACGATATGAAAGAAACCGGTGTGACTAATATCGCTTTATTTGGTGTGGATTCCAGAGACGAAAGCTCCGACGATGGCCGTTCAGATTCGATGATCATTCTCTCCATCGATAAAACACATTCTAAAGTGAAACTAACCTCCATTTTACGCGATAGCTATGTGCCGATTGATGGTCATGGAAAAGAGAAAATTACGCATGCTTATGCTTATGGCGGGGCTCCTCTTGCAATTCGCACTTTAAATGAGAATTACAATATGGATATTCAGGATTATGTGACAGTTAATTTTGCACAATTTGCGGATCTGATTGATTCCGTCGGTGGAATTGATATGGATATCTCTGATACCGAAATGAAGGAAATGAATGATGTAATCTGGGGTTCAGAAACCGAACAGGAGAGAAATACTCAGATGATTAAAACAACAGGTCAACAGCATTTAAACGGCAATCAGGCAGTTGTTTATGCTCGAATCCGTGAAGATGACAGCGATAATGCCCGTGCAGACCGTCAGCAAAAAGTGCTCGGCTATCTTTTGGACAAAGTAGAAGCAATGCCTATGACGGAATATCCAGCGCTGGTGCGCACCGCTATGGGAATGTGCGAGACAAGTCTTTCTCAGGATACCATTTTGAGTTATGTGCCATTCTTGGGCAGTAAACCGTCGTTAGAGAAAATTACAGTCCCAGATATTAAGTATGAGACTGATGTACAGTCTGGTATTTATGGGGATGCCGGATGGGTTTGGCGCTATAATTTGAGCAATGCCGGCAAACGAATTCGTTCTTTTATTTATAACGAGACATAAGAAAGAAAATAAAAAGCTGCTGCTCCAATTTGGAGTGGCAGCTTTTTTGCAGCCGTTTTTGTAAGGATGAAAAAGGCCCTGCATCGAAATTTTTCCGATGCAGGGCCAAAATTGAAAATACTGATTTAAATTACTGGATGGAGCAGTCTAAATAATGATCCAACTCTTCTTCATCTTTTTTCTTTTTTTCAAAGAAGAGGACCACTGCGACAGTGGCAGCGGCAATCGCTGAAACTGCTGAGATAATTGCGATCAGTACAGAGTATTTATTTTCTGTTCTCATAATGGACACCTCCCGATAGTCGATTCATTTCTTTTATCATATCCATTTGATGGAGAAAAGTCAAGTGTTCGTTGTCGAGGGAAAAAAGCAAAAAGAAAAAGCAAAGCCAAAGCTCTGCTTTTAGATTCTTTTAAATCAAGCATTTACAGCATTCAGCTTGCGATTCAAGCTGGACTTTTTGCGGGCAGCGGTATTCTTTTTCAAAATGCCCTTTGCAGCTGCTTGGTCGATAGCTTTTACGGCGACACGCACGGCCTCGGCACGATCTTCTGCTTTGGCGTCAACGGCGGCATTTGCTTTCTTTATATCGGTCTTAAGTTCAGAATTAATCGACTTGTTGATCATCGTTTTTGTAGCGATAACCTTTACGCGCTTCTTCGCGGATTTAATGTTCGGCATAGTTGCACCTCCTTTTACGGTCGTCACATATTATTAATGATAGCATTGTGACCATGAAAAAGCAAGCAAATTTCTCGAAAAACATTGGTTTTTGAAAAAATAATCTACAAAAATCCGCACAGACTATAAAAAACAAAGACAGGAGGAAGATTTTAATGGCATATCGAACAGATCTTGCAATGGAACGCAACGGAAAAACAACACAAAAAGAAAATTTGCGTGGATTCCCAGTGCGCAGATCAAAAGAAGGAGAAGTCTGTTATGTGACGATTGAAGCACCACGGATTGGTGGTGGAGATGATGAAGAAGCGTCTCTAAGACGGCTGATAACGGACGAGCTGCAGAAACTTTTACCCCCAAAAGGAGAAATTTTGGTAGCAGGCCTCGGAAATGCAGATATGACGCCGGATGCACTTGGTCCTATTTGTGCAGATCAAGTTTTTGCGACTCGTCATATCAAAGGTGCAGTCGCACACGAAGTCGGTTTAGGAGAGCTGCGTTCGGTCGCAGTGGTAAAGCCCGGTGTTTTGGGAACGACGGGAATTGAAACAGCGGAACTTTTGCGCGCATTAGTACAAAAGATTCATCCGGTGGCGGTAATCGCCGTGGATGCACTGGCGGCAGGCAGACTGCATCGGCTTTGCAAAACGATACAGATTTCTACCGGCGGAATCGCACCTGGTTCCGGCGTGCGCAATGATAGGCCGCGCCTTGATGAAGAAACAATAGGGGCTCCGGTGATTGGACTTGGTGTGCCGACTGTGGTGGATGCAGCGACACTCTGCGAGGACCTCTGCACCGGAGAGGTAGAAGGTGCCGGCACTATGATGGTAACGCCCCGCGGCATTGATTCGCTTGTGTCACGTGCGGCAGGACTTTTGGCGCTTGCAATCAACTGTGCGGCAAATGATTCGATCGATCCCGAAACGTATGAACAGCTTATGCTTGCTTAAAATTATCCCGCATCCTGTGCTATTTTTGAAAGTTCCTGTGAAAGCACTTGACCAAAGAGATGGCCGGAATAAACCGCTTCATCCAGTGTGTTTACCTCTGTGCCGAATTCACAGAGCAGAGAACCGTTGGTGAGTTCTTCATTGTAGCGGCGGTTGGTAAAATCGAGTGGACGCATCAGTTTTGAAAATTGTGCGCCGCCTGATTCCAGACGAACTGCTAACTTTAGATTTTCCGCCCAGTTTGGAAAATTGAGCGTGCCGTCGTCGCATCCTGAAATGATCATGACCTGTGCAGCCCGTTTTCCATTGATGATAGCGGTTGGTTTATAGCGGATTCCATCCTTTGTCGTCATGGAATCTCGATGAATGTCCAGTGTTACCTGAATGCTGGGATATTGAGCAAGATTTTTTTGAACGGTAGCACAGCTGCGGTCATAACAGCCATCATAATTAGGGCTGTCGTGGATTGTGGTATCATGGATGACGCCGATCCCTGCTGCTTTTAATTCTTCGGCAATGGCATCCCCTACCGCCACAACGCTGAGAGTTGGATCATCGCTGCTGGTAACGCCCGCATATGCTTCGCAGGTGTGTGTATGGTAGATCAATACCATTGGGCTGCCGTCTTTATGAATGTTCAGAGTCGTTTTTTGTGAAAGAACATCTGCTACATCAACGGAATTCCCGGCAGTTGAATTTTTGATAAAGATTCCATTTTGCTCTGTTCCACCTTGAGAAAGATCAGTTTCGAGAATGTTTCCGTCTAAAAGAGAATCAGAAAGGGAATCCGAAGGAAGACTTCCAGAAGCAGCTTCAGAAGATTCATTAGTTGCTGCTGATGACTTGTCTGAAGAAACGCCGGAATTAGAGGAAACCGGCGGAATATAAACGGATTGAGGCAAAGAATTAAGTGCCTCCGGTTCATGTGGATTGACGACTTCATGATAAAAACCCAGCGGCAGAGCCGTATCTGCAGCGGCAACGGCAGCCTGCTGAGCGGAAAATTCCGGCAGCCTCGAAAACACACAGGCGAAGGAAAAAATAGCTAGGAGTGCGGTTCCGGCTGTACGAAGGTATTTGCCCAATAAGAATCCCTCCCTGTCCTTGTTTTGTTGGAGTATATGGGAAAACTGGGGAAAATATGAATGGGGGAATGGAAATGCGGTCTACTTGGAAAATCGTTTTATGCTCTTGCGGAATAACCCTTTTAGTGCTGGGAACAGGACTTTTGCTGATGACGGTGGACGTAAATTGTCGATGGATTGGTTTTGGGGATGCACATACGCTTTATCTTGACAGGGTGCGTCCCATGACAAAACGCCTCGGACCCCTTTCTTTCGCAACAGATGTATGGTATGATCAATTTGTTGAATTGATATGTCCGGAATCACTGGAATCCTGAAAGAAAGAAGGCGGCAGAATGAAAAAGCAGGCGGAAATTGGGGCTTTCGCTTTTGGTACTTTTATGATGTCGCCTTTTTCTGCTGCGGCTGCTGCTCTCGAGGCACCGAAAGATAGCTCTAGAGACCTGCTTTTAAATACGTTCGGAATTTTAGGCTGGATTTTACTTTTGGTGATTTTGGTCGGGACAATGATTGTGGCGGTTAAAAACCCGTTGAGCCGTCAAGGATTTGTTGCTCGCCGCCGTTATCATCGTCCGCAGAGAAAAATCCGTAAAAAATAAAAAAGACGGAACTGCAAGAGAAGAAAGGCAGTTCCGTTTTTTTAAGGTTTATGGTATAATAAAATTTACTTTAATGATTCATTTTAAAAAGAAAAGGAGCGGTGATCTTTGAAAATCCCACGGGAAAGAATCCGCAATTTCAGTATTATCGCACATATTGACCATGGCAAGAGCACACTTGCCGATCGAATTTTGGAGCAGACAAAATCGGTCCCTCTGCGCGAGATGGAAGATCAGATCTTGGACGATATGGATCTGGAGCGTGAGCGCGGGATTACCATCAAGGCACATGCGGTTACGCTGGTCTATACAGCAAAAGATGGGCTCGATTATGTCTTTAATTTGATCGACACCCCCGGTCATGTAGACTTTAATTATGAAGTCAGCCGATCCTTGACTGCGTGCGAAGGCGCAGTCCTTGTTGTGGACGCTTCACAGGGCATTGAGGCACAAACACTTGCCAATACTTATCTCGCGGTAGACGCCGGATTAGAGATCGTACCGGTCATCAACAAGATTGATTTGCCGAGCGCCGATCCCGAACGGGTAAAAGCTGAGATCGAAGATGTGATTGGAATCCCCGCAGAGGATGCACCCTGTATCAGCGCAAAGCTGGGGACAAACATTCCCGCAGTTATGGAGCAGATCGTTTCACTGATTCCGCCACCGCAGGGAGATGAAACGGCACCGCTGCGGGCACTGATCTTCGATAGCTATTACGATGCATATAAAGGCGTGGTAGCGCATATCCGTATCATGTCCGGCACCGTAAAGAACGGCGATGTAATCCGTGTAATGTCTACCGGCGGCGAATTTACCGTAGTGGAATGCGGCTATATGCGCGCGACTTCTTTTGAAAATGCAGGGGAACTGCAGGCAGGCGAAGTGGGGTATCTGACCGCTTCCATTAAAGAAGTGCGTGAAGCCAGGGTAGGCGATACTATCACGCTGAGAGACAATCCTGCAAAGGAGCCGCTGCCTGGCTACCGAGCAGCTCAGCCGATGGTTTTCTGCGGTATTTACCCCGCAGACGGCGCAAAATATCCGGATTTGCGAGATGCACTCGAAAAGCTGCAGCTCAATGACGCCGCGCTTTCCTTTGAACCAGAGACCAGTGTCGCGCTTGGCTTTGGATTTCGGTGCGGTTTCTTAGGGCTTCTGCATATGGAGATTATTCAGGAACGGCTGGAGCGGGAATATCATCTTGATTTGGTCACGACAGCGCCCAGCGTTATTTATGAAATTGTCAAAACGGATGGACAAACGGTTTATATTGACAATCCGACAAATTATCCAGATCCTTCTCTGATTGCCGAAGCACGCGAACCTATGACGGATGCACATATTTATTCGCCCAGCGAGTATGTAGGCAATATTATGGAACTATGCCAAGATCGGCGCGGTGTCTTTCAAGATATGCAGTATCTGGATACGGACCGGGTCGATATTCATTACATTTTGCCGTTAAACGAAATTATTTATGACTTTTTTGACGCACTTAAAAGTAAAACCCGCGGTTATGCGAGCTTTGATTATGAGGTAAAGGGCTATCAAAAGAGCAGCCTTGTCAAACTCGATATTATGCTCAACGGCGAAGTCGTGGATGCACTTTCTTTTATTATTCATTCCGATAAAGCTTATTCACGTGCGAGGAAAATGGCAGAAAAACTCAAGGATAAAATTCCTCGCCAACTTTTTGAAATTCCGATTCAGGCTTGTGTTGGCGGGCGTATTATCGCAAGAGAAACGGTTAAGGCGATGCGTAAAGATGTTCTTGCAAAATGTTACGGCGGTGATATCAGCCGTAAGAAAAAGCTTCTGGAAAAGCAGAAGGAAGGCAAGAAGAAGATGCGCAAACTTGGCACGGTAGAAGTCCCGCAGGAAGCATTTATGGCAGTCTTAAAATTGGATGATGATTAAAAACTGCTTGACTGAGAAATCCTATATGGGATTTAATAATAAGTTTAAAAAGCCCTGCATGTAAAAATGCGGGGCACTTGTGTTGCCGTTTAATCCCATGTTTTAGATAACAAAAAACCGCCCCCAAATTATGAGGACGGCTCAAATTACTAAGAATGCATTTTGGAAAAAATTAGATTGTGATGATTCCCAGAGCACTCATAACGCTGGAAATAAGAATTGCTACGATACAGACCGGAGCGATCCAGCGAATTGTTGCATTGTACATTTTCTTTTCCCGGAATTTTCCGGAAAGGCTGATTTCGTCTTCCACAAACTTTGGACCAACAACATGACCAATGCAGATGCAGGTAAGCAGAGCAACGATTGGCATCAGAACACTGTTGCTGATAAAATCAAAGAAGTCCAGAATATCCATACCAATGATCTGAACCATTGACCAAGGGCCAAATCCCAGAGAGGATGGAATCCCAATGGCAATTGCACCCAAAAGAACAACCAGACAGGTTCCGCGACGTTCCCACCCGAGTTTGTCCTGGAAAATGGAAACGACAGTTTCCATCAACGAGATCGAAGAAGTTAATGCTGCAAATAAAACCAACAAGAAAAAGAGAATACCGGCAACAGTACCAAAGCCCATATTCGCAAAAACTTGCGGAAGAGCTTGGAACATTAAACCAGGACCTGCTTTTTTAGGAGCTTCTCCTGTAAAGGCGAAGACAGCCGGAATAATCATCAGGCCGGCGATAAAAGCAATGCCGGTATCGAAAATATCAATCTGACGGGCAGACTGCACAAGGTCTACATCCCGCTTCATATAGGAGCCATAAGTAATCATGATGCCCATAGCAAGACTCAAAGAATAGAAAAGCTGTCCCATAGCACCGAGAACGGTATTGATGGAGAATTTGCTGAAATCGGGCAGCAGATAATATTTAACACCCTCCATCGCACCGGGCAAAGTGACAGAGTAGATTGCTACTGCAACGGACAAAACGACCAGTACCGGCATCAGAATTCGACTGGCTTTTTCAACACCTTTTTGTACACCGAACAGAACAATGATTGCGGTGAGGCCGATAAAGAACAAGAACCAGAGAACCGGTTCAATTGGTTCACTGATAAAGTTGCCGAAGAATTTTGCCCCAGCAGCTTCATTCCCCTGACCAGCAATGTAGACCGCCAGATATTTCATGACCCAGCCGCCGATTACGCTGTAGTAAGGCAGAATGATGATTGGCACCAGAGAAGTAAGAACACCCAGAAATTTAAATTTCTTGTTGATAGCGCCATAGGCTTCGATCGCAGAAAGACCGGTTTTCCGCCCGATTGCAATTTCTGTGATCATCAGCACAAAACCAAAGGTGACCGCAAGAATAATGTAAACAAACAGGAAAATACCGCCGCCGTATTTTGCGGCAAGATATGGGAAACGCCAAATGTTCCCCAGGCCGACTGCACTGCCCGCTGCAGCTAATACAAATCCGACTTTACCGGAAAAAGTGCTGCGGGTTTTTGTTTCTTGATTCATAAGATCTATTTACCCCCTCATTTGAAAAAAAATTAAAATGCTAATTTAGCACTTTAAATTTTTGAATAGATAAAATTATTATAGCATTTATTTTGACGAAAAACAATCGATTCTCCCTAAAAATGCAAAACAGGAGCAAATTTTATGAAACTTTTAACCAATGCTTTTCAAAATCTTCCCGAATACACGGCTTTAATAACAGCTTTAAGAGAAAAAAGGACTCCGATTGCCTGTACAGGACTTACTGGAATTCACAAGGCGGCACTGATTAGTGCACTCTGTGAGCAGAGTGAAAAACCAGCAATCGTCGTTTGTGGGGATGAGAGTGAAGGGAATCGCCTGCAGTCCGATCTGGAATCATTGGGAATCGAGACCCTTTTTTATCCTGCAAGAGATTTTACATTTCTCAGTGGAACTGCTTCTCACGAATATGAGCATCAAAGGATCGGAGTGCTTTCTCGCTTTTTGGAAGGATCCTGTAAGGTCTTGGTTTGCAGCATCGAGGGGGCTTTACAGCTTACCCTGCCGCCGGAAGTTTTAAAAAATCATACCAAAAAATTTTGCTCCGGAGAGGACGTTTCTCCGGAATCTTTGGAATCTTTGCTTTTGTCCTGTGGTTATGAACGGGCAGAACAGGTGGATGGCTCCGGGCAATTTTCCCGCCGTGGTGGGATCTTGGATCTTTATCCGCCGGAGTCTGTTTCTCCGCTGCGAATTGAATTTTGGGGAGATCAAATTGATACCATCTCTCATTTTGATGCGGTTACTCAAAGACGTACGGATTCTGTTGAAGAGGTAACCATTGTGCCGGCGGTAGAAGCTTTAACCGACCATCCAAAAATTTTTGCGAAGACGCTCCAAAAGTTGATGTCATCTCTACGCGGAAAAGCAGCCCCAAAGCAAAAGGTAGTTTTAAAAGAACAGATTGATGGGCTTATGAATGGAATTCGGCTTTCCTGTATGGATAAATTTCTCCCGATTTTGTATCCGCAGAAAGCAACGCTGCTTTCTTATCTGCCGGAGGATGGATTTCTCTTTTTAAGCGAACCGGCGCGGCAAAAGGAGCGTCTGCGCGCGCTTACCACACAGTGGGGAGAAGATTTGAAAGCATATCTCGCAGAAGGAACGCTCTGCCGTACCCTTGACTCATTTTCTATTTCCTATGAAGATTTGCTTTCTAAAGCAGAGAACAGCAGTTCCGTATTCTTGGATGTTTTTGCTCATGGCAGCTATGATGTACCGCTTCGCGTCCTTTTAAATTTTACAGCGCGACAGTTAGCAGCTTGGGGCGGCTCTATGGAGCTTTTGCAGGAGGACCTTTCGGCGATGCTTCATCAAGGAGAGGCTTGTATAGTCCTAGCGGGTACTGAGCGCAGTGCAAAAACAGTTGCTTCTGATTTGGCAGCACTTAACATGCCGGCTTATTATTCCGAACAACCAACAGAAGTTCAAAAAAATATGATTGCGGTGATGCCGGGAACTCTTTCTGCAGGCATGGAATGGCCTGGGATCGCATTGGGAATCATTACCCACGGAAAACTGATGCAGGGAAATCATCAGCGTGTAAACAGCAAAAAAGATCCGAATAGGCAGGCAATCAGTTCCCTTTCAGAGCTTTCCGTCGGGGATTACGTGGTACACGATATCCACGGAATCGGCGTCTTTGATGGAATCCATAAAATTGATACACACGGAATTGTCAAAGATTATATCAAGATTCGCTATGCTAAAAATGATATTCTCTATGTGCCTGTTACACAGCTCGATTTGGTGAGCCGGTATATCGGGCCCAGAGAGGATTCTACGGTAAAGCTCAGCCGTCTAGGCGGCAGTGATTGGCAAAAAGCCAAGACGCGAGTGCGCAGTGCTGTAAAAGATATGGCGAAAGAGCTGATCAAGCTTTATGCTGCGAGAATGCAGGCCAAAGGGCATGCTTTTTCCAAAGATACCGACTGGCAGCGGGATTTTGAATCCCATTTTGAATTTGATGAGACGCAGGATCAACTGCGCTGTATTGAAGAAATCAAAGAGGATATGGAACGTCCTGTGCCAATGGATCGACTGCTTTGCGGAGATGTTGGATTTGGAAAGACCGAAGTGGCACTGCGCGCAGCGTTCAAATGTGTTACAGATGGGAAGCAATGTGCCCTTTTGGTGCCGACTACAATTCTTGCTTGGCAGCATTATCAGACGGTGACGAGGCGAATGGAAGGGTTCCCTGTCACGATCGAACTGCTGTCGCGCTTTCGTACGCCGAAGCAGCAGGAAGAAATTTTACAGAAATTGAAGCGCGGGGAAGTTGACCTGATTATTGGAACGCACAGATTGATCAGTAAGGATGTAAAATTCCGGGATTTAGGGCTGGTCATTATTGATGAGGAACAGCGATTTGGTGTCGCACAGAAGGAAAAATTAAAAAAGCTTTGTAATAATGTCGATGTGCTGACCCTTTCGGCAACGCCGATTCCCCGTACGCTTAATATGGCGATGTCTGGAATACGGGATATGAGCGTAATCGAAGAAGCGCCTCATGACCGTCATCCGGTACAGACCTATGTATTGGAATATGATGCGGGAGTTCTCGGGGAAGCAGTGCGTCGGGAGCTTCGCCGCGGCGGACAGGTTTATTGGCTGCATAATGACGTAGCTTCGATCACTCGGGTGGCCGCTTCTTTAAAGCAGCGGATTCCCGAAGCTAGGATTGGGATCGGGCACGGAAAAATGAGTGAGCAGGAGCTTTCAGAGCAATGGCGTCAACTAATTGATCATGAGATCGATGTACTTGTCTGCACAACCATTATTGAGACCGGTGTAGATGTGCCGAATGTCAATACCCTGATTATTGATAATGCAGATCGAATGGGGCTTTCACAGCTGCATCAGATTCGCGGCAGAGTCGGCAGATCAAATAGGCGCGCCTATGCTTATCTGACCTTCCGGAAAAATAAAGTTCTCTCAGAGATTGCGCAGAAACGACTTTCGGCTATTCGGGAATTTACGGAATTTGGTTCCGGCTTTAAAATTGCCATGCGGGATCTGGAAATTCGTGGAGCGGGCTCTATCCTTGGCGGAGAACAGCATGGGCACATGGAAGCGGTAGGCTATGATATGTATTTAAAATTGCTTTCGGATGCAATCGCGGCGGAAAAAGGAGAAGTACCTCAAACAGACGAAGAGTGTGTAGTTGACTTGCAGGTGGAGGCACATATCCCGGAAAGCTATATCGAAAGTCTTTCCGGCAGATTGGAAATGTACCGCCGCATTGCAGATATCCGCAGCGAAGAGGACGCAATGGATGTGACGGACGAGTTGATCGACCGTTACGGGGATGCGCCAAAGAGTGTCGGTGGATTGATACAAGTGGCACTTTTGCGCAATCAAGCAGGAAAAATGGGATTTTCCGAGATTAAACAGCAAAATGGCGGCTTGTATTTTTACAGCAAAACGCTCGATATGAAATGGATCGGAGAAATCTCTGATCTCTTTAAGGGAAGAGTGCTGGTCGGTGCCGGCGAAAAGCCGTATGTCAGCTTGAAATTGCAGCCCGGAGACGAAATTCTGGTGGCCCTTAAAAAAGCCCTTTTGGTAGAGAAAAAAACAAAAAATTGAAATTTATGCAGACTAGACGGAGGGAACGATCCGTGATACAATAAAATCATCCGTAGGCAGTGAAAATCTGATTTTTCTGCAAATCTTTTTGTAAGGATTATTTCTTGCAAAGGAGTAGGATTTTTGGGAAAGGAGAGCCTTCTCATGAGCAAAAACAGTGTCCGGTTAAATATTTGCGGAATTGAATGTGTGGTCGGAGCGATGGACAGCGAAACCTATGTAAAAGGAATCGCAAAGGAAGTTGCCGATACGATTGAACATCTTTCGCAAGAGAATGAACACGCTTCCGCAACGGTAACCGCTACGGTGGCGGCGCTTTCGTACTGTGATGACTATAAAAAAGCTGCGGCTGATGCAGAAAAGCTGCGCGCTCAGATTAAGGACTATCTGGCAGATACTTCCCGTGCCCGCCTAGAAGCGGAAGAAGCTCAAAAAGAGATTGGACGGCTGAAAAAAGAGGTCGCATCTCTGCGCGCCCGTTTAGGTGAAAAACCGGTTGACCAGCCTGCTCCTCGAGCCAATGCACCGATTCAGCGAACCGGGGCTTATACAAAGACAAACGAAGAGATACCGGAGCAGGAAGGCTTTGTAAACCTGTTCCAAAAAACAGGCTCTAAAAGGAGTAAAGAGGACAAGCATGATAAAACCTGAGGTTCTTGCACCCGCCGGAAAAATGGAAACCCTGATTGCTGCGGTACGAGGCGGTGCCGATGCGGTATATCTTGGTGCGCAGAGCTTTTCTGCGCGGGCAGGCGCCCAAAATTTTACAAAAGATGAACTCTCAGAAGCGGTTAAACTTTGTCATCAGCGGGGAGTACGAGTTCATTTAACCGTCAATACATTGCTACATGAAGAAGAATTGCCGCAGGCGCTGGAACTTGTAGAGTTTGCTTGCTCTTTGCCGGTAGATGCCGTTTTGGTGCAGGATTTAGGGCTTTTTTATCTTCTTAGAAAATGCTGCCCAAATTTGCCGCTTCATGCGAGTACGCAGATGAGTATTCATACTCCCGCAGGAGTTCGATTCTGTAAAAAGATTGGATTTGAGCGGGTGGTTCTTTCGAGAGAAATGAGTCTTTCGGAAATTGCCGCCTGTAAAAAAGAAAATCCGCAGATCGATCTGGAGGCGTTTGTGCATGGTGCTCTGTGCATGAGTGTTTCCGGACAGTGCTATTTTAGTGCCATGCTTGGTTCCCGCAGCGGAAATCGAGGCCAGTGCGCACAAACCTGCCGGCTGCCGTTTTCTGCACCGGGTGGAACCGGACATGATCTGAGCTTAAAAGATCTTTCCATGATTTCGCGGGTCTCTGATTTAACAAAAGCCGGCGTGATGAGCCTTAAAATAGAAGGACGAATGAAGCGCCCTGAATATGTTGCGGCCTCTTCCCGTGCCTGCCGATTTGCAGCAGACGGAGAGAAAATTCCGCAGGAGCTCCAAACTGATTTAGAGCAGGTCTTTTCGAGAAGCGGTTTTACAACCGGATTCCCGGATGGCAGGCGTGATCGTTCCATGTTTGGGACAAGGCAACCGGAAGATTCCCAAAAAGCGAAGGCGGTTTTTCCAAAACTGCATGAGCTTTATAAAGGGGAATATCCGCGGGTGCCGGTTTCTTTTTTTCTAAAGATCAAGAAGAACGTTCCGGTGATCCTTTTAGCAGAGGATGAAAATGGGCATCGGGCAAAAGTAGACGGCCCTATCCCGGAAGATGCAAAAATAAGAGCAATTTCGGAAGAACGCTGCAAAGAGCAGCTTTGTAAAACCGGTGGTTCTCCCTTCTTTGTTAAAAAGATTTCTACCGAAATTGAAGAGGGTCTTTCGGTCCCAATGAAAGAGCTCAATGCTTTGCGGCGCCAAACCCTTGAAATTTTACTTGATGAGAGAGCGGATTTTCCTAAAATTCCGTTTGAATATAGATTCCCTCAAAAAATGCCCCATCACGCAGAAAAGGCTTCTTTTCGGGCACATTTTCCGACCGGAGAAGTTCCGCAGGAAGCAGATTGCTGTGAATTGATCTATGTTCCGTGCGGTGTACCGCAGGAGACCCTTATCGCTCTGCAAAAGCGGGGCTTTCGAGTGGGGATTGAGCTTCCGCGGGGAATGTTTGGAATCGAAGAACAGCTGAGAAAAGAATTGCAGGAAGCAAAAAAAATCGGAATTCTAGATGTCTTTGCGGGAACACTCAATGCAGTGGCGTTGTCGCAGGAAGAAGGAATGAGGATTCACGGCGGATATTCACTGAATGTTTTTAATACACAAGCACTCAACTTTTTGAAAGAAGAGGAACTTTGTGATACGGAATTGAGCTTTGAACTTTCTTTGCAGCAGGCATGCAGCTTAGGAGGACAACTTCCCCGAGGAACGATGGTTTATGGACGGCAGGCATTGATGCTGACTCGGTGCTGTCCAATCGCAAACGGCGGCTGTCCGGGAAGGAAAAATCCATGGGGCGGCTGCGGGGACCCGCGGACACTTATTGACCGTAAAGAAATTGAGTTTCCTGTTAGCTGTGTAGGAGCGTGCAGCGAAGTTTATAATTCGGTTCCGCTTTCGCTTCTTGGCAGACAAAGAGAACTTTCCAATTTGGATTTTGTTTCTGTACGTTTTACGACGGAGACTATAGAGGAAGAATGTAACATTTTGGCGCATTTAAAAGAGGATAAGCCGATTTTAGGTGCGCTGACCCGTGGACTATCTTATCGAGGTGTTTTATGAAACTGGTATTTAAAAAATTAAATGAACAGGCGATTTTGCCTACTAGAGGAACAAAAGATTCTGCAGGGCTGGATCTTTATGCTTGTATGGAAGAACCGGTCACGATTGCGCCTGGAGCGCTCTGTCGCATTCCCACAGGTGTAGCGGTAGCTTTGCCGGAAAATAGTGTTGGCTTGATCTGCGGGCGCAGCGGATTGGGAGTTCGCCATGGGATTACCCCCTCGAACAGTGTCGGCGTGATCGATTCCGACTATC
Source organism: Caproicibacterium sp. BJN0003 (assembly GCF_026314295.1). NCBI lineage: Bacteria > Bacillati > Bacillota > Clostridia > Eubacteriales > Oscillospiraceae > Caproicibacterium > Caproicibacterium sp. BJN0003. The sequence goes on from NZ_CP111108.1 coordinate 76,465, forward strand.
GCGGAGAGTTGATCGTCGGGCTTTGTAATGTTGGCAGCGAGCCATGGACCATTGCGCCGAATGAGCGTTTTGCACAGCTTTTGGTGCTCCCGGTTTTGATGCTGGAGCCGGAATTTCGGGAGAAACTAGATGAGACCGTCCGCGGAGATCATGGGTTTGGTTCTACGGGAACTTCTGTCTGAAAATACGGTTTTGGCAGAGTTTAATCATATTTTAAGGAGTTCCATCATTTGTTATGAAGAAAAAATTATTACGCACAATCCTTTTGATTGTGATATTGCTTTTGGCAATTGTGCTCGGAAAAGTCGGCGGAGATTCAGCGCTCACCATCCCGTGGGTTTCCTTTCTCGGTGCCGGAGCCAGCTTTGGATTGGAACCGACAGTTGTTGATCTTTATATTTTAAAGTTTACGTTTGGACTCACTGTCAACATTAATGTTTTACAGGCAATTTTGATTTTGGTTGGCATTCTCCTTTATTCTCATATTAAGATTCATGAATAAAGAATAAAATAGAAAGATAAAATAGAAAATATTCGACCGGATTTTCGGTTTTCATCATTTAGAATAAAAACGAATTGTAAAGGAAAAAATTCTTTTTACAATTTTGTCCTGAAAGGAGTACTTTTTGATGTTCATATTGGCCTCTTCTTCTCCAAGACGTTCTGATTTGCTGCATCAGGCAGGCTATGACTTTGAGGTAATCCCGGCGCAGGTAAATGAAGCCTGCCCGCATGGAACCCCTCCAATGCAGCGGGTAGAACAACTGGCACGCCGTAAAGCAATCGCAGTTGCGAAACAGCATCCTGGAGATGCGGTCCTTGCCGCAGATACGCTGGTGGCTTTTAAAGGGAGAATCCTTGGAAAGCCCCAAACCCCCGAAATGGCAAAAAAGATGCTCGAACTGCTTTCCGGGCAGGTGCATCAGGTCTATACGGCATTCTGTTTAATTGCAAATAACGAGGTTTATGAGGATAAAGACTGTACGAGTGTAGAATTTTATCGGATTGAACCGGAGGAAATTGAAGCTTATATCGCTTCGGGCGAACCCCTGGATAAAGCAGGTGCATATGGAATTCAGGGGCGCGGCGCCGTTTTTGTAAAACGAATTGATGGAAGTTTTACCAGCGTGGTTGGACTTCCGCTTGGAAAAATTCATAGGATTCTGAAAAAGGTTGGAATCCATCCTGAAAAGTAGGATAAGGGAAAGGAGCTTCTCCAATTATGCGCTTGAAGAATATTGCGATTGATCTTGGTACGGTCAATACGCTTGTTTATGGAAAAGGCAAGGGAATTATATTGAGAGAGCCATCGGTTGTTGCGGTGGATGTCGAAAGCGATGTTGTGCTGGCAGTCGGAGAAAAAGCACGGGAGATGATCGGCCGCACGCCGGATACCATTGAGGCTGTTTGTCCGCTTCATGACGGTGTCATCGCAGATTTTGACATTACTGCGACCATGCTCAAACATTTTATTCAGGAGACTTTGGGGAAGCCTTCTCATTTTTCCAAACCTAAAATCGTAATTTGTGTGCCATCCGGGGTTACCGGAGTAGAACGCCGTGCAGTGGAAGATGCGATGGCGGATGCCGGTGTGCGTCAGGTAGAAATCATGACGGAACCGATGGCTGCTGCGATGGGCGCAGGGTTGCCGGTGATGGACCCGATCGGCTCTATGGTTGTGGATATTGGCGGTGGGACAAGTGAAGTAGCGGTGATTTCTCTTGGAGACATTGTTACAAGTACCAGCGTTCGGGTAGCGGGAAATAAATTTGATGAATCCATTAGCCAATATGTGAAAGATAAATATAATCTTTTGATCGGCGAGCGCACGGCAGAAGAATTAAAATTACAGATCGGTTCGGCCTATCCTACTGAGGAATCAAATGGTCTTTCGCTGAAGGTTAAAGGGAGAAATCTTGCAGATGGTCTGCCTGCTTATATTACGATTACAGCTGCTGAAATTCGCGAGGCGATCTCTGACCCGCTCTCTGAAATTATTGATGCGGTTCGCAATACGCTGCAGAAGACGGAACCGGAGCTTGCGGCAGATGTCATTGACCATGGAATCACACTTACAGGCGGCGGTGCACTGCTGCGAGGGATCGACGAATTAATCAAGACAGAGACTTCCCTGCCGGTTCGGATTGCGGATTCCCCTTTGGATTGTGTGGCGCTTGGGGCGGGGATGCGTTTGCAGGGAATTGAGCAGGCAGAACGGCAGAAGCAACAGCCGGAGCCGAAGAAAAGCGAGCCGAATGATTCGAAAGAATGAGAATTCGAAAAAGCAGAAAGACTTCGGACAAACAAGGATCCGCAGATCTTTTCTGCTTTTCTTTTTCCGACTTTTATGATGAAAGAAGGAGGCGGCGGAATTGAAAAAAGAATCTCACAAAAAAGGTCTTGGAAAACTTCTAATGGTATGTGCTTTAATGGGCTGTTTGATGCTCTCTACCGCCGCATTTAGTTCCAGCGGTGTTGGAGGCGTTGTTAATTTGCTCTTGATGCCAATGCAGCGAGTGAGTGCCGCTTTGTCAGAGCAAATGACTGCAAACGCAGAGGAAACAGCAGCCTCAAAAGAAGATCTTCTCAGTGAAAATAAGGACCTCAAGGCACAGATTAATGATTTGAACCGTCAGCTGATCAATTATGATACGCTTAAAAGAGAAAACGAAGAATATAAAAAATATCTGGGGCTTAAAGAAGAAAATCAGGACTATCAGCTTTTGGCAGCAGAAGTGATTGCAAAAGATCCGGATGACTTGTATGGAAGTATCACGATCGATCAGGGATCTAGAGATGGGGTCTCCAAAAACGATCCGGTCATAACAGATGCAGGACTTCTCGGTTGGGTGAGCGAGGTGTTCCCCACTTCCAGCCGCGTGACAACGCTGTTCCATGCGGATGCAAAATTTGGGGCCCGTGACAGCCAAACGCAGGAAACAGGAATTATGAGTTGTACAGTTCAATCAGCAGATGAAGGATATCTTCGAATGAATTATTTGGATTCCACAACAAAGGTGCAGGAAGGCGACTTGGTCGTTACGAGCGGTCTTGCAGTAGAAAGCGGATTTGGGGGGCTTTTCCCCAGAAATCTGACGGTGGGAACGGTGAAGTCTGTTAGCCGCAGTGAATCAGATGCCTCCCTTTATGCACTTGTGCAGCCTGCAGTAGATTTAAAGAACCCAAAAGATGTGATGGTGATCACTAATTTTGCAGGAAAAAGTGCAGCCGGAGAAGATACGGCTTCCTCAGGAGGAAACTCATGAGACGGGCAGGAGTTCTACGGGGAATGGCTTATGGCGCCGAATTTTTGCTCTTGTATCTATTGCAGCAGGTTCCAGGACTTTTTCCGGAAATATCTCATTCTCTGCCGGTACTTTTGATTCCGGCGGTCGTTACAGCAGCCTTCTTTGAAGAGGAAGTGCCGGCAATGGTCTGCGGCCTCTTCTGTGGGTTGCTGATGGATTTTGGCAGCGGCAGCTTTTTGGGAGCAAAAGCATTGGAATTTGCGGTTGGCGGATATTGCGTGAGCTTTCTCGCCAGTCAATTTTTAAAGACAAATCTTTTGAGCGCTGTCGTTTCCACTTTGGCGTTGGGAGGAATATTAGCACTTTTACAATGGATTTTTACCGCCCTTTTTCCAGGAAATTCTGGGAGTGGGTATCTGTTGTTTTATCATCTTTTGCCGCGGGTACTCTATACGGCAATATTTGCAGTGCCTCTTTATTATTTGAATCGGTTTTTAGCGACAAGGCTGAGAGCACCTGCTGATATTTAATAAAGAATTTCAGAAAGGAAGTGGGATCACTTGAGGTTGTGGAAAAAACAGTTGTCCAGAAAAAAAGTTTGTATGGGACTTCTTATTTTAGTCTGCGGTATTTTTGCCGTTCGGCTGATAGAGTGGCAATTTGTGGATGGACAAGAGCTTTCGGCTCTTGCGGAACAATCAGTCAGCACAACACAAACGATTCCCACTGCCCGGGGAGAAATTGTGGATATTAATGGAGTCGGGCTGGCAACCAATAAGATTTCTTATGAGATCCGGTTTAATTTGGGAGAAATGTCGGCGGCATCGATTAATAAAATTACAGGAAAATTGATTTCGCTTTTAAAAATGCGCGGAGAATCATGGAATGATACTCTGCCTATTTTATATCAAAACGGGGAATATGAGTTTCAAGCAGGTGCAGAAGATGCGATTACATATTTAAAATCCGATCAGTTCTTGAAAGTAGGACAAGATGCCGACCCTCAGACTTGTATCGATGCGCTTTCAAAACGATATTTCGCGGGGAGTGGAAACGATGCTTCAGAGTATACTCCTGAGCAATTGCGCGATATCTTGTCCGTGCGTTACGGCATGACAATGAGCGGATTTTCTCTGGGGGTTCCGTATATCTTTTCCAGCAAGGTCAGTCAGGAAACAGTAGCAATCATCAATGAGAACAGTGATGATTTGCCTGGCGTATCTACACAAATCACATCGGTCCGGCAATATCCCGAGCCAACTTTGATGCCTCATATTTTAGGAAATCTGGGGGCGCTTTCTGAAAAGCAGTATGAATCTTTAAAATCAGAAGGATATACGCTCAATGATACAATCGGAAAATTTGGAATTGAAGCTGCGATGGAATCCACACTGCGGGGTTCCGCAGGAGAAAAGAAGATTGAGTACAACAGCAACGGAGAAGTTCAGCAGGAGACTGTGACCAAAGAGCCGCAGGCGGGAAATACCGTGTTTCTTACCATTGATTCCAAAGTACAGAAGATTGCCGCCGATTCGCTTGCCAAAAATGTACAGGCGGCACATGCGACGACCAAAGATTGTGTCGGCGGCGGAGTGGTAGCACTGAGAGTTTCTGATTTTTCGGTGCTGGCTGCTGCAAGTTATCCGACTTATGATCTTTCTCAATACAGTAACGCTTCTTATTTTAATTCTCTTTTAAAAGACTCTTCCAATCCGCAAGTCGATAGGGCTTTCGGAAGCGCATTTACCCCTGGCTCTGTTTTTAAACCATGCGTTGCACTGGCAGCTTTGCAAGAAGGAGCCATTACGGATACAACGAAAATTGTTTGTAATCATGTTTATGATCGTTTTAAGCCGAGCTTGATTTTGACCTGTATGGGGTGGCACGGCCCTATGGATGTTCGTTCTGCCTTGGCACAGTCTTGCAACGTGTTCTTTTGTGAGACTGGATATCGCTTGGGAATCACAAGCATGGATCTGTATGCGAAAAAACTGGGACTCGGAGTAAAAACCGGAGTAGAGATCGATGAAACGGAGGGAACACTTGCCGGCCCGGAATCCAGAACCGCTGCGGGTGGAACCTGGTACGACGGCGATACCGTACAGGCGGCAATCGGGCAGAGCGATAATCAGTTTTCTCCGGCTCAGCTTGCCGATTATGTTGCAACCATTGCAAATAACGGAACTCGAAAAAAAGTACATTTGGTTGATCATGTAACCGATTATAGCCGTCAGAACACCATTTCTTCAACACAAGGAGAGACACTAGTGGATAATTCTGATTACAGTTATCTTTCTGCAGAAAATTTAAAGACAGTACAAGAAGGAATGAGAGAAGTCGTGACTTCCGGTACTGCAAGGACACTCTTTTCTAACTATAAGATTGCGATTGCCGCTAAAACCGGAACGGCAGAAACAAACGGCAGCGATAACGTTACGTTTATCGCCTATGCGCCTTATGATAATCCTCAAATCGCCGTGGCGGTGGTGCTGCCGCATGGTGCAGCAGGCACTTATGCTCAAAATATTGCAAAAGATATTTTTGACGCATACTTTCAATCATGAATTTGTTAAAAAAAGTCTTGAGGTAGAATAAAAAACAGTTATTTTGACTGTATTTTAGCTTGTATTAACAAATATATGTTGATTTTAGATAAAAAAATTGACTATTTAAGAGTCTTGTGATACTATGAAAATGAGGTTTTTAATATGGGAGCAGTAACAGTTATTACATCGGGAAAAGGTGGCGCAGGAAAATCCACCACAACAGCGCATGTTGGTCTGGCATTGGCAGCAAGAGGGCGTCGAGTGCTTTTAGTTGATTGTGATGCGGGGCTAGGATGTCTTGATTTGCTTCTCAATATTGCGCAGGAGCAGGTCTTTGATCTTTCCGATGTGGTTTCCGGTACTGCCACACCTGCACAGGCGATTTATCCCAGTCCTTATCAGGAAGGCCTTTATTTGATGCCGGCTCCATTTCGGGAAGAAGACTTGGTCAGCCCTGAAATCATGCGGGAGCTTATCGGTGCCATCGCATGTTATTTTGATCATGTGTTGATTGATTGTCCTGCGGGGATCGGGGCGGGTTTTCGCAGTGCTGTTTCGGCGGCAGACAGGGCCCTGGTAGTCAGTACCCCGGATAAAGTTTGCACATTGGCTTCTTTTAAAACCCGTGCGCAGCTTTTAGAAGCAGGTATAACAGAACAAAGGCTTGTGATCAATCGGTTTTCATCTTCTTTTTTTCGAAAATCGGGATTTTTTACCGATGTAGATGATATGATTGACCAGACTGGAATCCAGTTGATTGCAGTAATTCCGGAGGATGAGGAGCTTCGTGCAGCAGCGGTGCGCAGATTGCCTCCGCAGAAATGCCCTGCAGCATTAGCTTTTGCTCGACTTGCCATGAGGCTAGAGGGACATGAGGTTCCGCTGCCGCCTCTGCAAAAATTTTAAAAATATCGAAAAATAACAAATGATATAGGAGAGTGTTAAAAATGAATATTGCATTGATCGCACACGATGCAAAAAAAGAATTGATGGTCCAGTTTTGTATTGCATACTGTGGGATTTTAAGCCGTCATGATTTATGTGCTACTGGTACGACAGGAAAGCTGGTCAGCGATGCGACTGGTCTTAAAATACAACGTTTTTTAAGCGGGAGTCAGGGCGGAGATCAGCAGATTTCTGCGCGAATTGCTTGCAATGAAGTGGATATGCTGTTGTTTTTTAGAGACCCGCTTTCTGCAAAACCGCATGAACCCAATGATAATAATATGCTTCGTCTCTGTGATACTCATAATATTCCGGTTGCTACAAATATTGCAACGGCGGAAGTTTTGATTCATGGTTTGGAGCGCGGCGATTTGGATTGGCGCAATATTGTAAATCCATCCCGCTGATTTTATCAGTGGGCCTCTTTGTGCGAATCATTAAAAAAGTCCCGCCTTTGCCGTATCTCTCCGGCAGGGCGGGATTTCTGCTTTTCTTTTAGAGAAAGCTGTTTTCGGAACGGTCGATTTATGGTATAATAAAAAATAATATTTTTATTTGATAGGAAGGCCGAGGCTTTTATAGCTTTTGATGGCTTTTGAAATGATGCAGGAGGAAAATTCTTATGGAACTGATTACGCAGGCACCTCGCGGAACGGAAGATATCTTGCCGGGACAGAGCGAAAAATGGCAAACAGTAGAATCGGTTGCACGAAATGAAGCTGAAAAGAATGGGTTTTCAGAGATTCGTACACCGGTTTTTGAACATACAGAACTTTTTTTGCGCAGTGTAGGAGAAACTACCGATGTGGTGCAAAAAGAGATGTATACATTTAAAGATAAAGGTAACCGCAGCATTACCCTTCGCCCGGAGGGAACAGCCGGTGCCGTGCGTGCTTTTTTGGAGCATGGCTTACTTTCTGCCGGAATGCCGCAAAAGTTCTATTATCTGACCAGCTGCTATCGCTATGAAAAAGCGCAGAAAGGCAGACTGCGGGAATTTCATCAGTTTGGAATCGAGATGTTTGGTTCCAATTCTCCTCTTTCGGATGCCGAAGTGATCGGCGTTGGATATTCTGTTTTGCAGAGACTTGGAATTGACGGCATTTCGCTTGCGATTAATTCAATTGGCTGCCCTACTTGCCGAGCAGCTTATACAAAGGCACTGAAAGAATATTTTTCTGCTCGCAAAGGAGAACTATGTGAAACCTGCTTGTCTCGTCTTGAACGGAATCCGATGCGGATTTTGGACTGCAAAGAGAAAGAATGCCAGGAGATCGCAGCAAATGCGCCGAAGATTTTGGATTTCCTTTGTGAGGATTGCCAGAAACATTTTGATGGGGTAAAGCATGCGCTGGAGGCAATGGGGATTTCTTATACCATTGATCCTTCTATTGTCCGCGGATTAGATTACTATACAAATACCGTTTTTGAATTTCTCTATAAAGGAATGGCGATTTGTGCCGGCGGCCGTTATAACGGGCTTGTAGAAGAAATGGGAGGAACTCCGACACCTGCATTGGGATTTGGAATGGGACTCGAACGCGTAATCCTTGCGATGGAAGAGCAGAAGGTTGAATTTCCACCGAAGAAACGTTGTGATCTTTTCTTAGCATCTCTTGGGGATGCAGCACGGGAGAAGTCATTCCTTTTGGCGCAGAAGTGCAAGGAATCCGGTCTTTATGCCGAATTTGATGAGATTGGGCGTGGACTCAAGGCACAGATGAAATATGCCGATAAAATTGGGGCACGGTTCAGCCTTGTTCTAGGCGATAATGAGATCGAGAGCGGCCGGGTCATGATTAAGAATATGGCAAACGGAGAAAAAACGGAAGTTTCTCTGGGAGATGAGTTCTTAAAAGAATTCTGTGTCTTGGAAAACAGCTGATTGTATCGACGCGAATATCATTAAATTCATTTTTATTGATTTAATTAATTATAAAAAAGCCCACGCGAATTTCGCGTGGGCTTTTTTATTCTGAAATACCTTAAAGTAACTCTCCATATCTTTTAATATATAATTTTTTGACAATGGTCGCGAGTATCATATAACCGAGAACAATCGCGGAAAGCCATGCAAAATAAATCGGGGGGAGGGGAGAAAATCCTAAAAATGTTCCCAAAGGAGTAGATACGATCAGTGTTGCCGTTAAAATGGCAAATGCGGTTAGGGACAGCACAGGCGCAGAAGCACGGCTTTGTAAAAATGGAATTTTAGGGGTGCGGATCATGTGAACCACTAAAGATTGGCTCCACATGGATTCCACAAACCATCCGGATTGAAAAGTCGAGATATAAAGTAGTTTTAAGGAGGGATCCGTAATTTGAGGAAAGAGCTGTCCGCCGCAGATCATCGGACAAATAACAAAATACATGAGAAGGTAGGTGGCAATATCAAATACCGAGCTGGTAGGTCCAATCCATAGCATGAATTTGCTGATAGAAGAAGCATCCCATTTTCGTGGCTTTTGCAGATATTCCCGATCTACATTGTCCCAAGGAATCGCGGTGCAGGAAATATCATAAATGAGGTTCAAAAGTAATAGCTGAATCGAGGCCATTGGAAGAAAAGGAAGAAACGCACTGGCGGCCAAAACGGAAAACATGTTCCCGAAATTAGAAGAAGCAGTCATCTTGATATATTTTATCATGTTTGCGTATGTTTTTCTTCCCTCAATGATTCCGTCTTCCAAAACCATCAAGTCTTTTTCCAACATAATAACATTTGCAGATTCTTTTGCGATATCTACAGCAGTATCAACAGAAATGCCTACATCGGCAACTTTCATGGCGGCAGCGTCGTTAATGCCATCCCCCATATATCCGGTGACATGACCATTATCGCGGAAAATTTGGATCACACGTGCTTTCTGAGTGGGAGACAGTTTTGCAAAGACCATTGTCTTTTCTGCTTTTTGGGCAAGCTCAGCATCTGTCATATTGTCGAGATCTTTTCCTAAAAGCATACGATTATCAGGAATCCCCACCTGACGGCAGATACTGCAGGTAACTTTTTCATTATCTCCGGTCAAAATTTTGACTGCAACACCGTGTTCGTTAAGGGCACGAATTGCTTTGGCAGTTGTCTTTTTCGGTGGATCTAAAAAGGCAAGAAATCCAATCAGAACCATGTTGTCTTCGTCTGCTGCTGAAAATTCACCCACTGGGGCAGGATTTGTTTTGTGCGCGACCGCAATCACACGCATGCCGGAGGCGTTTAGTTCGTCAGACTTGGAAATGACGAAGGAACGGACTTCTTTTGTCAGCGGTTTCACTGTCCCGTTAAGTTCAGCATAGGAACAGCATTTGAGCATTTCTTCAATGGCACCCTTTGTAATCATTTGCGTTTTTCCGTTTTTATCCGAGACCACAACGCTCATTCTACGACGGTTAAAGTCAAATGGGATTTCATCCACTTTTCGATAGTCTTTTTCGATGGGGACAGGCTCTAATTCATTCTGCTTTGAGATAATTGCAAGATCGATTAGATTTTTAAGCCCTGTTTGAAAGTAGCTGTTTAAAAAAGCATGACGCAGTACACGGGAGTCTTCATTGCCCTCAATATCCAGATGGGACTCTAAAATCACGCGGTCCTGTGTGAGAGTTCCGGTTTTATCAGTGCAGAGCAAATCGATAGAGCCTAAATTCTGAATGGAATTAAGACTTTTGATGATTACCTTTTTTTGACTCATTGCAACAGCACCTTTTGCAAGGCAGGTAGTCACAATCATGGGCAGCATTTCCGGTGTAAGACCTACTGCAACGGAAATTGCGAATAAAAATGCTTTGAGCCAGTCACCCTTTGTAAATCCATTAATGAAAAGGACAATCGGTACCATAACCAGCATAAAACGCAGAAGAACCCATGAAACAGAGTTGACTCCTTTTTCAAAACTGGTTTTTGGCGGTTTTTCCGTCAGACTTTTTGCGATGCGGCCGAGCATGGTATCATTCCCGGTAGCAACCACAACAGCTTTTGAGCTTCCGCTGATCACGGTGCTTCCCATAAAAGCAAGATTCGAAATTTCCGTCAAAGAGTTCTGCTCACTTACAGGAGCGCCATATTTTTCAACCGGCTGGCTTTCCCCAGTTAGGGCGGATTGGCTGATAAACAGGTCTTTTGCTGAGAGAATCCGCAGATCGGCTGGGATCATATCGCCGGCGGAAAGATAAATTAAGTCGCCGACTACTACATCTTCCAGGGGAATTTCGTGTTTGCCGGAGTCCTGCCGCTCGACGCAAGTCGTTGTATGGATCATTTTGGAGAGGCTTGCAGCCGCGTTTCCACTTTTCGTTTCTTGAATAAAGCGCAGGACTCCAGAAATCATGACCATCGTTACGATGATAATGACGGTTGTATAATTTTGCTCACCGGGTTCTGTAAAAAGAATATCAGTAAATACCGAGATAATGGCAAGCGTAAATAAAATTGCTGTAAAAGGGTTGATAAAAGCGCTGCAAATTCTTTTAAAAAGAGATTGCTTCTTTTTATGCATGACGATGTTGCTGCCAAAAGATTTTCTTGCGGCTTCAACCTCTTCTTCATTTAATCCAGCAGCCTCGGTACCAAGCGTTTGCAAGACTTCTGCTTCATCGTGAGTTGAAGCAAATAAAAGACGATTTTTAACTTCTGTACTACACGAATCTGCCATAGAAAGATTTTTTTTCGTTAAAACTGTTTTTAGATTTTTTTTCATCGCTCGTACCTCCATTTTTTCAAATTGACATGTGCTAAAAGGAGGAAGTATGGCACTTTTTATAGGACGGAGGATCAGCTACAGAGAAGAATGAAATCATGGTTTGACTTTTTCATGATTTTCATTTGTGATGTAGGCCATCCGTCGGGGACTGTGCCGCTGCTACTCCCAGAGTCCATTCTTCTCACCTCCGTTTAAATCAAAGATTGTTTTCAATTTTTAAAGATGTCAAAACATGCTAAAAAATAAAAAGCTCCCATATATTCGGTCAAGAATATATGGGAGTGTAAAAAAGCACTTCTGACTTCTTCGTTTGAGCTTTAGCTTTGCAGGGCAGTGAAACTGTATTATGCTACACCTTAGGTTCGATATAGCTTGCTCCAACCTTCTCCATGGTGTCTCCACCACTCTGCGGCAACAATCCATATCCCTGCAAAAACCTCACCTACCGAATCTTACTTATTATAAGTATATTCAAATATGATGTCAATGGTTTTTGACATTTTTTTAAACATTAGAAAAATTTTATACTTTTCTGTCCAAAAAGATCTCCGGCGGAAAATGGTGACTGCCGATAAGAAAGGGCTCCAAGATTGTCTAAAAGGGAGTTAATCATAATGTACAAACATTCGGGTCCTTTATTAGGTAATTATTTTTTATAAACGAGAAACAAAATGCTTTAAAAAAAATAATCAATAAATATCATGAGAAAATTACAGCAATATTATACGAAAACCTTGAAAATAAATTTCACAAAAATCCTATATTTACTATTTATTATATAAAATATGGGCTAAATGGAAACAAATAAACAAGGAGTTTCTTGTGAATATTCTGAAAATACTTGTTTTACCTTGTTAAAACGCGATGATATACTTTAGCCAACAAAGCAAGAATCAGGCCGGCCTCCTGCTTCTTTGGAAATAGATTCCATAATGGAGGAAGCAGATAGGTGTGAAAAATTTTGATGATAAAGCAAGTGAATTAATGAAGGGAGGGTATGATTTACATATTCATACATTACCCTCGGTGTTTCCGCGGTCGCTGGATTGCTTTCAGCTGGTAAAAGAAGCCAGCGAAGCGGGAATGAAAGGAGTTGTTTTAAAGAGCCACTATGAATCAACAGTTGCTCGTGCCATCTTGGTGAATCAGTATGGACACGCCGAAGCAAAGGCGTATGGTGCCGTTGCGTTAAATTGGCCCGTAGGGGGACTAAACGTTTACGCAGTGGAAAATGCACTCAGATTTGGAGCCAAAATTATCTGGATGCCAACACGGGATGCGGCCAACAGTTTGACTTTTGGAAATATGTCGGGAGACTTTTTTGATCGCCCAGGAATTACGATTCTTGACCAGAAAGGTCATCTTAAAAATTGTGTCTATGAGATTATGGATGTTGTTAAACGGTATAATGCAACGTTGGCAAGTGGGCATTTAAGTCCGGAAGAATCCGTTATTCTCTGCAAAGAAGGTAGACGCAGAGGGGTTCGCATGGTTTTGACACATCCGGAGTTTTCCCGTACGATTGTTCCGGCGGAGATTCAGGAGGAACTTGCCAAAGAAGGAGTTTTCATTGAGAAGGTTTGGCTTAATGTCGTTCAGAAATCCGTATCGATCGAGCAAATGGTGAGTACCATTCGCCGAATTGGTTCGGGCAGTGCATTTATTACAACAGATCGTGGACAAAAAGGAAGTCCGCATCCGACGATCGAAATGCATCGGTTTGTTTGTGCGCTGCTGGAACAAGGATTGAAGGATTCTGAGATCCGGGATTTAATTCATAATGTTCCGGAGGTTATTTTAGGGTTAGAGTAGAAATGGGGGAAAATCGAAAATGAAACGTTTCATTGCCGCAGTAGTGGTATCTGCTATGGTGTTTAGTCTGGTTGGATGTGGAGAGACAAGTTCTGCTCCGAAAACAGTACTCAGCATCGGCTATACGACTGCTTCGAATCCAAATGATCCTTATGCGCTCACTGCGCAGAAGTTTAAAGAAGTTGTGGAAGAAAAAACACAGGGGCGCATTACGGTGAACGATTATCCGAGCAGTCAGCTTGGTTCGGAACCGGAAATGTGGGAAGGAATGCAGATTGGCACCTGTGATATGGCCGTTATGACAAACGCGTATGTTTCTACTTATGTTTTGGCAAACGGCGCTTTGGATCTTCCATTTATTTTTTCCGATTCCAAACAGGCAAGAAAAATCTTGGACGGCGATTATGGACAGAAGCTGGCAAAAAATGTAGAGAGTGCAGGGGTAACAGTTCTGGGATGGTCTGAAGGTGGGTTCCGTCAGCTGGCCACGGGCAAAAGAAGCATTAAGGAGCCGTCCGATCTTGCGGGAATGAAAATTCGCTGCATGGAGACAAAAACATATCTTGCAGCTTATGCTGCTCTGGGGGTTAATGCGACCCCGATGGCGTGGAGCGAAGTCTTGACCGCTTTACAGCAGGGAACCATTGACGGGTGCGATGCACCATTGAGTGTGCTGTATACAAATGGATTCCCGGATGTCAGCAAATACATCAATAATGTAAATTTGTTTTATTCCCCATTGCCGATCTGTATTTCGAGCAGAGTCTTGGAATCTTTCTCTGAAGAGGATCAGCAGATTATTCGCGAAGCTGCACAAGAAGCCGTTGCTACCGTTCGCAAAAACAATGATGATTCTGCGGAAACGATGGAAAAGGATTTGATCTCCAAAGGAATGACCGTGGTTCCCACTAATGAGGTGGATTCAAAGGCCTTCCAGGAAGCCGCAAAGCCTGTCTATCAAAAAATGGAATCTTATATTGGCGGAACATGGGTTTCAGATTTGGAGAAGGAAGTTGGAAGCAAATGATGATTTTGAAAGGGCTTTTGCAGGGCAGCGCAAAAATCAGAAATTCTGATCAGAATGAGAAGGGGTGGAAATGTAAATGAAAGGGTTAAAACGCGTTTCTCATAGGATTAATCAAGCGGTCAGCTATACGGGAATCGGAATGTTTGTGGTGCTTGTTTTGGCATGTGTTATGCAGGTGTTCTTCCGCTTTGTGCTGAATAATTCGCTTTCGTGGACAGAAGAATTGGCAAGATATTTATTTGTTTGGATGCATCTGATCGGCGCATCTCTTTTGATTGAGGATAACGGGCATGCGACTGTGACGGTGATTCTGGACCTTCTTCACGGCAAGGCACGCAAAGCCGTCAATATCCTAATAGAGGCAATCATTTTGATTGACGGCACTTTGATGCTTTATTCCGGAGTGATTGTATCTTATCGCTCCCGTACAAACGTCAGTACGGCCATGTCGATCCCGATGTGGGTGATCAATTTGTCGGTAGCCGTAAGCGGCGCACTTCTGATGTTTCAGGCCATTGTGCAGATTGCGGTTTATCTTTCTGATAAAGCAGAAAAGAAGGAGGGGACTGCAGAATGACACTCGTATTTATTATCTTGTTTGGACTAATGCTGGTCGGAGTTCCAGTCGCATTCGCAATTATTTCTTCCGGCGTCGCATATCTTGCCACCAATGGAATGAGTATCCTTACTCTTTCTCAGCGCTTGATTTATGGGCTGAATTCTTTTACGCTTCTGGCAGTTCCACTGTTCATTTTGGTAGGAAATCTGATGGATTTTGGCGGGATTTCCAAGCGCCTGACCGATTGGGCTAAGAGCCTTTTGGGGTGGATGCCGGGCGGACTCGGGATCGTAACGGTTTTTAGCTGTGCCATTTTTGCGGCATTGACCGGTTCCGGCCCGGCAACAGTTGCAGCAATCGGCAGTATCATGCTGCCCTCTATGCTCAAGTCCGGCTATTCCAAAGAGAGCAGCGCCGGTTTGGTTGCTGCGGCAGGTGCTCTGGGACCCATTATTCCTCCGAGTATTCCGATGATTATTTACGGCGTTACCATGAGTTTGTCCATTCCGGCGATGTTCGCTGCCGGAATTGTTCCCGGCCTTTTAATTGCAGTTGTTCTTTGTTTGGTCAATGTTTATTTTTCTTTTAAAAATCCCGAAGTTCGTAAACGGGCGGGCGAGGTAAAATTTGATTTTAAATATTCTCTTAAAATGTTCTGGAAAGCTTTGGGTGCTCTCGGATTGCCAGTTCTGATTTTAGGCGGCATTTACGGCGGGATTTTTACGCCGACTGAATCCGCTGCTGTCGGTATCGTTTATGCGCTGATCCTCGGATTTGCACTTAAGGAACTCAAAATCAAAGACATGCCGAAAATTCTGATTTCTTCTCTTAAAACTTCCACAATGGTAAACTTTATCATTGCGGCCGCATCTTTGTTCTCTTGGGTGGTTTCCAGATCTCAGGTTGGAAAAGTGATTTCGAAAGGCTTCATCAGCATGGTTGGTGGAAACAAAAATGTTTATCTTATTTTGTTAATCCTGATCTTACTGGTTGTTGGATGCTTAATGGATAACGTGGCTGCCACATTAATCCTTGCTCCAATTTTAATCCCGATTGGCGTTTCTCTCGGATGCAATCCGCTTCATTTAGGCGTACTGTTCTGCATTTGCCTTGTAGTCGGTTTTGTAACGCCTCCGTTCGGATACAATCTTTTTACGGCTGTTTCTGTATCGGGACTTAAATTCAATCAGGTTGTCAAAGGAGTTATCCCATATGTGATAACAGAAGTGGTTTTGCTGGTACCTTTGGCATTTTTCCCAGACATTATTTTATGTTTGCCGCGTGCCATGGGATTTAGTTATTAAAGAATTTTAAAAAGCAATCGATACAAATCATATACATATATAAAGGAATAAAAAGGCAGTGCCCTGTTTTTATGCAGGCACTGCTTTTTCTAAAGGATTTCGCAGGCAAAAATCGTGACGATTTCTTATGATTGCGGATGATCAAAAATGATAGTATGATGAAATAAAGAAGTTTTATTTGCATGAATGAAAAGGAGCTAATTCATATGGAAGGGGATTCTTCATGAAAACAGGATATGAAATCTTTTTGATAACGGCAGAGGAGAAAAATATTTCCCGTGCCGCAGAAAGAGCATTTGTTACCCAGCAATGTGTCAGTGACCATATCAAGCGGCTGGAAAAAGAATATGGGGTTCAACTTTTTGAACGGAGGCCGAAGTTTAAGCTGACGCCGGCAGGAGAAGTGATGCTTCAGAATGTTAGAAATATTCAGATCCTAGAAAAACGAATGAACAGTGATTTAAAAGATATGGCACATGGAGAAGTTGGAAAATTTACACTTGGAATCAGTACATCCCGAGCACCGGTGATTCTTCCGGCGGTTTTGTCACACTATCATGAAGCTTTTCCGAAGGTGAAAATTTCTTTTTGTATAGAGGATACGCAAGTTTTAGAGGAAAGACTGCTGCGTGGGGATATTGATCTTTTTATCGGTGTGAATACAGACCCAAATCCTGAATTTTGCATTCAAACGATTGCTTTAGATGAAATTGTGTTGGTGATTTCTTCGGAACTTCTGCATAGCTATTTTCGTGTGGAAGAGATTAAAATGATGCAGAAAGGGGTGGATATGGAAAGGTTCTGTGATGTTCCTTTTACGCTTAGTTTTAAAACAGGAAAAGTAAATCGAGTGATTCAAGAATACCTGAATGACAGAAAGCTTCAGCTAAAGGTCATGTATAATATCAGCGATAGTGAGACGCAAATCCTTCTTTGTGCAGAGGGAATCTGCGCATCACTCTGCCCCAAAATGCTGCTCACGACTGCCTATCGACATAATCTCACCTGTAGTGAAAATAAAAAGCTTTACATGTTGCCCATTAATCATTTGGACCGAAAATTGCACATCGATCTAGTGACGCACAGCCATATGAGTCAGCCGATGTATGTTCGTGTATTTATTGAAACATTGAGAAAAGAGGTTGCGGAAATTTCCAAAAGAAATTTTTTAGCGATTGGACAAGATTAGTTGTTTAAAAATGTAGAAAACTTAAAATACAATAGATTTTAAAAGTTAGTCAGTTTTTCATCCCATTTTTTGACGGGATCCAGAGAGCTCTTTTCGCCGCTGTTCAAAAAATATTAGAGCATTACCATAGAATAATTTCATTTCTCCTGCATTTGCACTTTATACCAATTAGAAAAATTCAGATAAATAGGCAGAGTAGAATCCGCGTGCAACTTGAGCATTTAAGAGCCCTGCACCTTTTTGTCTAGCATAAAAAATACCCCTTCCATACAAACAATTAAAAAAAGGAAGACTCCCAATACCAATTTGGTACAGGAGCCTTCCTTTTTCACTTTATATAGCGAATTATGCCGCAAATTTTAAAAAATTAGTCGGCGTATTTATCGTCGTTCCAAGCGTACATTTTACGCAGCTCTTTACCGACTTTTTCCAGCTGGTGAGAAGCAGCTCTTTCACGGCATGCGTTAAAGTGTGCACGGCCGCCTGCTTTGTTCTCTGCAATCCATTTGGAAGCAAAGGTGCCATCCTGGATCTCGGTAAGAATTTGCTTCATCTCGGCTTTCGTTTCTGGAGTGACAAGACGTTTGCCAGTCTCATAATCGCCGAACTCAGCAGTGTCGGAGATGGAGTAGCGCATGAAGCTGAAGCCGCCGGTGTAAATCAGATCGACAATCAGTTTCATCTCATGGATACATTCGAAGTAAGCATTCTCTGCCGGATAACCAGCCTCAACCAGTGTTTCAAATCCAGCCTGCATCAAAGCGGTAACCCCGCCGCAGAGGACTGCCTGCTCACCGAACAGATCAGTTTCAGTTTCAATCTTAAAGGTGGTTTCCATCAGAGCTGCACGAGCTGCGCCCAAACCTGCGCCATAAGCCAGTGCGGTGTCGAGGCAGTGACCGGAAGCATCCTGGTAAACCGCAACCAGAGCCGGGGTGCCTTTGCCTTCGACAAACTCAGAACGGACGGTGTGACCCGGTGCCTTCGGAGCGATCATAAAAACATCAATGTTCTTAGGCGGGACGATCTGTTTAAAGTGGATGTTAAAGCCATGGGCAAAGGCAAGTGCTTTCCCTTCAGTCAAGTAGGGAGCGATGTCTTTCTTATAAATATCCGCCTGCTTTTCATCAGGAGTCAGCATCATAATGATATCTGCCTTCTGGGTGGCTTCTGCAGTGGTCATAACATCAAAGCCCATCTCTTTTACATGATCCCAGCGCCGGCTGCCTTTATAGAGGCCGACAATTACATTTACACCGCTGTCACGCAAGTTTAGAGCGTGAGCATGACCCTGGCTGCCGTAGCCAATAATTGCAACGGTCTTCCCCTTGAGAACGTTGATGTCGCAGTCTGCGTCGTAATAGATCTTTGGCATATGTTTTTTCCTCCTTGCCTTTCTCAGGCTTAAAATTTATAAACGGAACTCTGAAAAGAGTTGGGTTAACGTAAAAGAATCAGGGATTTACTTTACTCCTTGTGATTTGAGCACCCTTTTCAATTGCGATTGCACCGGTTCGGACAATTTCTTTAATTCCATAGGGATGTACCAAATCAATCAAAGTTTGGGTATTTTCCTGTGTATCCGAAATTTCCAAGGTCAGGCTGCTGGGCGCCACATCTATAATCCGAGCTTTCATTAGCTCAGCAATCTTCATCAGGTCGATCCGGTCCTGTGTGCGGCAATTGACCTTGATGAGAGATAACTCTCGGGAAAGAAAATTGCCGGGCGTTAACACTTTTACCTTAATAACCTGAATCAGCTTATTTAATTGTTTTTCCACCTGCTCGATGATGGATTCATCGCCGTCCACTACGATTGTAATGCGGGAGATGGTGGAGTCTTCCGTAACGCCCACCGCAAGAGAATCAATATTGAATCCCCGCCGGGCAAAAAGGCTGACCACTTTTGAGAGCAGGCCAGGCTGGTTTTCGACCAGTACAGAAAGTGTAGATTTCATTAAAACTGCCCTCCTTTAAATACTTGGGGTATCCGGATCAACTCGGCATACCAAAATATAGGGATCAGGACTTTTGAGCATTCGTGCGGCGGCTTCTTTCGCTTCTCGGTTGGAAAAAGCGTATTCTGCTTTGATTCCATAGCTTTTTGCCAAAAGAACAAAATCCGGTTCGCCGCCTTTTAACTGTGTTGCAATATAGTGGCTGTGATAAAGTTTATCTTGAAATTCTTTGACCATACCAAGAGTACCATTTTGCATGATGATAATTTTAATTGGAATTTGATACTGCATGATGGTGCCAAGTTCGCACATTGCCATCTGAAAGGAGCCGTCTCCGCAGACGGCGACAACCTCTCGGTGAGGCTTTGCGAGTTTTGCACCGATTGCCGCTGGAATGGAATATCCCATGGTGCCAAGGCCACCGCTTGTTAGAAATCTGCCCAGCTTTACATTAAAATTGCGTGCCGACCAAATTTGATTTTGCCCTACATCAGCGACAAGAATCGCATTTTCTTCCATCATAGAAGAAAGGTCGCGGATAAAGACCCGGGGTTCTACCGCATCCTCCCGGGGGACTCCACGGAGCGGATACTGATTTTTAAGCTCTAAGACTTCTTCTTTCCACTCTTCCGGAACCGTATCAGTGATTTCTTCTGCCATCGTGTGCAGAACACCACGGATATCGCCGACAATCGGAATATCTACCTGCATATTCTTTCCAATTTCTGCGGGGTCAATGTCAATATGAATAATCACGGCTTTATTGGCGATTTGTTCCGGAGAACTAACAGCACGGTCCCCCACTCTTGCGCCGCATAGAATTACCAAGTCGGCTTTTTTTAGTGCCCGATTGGCGCTTTCTCTGCCGTGGGTTCCGATCATTCCGAGATAATGATCACTATTCATCGGAATTACGCCGATCCCCATCATGGTTGCACAGACGGGAATTCCGCTGTTTGTTGCAAAGGCAATCATTTCTTCTCTGGCGCCCGAAAGCACCACGCCGCCGCCGCAGCAGAGGATGGGGCGCTTTGCTTTACCGATAGCAGTGAGCGCTTTTTTGATCTGCATAATATGTCCCTGGGTGCGGGGCTTATAACCACGGATCTGTGCTTTTTCCGGATAGTGGAAATCTTCTACCATCTGGTTTTGAATATCGGTGGGAATATCGATCAAAACGGGACCGGGACGTCCGGTAGAGGCAATATAGAATGCTTCTTTAAAGATATGGGTTAGATCATTTGCGTCTTTTACAAGATAACTGTGCTTTGTAAAACTTTCACAGGCACCGGTAATGTCGGCTTCCTGAAAAACATCGCGCCCCAAAAGCCATGAATTCACCTGGCCGGTGATAATGATCAGTGGAATTGAATCCATATAAGCAGTTGCAATGCCGGTAATTAAATTAGTTGCACCGGGGCCGGAGGTCGCAACACAAACACCAATCTTTCCGCTGGAGCGGGCATATCCGCTGGCCTCGTGTGCCGCATTCTGTTCTTCCCGACAGAGAATATGCTGGATCTCAGATTCGAAAAGGCAATCATAAAAAGGGCAGATTGCGGCGCCCGGATAACCGAAAACAAGATTAACATTTTCTTTTTCCAGACACTTTACCATAATCTGTGCGCCGCTAAACATAAATATTTCCTCCTCTTTTGCTGATAAACCGCTAAAATATTCTTAATAAAAAAGCCGATCCGGAGAAAGGATCGGCAAAACTTTTTCCGAATTTAATTAGTAATTATACGATAGAATAACAAGAAGGTCAATAAAAAGTTTAGCAATTTAACTCGGAAAATTTATTTTTTAAATTATTTTTTTCAAAATGGTATTTTTTATAGCTTGGAATCGGCTTTTTCCTGGAAACGGTTGGAAAAAACGGAAACGCGCTGATGAACTCCAGTGGCAACTTCACCTTTATTATCACTCGCAGTCAAAGAGAAATCGAAAAAGCGTCCCTCATGTTTTGTTAAAACTGCCGTTACGGTAATTTCGGCACCTAAAGGAGAGGGGGCATTGTGATTGACTGTGATGGAACAGCCGACCGTTGTGGAGCCCTCGTCCAAATATTTGGCAGCGAGATTCATGGAAGCGTTCTCAAAAAGGGCAGCCAGAGTTGGAGTGGCAAGTACCCGCAGACTGCCGGATCCAACATTTACAGCGAGCATATCTTCGGTTACGGTTTTTGTGATGGTCAATTTTGTTTCTTGCATTGTAATCCCTCCTAGAATCATGTTATACTTACTATATCATATTTTCTGAAAAAGGGACAAGGAGAACTGTAAATTGGAGCTGCAAATTGTAAAAGCAGAAGAGGAAGATTTACCTCAGGTTGCTGCTTTAGCAAAAGAAATCTGGGAAGAACATTTTACGCCGATTATCGGAGAAAAACAGGTGGCATATATGGTGGAAAAATTTCAGTCTCTCACCGCGATGCGCCGCCAGACGAAAATGGAAGGATACCGCTATTATCGTTTCTTAAAAGAGAGAGTGCTGATTGGCTATACGGGAGTTGCGGTGAATCCTGGTGACGAAGAACGGCTTTTTTTAAGTAAACTGTATCTTAAAAAAGAAGAAAGAGGACAAGGCTTTTCCACCAGAGCTTTTGATTTTCTCGAAGATCTTTGCCGAAAAGAAGGACGCCGGTCGATTTGGCTTACTGTCAATAAATACAATAAAATTCCCCTTGCAGTTTACCAGCATCGCGGATTTCAGATTACCGACAGCGTTGTCACCGATATTGGCGGCGGATTTGTGATGGATGACTACATAATGGAGAAGATTATCTCAAAAACAAAATAAAACATGCAGAAAAATAATAATTATTATTAAATTTACATTGACTTTCCAAATTCTTCATGATATTATAAAAAACGAAAAGACAAAGAGGGATCACCGTATGAAATTAGGAATTGTAGGACTGCCGAACGTAGGAAAGAGCACCTTGTTCAACGCGATTACAAATGCAGGAGCACAGAGCGCAAACTACCCGTTTTGTACTATCGAGCCGAATATTGGGGTCGTGGCGGTACCGGATAAGCGTCTTAACTGGCTTTCGGATCTTTATCATCCGAAGAAGTTTACGCCGGCTAGCATTGAGTTTGTAGATATTGCGGGCCTTGTAAAAGGAGCCAGCAAAGGTGAAGGACTCGGCAATAAATTTCTTGCCAACATTCGAGAAGTGGATGCAATCGTCCACGTTGTCCGCTGTTTTGAAGATGACGATATTGTTCATGTAGAGGGCAGCATTGATCCGAAGCGTGATATTGAAACGATTAATGTGGAATTAATTCTTTCGGATTTGGAAGTCTTGGACCGCCGAATTGATAAGACCCAGAAGATGATTAAAGCAGATAAAAAATACCAGATTGAACTTGACTTTTTTAAACGGGTCAAAGAAGCTTTAGATGCTGGAAAACCTGCACGCAGTGTCGAATGTAACGAAGATGAAGCGGCGCTTCTTTCCACCGTCAATCTTTTGACCAATAAACCAATTATCTATGCTGCCAATATGAGTGAGGCGGATTTTAAAGCTGATATTCATCAGAATCATTTCCTTGCAGAAGTCGAAACGATTGCAAATGAGGAGCATGCGGCGGTATTGCCGATCTGTGCAGAGATGGAAGCAGAAATGGGCGATATGGAGCCTGACGAAAAAGAGTTGTTCCTTGCGGATTTGGGGTTAAAGGAATCTGGGCTGGATCGTCTGATTCGCGCCTGCTATTCCCTCTTAGGCTTGATCAGCTTTTTGACTGCCGGAGAACCCGAAGTTCGTGCATGGACCATTAAAAAAGGAACAAAAGCACCGCAGGCTGCGGGAAAGATTCATACGGATTTTGAGCGTGGCTTTATCCGTGCCGAGATTGTTTCTTTTAAAGATTTGGTGGAGTGTGGTTCCATTGCCGCGGCAAAAGAGAAAGGTCTCTACCGCAGTGAAGGCAAAGACTATGTGATGCAAGACGGAGATGTAGTCCTTTTTAGGTTTAATGTTTAAGGAATTCTTTTTTTGGCAATTCTTTTTGAGGAAAAGAAAATTTTTCTTTTCTTTAGAATTTGCATAAATCAAAATGAAATTAGGAGGTAATTCGTATGGAATTCAAAGGAAGTAGAACAGAAGCAAATCTGGCGGCTGCATTTGCCGGCGAGAGTCAGGCACGTAATAAATATACTTACTATGCAAGCCGGGCAAAAAAAGATGGATATGAGCAAATTGCAGCCATCTTTGAAGAAACAGCCAATAATGAAAAAGAGCATGCAAAACTTTGGTTTAAACTTCTTCATAATGGTGAGATCCCGGATACCATGACCAATTTGGCCGATGCGGCTGCCGGTGAAAATTACGAATGGACCGATATGTATAAGCATTTTGCAGAGGAAGCTGATAAAGAAGGTTTTGCGCAAATTGCACAGACGATGCGTGACATTGCGACGGTTGAAAAATCACATGAGGAGCGCTATCGCAAGCTGCTTTCTAATTTGAAAGAGGATATCGTTTTCAAATGCGACGAAGAAACAGTCTGGGTATGTCGGAACTGTGGTTATATTTATGTTGGCAAAGAAGCTCCAAAAGTATGCCCTGCTTGTAAGCATCCACAAGCTTATTTTGAGCGCCGCGCAGTTAACTATTAATTGATAAATTGAATTTTTAATCTTACAAAACTTACAAAAACCGGCAAACCATTTTTGGCTTGCCGGTTTTTCTTGTATTTCCATGAAAAAACAGACAGAAAATTAGCACTAAATTTGTGAATATTTAATCCAATGTCCCATTTTTGGGACATGACCCCAAATTGAAAGAATAAATGTTCGAATAATTATTGCGCTTGTCCGCAGAAGCTCATAGAATAAAAAGAGGAGAGAAAATTTACCCGACCGAGAAATTCAGGAAAGCGAGTGGATAAACGAATGGATTATTTAGCATTATCAAACGAATACTTAGGCGAGGCCCAAAAACTGAAGGAGGCAATCGTACCGATTAAAAATCGACTGAAACAGAAAAGGCTTGGCTTTGAAGAAACGATTTTTCTGCAGCGGCGGCAGGCAATGCTTTATCAGATGTATCTGGAGTGCCGGTTTACCGGTCTCTATTTGAAAAGGCATTACGCATGAGGACAAAGCTGCTTAGTCTGGAGGCCCTAAAAAAGGGAATCGCAGCACAGGAGCCGGAACAGGAAGACCCCAGAAGAGAAAGGCTTTGTCAAACAGTAAAACTTGCGATGGAGGAGGAACTGACTGAGCGGCAGAGAGAATGTCTTTGGCGCCGATGTGAGGGTGAAGCAATTAAAAAGATAGCGGAAGATCTGGAGATTACACCGCCGACAGTCGAAAAACATATCGGCGCAGGTTTGCGCCGTCTACAGCGGATTTTTCGCTATTATCCTTTCTAGGAAATTCGACTTTTTAGAACAAGAAAGGCGGTAGACAAATTGTGTAAACAAGGCTATAATGAAAACAATTCTAATTTGTTAAAAAAATACAAAATTAATTTTGGAGTGTGAAACTATGAAGTCTAAAAAGATTCTCGCAGCCTTAATGGCGGGTGCAGTGGCGCTTTGCAGTTCAGGCTGTACGATCGGAGGGGACAAGTCCTGGTGTGCAAAATCGGGAGATACCCAACTTCCGGCAGGCGTTTATATTTATGAACTTTTCAGTGCTTATAATCAGGCAAAAACAAAGGCGGGATATACCACCTATATGGATATGAAAGCCCAAACAATTGATGGCAAAGATGCATTTACATGGACGAAAGATACCGCTAAGAATAGCATTAATCAGATCTTTGTCATTGATGATATGATGAAAGACCTGAATCTGACCCTTTCTGATGATGATAATAAAACAATTAGCACGGAGATGGACTCTGCTTGGAATGGCTCTTCTTCCAATGCAGGCTATGGTTCCACCTTGGAGAAATATAATATTGCAAAGTCGTCTTTCCAGATTGCCTATGCTGAATATTATGTCAAGTATGAGAAGGTCTTTGAAGCAATCTATGGACAAGGCGGAAGCAAAGAAATCAGCGCAGACGATCAGAAGGCATATTTTGAAAAGAACTTTGCTTCTTTTGAGATGGTTCCTGTTTCTCTTTATAGCATGGATTCCTCAACCGGATCTTACAGTGTTATGAGTGATGATGATAAAGCAAAGATCAAAGCAGAGCTGGAAGGTTATGCAAATGAAGTAAAAAGCGGCAAAAAGTCCATGTCTGATGTGGGAACGGATTATATGAATGCACACTCCGATACCGTTACCGCTTCCCCGTATCAGGATGTAACAACAGATTTGGAAACCAGCGGACTTCCCACAGACGTGGTTACAGGGATTCAGAATATGAACGGCGGAGATGTACAGGTGCTTGATATTGGTTCCTATTATATCCTTGTCAGCAAGCGCGATATTAAGACCCAAACAGATACAGAACTGCAGAAAGAGCAGACAAAACTTTCTGTTTTAAATGGACTCAAAGGGGACGAATTCCAGCAGGACATTGAACAGAAAGCGGAAAATTATACGAATGCAACCTATAATATAGCCTGCATCAATGCGTATACGCCGGATCTGTTCTATACAGCTCCATCCAGCAGTGCGGCAGCTTCTTCGGAAGATACTTCTTCAGAAGGTACCTCAAGTACTTCTGATGCGGTAAGCAGTACCAGCTCTGCAGCATAACAAAAGAGGACGAATATGGAGCTAGCCTCTATATTATAATGTATAACGGATTTTTATAAAAGGCAGCGGCACAAGTAGAAATGCTTGTGCCGCTGCCTTTTTATTTTAAAATCACTTTGTCAATTTAGAATAGGACGACCATATCTCCGCGGACTGCACAATCCCCTTCATAACTTTGTGTCTTTCCGGTTTTTAGATCATAAAGAGAATAAAAAACAAAGGTACTTTTTTCATCCGTCATTTCATAGCGGGCTAAAAGGTAACGGTCATCAAGGCAGGTGATAAAATTCCCCATTTCAGTGTTGTAACAGGCATCTACTGAACTGTGGAGAATTCCTTTTACATGAATTCCATCTTTGCCGTGACTAATTTGAAAAACCCGACATTCCCCGTCAATCTGAAATTGTGCATCTTTCTCATTCCCGGCAAGAGTTAGGTTCGCGGCAACTGTTTTATGTCCGGTTTCTTTATCAACCGCAATCAGCCGTTGGTCATTTTTGGGAAAATATAAGGCGCGGAAATAGAGAGATTTTTCGTCCTGACCGGCATAACGAACAAGCCCGTCGGTACCGGCGCGAAGAATGCATTCCATCGGCAATTCACTTTTTCCATAATGAATTGCATCCAATATTTCGCTTTGCATCCCAAGCCAAACAGAATCAGAAATATCATCTCCAAGCCATCGCTTATCCTGATAGCATTTTCGTTTGTCTTCCTCTGTACCATGAGGCTGCAGCAAAAGAAGCTGCGGAATTTCTCCGCCGATAAATGGAATCAGCGCTGCACCCGCACAGATCCGCTTATCCCGAATGCTCCGGCAGCGGCTGGTTTCCAAATCGTAAAGATAAGCCGCCCGAGAGTTTCCGGTATGCAGCTGATATTCATGAAACAGCGCTTCGTCCCGATCGTTTTCTTCCACGTAAAAAAGAATGTGGGATTCATCAATCGCAAAACTACCGGAGTAATTTCCTGCAAAAGTCACCTGATCAAAATTCTTTTCTTTGCCTTCTTTACTCAGACGCAGAACCCATGCTTCTCCACTGCCGTTTTCCATTACAACGAGAAAATCAGTGGGAAACGAAAAGTAGTGCATCATATAGCCAGGTTTTTGTACCAGATAATTTGCGAGTAGATCTTCTTTTTGGGTGGCACTGTTGTAGCGCAAAAGGAAAAGACTCTGTTTGCCGTCCTCTATTTTTTCTTCCGCATAATAGATTAGATCACCGCAGATATCGATCAAAACATCATTGCAGTTTGTAAAAATGTTGCGTAGGTCAATCAATTTCATGTTCTGCGGTGCTCCTTTCTAAAAACTTACTTTTCTATTTTATCCTACCTTTCTATCTTTTTCAAGCAAATGGGAAGGACTTTTCCTGAGAAAGTCAAAAGCCCCTTTGAGATAAAAAAGTTCATACACTTTTTATCTTAAATGTGTATAATAATATCAATATGCGAAAGGGGCATCATTTATAATGGTAGAGCGAGGAAGCGGCCCGGTGGTGGAACTGGATTTTCATAATACACTGGTCAAAGACGCACAGCGGGAGTTGACCTCTTATCTTTCTCATGCGCCGAATTCTGTCCGCGAGGTGCGCGTAATTCACGGGTATCACGGCGGGACGGCTCTTCGAGATATGATTCGTTACCATTTTCATCACCCTCGCATCAAGACAAAGATGATCGCGCTAAACCCCGGGGAGACCCGACTGATTTTAAAATAACGGGAGAATCATATGGCTTTTGTAGAATTTCATGATGTGACCAAGTTTTATCAAATGGGTGAAGTTTCAATCCATGCGGCGGACGGTGTTGATTTTTCCATCGAAAAAGGAGAGTTTGTTATTATCGTTGGTCCAAGCGGTGCGGGAAAGACTACCGTGCTCAATATGCTGGGGGGCATGGATTCTTGTACGAGTGGAGAGATCCTTTTAGATGGGAAAAATATCAGCAGTTATAATCAAAAACAGCTTACGCAGTACCGGCGATACGATGTAGGGTTCGTTTTTCAGTTTTATAATCTGGTGCAGAATCTGACGGCGCTCGAAAATGTAGAATTGGCGTCTCAAATCTGTAAGGATCCGCTGGATGCGATGGAAGTTTTGCGGGAAGTGGGACTCGAAGAGCGGGCGGATAATTTTCCGGCACAGCTTTCGGGCGGCGAGCAGCAGCGGGTTGCGATTGCCCGCGCTCTTGCAAAAAATCCAAAGTTGCTGCTCTGTGATGAGCCGACCGGCGCACTGGATTACCGCACCGGAAAGGCAGTCCTTCAGCTTTTACAGGATACCTGCCGCAATACCGGGAGAACCGTGATTGTCATTACGCATAATCAGGCATTTACTGCCCTTGCAGATCGGGTGATTCATATTCATTCAGGAAAAGTTCAGAAAATGGAGCTGAACGAAAATCCAATGAGCGCTGAAAGGATTGAATGGTGAGATGAAAGCTTTCAGAACTGAAATCCGCCGTTCCATTTCGCGGTCAAAGGGTCGATTTTTTGCGATCTTACTAATCGTAGCGTTGGGTGCAGGATTTTATGCCGGCTTGCGGTCAACGGCACCGGATATGCGCAGAACGGTTGACCAATATATGAAAGACGGCAACCTGATGGACCTTCAGCTTTTGTCCACCATGGGATTTTCGGATTCGGATGTGGAAGCTGTTTCTCAGGTCGAAGGCGTCGAAGCGGTAATGCCGACCTATTATACCGATGCCGTCACAACGGTAGATCAGAAAGATATTACGATTAGAATTCATGCGCTCCCACCGTTGGGGGCAGAAGATACGTCGACGGAATCGATGAACCGTCCGACTTTGGTCGAAGGACGCTGGCCGCAGAACAGCGGAGAATGTGTTGTTGAAAAAGGGAAAGACATCAAGAATAGTATCGAGTTAGGCTCAACCATTACAATGCAGTCCTGTACAGGCGGGCTTTCGGATACCTTGAAGACAGATACGTTTACAGTGGTTGGCTATGTGAATTCTTCGTATTACGTTAGCTTTTCAGTCGGGACGACAACCATTGGGAATGGTCAGCTTGACCGCTACGCCTTTATTTTGCCGGAAGATTTTAAAAGCAGTGCTTATTCGACGCTCTATCTCAAGGTAAAGGGCGCAGATTCAGTCAGCACTTTTTCAGATCGGTATGATGAGATTGTCGGTGCGGTGAGTGATCATCTGGAGGACATCCGGGAGTCGCGGCAGGATGATCGCTTGCAGGAAGTAAAATCAGATGCAGAGCAGACACTTTCCGATGCTCAGAAAAAATATGATGATGCAAAGGCCGATACGGATACGCAGCTAAATGAAGCGCAGCAGAAGCTTTTGGATGGGGCGGCGCAGATTGCCAAAAATGAGCAAACACTGGAAGATGCAGAAGCAAAGCTTGCTGCAGGGAAGCAGGAGTATGAGAGTGGACTTGCGGCTTATCAGGAAAAAGCGGCGGAGATGATTCCGCAGCTAAATGCTGCGCAGGACCAGATTGATGCAGGGAAAGAAACCCTAGCAGAAAAAAAGCAGCAGTTAGAGGATGCAAAGAAAAAGCTGGAAGAAGGAAAAGATCAATTCTTTCAGGCAGAACAGCTGGTGCAAAGTATTCCGCAGCTGGAAACCGGCATCAAGCAGGCACAGCAGACAATCAATGATCTAACCGCAAAACAGAAACCTTTGGAAGCTCAAGTCGCGGGGCTAAAAGCCCAGGCAGAAACGCTTAATGCACAGATAAATGCGCTGGATCCAAAAGCTTCTGATTACGAAAATCAAAAAACGAAACTGCAAAATCAACTCGATCAGGTAAATGCAGGGCTTTCTGAGGGGGAAAGCGGTTTGCAGCAAGTGAATGACGGGATAACCGCCGCAAATTCCGAACTGCAAAATTTTAGTGCCCTTCTTGTGCAGGCAAATACGCTTTCTCCACAGCTCGATTCTATGAGGGCACAGCAGACTTCTGCGGAGCAACAGATTTTAGAGGGACAAGAAGCGATCACTTCCGCCGAAACGGAGATCGCTGAGAATCAACAGAAAGTAGATTCCGGATGGGAACAGCTTTCTGCGGCAAAAGAAAAACTTGACAGCGCTCAAAAAGAGATTTCTGCAAATGAAACACGTTTGGCACAGGGAAGACAGCAGTTGGAAGAAGCCAAAAACAAGCTTTCTGATGGACAGAAATCTTATGACGATGCAAAAAAAGAGGCAGAAGAAAAGCTTTTAAATGCGAAACAGGAACTCGACGACGGGAAAGCAAAATTAGATGGACTGAAAGCGCCTACATGGTATATCCTTGACCGCCACAAGAATCTTGGATTTGCAAGCTTTGAAAGCGATGCAGATCGAATGGATTCCATTTCCACCGTGTTTCCGGGTCTATTCTTTTTAGTTGCGGCGCTTGTCGCACTTACAACAATGACCCGTATGGTGGAAGAGGAGCGGGTCCTTATCGGAACCTATTTTTCTTTGGGATATTCTAAACATACAATCCTGAAAAAATATCTGTTCTATGCGGCAGTTGCAGGAGTGGTAGGCTGTGCAGTGGGAATTCCTTTAGGAATGTATGTTTTGCCGCCGATTTGTTGGAACAGCTATCGCCTGATTTATGTTGCACCGCCTGCGATTTTGGAGTTTAACCTTAAGTATACGGCGATCGGATTTTTTGCTTCTTTGGGAACTTCTTTGGGGGCGACTGCTTTTGCAGTGGTTTCTTCTCTGAAAGAATCCCCAGCCTCTCTGATGCTGCCAAAGGCACCGTCGCCTGGAAAGCGAATCCTCCTTGAGCGGATTCATCCGATTTGGCGCCGTATGAAATTTACCAGCAAAGTGACTGCGCGGAATATGTTTCGCTATAAGCGGCGTCTCATTATGACGATTGTTGGAATTGCCGGCGCGACGGGGCTTCTTTTGACCGGATATGGAATTAAAGACAGTATTTCCGACATCATTACGAATCAGTATAATGTGCTTTATTCTTATAACGTGGTGGCACATCTGAAAGACGGGAACGTTTCTGAGGAAGCGAAAAAAGTTTTGGAAGATCCCCAAAAGACTTCCGGCTGGATGAAAGATGAGCGCCGTAATATTGATATTGACAATGAAAGCGGAAAGAGCATTTCCGGCTACCTTTTTGTACCGGAAACAGCGGATGAACTTCCGAATTTTGTGAACCTGCGTTTGAGAAAAACCCATGAACAAGTGCCTTTTGGAAGCAATAGCGTTGTTCTTACTGAAAAAGCTGCCGGTCAACTGGGGGTTTCTGTGGGCGGAAAAGTAATCATTAAAAATAATGAGGGAAAAGAAGTTTCGTTTACGGTAACTGGAATTACGGAAAACTATCTTTATCATTTCCTTTATATTGATCCTGTGCTTTATGAATCTGTCACAGGAGATCAGCCTCAATACAATGAATTGTGTATCGAAGCGAATGCTCCGGATAGTGTTGCACAGAAAGCTTATAGCGATGAGCTTTTAAGTAGCGATGGAATTTCTATTGTTACGTTTTTGAGGGATACAACAAAAGCATTCGAGAAGATGATCGAATCGCTGAATAATATTATTTTGGTTCTGATTTTCTGTGCTGGGATGCTGGCGTTTATCGTCCTTTACAATCTGACGAATATCAATATCACAGAGCGACAGCGGGAACTTGCGACCATTAAAGTCTTGGGATTCTATGATCGTGAAGTCAGTGCTTATATTTATCGGGAGACCAGCTGGCTGACAATCTTAGGGTGCGGAGCAGGACTGCTTTTGGGAATTTTAATGCACGCTTATGTCATTACAACGGTAGAAATAGATGTGGTGATGTTTGGCCGTGAAATTGCACCGCAAAGCTTTCTCTATAGTGCTCTCTTAACCCTACTTTTCTCTGTGATTGTTGATTTGTTTATGAACCGAAAACTCAAACGAATTAATATGGTGGAATCTTTAAAATCGGTTGATTAAATAGAATAAAAAATAAAAAGCTGAAACAACTTGACTTGGAGGAAAAGTGTTTCGGCTTTTTTGCATAAAGAGCGCTCCAAACGGGAACTTTACAGAAAAAAGGAGCGTGAAAGCAATATGAATGGAGACGCAGAACTGCTGAACTTTATTTATCAGAATTCACAGATGGGGGTGGAAACACTGGGGCAACTGATTCCCATGGTGAAAGATTCTCCGGAATTTGAGAAACAACTCGAAGGACAGAAACGGGAGTATGATTCGATTCATAAAGAGGTAAAATTACTTCTCGAGAACCACGGAAAAGAGGAAAAAGGGCTGGGTGCTTTTGAAAAAATTCGCACTTATCTGATGGTGAATTTGGAAACCCTGACTGATCGTTCGGTATCTCATATTGCCGAAATGCTGATGATCGGCAGCAATATGGGGGTAATTGATGCAATCAAAAATCTCAAAAAATATGAGAGCGGAGTTTCTCCAGAAATAAAAAGTCTAATGGAGCGCCTGAGAAAATTTGAAGAGAATAACGTGGAACGTCTTAAAAAATATCTGTAAGGATCAAAAATAAAAAAACGGCATCGGAAAAAATTCCGGTGCCGTTTTAAGTGTAGCTATAAATAATTTTTATACGTGAAGAAGTTGTGCTGCAATCGAGAAATAAATAATCAAGGAAACCGCATCCACAATCGTCGTAATCAGCGGTGCCGCCATCAGGGCAGGATCCAGATGCAGTGCCTTTGCAATCATTGGCAGTACACCACCGATGGATTTTGCCATGATAACGGTGCAGATCATGGCAAGAGATATGGTCAGTGCAATTAAAGGCTGGTCAGGATAAAGAATGATCAGACGAATAAAATTGATTGCGCTTAAAATAACGCCCACCATGATACTGACTCGAATTTCTTTCCAGAGAACTTTCCAGAAGTCGTGCATTTGGACTTCTCCAAGTGCCATGCTGCGAATGATGATGGTACTCGACTGACTGCCGGCATTGCCGCCGGTATCGGTAAGCATCGGGATAAAGGAGACCAGGATCGGCATTGCCGAAAATGCAGCCTCGTAGTTATTAAGAATGGACCCGTTAATCATGCCGGAAACCATCAGAATCAGAAGCCATACAATTCGGTTTTTAGCGAGGCGAAAAACGCCGGTTTTGAGATAGGGCGTCTCTTCTGGCGCCATAGCGCCCATGACCTGCATATCTTCGGTGGCCTCTTGCTCCATGACGTCCATAGCGTCGTCAACGGTGATAATGCCTACCAGACGGTTTTCTTTATCGACTACCGGCATGGAAAGAAGGTCGTATTTACTAAAATTATTGGCGACATCTTCTCGATCATCTGTTGTGGTGGCTTTGATGATATCTTCGTCCATCAGTTCTTCGATCGGACAGTCGTCATTTGAAAGCAATAAATCTTTTACAGTAACAATTCCCTGCAGGATTCGCTGATCATCGATCACATAGCAGGTATAAATAGTTTCACTATCTTCTCCTGTACGGCGGATTTTGCGGATGGAATCTTTGACTGTCATATTCCGCCGCAAATCCATAAATTCGGCGGTCATAATGCTGCCGGCAGAATTTTCCGGATACTGCAGGAATTTATTGATCAGCGTACGGGTATCTTTAGAAGCGACTTTTAAAACACGTTTGACCATGTTGGCCGGCAGTTCTTCGACCATATCCACTGCATCGTCAACCGAAAGGTCTTCCAGAATTTCGTGCAGCTCCTGGTCGGTAATGGATTCCACCAAATATTGTTGGGTATCCGATTCCAAATTGGAAAAAACTTCGGCTGCTACCTCTTTTGGCAGGGTACGGAATGCAACAATCGATTTTTCAGCCGGTAATTTTTCCAACAGTTCAGCAATATCTACTTCGTTTATATCGTCGAGCAGTTTGCGTACGGCTGCAAAGTTGCGCTGGCTTAAAAATTCCAGGAGCTGATTTTTGAGTTCTTCATTGTTAGAAATGTCCATATGGGAGGTCCCTCCTTCGCTTTTTTAAGTAAAGAGACAGAGAACCCCAAACAGCGAAAAAATAGCTATGCGCAAATCACTTTTTAAAAATTGCGCACAGCCATAACGAGCCCTTATGGAAAACGAACACCAAAGCCGATGATTCATTAAAAAATCAATCGAGCTAAAATGGTCGTCCATAAAGGAACGTCATCGTCATTTTGGGCGCTTCGGTCATAGATGTCCACTTGGTGCTCCTCCTTATTTTAAATTTTTTTGAATCTCTGCATGAACACTCTTATTATAACACACAGTCTTTTAAAATGTATATAAAATCGTGCAAAATTTTAAAAAAACAGAGTTGAGAAAAGCAGAATTTTGAAAAGTTGATTTCTTTCTGAAGACGGCTGTGCTATAATAAAAAATGATTTAGAAATGCAGGACTTTTAAAAAAAGATCTGCAATCTTGGAGGGTTATAAACCATGGCAGAATTTATGACAGGCTTAAAACGAAGCTGTTACTGCGGTGAAGTGCGCCTGAGTGATGTTGGAAAAAAAATTACGGTTTGCGGCTGGTGTCAGCGTCAGCGCGATTTGGGACAACTGATTTTTATTGATTTAAGAGACCGGACTGGTATTTTGCAGCTGGCTTTTGATGAGAGCTGTGATCGGGATGTATTCCAAAAAGCATTTTCCGTGCGTGCAGAATATGTGTTGGCGGCAGTCGGCGTTGTACGGGAGCGAACCAGCAAAAATAAAGAAATTTCTACCGGCGATGTGGAATTAGAAGTGCAGGAGCTGCGTATCTTTTCGAAGAGTGAAACGCCGCCTTTTGCGATTGAAGAAAATTCCAATGTAAAAGAAGATACTCGCCTAAAATATCGTTATCTGGATTTGCGCCGTCCGGATATGCAGAAGAAAATTATCGGCCGTCATCGGATTGTTAAAGTCGCACACGATTATTATGATGAAAACGGCTTTGTTGAGATTGAAACGCCGGACCTGATTAAATCCACCCCGGAAGGCGCAAGAGATTATCTGGTTCCTTCCCGGATGTTCCCCGGCAATTTCTTTGCATTGCCGCAGAGCCCACAGCTTTATAAACAGCTTTTAATGCTTTCAGGATTTGACCGCTATATGCAAATTGCCCGCTGTTTCCGCGATGAAGATCTGCGTGCAGACCGTCAGCCGGAATTTACGCAGATCGACTTTGAGATGAGCTTTGTCAATCAGGAAGATGTCATGGGGATTGCAGAGGGCTTTATCGAGAAAGTTTACCGTGAAATTCTTGGAATTAAAATCCCGCTGCCGCTGCGCAGAATGACATGGCAAGAAGGAATGGAGCGTTTTGGCTCCGATAAGCCGGACCTGCGTTTCGGAATGGAACTAACTGATGTGAGTGAATGCCTGAAAGACACGGAATTTAAAGTGTTCTCCGGTGCACTGAAGACCGGAAGCGTTCGCGGAATCAATCTGAAGGGACAGGCGCAGGCACTTTCCCGCAAAGAAATTGATAAACTGGGCGAATGGGTGAAGTCTTATGGAGCAAAGGGTCTTGCATGGACTCGCCTTGCTGAAAAAGAGACAAGCAGCTTTGAAAAGTTTTTGAAGGCAGAAGAAGTCGAGGCGCTGCGTAAAAAGATGGATGCACAGCCCGGAGATGTACTGTTCTTTGTTGCCGATCCGAAAAACAAAGTGGTCTTTGATACGTTGGGCGCTCTGCGCTGTGAGCTTGCGCACAGATTTAACCTGATTGATGACAGCAAGCCATGCCTTTTGTGGATTACTGATTTTCCGCTCTTTGAGTACAGCGAAGAAGAGGGAAGATTCATGGCAATGCACCATCCGTTTACGATGCCGAATCCACAGGATCTTGATCGGCTCGAAAGCGATCCTGGTTCGGTGCGTGCATTAGCTTATGATATGGTTTTGAACGGAAATGAAGTCGGCGGCGGTTCCATCAGAATCAATGATTCCGAACTGCAGCGCCGCATGTTTAAAGCACTTGGATTTACACCTGAAGAAGCACAGCGCCGGTTTGGATTCTTGATTGATGCGTTCCGCTATGGAGCACCGCCGCACGGTGGTATGGCCTTTGGCCTTGACCGCCTTGTCATGCTGATGCTGAACTGCGATTCTATTCGTGATGTGATTGCGTTCCCGAAGGTTGCTTCTTCTGCAGAACTGATGTCGGAAGCACCTACCGAAGTCGATCAAAAACAGCTGAACGAACTTGGAATTCAGGTTGTAAAACAAAAATAAAGCCGATTTTTCCGAACCTTTTTTGGAGAGAGGCCGGATCATTTCAGAATAGAGGGATTGATTTTGGCGCCAAAAGAAAATTATCAGTTGGTTCTGGATCGAACCTTGCAGAACTTAAATGGCAGAAAAAAGCTGCTCCTTCATGGGTGCTGTGCTCCCTGCAGCAGTTATGTTCTGGAATATCTCAGCCGCTATTTTGCGATTACGCTTTATTATTATAATCCGAATATTTCTCCAAAAGAGGAGTATGAAAAGCGGGTACGGGAAGTAAAGCACCTATTAAAGGAGATGCCGTTTTCGAGCCCTGTGGAATTTTTGGAAGGTCCTTATGACCCGGAATGCTTTTTTGAAATGGCGAAAGGGATGGAAAGTCTCCCAGAGGGCGGCGAACGGTGCCATAGATGCTATCGTCTGCGCTTGCTTCAGGCGGCACAGGTCGCTAAGGAAAACGGCTTTGATTATTTTACAACGACCCTTTCAATCAGCCCATATAAAGATGCGCAAGCTTTAAATGCGATCGGAAAAGAACTCAGCGAAAAAATTGGGATTCCTTATCTTTTTAGTGACTTTAAAAAGCGCGGAGGATATAGCCGAAGTATTGCCCTTTCTAAGGAATATCACCTTTATCGGCAAAACTACTGTGGCTGTGTCTTTTCTGCAGCGCAGGCAGAGAAAAAAAGAGAAGAAAAAGCAATTTTACAGAATGCTCAGTCCGAATAATTTTAGAAGCTGAATGAAGATTATAAGGAGAAGGATCACATATGAAAAAAGATAAAGAAAAAAAGAAAAAGCGCAGCCGAGAAGAAACGGCTTCTTCTAAATCTTCCAAAGACCTAAAAAAGCAGGCGGTACAACAGGAAAAGCAACCGGTTGTTTCTCCTAAAGAAGAGGAAAAAGTTTCGGAAAATGCGGATAATGCAGATTCCCTTTTGGCACTGGCTCTTTCAAAAGTCGGAGGAAAGTGGAAGCTCCGTATTCTTTTGGCACTGGAGAATTCCGCACAAGACGCTTTGCGCTATGGAGAAATCAAAAATATAGTTTCCGGTATCACAGATATGATGCTCAGCCAAAGTCTGCGGGAGTTGACTGCAGATGGACTGATTGAGCGCAGACAATACCAGGAGATTCCGCCAAAGGTTGAGTATCGGCTGAGCCCCTCTGCAAAAGGGGCTGTTCCAGCTGCTCAACAGATGGCAGAATGGGCAAAAACTTTTTAAAAATAATCTCCATTAAGATCCGCAGGCGCTAATCAAAAGCGTTTGCGGATCTTTTTAATAATCGCTCCTACTTTAAAATAGCACAATATATAGATTTATAAACAAAAATATGTCAATATAAAGTGTCATACTGCTTGACTTCCTAAAAGAGCAGTGCTAAAATACAAACTAGTACAGATGAAACAGGAGAGGAGATTTTCGGGAAATGGTCAAGGAAATTATTAAGAGGAATGGCAGCAAAGTAACTTTTAATGCGGATAAAATCCGTACAGCGATCAAAAAAGCGAATGATGCAGTGTCGTCAGAGACAATGACTCCAAAGGCACTGGATGCATTAACTGCTTCGGTACTCAATTCTCTTTCTGAAAAAGAAATACCAAATGTAGAAAAAATTCAAGATTTAGTAGAGGAAAAGCTGATCAAGGCAGATTATGCGCAAACGGCAAAAGCATATATCCTTTATCGGGCGGAGCACACAAAGATTCGTCAGGCCGAAGGGGATTTGATGAATATTTACCGGCAGCTGACCTTTCAGGATGCGAAAGATGCGGATATCAAGCGTGAGAACGCCAATATTGATGCAGATACAGCCATGGGGACGATGCTTAAATACGGCAGTGAAGGCAGTAAATACTTTGTCAACAATTATATTCTGCCAAAAGATATCGCTGCGGCACATATGAATGGAGACATTCATATTCACGATGAAGATTTTTATATGCTGACCGAGACCTGCTGCCAGATCGATCTGCTGAAACTTTTTAAGAACGGATTTTGCACTGGACACGGCAACCTGCGGGAGCCGAACGATATTCGTTCCTATGCGGCCCTTGCCTGCATTGCGATTCAGGCAAATCAGAACGAGATGCACGGTGGACAATCTGTTCCGAATTTTGATTATTCAATGGCGCCTGGTGTTGCTAAAACATACCGAAAATCTTATTTCTATGGGCTGAAAAATTATTTTGAAATTGCTTTTGGGATGAATCAGCAGGATGCGCAGCTCTTGGTTGAAGATTTGAAAAAGAATCTTATGGAAACAATTTCTATGAGCAACGGAGAAAAAATGGAGAAAGCTCTTTGTGATTATCTGCCGCGCCATCAGGAAGAGAATGGATTCCAGAAAATTTCTGAGGAGGAAGCCAAAAAAGCAAACGCTTTTGCAGTGAAGTCCGCATTATCCGATACAGATCGAGCGACTTATCAGGCAATGGAAGCTTTGATCCACAATCTTAACACCATGAATTCCCGCGCAGGTGCACAGGTACCGTTCTCCAGCCTGAATTACGGAACGGATACAAGTCCCGAAGGGCGTATGGTCATGAAAAACCTGCTCAAAGCAACCGAGGCGGGGCTTGGCGCTGGTGAGACGCCGATTTTCCCGGTGCAGATTTTTAAAGTAAAAGATGGCGTCAATTATTCCAAAGGCGACCCCAATTACGATCTTTTCCGGGAATCAATGAAATGCAGCGCAAAGCGCCTGTTCCCCAATTTCAGCTTTCTGGATGCTCCTTTTAACCTTCAGTATTATGATGGAAGCTATGACAGCGAAGTCGCTTATATGGGCTGCCGTACCCGTGTAATGGGAAATGTGCATGACCGCACAAAGGAAGTTACCTGCGGAAGAGGAAACTTAAGCTTTACCAGTATTAATCTGCCGAGAATCGGAATTGAATCGAAAGGCAGCGAAAAGAAGTTCTTTGAGATTTTGGATCAGCGGATTGACCTTGTGATCCGTCAGCTGCTGCACCGCTTTAAGATTCAGTGCAGCAAAAAAGTTTATCACTATCCGTTCCTGATGGGACAGGGGATCTGGCTGGATTCCGAGAAGCTTGGGCCTGAGGATAGTGTTGCGGAAGTTTTAAAGCATGGAACACTTTCAGTTGGCTTTATTGGGTTGGCAGAATCGTTGGTCGCTCTTACCGGAAAACACCACGGAGAAAGTGCAGAGAGCCAAAAGGTGGGACTAAAGATTATTTCTCATATGAGGCAGCGCATGGATGAGGAAAGCGAGAAAACGCATCTCAATTTTACACTTCTTGCAACGCCGGCAGAGGGACTTTCCGGAAGATTTGTGAAGATTGATAAGGTGAAATACGGAGTGATTCCAGGCGTTACCGATCGGGAATATTATACCAACAGCTTTCATGTGCCGGTTTATTATCCGATCAGTGCTTTTAAAAAGATTCAAACCGAGGCCCCTTACCATGCGATGACGAATGCGGGACATATCTCTTACGTCGAACTCGACGGCGATACCTGCAAGAATCTGGATGCTTTTGAATCGGTGATTCGCTGCATGAAGGAATCGGGAGTCGGTTATGGCAGTGTCAACCATCCTGTAGACCGTGACCCGATTTGTGGGTATAATGGTGTCATTGATAATGTTTGTCCGCGCTGCGGCCGCCGTGAAGGAGAGCCGGTCAGTGTTGAACGTCTTAAGGAACTGCGCAAGAAATATCCGGATATGCCGATTATTCCGGGCTGCGGCTGCGATGGATGTTAATAGATCAAATAATTAAATTTCTATATTTTTAAAGGAGGAAATTACGATGACTGGAACAACACAAACAGAAGCAGTCAGAGAAGTAGGAGAGGGCGTTGGATTTGAGCGGATTCGCAGGATTACAGGATATCTTGTGGGAACACTTGACCGTTGGAACGATGCAAAACTCGCAGAAGAGCGTGATCGGGTAAAGCATGGACTCAAATAAGCTGATTCGATTAGCCGGCGTAGAACCGGAATCGATTGTAGATGGGCGAGGATTTCGCTATGTGATTTTTGTACAGGGATGTCCTCACCACTGCCCCGGCTGCCATAATCCACAGACTCATTCGTTTGAAGGCGGTATTCTGGAATCCCCTGAAAGATTTCTCAGTGAGATGAAGGAAAATCCTTTGCTGCGGGGCGTTACTTTTTCCGGCGGAGAGCCATTTTGTCAAGCAGAGGCACTTTCTCATTTGGCAAAAAAGATCAAAGAGGAGACGAATCTTGATTTGACCGTCTTTTCCGGCTGGACTTATGAAGAGCTGTTAGCCAAAAAAGATTACTGGACGGATCAGCTGCTTGCTCTTTCAGATTATCTGATTGATGGGCCCTTTATTAAGGAACAGATGGATCTTTCCCTGCAGTTTCGCGGCAGCAGCAATCAGCGAGTGATCGATTTAAATGCGACTAGAAAAGCGGGCTGTGTAGTACTTGACAATTTAGATGAATAGAAAACGGTTGCAAAAACTTTTTCTTATGAAAAGCGGTGCAGTGAAAGCTGCACCGCTTTTTTT
Organism: Caproicibacterium sp. BJN0003; assembly: GCF_026314295.1. Taxonomy (NCBI): domain Bacteria; kingdom Bacillati; phylum Bacillota; class Clostridia; order Eubacteriales; family Oscillospiraceae; genus Caproicibacterium; species Caproicibacterium sp. BJN0003. The sequence continues at coordinate 117,070 of NZ_CP111108.1, forward strand.
GTGTGTGAAAATGGCTGTATGAAAGCGACTTTTTTATTGGTTGATGTTGTTGGGACACGCATAGAGAGGGAAAGAATTCGCATAAGAATAAAAGGAACTTTTTGAAAGGGGGAAAAGCGAATGGCATTTTCCGATCGGGAAATTTTGGCACGAATCATTGAGTGCGAAGCCGGTGGCGAAGGAGAAACCGGGATGAAAGCGGTTGCTTGTATCGTGATGAACCGGGTGCAAATTACCTATGGGGAATATGCAAGCTTACATACGATTCGGGCGGTCGTTTATCAAAAAGGACAATTTGTTTGTGTGCGCGAAACCCTTTATGGAGCGCAGAATCTGCAGAATATTTACAATATGCGTCCAACTGGTGTCCATTATAATATTGCAGATTGGGCAATCGCGGGGAACCGATTGAATAGTCTTGGATTTGCGCTGTGGTATTTTAATCCATATAACCCGGTCTGTAAAGCCAACTTTCCCTCAAATGTTGGAAGATTTGCAATCCGTATCGGTGATCATTGCTTTTATAATCCGACACCTGTTTATGCAACAACCTAAAAGGAGGCACTCTCTATGGCTAATACGACAAATAACCAGTCTAGCCAAGTCGCTGGCAGCAGCCGTCAGAAGCAAGTAGAACAATATGATTGGCATCAAGGGTCTAGTGAAAGTGTAAAGGAACTACTCCAGAATAACCGATTTTATCTTCCGCCACAGGAAAAGTTTGACTCGGAAGAAATGCGCGGTACCGTGCAAAAGACGCTTTCTGAAAACATCGGTGAATATATCGTTGCCGAGTTCTTGATCGGAACCGATCTAATTATGCGTAAGCAGGGAGTGCTTGTTCATGTAGGACGTACTTTTATCACTATTTTTGATGATCAGTCCGATTTCTTTATTACCTGCGATATTTTCTCTATCAAGTTTGTTTATTTCTATCAGCCCGGAAAACGGCCTCAGCATAATTTTAATCATCTACGGGATAATCAACAGCGTAGGTTAATTTAAATTTTATTTGTATTTGTATAAAAAGGCAAAGTCTTTTATTTTGGAAAGACTTCGCCTTTTTTTAATGGAAAAAATGCTGAATCAAAAGGATAGATGTGGAATACTTGTTTTTTACGGAAGACTACTCTATAATAAATTTAGAACTTATTAAAGGGGATGCGAGTTTTTGCGGATTAGAGAGGAGCATAAAGAATATTTGAAGGAAAAGACCCATCATGTAAAAGAATATATGGGAATCTTTTTTCGCTGGGTATTTTTAAGTGTGATTATTGGAGTTTTTATTGGCGGTTTGGTCGGAACGCTTTTTTATTACGCACTCGAATGGTGCACAGATACAAGAAGTACGCATGAATGGCTGCTGTATTTTTTGCCTCTGGGCGGCCTTCTGATTGTTTGGTTATATCGTTCCTGCGGTGTAGAGAAAAGCCGTGGGACGAATTTGATACTGCTATCTATTCGAGAGAAAGAACCATTGCCTGCTAAAATGGCACCGCTGATTTTTATTTCGACCAGTATCACTCATTTATTTGGCGGTTCTGCCGGCAGAGAAGGCGCTGCATTGCAAATCGGCGGCAGCTTAGGCTATCGCTTGGGACGTTTAATGAAGTTGGACGAGAATGCACTGCATGTGGTAACCATGTGTGGAATGGGCTCTGTTTTTTCAGCGCTGTTTGGAATGCCGGTAGTTGCGGCTGTTTTTGCGCTGGAGATAACCAGTGTTGGGGTAATGTATTATTCGGCATTGGTCCCAGTTTGTATTTCCTGCTTACTGGCATCTGGAATTGCAGAGAGCTTTGGTGCGATTCCAACTCATTTTGTACTGAACGCATCGGAGGAAGGGATAAGTTTGCTTCCGGCGTTGCAGATTGCGGTTCTTGCAGGACTCTGTGCTTTGGTCGCAATTCTATTTTGCAGAACGCTTCGTCTCTTTGGAAAGCTTTATCAGCGCTTTTTTCCGAATCCGTATATCCGCGTAGCAGTCGGAGGAGTTCTTGTTATTTTGGTGACGCTTTTGACAGGCGTTCATGATTATGAGGGGGCCGGCGGCGATATTATTGAGCGTGCAATCGGAGGCGAGGCCAGACCGGAAGCGTTTCTATTAAAAATTATTTTGACAGGACTCACCTTAGGCGCAGGGTTTAAAGGCGGCGAAATTGTGCCAAGTTTTTATATTGGTGCAACCTTCGGCTGTTGGATGGGTGGCCTTTTAGGGATTGACCCAGGGATTGGTGCAGCAGTCGGTCTAGTTTGCCTATTCTGTGGCGTAGTGAACTGCCCGATTACAGCTTTGTTTTTAAGCTGTTCTCTTTTTGGATATGATACAGCCCCGTATTTCTTTCTTGCATGTGCAATTTCGTACATGCTGTCTGGTTATACAGGTCTTTATTCCGAACAGACTATTCTGTATGGAAAATTCCATGCAAAGTTTATCAATAAAAAAGCAGAATAAAAAAAGGCACTCTCCTATTGATTACAACGAGGAGAGTGCCTTTTTTATTTGCAGGAGGTAAGCGCTTCGATTACAGGGGTAAAATCAGAACGGTCTAAGTTGCCAAAAACAGTACCGTTTACGGCCACTGTTTCCTGTGAGTCGGAGACTTTATAAAAGGTATAAATAGTTTTGCTGCCGTCATATCCGGTTAGCGTGAAAGTCCATTCTGGCGTTCCGGAAATAGGAGATCCTTCGTCGGTAATTTTCAGATTCTGAAAACTGCTCCAGAAAGAAAGGTAATTGTCACTGCTCGAAAGTGTGGTTCCATTTAAAGAATAAGTGTACTTATAAGTGGAATTATCTTCCGTAGAACTGTTTTCATCAATTTCACGGGCTGCAGAAAAGTTATAGACGGAGCTGTTTCCTTCCGCTTTCAAAGAAGCGGTGTCTTCCTGCTTTTGAGAGATCGGATTTAGCTGCCGATAGGTCAAAGCAGAAGCAGTAATCCAAGAAGCTCCGCTAGCAGAAAGCTGATAAATAACCGGTCGGTCGTCCATCATCAGAGCATAGCGACTGTCGGCGAGATTCCCGATTTTAAAGGTGTGGCTTTCGCCGTTGATCGTAAAGGAAACGACGGAAGCAGGGGAATCAAGGCCATAGCTTTTTAGCTGATCTGTTGTGGGATTCATTACGGTAACGCTGACAGCGGAAGTGTCCCCTAGTTGATTCCCAAGAGCGGCGATCTTATCGTGGTCGCCCGGCTGTCCGTTTACTGTATAGCTATCTCCGGAGGAAGTAGGCAAAATTTCAATCGTGCCGTTTTTATTTTTAAGATTCAACTTTTGAACGGAGACGGAACTTGATGCAGAAGTAAGATTTGTAAGCTGCTTTGAGAGAAAAATCGATTTATCCCCAAGGATGGCATCTTCAATTCCGGCAATATAAATAGTATCGCTGCCTTCAAGCTGTACATATCGGCTGGATTCCGAAAGCGGTGGTTGACCGCCAATCAAAAGGGTGGCACTGGATCCGTCCTCATAAGTCATTTTCATGGTTGCCAGCGGATTTTCCAAACCAAATCCGGAAGTGCCCGAAGAGCCGGAAGATATATCGATCGCTTTAGAGGCGGAGAGCGCACAGCCATTTTGTGCTGCTGCTTTTACAGCAGTAGAATCAAGATCATAACCGGCGAGCTCTTTGATTGTAAAGACAGGATCGGTGCTGCCGCCGGATGATGCGGACTGTGCTGCTTCGGTTGCTGATTCGTCACGGACTAACGTATAACTGCCGTTGGAATTTTGCACCTCTATCTGTTTCAGGTTAGAAAGGCCTTGATTCAAAAGCGAAATTTCGGTGGTGGAAACAGAGGAAGAAGCAGAATTGCCTGAACGGTTTCCTGAAAAGTTCAGAGCAGCAATTACAGCGATCAAAGCCACCGCCAAAATTCCAAGGATCACAAATTTGTTTTTGGGGGAGGATTTCACTTATAGACGCCTCCTCTTGCGGTAAACCACAATTCCGGCAACGGCAAAGCACATTGGAATCAGGAAGGTAAAGACACCGACTCCCAAGAAATTAATTACACCGGTAGGAATCGAAATATCCATGGTGTTTGTTTGTACGGATTTTGTGGGGATCGTGCCGCTGTCATTGCTGCCGGTCATGTAGCGTGCAAGATCAGCGGTCCAGGTTGAATTATTAAAGGTACTGGAGTTAACAATCCCATCTACAAAGAAAGGCGAACTGCCAAGGGCTACTACGTTTGCGTGATAATCATTTCCGTTAGAAGAAACAGTGCTCTGTGCGAGAACGGCAATATCAAATGCCTGTTGGTTGTTTTTCTCCTCACCGGTTGCCTGCTGATCCATGCTCAACGCGTAACAGGTGGATGAAGTTTTCATGAGCGAATAGGTTTTAATTCCGTTTTGCTCGGAGAAAAGTAAATTAAAAGGAACGCTCGCAGGAGCAATCAAGAGGTTGTAGGAATGGTTGCTGTTAAGCGTTACACTGTTCTGCGCCTGTGCCAAAAGATAAGTCGGGTCTTGGCTCAAATATTTTTGTGAGTTGCTTTCAGCAACGTAATTGCGCTGCGGTTCAATCCCCCATTCTTTTAAGAGAGAAGTCAGGTTCGGCATGGCGGATTGATTGGGATAGAATGTTACCGCAAGACCACGGTCGACAGCACGGGAAGAATCTTTCAAATAAGACTGCAGTTTTTCGACTTCATCCGCTGTCAGATCGTTTGAAGGAGTTGCGAGAATAATTAATTGAGTATTGTCTGGGATTGCATCCGTCAAAAGATTGAAAGATTTTGTTTCAAAGTTGCTGCCAGAGAGAATTTTTCCCATTGCGGTAGTATCCAACTGTTCCTGGTGTCCTGTATCAATGGCAACAATGGGCAAAGTGTTTGCATTTACATTGTTGATTGCACTGGCTAGTGTAGAATCCACCAGAGAATAAATGGCGGTAGAACCGGTGTAATCAGAGCTGATATTGAATAAGTCGGTATAAGCGATATGGCGATATCGGCTCGAAGTTTTAATAATGATATCTCCGGCGGAAAGCTTTTCGCTGGAATATCCGGAAGCAAAGCTGGGGTCGGTGTCGAGATCCTTATATGAAATCTTGATATTGGGATTCATCTCTGCCATTTTGGCGCAGAGATTTGCAACTTGGCTGTATTTGATGCCATAGTTTGAGAGAATCTGATCCCCTTTTACTTGAGCTTCCGAAGCTAAAATATAAATATCAGTTTCCTGAGAAACATTTTTCACAACATCTTTTGTGGTGTCGCTTAGAGAATTAAGACCGCCTGTTGTCATATCTAAATTGAGGCTGGGATATTTTTGAACAAGGGTGCTGGCAAGAATATTCACCAATACCAAAACGATAAGAAGTCCAACGGTGAATACATTGGCCGCGGTTCCATGGCGAAATTTCGGAGAGCGCAGAGTCTCTTTTAAAGGCTTGTGAAAGGCTTTCTTTTGTGCCTTGACCGCTTCTTTTTTTGCTTTCTTAGCTGCCTTCTTTACTGCTTTTTCTTGAGGATCTTTTGTACTTTTCATCGAGTACACCTCCTTAGTTCCAGCGGCGGCCTTCGAGACGACGTGCCGTCAGGAAGAGAAAAGCCGCAGCGACCGACAGGAAAAAGACCAGCGAAGAAAGGTCAAAGACGCCGGAAGTAAATGTTTTATAACGGGTGTTAAAGGAAATCCAGTTAATAATCTGAGTAACGACTGAATTGCTGACGATCGAACCAATTTGATCGATCACCATCAAAAAGACTGCAACCCCCATCGAACTGATGGCGGCGACAATCTGATTTTCAGTCAGCGAAGAGAGAAACATACTGATAGCGATCATGGCGGCGCCATAAAAAAGGGTGCCGAGGATGTCGCCAAAAATAATTGCCCAGTTAGGCGATGAAAAAATACCAATTACGAAGGCGGGAATTAGAGACCCTACTAGAGAAACGGCAAACACCAATAATGCTGCCAAAAATTTTCCGAAAGCGATTGCATAGGTGCCGACCGGTGCTGTTAAAAGTGCCTGATCGGTTTTGTTCTTTCGCTCTTCACTGAAGCTTCGCATCGTAATGATCGGAATGACCAGCATGTTAAAAAGAAACATGGAACTGTATACACTGGAGATATAAGTAGAAGTCTGCAAAAGCAAAACATTGTAATAAAAAAATCCATAGAGCGCCAACAAAACGCCGATACAGACATAGGCAATCGGAGAATGAAAATAGGAATTCAGTTCCCTTTTAAAAATGGCTTTCATTCTTTATCGCTCCCTTCTTTAGAATCGGCAGAAGCATCCGCAGCGGCGGAAGATACAGATGGAGAATCATTTTTTGGCAGTAAATGTCCATCATCATATTCACCGCTTGTCAGGCGCAGAAAGACTTCTTCCAGACTCTGCTCATGAGAATGAAGCTCCAAAATAGGCCAATCCTGCTCTTTGCAGAGAGAAAAAATCTCCTTGCGAGCGTCGTCTTTTTCTTCGATTGAGAAAAGGCAAGTGCCGTTTTCCCGACGTTCGGAGCAGACCGCCACTTTTACGGAAGGCAGCTTTCGTAAAGCGGAAAGCGATTCGTCACGCGGCGCTTGTAGAATCAGCTGTAAATGAGGCTCTTCCATATTTTCAGAGAGTGATTCCGGATTTCCATCAGCTACAAGACGCCCGTGATTGATGACGAGAATTCGAGAACAGGTCGCTTCAATTTCCGGGAGAATATGGGAAGAAAGCAATACGGTATGTTCTTTTCCAAGCTCTTTAATAAAATTTCGGATCTCAATAATTTGCTTTGGATCAAGCCCGACAGTGGGTTCATCCAAAATTAAGAGCGGAGGATCACCGAGCAGTGCCTGTGCAAGTCCTACCCGCTGACGATATCCTTTGGAAAGGTTCGCAATCAGCCGGGAGGAGACATCCCAAATACCGGATTCTTTGCAGATCTTTTCAATATGTTCTTCTTTTGGCATCCGAATTTTTTTGAGGTCAAAGATAAAGCTGAGATATTCGCGCACGGTCATATCCATATAGAGCGGGGGCATTTCCGGAAGATATCCAATCAGCGATTTTGCTTGGTTGGGTTCGTCCAGAATATTATGACCGCCAATAAGAACCGTTCCGTCGGTTGCAGAAAGGTATCCGGTCAAAATATTCATGGTGGTGGATTTTCCTGCACCATTTGGACCTAAAAAGCCGACGACACCACTGCCTTCCACTGAAAAGGTGATATCGTCGAGGGCCGTAAAAAGGCCATATCGTTTGGAAAGGTGACTGACGTTAATCAATCTGGAATTCACTCCTTTTTGATGTGGGGAAGCTTTATAAAAGTTTCGGACACAGATTAGTTTCTATTATAAAAATACTATCTGAACATTATGTGAAGATTCCGTGATTCCTAAAGTTGGGTTTTGCTTGACGGAAACAGTGTCACCGTTTAAAATAGAGTGTATAAAAGTTCAAAAAACAGTAGGAGGGTTACAGTGTATGGCAATTATCAAACCATTTCGAGCACTTCGCTATACAGATAAGGCAGGGGAAATTGCGGAATTAACCTGTCCACCTTATGATATCATCAGTGAGGAGCAGCGAAAAGCCTATCTTGACGAAAATTCCAAAAATGTGATTCGTCTGGAACTGCCCAAAGGTGAAGATCCTTATGGAGAGGCCGGACGCACGCTTGATACATGGCTCAAAGACGGCATCCTCCGCGAGGATACTCAGCCCGGAATTTATATTTATGAGGAAGAATTTAAAGCTTACGGTGAAACAAAGAAAATTAAGGGCCTGATTTGTCGGGTTAAGCTGATTGAATTTGATAAAGGCGTCATTTTACCGCATGAAGAGACGCTCAGCAAGGCAAAAGAGGATCGCTTCCATTTGATGAAGGCGACATATTGTAACTTTAGCCAAATTTATTCCCTTTATATGGATGAACAGCACAAAACGAAATCCAGAATCGATGCACTTTCTAAGGATACACCGCGGTATGAATTTTCTGATGGAAACGTGACGCACCGGATGTGGATCGTCAATGATCCGGTGGCGATCGAGGCAATTTGCGACGATTTTTCTATGAGAAAACTCTATATTGCAGACGGTCATCACCGCTATGAAACAGCGCTTAATTTCCGTAACTGGTGCCGGGAGCAGGGTGTGATTTCACCGGAACCGGATTATTGCATGATGATGCTGGTGGATATGGAGAATGAAGGCCTAGTCGTTTTCCCGACCCATCGTTTAATCCATGACCTTCCGAATTTTGATGAGAAAAAGCTTCTAAAGGACTGTGAGCAGGAATTTCGAGTGACCTCTTACGAAAGGACCGACAAAATTCAGGCAACGTTGACTGAGTGCTATCAAAAGGGCGAAAAAGCGTTTGCTTGCTACTGCGGCGGCGAAAGCTGGAATCTGCTTGTCTTAAAGGATCCTGCCGTGATGAAAACTTATCTGCCGGAAAAATCTAAGGCAAGTCAGGAGCTTGATGTTGCTGTGCTCCATACGATGATTCTTGAAAAGTATCTTGGAATCGACAAGGAAAATATGGCAAAGCAGATTAATCTATCTTATACTCGTGATCTGGATGAAGCACTCGAAAGTGTGCGGCAGAAAAAGAGCCAGTGTGCATTTTTGATGAATCCTACCCGTGTAACGGAGATTCGTGACGTAGCGGCTGCCGGAGAAAAAATGCCCCAAAAATCCACTTATTTTTATCCGAAGCTGATTACCGGCCTTGCGATGAACAAGATGGATTTCTAATCATGAAAAAATAAAAAGTCTCTAAAGAGCGTGTGTCGATTTTGGCACATGCTTTTTTATTTTTTAGCCTTTGTCAGATGATTTTGAAGTCTCTTCCCAATAATCCGACATGGTAAATCCGGGGACTTCGGTGACCTCCCGCCCTAAAAATTCAGGCGGAATAAACGCATTTGCATCTTCTGTTGAAGAAAATTCTACTTCTGCATAGCAGAAAGAAGTTAGTTTCCCAGAATCGACTACGCTGTATTCTAGCTTTTTTCCATCGGGCAGCGCATAGACGGTGTAATCTTTTCTTACCATCTCACGGGAAAGAAGTCCACAGAGTTCGGTGAACTGCTGCTCTGTAAGATCAGTCTCCACTTCGGTACGGCATAAAGTGCCCTTTCCTTTAATGCAGAGCCGAAAGGTAGGAACGTTATTCGCAACTTGTTTTTTCCGAATGCGCACAGTCGGCTTTGTACAGAGATAGCCTTGGTAAACAACTGCTTGTTCCAAAATGGGAAGTCCCTGAGGTTTTTGTTCCATTAAAAATTTTCGCTCAATTTCCATTTTTTGTCTCATCCTCTTCCTTTTGATAAATCGATTATACACACCCCATCAAAAAGGTACAAGATTGTTTTAAAACTTCTAATTTTGAACAATTTTTAAATAAAAATGGAAAATAATATTAAGACAAAATTTTATGGTATAATTAAATAATACCATTTAATTTTTTTAAAAGGAGGAGAAAAAATGAAAAGAGTGCTGTCGGTACTGTTGACTGCCATTTTGGCTGTAGGAATTTGCGTACAATTTACTGGATGCGGCAATTCTTCCAGCAGCAAAGGAGAAATTAAATTTGCAGATGTTGGCTGGGACAGTGTCCGTTTTAACAATGCGGTCGCGGGTTTGATTGCGCAATCCGGGTATGGGTATACATGGTCGGAGACTTCCGGTTCTACACCGATTATGCATGAGGCACTCACAAAAGGTGAGATTGATGTGAACATGGAAGAGTGGACCGATAATATTCAAAGCTATGCGACTGATTTAAAAGCCGGTCTCTTTCAGGAGATGGGAACGAATTTTGATGATAATATTCAGGGGTTCTATGTGCCGCGCTATGTGATCGAAGGTGACGCCTCACGTGGGATCGAGCCTATGGCGCCGGATTTGAAAACGGTGCAGGACCTGAAAAAGTATGCGAGTCTTTTTAAAGACCCTGAAGACCCTTCTAAGGGCAGAATTTATGGGGCAATTCCCGGGTGGGAAGTAAATGAAATCATGAAGAAAAAGGTTTCATTTAATGGCCTTGATGCTATGTATAATTATTTTCAGCCCGGTTCGGATTCGGCACTTTCGGCAGCGTTTACTTCTGCTTATCAAAAAGGAGAGCCCATTGTCGGCTATTATTGGAGTCCCACATGGCTTTTGGGAAAGCTTGATATGGTGCTTTTGGGGGATGTTCCTTATACAGATGCTGCGAGCTATAAAGAGGGACGTACAGCTTGCCCATCCGTCGATGTAACGATTGCGACAAGCAATTTATTTGCAAACAATCCGAACAATGCAGACTACTGTTCTTTTTTAAAACGTTATCGTACTTCAAGTGCGCTGATTAACGAGGCACTTGCTTATATGCAGGACAACCCTGGTGTCAGCTATACGGATACTGCTAAATGGTTCTTAACGAAGCACCAGGATTTGGTTAATCAATGGGTACAAGATCCTGACAAAGCGGAAGCGGTAAAGGCTTCACTGGGGCTGACAGAAAAAAAGAAAAATTATTTTTTGCAGTTCCCATTTCAGCTTCCGATTGATGTTACCTCTTTTGATACTTCGGTTAAATCGTTTGCCTCGTCGGGCGCTGCTTTCTTTAATGCACAGAAGAACGGAATTAACAGTTTGATTTCTGCCATTTCTGGAATTCTTTCAATTATTCCATGGTGGCTGATGATGGCCTTGGTATTTGTTGCCGGCTGGAAAATGAACCATAAGATTCGTACCGGTGTTTTATATGCAGTCTTGCTCTCTGTGATTGGTATGATCGGATTATGGGATATGATGTATGAGACGCTTTCCATTGTAATTGCTTCTGTACTGATTTCACTTTTGCTGGGGTTGCCTATCGGAGTTTTAATTTCGGGCAGTGACCGTGCCAATCGAATTGTTCGGCCAATTCTGGATACGATGCAGACCATGCCTGTCTTCGTTTATTTGATTCCGGCAGTCCTGTTTTATGGATTGGGAAAAGCGCCGGCAGTTATTGCAACTTTGGTTTATGCGATTGTGCCGGTTATTAGACTCACTAGCCACGGAATTCGTCAGGTTGATCCTGAAGTGGTGGAGGCAGCAAAGTCATTTGGCTCTACCCGTATGCAGACTTTATGGAAAGTGCAGATCCCGCAGGCAATGCCAACCATTTTAACCGGTGTCAATCAGACGCTGATGATGGCGATGTCTATGGTGGTCACTTGTTCTATGATCGGGGCTTCCGGACTTGGAATGGAAGTTTTGATCAGTGTCAACCGGATTGAGATTGGACGTGGCTTGTTGGCAGGCAGTGCGGTTGTTATCGTTGCAATTTTGATGGATCGCATGACGCAGGGAATACTCAAGAAAGGGGAGAAAAAGACAGATGGCAAACAATGATTTAATAATTCAGGAGAACCAGATGGAAGAATCCCCTCAAAGTGAGGATATTATTCGGGTTAGTCATCTAACGAAACTTTATGGAGCGAATAAGCAGGAAGCTGCCAAGATGGCGGAAGCCGGCGCCGGAAAAAATGAAATTTTTGAAAAAACCGGTGTGACTATGGCTTTGTGGGATGTTAGCTTTTCAGTCAAGAAGAACAGCATCTTTGTAATTATTGGTCTGTCGGGTTCTGGAAAGTCTACACTTGTTAGGACGCTCAATATGCTGCATAAGCCCACTTCTGGAAAAGTGATTTTTGAAGATAGCAAAATTGGCGAGTTTGGGAAAAAGGATCTAATTAATTATCGTCGGGATAAAATTTCAATGGTATTTCAGAATTTTGGGCTGATGTCACACCGCGATGTAATGGGAAATGTCGCTTATGGACTGGAGGTAAAAGGCGTTTCTCGGGTGGAGCGGGAACGCAAAGCTGCCGAAATGATAGAGATGGTTGGATTAAAGGGGTTGGAACATTCCTCTATCAATGATCTTTCCGGCGGCATGAAACAACGCGTGGGAATTGCCCGAGCACTTGCAAATGATCCGGAAGTTCTTCTGATGGACGAACCATTTTCCGCTTTGGACCCATTAGTTCGAAAAGATATGCAGTTTGAACTTTTATCGATTCAGCGCAAGCTTAAAAAGACGGTTATTTTTATCACGCACGATATTGATGAAGCGTTTAAGCTTGGAGATCAAGTCGCCATTATGCGAGACGGGCGTCTGATTCAAATCGGAACACCGGAGGAAATGAGCGCTCATCCGGCAGATGACTATGTGCGTGAATTTATTGGCAGCGCCGATAAGACAAAGGTTCTTACGGTAAAGCATATCATGATGACTCCCTCTTGTGTTGTGCGGCTGAAGGACAGCCCGCAGTTTGCAATTCAGGAAATGAAAAGGAACGGGACTTCTACTGCGTATGTGGTTGATCATGAAATTAAATTGCAGGGGATCGTTAACATCGAGGGTGCAGTCAGAAGCAGCCGAGAGCGTCTTTCTCTTGCAGAGGTACAGCTTCATGATGTAGAGACGACAACACCGGATACTTTGATTAGCGATATTATGCCGGTAGCTGCTAAGGCAAAATATCCGCTTGCGGTTTTAGGCGAAGACGGAAGACTTTTGGGAATTGTAACAAAAGCTTCTGTGCTTTCTTCCATGTTGTAAAGAAGAGAAACAAATCCCCCAATCGTAGAAAAATAAAACTACGGTTGGGGGATTTGTGATGTTAAAAAGGAATATAAGGAAATTTAGCGAACCTTTATTTCTGCGAAAAATGTTCTTGTAGACGCGCAAAGGTTTCTTCACTGATATCATGTTCAATTCGGCAGGCATCGGCTGCGGCAACCTCTGGAGTTACGTCGATAGAGATCAAAAAATTTGTTAAAAAACGATGCCGCGCATAAATATTATCTGCAATTTTTTCACCGGAACTGGTCAGGGTAATCTGCCCGTCTTCTGCCATTGTCAAGTGACCTGCTTTTCGAAGAACTGAAACAGCTCTACAGACACTTGGCTTTGAAAAATTCATCTCTCGTGCAATATCGACAGAGTGAACATTTCCGGTACGTTCCTGAAGAATCAGGATGGTTTCCAGATAGTTTTCTCCGGATTCCTGAATTTTCATCTGTACTCCCACCTTTTTATAAAAAATTTTTATACTATTTTATCACACTTGAATGATTTTTACAAGTTCAACCAACTGAGGAAGATGACGTAGTAGTTTCTAAATTTTGAGCGGTTATAATGGAATGCGGAATACGCACATACTGACCATCTGTAACCGGATAAGACTGGGAAGGATCGCCGTCGGCTGAAAGGATACAAGCCATTCCGACAATGGTTTCGGCCTGCGCGTCGGCGTCATTTTTAATGGTTCCGTAAAGAGACCCATCCCGAATGGCATCCAAAGCCGGTTCAATTGCATCAATTCCTACCACCAAAGGTCCGCCGTTTGAATACAAAAGATTTTTCTTCTTGAGTGCCTCGATTGCGCCCAACGCCATATCGTCATTATTGGAGATAACGACTTCAATCTGATCGCCTAAGCCACTGTCCAACCATTGCTGCATCTTAGAAGAAGCCTGATTGCGCTGCCAGTTTGCAGAGGCATTCGCAAGCTTTTCCATAGGGACACCGCCGTCTGTGATTGATTTTACAGAATACTCGGTTCTCAACACGGAATCCTGATGAACAGGTTCCCCTTCCAACATCACATACTGCAACTTTCCATCCCCATTTTTGTCAATGGAGGGGTTCCTTTTAAGCGCATCCAAAACCATTTGCCCCTGTAGCATGCCGGACTGTTTGGCATCAGTGCCTACATAATAGGCTTTATTCCACATTTGCAGATCCTCTTGAACCGGTTCACGGTTAAAAAAGATAATCGGAATATTGGCACGCTGGGCTTTATCAATAATGACTGCCGAGACGGTGCGGTCTACTTCGTTTACACAGATCACATTGTAGGCTTGATTAATGAAGTTATCAACCTGATCATTTTGAATAGACTGATTGTCTTTTCCATCCGCAATGGTAAGAATGATTTTCTTTCCCAGAAGAGACTCCTGTTTTTTAGCATACTGTTCCATATTATCACAGAGTGAGGAAATAAAAGCGTCATCCATACGATAGGCAGCAATGCCGATTCGAATTGTTTCAATGGACTGAGATGATTTTTTGTTGTCTGAACAGCCGCAGATAGAGAGAAAAAGTCCGGTCACAATCAGTAAAGGAATGGTACGTTTCCAGAATCTCATAGTAGAAGCCTCCTTTTTCACGAGAATTAGTTGCAATTATTGGGAGAATGGAAAGAGCAGACGTTGATTTTCTTTCGTATAGAGATCCTCTCCGTTTACAATGGAATAATCAATGACGGTGTTCTGTAAAGATTGTTTATTTAGGATATTTACAGCTTTCTGTAGACCAAGATAGCCGATATTAAATTCATTTTGAACGCCCAGAGCAGAAATAACATGATCTTCCAGATAGGAGACTACCTGACGAGTAGAGCCGACGCCAAAAATTTGTACAGAGGTAACGCCGGAGGGGGATAACTCTTGTTCTGCTTTGGCCACAAGCTCGGATGTGTCGCTGTCAAACGCAGCGACTTTGCTCACCGATGGTCCGTGCAAAAGGGTAAGCAGTTGATTATAAGCTTCAGTAGAATCTTCCGGAAGAGGCCATTCTACGAATGAAACGTTTTCTTCCTGCAGCTTTGATTTAGCCCCCTGATAACGTTCAGCGCAACTGGTCCTGGAAAGATTGCGACTTACAAGCGCAATCGGCTTTTCAGCTTTTGCCGGATCATTTAGCATTCGCTCGGATAATGTTTCTCCTAAAGCGGTATTATCACAGCGAATATAAGGAATATCATCAGCGCCTGCAATCTCGGAATCAATTGTAACAACGGGAACTGAACGGGCAGCTTTTCGAATTGGTTCCTCCAGGTCTTCCGAATTAACGGGGGCGATCACAATGGCGTCTGCGCCGTTTTCCACTTCACGTTCCAGCATCTGAATTTGTTCTTGCACATCATCTTCTTTGGAAAGATAAACCGGGGTGAGTTCTACTTTATAATCAGATGCCGCCTGCGTAATTCCCTGCTCCATTTTAGACCAAGTCTCTCCTTTTTTTCCGCCCGCAAGAAAAGAAATTTTTCGGATCTCCGGTTGGGACTGAGAAAAAGTAATGCCTTGGGAAATAATTGCGAGAAAGATCAGAAAAAAGATAAGAATGACTGAAAAGATAATGAGACTGCGATGCTTTTTCAAACGGGATCGCCCCCTTCTCCGGTCACTTCGGCGATAGTTTTAATGGGAAGATGAATCCTTGCAAGTGTTCCTTCGTCCGGTTGGCTCAGAATTTTTAGGCCATATTCTTTTCCAAAATAAAGCTGAATGCGCTCGTTGACATTTCTTAAGCCAACACCGGAACCTTTTCCTGTCTTTGGCTTTTGAGCGCTGTCCAGAAGAAGAGACTGTGCTTGCTCTGGGGGCATACCGGGGCCATTATCCACGACATCGATAAAGAGATCTTTTTCTTTTCGGTAAGCACGGATATGAATTTCGCCATCGCCGTCCATAAATTCCATGCCATGATAAATTGCATTTTCCACAAGTGGCTGGACGATCAGTTTAATAGTTGCACAGGAAAGAACTTCGGGCTCTGCTTCCATCGTATAGATAAATTTATTTTTATAGCGTGTTTTCTGAATGGTCAGATAATTACGCACATGCTCCAGTTCATCCTTTACCGAAATCACGGTTTTTCCTTTGGAGAGGCTAATGCGGAACAGTTTAGCGAGTGCGGTGACCATTTCAATTGCGCCGTCATAGTGTTCATTTTCGATCATCCAGACAATGGAATCCAGGGTATTGTAAAGAAAATGCGGATTGATTTGGGCCTGCAGTGCATCCATTTCACTTTTACGTTTACTTTCCTGTTCGGCAACGATGTCATCCATCAGCTTTCGCATCTGTTCTGCCATCGAACGAAGTGCGGAACCTAAATGGCGTACTTCATAAGAACCTCCAATAGAAATCGGTGCAGAAAGATTTCCTTTTTCCAATTCTCGAACGGATTGTTCCAATTCTTTAATTGGGTTTGCAATTCTTGAGGATAAAAACAAGTTTGCAGAAGCCAAAAGAAAAATGGTAAAGAATGCAAAAAACCAGATATAAGTTTGCAGTTCTGTATAATTGGCAGTGATATCTTTTATTGGAACAACGCCGACGATTTTCCAACCGGTATATCCAACCGTTTTTACCGAGACCATGCGCTCTTCGTTTTCAAAAATTTCTGTATGATTTCCGTCACTGTAAGTTGCAGCGGCCAAGTTGTTTTCGTGAATTAGGTTGGAATAAATTAACTGCTGGCGGGGATGGTAGATGATTTCGCCGTCATTGCTGATTAAATAAATATAGCCTGATTCTCCTAAATCTGCATTTTTGCAGATCTGTTCAATTCCGCTGAAATTCATATCGACTAGAAGAACGCCGTGGTAAATAGAACCGCTGCGGGTCAATTCTACCGAGCGGCTAAGAGAGACGACCCATCGATAAGGATTATTCGAATCCACAAAAAGATTCTGTACATGCGGCACCGAAAAATGTACATTTTCAATTTTTTCCTTAGCGCTTTGAAACCAATCCTGATCTTTTACGTTAACGTTGCTCTTTAGCTGCTGCAGTGGTTCGGAGGATAAAACAGTACCGTCATCTGAAAAAAGAGAGACTGAAACCAGAAGATCGCTGTAAGTATTGTAGAAAAGCGTCATGTCCTTATTGACGGCGTCCATATCGGAAGCAGTATCCAAATTTGCGCTTTTGATGACGCGGTAGTACATGGAATCAGAAACACGCATAATGTTGTGCAGATAATTATCAAGATTTAGGTTGATTCCGCTTAAAACTCGCTGATTGTCTTCGGAAATCATTTTTTCATTGGTTTTTGTGAAGCGAGCAGAAAGAGTCAGTGTGACAACGATCATGCCTGCAATCGCAACCAGAGTAAAAGTGAGCGAGAGCGTAAACTGAAGGCTTCGCTTTTTTAAAAGATGTCCAAATTTATCGAGTAATTTGTGTAGACGCTGCTTCATGATTCAGCACTCCGATTATTCGAAGGATGTTCTTGATTGGAGCGATACTTAGAGGGCGAAACGCCAAACCGTTTTTTAAAAACATAGCTGAAATAGTTGGACTCTGTATAGCCCACTTTTTCCGCAATCATATAGGTCTTATCGTTGGTCGTATCGAGAAGATTGAGTGCATTTTGGAGTCGGACATCTGTTAGATAGGAAACAAAGCTCTGTTCTGTTTCGCGTTTAAAAACCGTTGAAAAATAAGCGGGACTCACATGCAGAAAAGAGCAAAGAGTTTCAACAGAAATGGATGGATTGCTGTAATGCTCCTGAATAAACTGTTGAGCGTTCTGTGCCAGAAGCTTCGAAGAATCTACACGTTCCCGCTTAATACAGGCGCTGAGTGTTAAACAGTGTTCCGTTAGCCAGCTTTTCATGGCCGCAGGTGTGTGCAGAGAAGAGAGCGCGTTCAGAAAATCCATATCTTTTCCAAAAATATCTTCTGGAGAGATGGCATAATCGTGTGTGATTTTCATGAGAGTCGTGATGACCTCCATGATGTAAATCTGATACTGCGTCATTGAGAGCGGCTGCTTTTCCAGTTTGGAAAATAAATAGTTGAGTACCTGACGAATTTCATTTTCACTGCCAAGTTTGATAGCACTGATCACAGTGCGCTCTTCTTCTTCGCCAAACTGCAGTTGCATTGAAGTGTTGGGCTCTACGTCCTTAATATAATTTGCGCGGCTGTATCCGTGAATACAACCATAGTCTAAAGCATTCTGGGCTTCCCGATAAGAAAAATGGAGATTAGAAAGGCTGTAGGGACTTCCGATTCCGGCAAAAATTCGCATGCCCAGGATAGATTCCCCTCTTTTGCAAATTTCATTTAATCGGCTGACGGCAACGCCGATGGAGCCAGGTTCAGAAAAATCAAAGAGCAGCGCTACATCTTCAGAATAAAGAAAAGATTGAAATTGGCAATAGGAACCCAAAATTTCCTCGGCGGTACGCAGCAACGAAATTGGGACCAGTTCTTCTTTTCCATGCAGTGCAGAAGGAATACTGTTTTCTGTTTGGTGAGAATTGAGATCAGCGTGAATCAGACCGACTGCCCAGCAGGAGCGGTCGGTAGAAAGCTGAAACAGCTTTGCTTGCGATTCAAGCCGTGACTTTGAAACGCGGCCTTCCAAAAGGCTTACAAAGAACTGCTCCTTAATGACCGGAAGGCTCTCTTCATAATGACGACGCAGTGTCTCTACATCTCGCCGACTTGCGGATTCATCGTCCAGACGAACTTTTAAACGCTGTAAAGCTTTTGTAAGATCGGCCGCATTTACCGGCTTTAAAAGATATTCCACTACGTTTAGTTGGATGGCTTTTTGTGCGTATTCAAAATCATCATAGCCGGAGAGAATAATAAATTTAACAGAGGGGAGCAAAGCTGCCGCTTTAGCAGCCATCTCTAATCCACTCATAAAAGGCATACGAATATCGGTTAAAATAACGTCTGGATGCAGCCGCTCTGCCATTTCCAATGCTTCCAGACCATTTTCAGCGGCGCCGGCGATCTCAAATCCAAGAGACTGCCACGCAATTTTCCGAATAATACCTTCCCGGATCTCTTCCTCATCATCCGCGAGGATAATACGATAGTATGACATTTTCAGTCTCCTAATAATGTATAAAAAATTCAGTCAGAAAAGTTTATTTTTCTCTATTTTATCATTAGTCTTCCTTTTCTGCAATTGTAGCTTTTCTTATAAATTTTATTTTAGAGTATAAAAAAGGCGAAGCCAAAGCTTCGCCTTCTAAGAGATTTTTGAAAAAGAGGAAAAGATTATCTTCTGCGGTATTTGCCCATATCAATTGCAACAGCAACGGCAATAATAATGCCTTTGATCACTTGCTGCCACATGGGGCTGACACCGATGAACTGAAGACCATATTGAATAACGGTAAAGATCAGAACGCCGGAGACAATGCCGCCGATCTTGCCAATGCCGCCGTTTAAGGATACACCGCCGACCACGCAGGCGGCGATTGCATCCAACTCGTAGCCGTTGCCGTAGTTATTGGTAGCGCCTGCTGTACGGGCAGCTTCCAGGACACCTGCAATGCCATAAAGGAATGCTGCCAAAATAAAGATCAGCATAATGGTTTTAAAAACATTTACGCCGGAAACGACAGCAGCTTCACGGTTGCCGCCGACTGCATAAACATTTTTGCCAAACACTGTTTTGTTCAAAACGAACCAAATGATTACGCAGGTGATGAGTGCAATCGGAATCAGTACTGAAATGCCTACAAAGGTGCTTCCACCAATATTTTGGAAGATCTTTTTCTGGCCAATTACAGTAAAGTCCGGACGAACACCACCGATTGGCTGAGAGTTATTCGGCGGCATATCGAAATAAAGGCTACATGCACCATAGATCATAACCTGAGTAGCTAGTGTTGCAATGAAGGGGTGCATATCAAATTTTGCAACAAGGAATCCGTTTAAAACACCGAACAGAACGCAGGCAGCTACCGCAGCCAAAATTGGCACAATAACCGGAAGTGCCGGTAGATTCGGGAAAAAGCGGTTTGCATAAGTTGCGGTCTGCAGCATGGAGGTGGAAAGCACAGCGGCTAAGCCAACCATACGGCCTGCAGAAAGGTCGGTACCTGCAATTAACAGCGTAAAGCAGATGCCTAGTGCGATGATCAGACGGGGGGAAGCCTGTGTCATAATATCAAGCAAAACCTGATATTTCATGAAACGAGGTTCCTTGATCATGATAAATACGACTAGCGCCAGAAGAGCAATCATAATCGCATTATTTGTTAGGAATGTTTTTGCGTTTGATTTGGTGAATTCAACAGGAACACTGTGCTGATCTTTTCGTAGCAGCTGAGAAATTCCATATGCGCTGGTAGCGATGCCAACCAGCAAAATGTACACCCAAAGATCGTAAACTTGATCCTTTGGTGCGGCAACTGCAACAATGATAGAAATTAGAATCATTGCAGCACCTATTGACGCAAAAATTGTTGCATATTTTTTGCGAGTGATTGTGTTTGTGGCTTTTGCGGTTGCTCCCATATTGGACCTCACTTCCTTTTCCATTTTGTGCAATGGGAAATCACAGAAATTTTACATGAACTTCGTTGCAAGTTCCATTACTTTTATCGAGTCGCATTCATTTGCATGCAGAATTCCTGTTACACGACCCTCGCACATAACCATGATCCGGTCAGACATTCCAAGTAACTCTGGCATTTCGGAGGAGATCATGATTACCGATTTTCCTTCTTTAATTAACTGTTGCATAATTGTGTAGATTTCATATTTTGCACCGACGTCGATTCCTCGAGTAGGCTCATCCAAAATTAAAATATCCGGATCGGTTAAAAGCCATCGAGCAATTAGAACTTTTTGCTGATTGCCGCCGGAGAGATTTTGCATCTGTTCCGCCATGCTTGGAGTCTTTGTACGCATAGAAGCATTGCTGTCCGTTGCAGCTTTTTTGCGCGCAAAATCATTAATTACGCCGTGATGAACCAATTTCCCTTCATTTTCTGTAGCGAGTACAGTATTGTCCAATACCGAAAGAGTGGGAAAAATTCCGGTAGAGCGACGTTCTTCTGTCAAAAGTGCAAAACCGTGCTTCATGGCATCTCGTGGACTTTTGATTTTGATTTCTTTGCCGTCTTTATAAATTGTCCCGGAAGCAATCTGACGCAGTCCAAAAATTGCCTCTACGGTCTCGGTACGCTGTGCGCCAACAAGGCCGCCGATCCCAAAAATTTCACCGCGATGAACTTCAAAGCTGACATGCTGAAAAGAACGCGGCAGAGGGGAGCAGATATCATCAACTTTAAAAACAACATCTGTACCCGGAGTGTACTCCTTAGGTGGAAAACGATTGGTCATATCACGACCGACCATTCGGCTGATAATCAGATCAGTGGTTAATTCGTTTGCCGGCCAAGTACCAACGCATTGACCGTCTCGCATGATGGTTACTTCGTCGGAAATCTTTAAAATCTCTTCCATTTTGTGCGAGATATAGATGATCGCGCGTCCTTCCGATTGAAGCTTTTTAATGATCTTAAACAAATGTGCCGTTTCGTTCTCCGTTAAGGAGGAGGTAGGTTCATCCATGATAATGATCTTTGAATTATAGCTGACTGCTTTTGCAATCTCAACCAACTGCAGCGTCGAAGCAGAAAGATTTCCTGCCAAGGTTTTGGGATTTACATCCAGATCGACTTCTTTAAAAAGTTCCTTGGTCTTTTCATACATGGCTTTATGATCAACCGCAGGTCCTCTCTTTGGGAAGCGTCCCAGCCAGATGTTTTCCATGACCGGCCGAAACCGGATCGGATGCAGTTCCTGGTGGATCATGGAAATCCCAAGATCCAGTGCCTGCTTGGAACTGTTGATCTTTTGGGGCTTTCCATCTAGAATGATCTCTCCGCTGTCTTCTGCATAGATGCCGAATAAGCATTTCATCAATGTGGATTTTCCGGCTCCATTTTCACCCATTAGTGCGTGTACACTGCCGGGACGAACTTTTAAACTGACGTTGTCCAACGCCTTTACTCCGGGGAACTCTTTGGTGATATTGTTCATTTCCAGTACATATTCACCCATCAGCGATCCTCCTTCTCTTATAAAATAACGGGGAACGGAAAGCGCCTGCTTTCGCGTTCCCCGTGGACAGACTTAGATAGAAAATTCAGTCAATGCTGAATTTTAGAGATAATCTTTGTAGTTATCAGCAGTAACCTTTACATAGTTAATCCAAACGTAATGTCCATCTGTTTGCTCTTTGCCGGTAGCATCATAGAGTTTGTAGCCAACGTTTTCTTCATTGATCGTTTTACCCTGTGCAGCAGCAGCAGCAATATTGACAGTTGCTTTTGCCTGGTTCTTTGCATCATTCAGAACAGTGCCCAGCATGGAACCATCTTTCATTGCTTCCAAAGCAGGAGCCGTTGCATCGACGCCGACAACCGGAATATACTTGGAGCTGTCGCCGGTGTTGTAGCCTTGTGCTTTCAAAGCTTCAATTGCGCCCAGTGCCATATCATCGTTGTTTGCAAGGATTGCTTCGATCTTATCAAGACCGACAGACGTGATCCAAGTGTTCATCAGGTTTGTTGCCTGTGCTTTATCCCACATTGCGGTATCTTTTGCAAGAGCCTCGGTCTGGAATCCAGCAGCTTCAATAGCAGCCGGAGCGGCCTGAGAACGAAGGGTTGCATCCTGATGTCCGGGTTCGCCCTGGAGCATTACATACTGAATTTTGCCGTCTTTATTTTTATCAGCCTCTTTATGAGCCTTAAAGTAATCGGCAATAATTTCACCGGACATGGTGCCGGACTGTTTTGCATCCGCACCGACATAATATGCTTTGTCATAAGAGGCAATATCGGTATCGGAAGGCTGACGGTTTAAGAATACGATTGGCAGGCTGGCAGCTTTTGCTTTTTCGATCAAAGGAGCAGCGGCAGTCAGATCAACAGGGTTGATTGCCAGTGCATTAACGCCCTTAGTAATGTAAGTATCGACTTGTTCACTCTGGGTAGCTTGCTTGTTCTGGGAGTCCACCAGATCAAGTTTTGCACCGATTTCATTTGCGCGGGCAGTCATTGCATTACGGACGCCGGTCATAAACGTATCATCGAATTTGTAGATACAAGAACCGATGTAAACGTCTTTTGCGCTGGCGGTAGATGCGGCGCCGGAAGCCGCACCAGATCCGGATGCAGCTGCTGAGCTGCTGGTGCTGCTGCCACAGCCGGTTGTAGCGGCTGCGATCATGGCAGCTGCCATGAGTACTGCGAGAATCTTTTTCATACAAAAACCTCCTGTTTTTCTTTTGGCTTTTGAGAAACCACTTGTACCTTTGCACAAATATTGATGTTTCTCCGCCTTACTATTGGATAGTATAATTGGAATTGCGGACAGAATCTATAGGATTTTCTTTCGAAAAGCATCAAATATCTTTTCAAATGAGGCAAATTTTAAAAAGATAAATAAGAATTTTTGTATAAAGTGTTTAAATGGGTCTGCAAAATGAAAATAAAATAATTTTTAATCAACGAAATAAAAAAGAAAAGTGAAGGGAATGGGCTCCTTTGTGCGCTTAAAATTGGAACGATTCAAAAAACAGATCAATTTGTCGAAAAAGTCTGCTATTTTTTCTTGACTTTTAAAAGGGCACGAGTATAATTAGTCTTACAAGTAATACCGAATTGGAAAGGGGAGACTAGAATGTCAGTTTTATCGGTTTCGGGACTTTCGAAATCTTATCCGTCTTTTTCGTTAAAAAATGTTAGTTTTGAACTGCAAGAGGGTGCCATTACCGGATTCATTGGGAGAAATGGTGCAGGAAAAACCACAACTCTAAAGTCTTTGCTTAATTTTGTTCATCCGGACAAGGGGGAGATTCAATTTTTTGGACAGTCCTTTCAGGAGCATGAATTTGAAATTAAGCAGAAAATCGGTTTTGTTTCTGGGGGGATTTCTTTTTATCCGAAAAAGAAACTGCGTACCATTACTTCGGTTACAAAAAGATTTTATCCACAGTGGGATGAAGCGGCTTATAAAGAATATTTAAAACGCTTTGAACTGGATGAAGATAAAGTGCCGGATTCCCTTTCGGCAGGCATGAAAGTAAAATATTCTTTGGCACTGGCACTTTCTCATCGGGCAAAACTGCTGCTCCTCGATGAACCTACCAGTGGACTGGATCCGGTTTCTAGAGATGATTTGCTGGATGTGTTTTTAAATCTTGTCGAAGAGGACGGCGTTACGATTTTGTTTTCGACCCATATCACCTCTGATTTGGAAAAATGTGCAGAAGAGATTCTCTATTTAAGAAGAGGGGAAATAATTGGAAGGGGAAAATTAAAAGAATTTCAAAATCAATTTGTTCTCTGCAATTTTTCCAAAGAGCAAATGACAGAATCATTAAAACCATACCTTGCGGGATATAAGCGCGAAAAACAAGGATTCAGTGCCCTTTTTTATAAAGATCATCTGCCAGAGGGCAATTTTGATTACTATCCGGCGGATTTGGAATCCATTATGATTCATTTGGAAAAGGGGGAATTCGCATGAAAAATTTGATTTATAAAGAGATCAAGATTGCACTGCATCCCACAGCTCCTTTGTTTTTACTGCTGTCAGCGCTGCTGCTGATACCGAATTATCCTTATGAAGTTATTTTCTTTTATACCTGCTTAGCTGTCTTCTTTCATTGCCTTAGCGGGCGGGAAAATCATGATATTGAATATTCATTGTTGCTGCCGATTCAAAAAAAATCTATTGTACAGGCAAGATTTCTGTTTGTGATCCTTTTGCAGATGATACAAGTTTTAGTGTCGATTCCGTTTGTGTTTTTAAGAAACTATTTAATTCCGGAAGGCAATCAAGCGGGGATGGATGCGAATGTAGCGCTTTTTGGGAATGTATTTTTCTTGATGGGGATTTTTAACCTAATCTTTTTTGTGCTTTATTATCGGAAACCCGATAAAGTGGGAAAAGCTTTTGGAATTTCCAGCATTATATTTTTTGCGGTAATGGTGATTTTGGAGGTACTCGTTTTTGCAGTGCCGTTTTTTCGCGATCAGCTGAATACGAGAGATCCCATGTATCTGTCCCAGAAACTGATCATGTTGTTGGTTGGGTTCGTACTTTATGTAATTTTCACAGGAATTGCTTACCGAAAATCAGTCTCTACTTTCGAAAAATTAGATTTTTAAAATATAAGAAGCTGAAAAAAGGTCCTGTGTCGTTCTAATGACACAGGACCTTTTGGTTGTTCCTATTTTAAAAAGATTAGGGCTTGCGTAGCTTTGGTACAAGCCAAATCACCATTGCCCAGAAAAATTCATAGACAATCAGGCTCATGGTAGAAATTTGCTGTAAACCCGAATAGCAGGTAAGTAATGCTACCATTATGAAACCGAGTACAACAGCGACATTTTGAAGAACAATGGCAATGGAGATATTTCCACGCTCTCGCACACAGGCGGTCACCAGACGCATCAGTGCTGTAGGACGCCCCTTTGTAGCAATCATGGCTGGTTTCTCATTACATGCCTCGCGGGTACGGCTAACATAAAGTGCCCCTAAGCGTTCCGGCAGGACTCGAATGCCATGTGGATCCAAGCCGAAAAGTTCGGCCAGAAAAGTTGGGGTGATATTTGGGTCACAATTGCGTAAAATCAAAGAGATTCCATTATTTTCCATTCTGCGCAATTCCTGAAGGCGACGGCGGTCACAGCTATAGGTGATGATCAGCATAGCAATTAATTCTCCGCCAATTGCAAGATAAACCAGCTTTTTTCCGCCCTGAATATATTTTTGTTCAATAGCTTCTTCAGGTGGCTCAATTTTATGAGCAGAGAGCAGTTCACGGTTTCCAACAAAAACTCGATGACCATTAATCCAACCACTCAAGCCCTGCCCGTCTGTATAAGAAAATTTTTCAACTTCCGGCAGCTTTTTGTGCTGTGTATGAATTACTTGATCAAACAAAGAAGAAAGCGGAGAATGAGCGGCAATCATCAGTGCTGCTGCCTCCATAAGAGAATCGTCAATGGAAGTGTTTTTAAAAGTTTTGATTCCATTTAGGATCACTGTATTTTTGGGGAACAGATCCTGAGAATCCATCATCACTGCATTTGATTCGCAGAAATGCTGAACAGCAGGAAATCCGATTACCATGCCGCCGCACTGAGCAGCGATTCGGCTGATTCTTGCAAGAGGAAGATTTACGGCCAGCAAATTCATAAAAGGAGTCGTAATACAAGTTGCCGCTGCAAATGCAGTAAATGCGGTCGCAACATCTTTTGTCAGAACTAAAGTAATAATACAGAGGACCAAACTTGCCAGAAAAGCAACAGGTGCAATCGTTTGATTGGCACGATCGCTTGGGTCGTCTTCGTAAGAAAGACGAAGAAAATGTGATAAGAAATTGGTTTCGGTCTGGTAAGCAATCACGGGGGTATCCATTGTACAGCCGTCTGCCAACTGTAAGCCGGTATTATAGTCTTCAAACAACGTCACGGCATATTTTTTATCCGGCGAAACGACAAAGTGAAAGTTCTTGTTAATCCGTTTGATCATGCTGAATTTTCCTAATGTATTGAGAAACAATGCAGCGGTTGCTACGCTTGCATAAAGATTGAGAGAACCAGAGGAAAAACGTGTCTGCATGAAAAACGCCAGAATGGATTGAACAAGAGCGGCAATTGCAGCGATCGCAACCGCACTATCCGAATTGGCATGAAATCGGAACAGTGCTTTTAGTCCGTTCCAAATGGTTGCTCCGCAGAATGCAAAGGCAACCGTAGTAAAGATTACATTACAGATAAGGTAAACAGTAATGTTCAGCCGTTCGAAACTAAAGAATCCGAATTCACCAAGCCAGCCAAAGATCAGCAGCAGGATGGTCGAAATTCCGGTAACACCCAAGCGCAAAGAAAGTTTTCTTAAATTTGCATTTAAATCATGAAAAATGGCAGGAGCATCATTGCTGTTGCTGTAATCTTCTACTTCTTGGGCCTCTTTGGGCAATGTTTCTTCCGATGGATCATTTTCCGGTTCGTCCATGCCTGAAAGATGGAAAAGAGAGCGTTTTTTTTTCTTTGGCTTTTGGGAGGGCTGAGAAGTCTGTCTCGGTTTGTCGTCCGCTTTGATAGGTTCTGTCAGTTTTTGCTGGGCTGGCTTTTCTTTCGGAACTTCAATGGACGGAATCGGCACAGGGATAGAGACCTCTTTTTTAGAAGGCTCAATTGGATCGATTTTTTCCCGGTCTTTTCTGCGGGCTGATAAAAAATCAACGGCATCATCCTGCGGCATGCCATTTTTAGAATAAGTTTTGGCCGCTTCTTTTAGAGGGAAAGAAAGATCGTCAACCTCAATAAAATGAATGGGAGCAGTGTTATAGCGGTAAGAAACTTTTTTATTAACAGGTTTAATTGCAAAATCTGAGACCAAGAGAGGAGAGGCTTCTTCCCGTACCGGCTCTGGCCGCGTGACGGGTTCTTCCACTTTTGGCGCAGAAGACTCTTTATGAGGCAGCGGGGAGGCTATTGTGGGCTCTTTTACCGGAACTGGTTTTTGATTAACAGAATCGGAAGTTGTTAAAGGCATCGTCGGTTTATGAAAAACTGGCTTTTCCGTTGTGGCTGTTTTGGCTTTTGCAGCTTTTTCTTCGATGGGCTTATACTGCATTTTGGAACCACGTTTAGCAGCGGCTTCCTGAATCTCTTTCAAGCTGATTGCAGTGGTAATGGAAAAAATATCTTCCTGCTCAGGATCTTGTACGACTTTTTCAACTCGTTTGCGGCGCTCCTGATGAAGCTTGCGAAATCGTTCTTCAAGCTCGGGATCGCGTTCTTTTGCACGTTTAGGATCGAACAAATAAGAAAAAGTCCCTGTAGCGCCTTTCGGATTTTCTTCCGGACGGATCGGCTTAAAAGACATGGTCTCTTCATATTCCCGTTGATATTCTTCGCGGGATTTTAATTTTAGGCCATAATAAATATCATTTTCGCCGGAAGTTATTTGGTCCTTAGAATTTTTTTTCTTTTTCTTTTTCTGGCTTTGTGTCTCATTTTGCTTTTCCACAGGCGCTTTTGAAAGCGTTGGAGTTGGCTTTTGAGAGGATGGGCTTTCGCTTCCTTTTGCATAAGGATTGCGGGAGATCTCTTCTAAAGGTACTTTATGAGTCGAACTTTCTGCTTTTGGAGCAGGAGCGGCCGACTTTTTGGCGGCTTCTTTTTTAGCCGCGGTTTCTGCTAAAATTTCATCCAGGGAATAACCTGGGTTTTGTTTCTTTTCGTCCATCGTATCCCCTACTTTCTACTTGGATTTAAGGCCGGATCGCTGCCGCGCAATTTCATAACAGATAATTCCACAAGCAACAGATGCGTTGAGGGAGTTGATTTTTCCTTTCATGGGAAGAGAGACAATAAAGTCGCACTTTTCCCGTACCAGTCTTCCGATACCGAACCCTTCACTTCCGATGACAACTGCGCAGGGACCACGGTAATCGAGAGTACACCATGATTCGCCGTCCATATCAGCTCCATAGAGCCAGCAACCACGACTTTTTAGTTCTTCCAGAGTGGCAGAAAGATTGTTGACGCGTACAACCGGCACATATTCGATTGCACCGGCGCTCGATTTTCCTACTGCATAAGAGAGACCAACGCTTCTGCGTTTTGGAATAATAACACCATGGGCTCCTGCACATTCGGCTACCCGCAGAATTGCCCCCAGGTTATGAGGATCTTCCAGTTCGTCCGCCACAATCAAAAACGGCGGTTCATTACGGGATTTGGCCAGCGCAAAAACATCGTCGAGTGTAGCGTATGCTTTAGCGGCAGCAACTGCCACAACGCCCTGATGTGCACATCCCCCACAAAGGAAGGAAAGCTTTTTGGGGTCTGCCTCTTTAATGACAGCACCGCGTTTCTTGGCTTCGGCAATTAATGCACCAAGACTGCCGCTGTGTTCTCCGCGGACAACAAACAGCGTATCAATTTCGCGGCCGCTGTTGAGCGCTTCTTTCACTGCGTTGCGTCCGGCAATTATTCCTTCTTTTTTGGAATCATTTTTGTTGTCGATTTCTAGTTTTGCATCCGTTTTCATGGGCGCTCCTTTACCTTATCTAATAGTTTCTTCATTATAACACAAGTTGACAAACCTTGCACTTTTTTTCTATAAAATTCTCGCTTTCAACTTCTTTCCTCCTCTTTCTTCAAAAAGAACAAAGAATCTATGAATTATACAAATTGTATTTGCAGGCGTTTACATAATTTTTTAGGAAAAGCGGGGTGAAACCGGTGGAAAACCCTGTTGAAAGTGTTGATAAGTGGCTCAGATAGCGAAAAAAATCAAAAATTCATTTTGTGGAGATAATTTTTTATGTTAACAACGGTTTTGACAAGGGGAATCAACTGTCTGTATTTTTGTATACAAAGAGTAATTTCTTGCAGATTTTTGCCGCAAAGGGCATTCAACTTTTTGTATTTTTATGGTATGATTTTCTAAGAATCATACCGAAAGGAGAAAAGCTGATGACAGCTTCTGATCTCGATTTACGGCAGACATTATTTTGTGGACAATGCTTTCGCTGGGAGGAAGATCCAAACGGCGTTTTTTCTGGAATCGCATTTGGAAAAAGATGCGTTGTAAGACAGGAAGAGAAGAATTTTCTCGCAAAAAATCCAATCTGGAGAACTTATTTTGACTTGGATGCAGATTATGGACTTTTGCAAAAAAAGCTCAGCTGCATAAGTCCGGTTTTAAAAGAAACCATTCGATATGCACCCGGCATCCGAATTCTGCGGCAGGATTTTTGGGAGGCACTTGCTTCTTTTATTATTTCTCAAAACAACAATATTCCCAGAATTCGCGGGATTATTGCCCGGCTGTGCGAAAATTTCGGAGAAAAATTCGACGATGGATATGCGTTTCCCCAACCGCAAAAACTTTTAGGCCTTTTACCGGAAGATCTTTCATGCCTTCGATGCGGATTTCGTGCGCGCTATCTTCTGGATGCTGCACAAAAAGTCTGTGCCGGAGAGATTGATCCTGTTTCTCTTCAAAAAATGCCGCTGGAAAAAGCAAGGGCTCAGCTGATGACGATTTGCGGTGTTGGGCCAAAAGTGGCAGACTGCGTTTTGCTTTATGGATTGCACCGAATGGAAGCTTTCCCGATGGATGTCTGGATGAAACGTGCAATGAAGACTCTTTTTCCTGGCATGAAACCGGAAGATTTTGGAGAAGGCGCAGGGCTTGCTCAGCAGTATATTTTTTATTATTCCCGGCAGCACCCCGAACTATTTTTGGAGAAAAAATCTTTGGAATTATCGGATCAGAAGAAATTCTGCTCTGGAAGAAAACTTTAAAAATACGTTCTTTTTGTTTCTTTTTTCATTTAGATGCGTTATAATCAAATACAGAAATTTTAAAACGAAGGATTGGAGAGTGATATCCATGCCATTAGTTAACACAACGGAAATGTTTAAAAAGGCCTATAATGGCGGTTATGCAATCGGCGCGTTTAACGTCAACAATATGGAGATCATCCAGGGAATTACCGAAGCAGCAGGAGAATTGAAATCCCCTGTGATTCTACAGGTTTCCAAAGGAGCTCGTGCTTATGCGAACCCTACTTATTTGGTCAAACTGGTAGAGGCGGCTGTCATTGAGCATCCGGAAATTCCGATTGCTCTGCATCTGGATCACGGTCCCTCTTTCGAAATGTGCAAAGCCTGCGTCGATGATGGATTTACCTCCGTCATGTATGACGGCTCTTCCAAGCCTTATGAAGAGAATGTGGAAGAAGCTTCCCGCGTGGTCGAATATGCACATAAATATAATGTAACGGTTGAAGCAGAACTTGGTACTTTGGGCGGCGTTGAAGATGAAGTTTCGGTAGAAGCGGATAAAGCAATGTATACCGATCCGGATCAGGTACAGGACTTTGTTACCCGTACTGGGGTAGACAGCCTTGCGATTGCCATTGGAACCAGCCATGGCGCTTATAAATTTAAACCTGGTCAGAATCCAAAGCTGCGTCTTGATATTTTGAAAGAAGTCAGCGATCGGCTGCCGGGATTCCCGATCGTTTTGCATGGTGCTTCCAGTGTTCCGCAGAAATTCGTCGAATTGATCAATCAATATGGCGGAAATATGCCCGGTGCAATCGGAATTCCGGAAAGCGAACTCAGAAAAGCCGCTGCAATGGCAGTTTGCAAGGTCAATGTGGATTCCGATATTCGCCTTGCAATGACCGCTTGCATTCGGCAGTACTTTGCAGAGCATCCCGATCACTTTGATCCTCGCCAATACCTTGGGCCTGCTCGTGAAGCAGTTAAGAATATGGTGGCTCATAAGATTACTGACGTGATGGGCTGCGCAGGCAAAGCTTAAAAATTCGTTTTCATTCAATTAAAATACTTTTAAACCGCCTGCATTTTAAAATGCAGGCGGTTTTTTGTAAAAAATTGAAATGATTTTGTAACTGTATTTTGTTTTCAGTATGAGGTATAATTAATTCCAGTTAACATAAATCAAGGGAGAGGCTATTTTATGATTCGAGGGAAAAGGGTATTTGTTTTACTTTGCTGTGTTTTTTTGCTGCTATTGGGCGGATGCGGAGCGAAAGAAATAAAATTGGATGCTGCCGCAACAGCCGATAAGTTAGCTTCTGAAGTGGCGTTTAAAGATCAGCTTTCGCCCCTAAATGATAAAGCAGCCTTTAAACTCTTTGGGCTGGATGATTCCACGGTCGTCAGCCAGAAAGTTTATGCGGGGACCGGCGCGACCGCAGAGGAAATCGGCGTTTGGGAATGCAAGGATGAGACTGCCGCTAAAACGGTGCAGGGTGCCGCACAACAACGGGTAAAAGATCAGACTCAAGCATTTGCAAACTATGTGCCCGGCGAACTGACAAAACTGAAATCACCATTTATCAAAACTTATGGGAAATATGTTGTTTATGTTTGCTGCGACGATACGACTCAGGTGCAAAAAGTAATAGACAGTTTTACAAAATAAAAATGATACAAATCAAAAGGCCGCTTTCTCTGCAATAAAAACTGCATTGAGAGCGGCCTTTTTTAGATTTACTTCGTCTTAGTTTCAAAAAAGCCTCTGCGAATTTTTTCGCAGAGGCTTTTATAAGTAATAATGAATGATCAGCGGTTAGCCTTTGAGTGCTTCATAAGCGGCAACCGCACAAGCAACAGTCGCACCAACCATTGGATTGTTGCCCATACCGATTAATCCCATCATTTCCACGTGAGCAGGGACGCTGGACGAACCCGCAAATTGAGCATCACCGTGCATACGGCCCATGGAATCGGTTAAGCCGTACGAGGCAGGACCTGCGCCGACGTTATCCGGATGAAGGGTTCTGCCGGTGCCGCCGCCGGAAGCAACTGAAAAATAGTGCTTACCGTTTTCTATTGCCCATTTTTTATAGGTACCAGCAACCAGATGCTGAAAACGAACCGGATTAGTGGAGTTTCCGGTGATGGAAACATCAACGCCCTCGTGCTTCATGATTGCTACGCCTTCCAAAACGTCATTAGCACCATAGCATTTCACTGCGGCGCGGTCACCATTGGAATAAGCATGGGTATTGACGACTTTGAGCTCGTCATTATAGGGATCATACTCGGTTTTTACATAGGTAAATCCGTTGATCCGGGAAATGATGAAAGCAGCGTCTTTTCCCAGACCATTTAAGATAATGCGCAAAGGCTTCTTGCGGGCACGGTTTGCAGTGCGGGCAATGCCGATAGCGCCTTCGGCTGCGGCAAAGCTCTCATGTCCTGCAAGAAATGCAAAGCACTGGGTCTCATCCCGCAAAAGACGGGCGCCAAGGTTGCCGTGTCCCAATCCGACTTTCCGGTTTTCGGCGACAGAACCCGGAATGCAGAAGGCCTGCAGACCAACGCCGATTTTTTCAGCGGCATCGGAAGCAGAAGCTGCGCCTTCTTTTAAGGCGATCGCGGTGCCAAGGGTATATGCCCACGAAGCGTTTTCAAATGCGATAGGCTGAATGCCCTTCACAATTTTATCAACATTGATTCCTTTGGAAAGGCAAAGATCTCTGGCTGCTTCGAGACTTTCAATCCCGTATTTTTTCATGCAGACCTTGATCTTTTCCATTCTTCTTTCTTTTCCTTCAAATGTTACATCATTGGACATTTTGCTGTGTCCTCCTTTATCTCTCAGATTATTCTTCGCGGGGATCAATGTATCTGGCCGCGCCGTCAAACCGTCCATATTGCCCGATATTATCTTTATATGCCTGATCCGGCGATTTTCCATGGCGGATATCTTCCAGCATTTTTCCGACTTTAACAAACTGGTAGCCGATGACTTCATCATTTTCGTCCAGAGCCATCTTTAGCACATAGCCTTCGGTCATCTCCATATAGCGCACGCCTTTTGCATTCGTGCTGAACATCGTACCAACTTGGCTGCGCAGACCTTTACCCAAATCTTCGAGGCTCGCTCCAATGGGAAGTCCTCCCTCGGAAAACGCGGTCTGGCTGCGCCCATAAACAATTTGCTTAAAAAGTTCCCGCATGGCAACGTTGATTGCATCGC
Source organism: Caproicibacterium sp. BJN0003 (assembly GCF_026314295.1). NCBI lineage: Bacteria > Bacillati > Bacillota > Clostridia > Eubacteriales > Oscillospiraceae > Caproicibacterium > Caproicibacterium sp. BJN0003. The sequence goes on from NZ_CP111108.1 coordinate 150,179, forward strand.
ATACGAGATCGGTGTTTAGGCATTCCAAAATTGTTTTTCCCGGAAGAATCTCTGCCGCCATAGCAGCAGAATGGGTCATTCCGGAACAGCCAATGGTTTCCACCAATGCTTCTTGTACAATGCCATCCTTAATATTAAGAGTTAGTTTACAGGTGCCCTGCTGCGGTGCACACCAGCCCACACCATGAGTCAATCCCGAAATATCTTTGATGTCATAAGCCTTTACCCATTTTCCCTCTTCTGGAATCGGAGCGGGGCCGTGCTTTGGTCCTTTTGCTACGGTACACATTCTTTCCACTTCTGCGGAATAGTTCATCTTTGTTCTCCTTTCAGCATCCGGCGCCCACTTTTTTAGGGGTACCTCCCGCATGTCATTTCTATATGTTCATTATAGGGGATTCAAAAACGTTGTGCAAGCTGAAAAAAACAAAAAAGATAAAAATTTAACAATCTTTTTATGACGGATAGAACCAATCAAATTCTAAAAATATCAATGAAAAGAAAGAAGGAAAAGCCTTTTTGTGAAAATCAGTGAAGAGGAGGGATCTTTGGAAGAATTATCAGAGATGAAAATCCGAAATGAAGGGAGTTAAAGTGCTTTCTTCGTACTTTTTTTCAGTTTTGGACCGTTAAGATGGAGATACAGCCTTTGAAGCGGACAGGCTTAAAAACGGAGGATTGAAATTATGACAATGAAGCGCTGGAAAAAGATATGGAATATTTTGGGTGGATTATTGTTAGCGCTGGCAGTGGCAATTTTTGTAGTGCCAAGATTCTTTGGATATGTTCCGCTGGGAATGTGCGGCGCAGGGGTTCGATGTGAATATCCTCAGGGGAGCCTTTTATACATACAAAAAATACAACCTGAAAAGCTGCGGGTAGGAGAACCAATCGCCTATTATAGAGGTAATTTAAAAAGACAGCCTGTTGTCCGCAGAATTACCCGAATCGATTATTCTAACGGTCAGTTTATGGCAAATCAGGACGACTCCGATTTTGCCGCGGATATAGTGCCGTTTTCAGACCTGTATGGAGCTCCGGTTTCCTTTTATCTGCCGGGGTTAGGAACAGCATTTACAGAATTGCAAACACTGCCTGGAATGGTGATCTTGTTTTTTTTGGTCGGTACTTATCTGGTACTCAATTATTATTTTGGTGCTTTGGCAAAAGGAGAATGGCCGCCGCCGACAGAATTTCGCTGAATCTTAACTTTACAGGGAAAATTTATGAAATGTTACAAAAATTTAAAAAAGCCTTCTTTCCACCGGAAGGCAAATATGATATAATCACTTTCGTATACTGAAATACAGGAAACTTTTAATAAAAACGGACCAGGAGTGAAAATTTCTCCTTGGTATGAGGTGGAAAACATTATGGCAAATATCCTGAAAGCACTTTTTGGAAATTACAGCAAACGAGAGCTCAAACGGGTACAACCGATCTGTGATGCTGTGATGAAACTGGAAGAAAAATATGCAGCCCTTTCAACGCAGGATCTGCAGGCGCAGACGGGCATTTTAAAACAGAGACTTAGAAACGGCGAGACACTGGATCAGATCCTTCCGGATGCTTTTGCGGTTTGCCGAGAGGCCAGCTGGCGGGTGCTGGGAATGAAACATTTTCCAGTACAGATTGTCGGCGGTATTATTCTGCATCAAGGACGTATCGCCGAGATGAAAACCGGTGAAGGTAAAACATTAGTGGCAACGCTGCCTGCCTATTTGAATGCACTTTCCGGAGAAGGAGTCCATATCGTTACGGTCAACGATTATCTGGCTCGCCGCGACAGTGAATGGATGGGAAAAGTCTATCGTTTTCTGGGCCTTTCTGTAGGACTGATCGTTCATGATAAAGAAGGGGCAGAACGAAAAGCTGCTTATGAAGCCGACATCACCTATGGAACCAACAATGAATTTGGATTTGATTATCTGCGGGACAACATGGTCCTTTATAAAGAAAATAAAGTGCAGCGCGGACACCATTATGCAATCGTCGATGAGGTGGACTCAATCCTGATTGATGAGGCCAGAACACCGCTGATTATTTCTGGTCAGGGAGATGAATCCACCCAGCTTTATACGATCGCAGACCACTTTGCTCAGACACTGAAAATGACAAAGGTGGCAGAGGTCGATAATAAGGAAGACAACGACGAAATTTATAAAGATGCCGATTTTGTGGTGGATGAAAAGGCAAAAACAGCTACGCTGACGCCTTCTGGTGTTAAAAAGGCAGAAGCATTTTTCCATTTGGATAATCTGACCGATGCCAACAATATCACGATTCAGCACCATATCAATCAAGCGATCAAGGCTCGCGGTGTGATGCAGCGCGATATCGATTATGTGGTAAAAGACGGAGAAGTCATTATCGTCGATGAGTTTACCGGGCGCTTAATGTATGGCCGTCGCTATAATGAGGGACTGCACCAGGCAATCGAGGCAAAGGAAAAAGTAAAGGTTGCCCGCGAGAGCAAAACATTGGCAACCATTACGTTCCAGAACTTCTTTCGTTTGTATGACAAGCTTTCCGGTATGACCGGTACCGCCATGACAGAGGAAGACGAATTCCGCGAAATTTATAAACTGGACGTTATTGAGATTCCTACTAACAAGCCCATGATTCGCGAGGATTTACCCGATGTCATTTATAAGACGGAACGTGCAAAATTCAATGCGGTAATTGAAGATATTATCGAGCATCACAAGCAAGGACAGCCGGTATTGGTCGGCACGATTTCGATTGATAAATCTGAAAAACTTTCGGCTCTTCTTAAAAAGCAGGGGATTTCCCACGAAGTTTTGAATGCAAAGTATCATGAAAAAGAAGCTGAGATCGTTGCGCAGGCAGGTCATAAAGGTGCAGTGACAATTGCTACCAACATGGCTGGCCGTGGTACGGATATCGTACTGGGCGGCAACAACGAATTTATGGCAAAAACCGAGATGCGCAAAGAAGGGTTCTCTGAAGAGCTGATCGAAGAAGCTAATGCTTATGGAGATACCGAGGACCCGGAGACTCTCAATGCGCGTAAGGTATTCCGTGAACTGGAAGAAAAATATAAGGAAAAAATTGAGGCGGAAGCAAAAGAAGTACGCGCAGCCGGCGGCCTTTATATTATCGGAACAGAGCGCCACGAATCTCGCCGAATTGATAATCAGCTGCGTGGCCGTGCAGGTCGTCAGGGCGATCCTGGTATGAGCCGGTTCTATATCTCGCTGGAAGATGATCTGATGAGACTCTTCGGCGGAGAACGAATCACTGCACTGATGGAAAAACTCAATGTGGACGAGGATACCCCGATTGAAAATAAAATGCTCACGAATACGATTGAATCTGCCCAGCGTAAAATTGAAGGCAGAAACTTCGGAATCCGGAAAGATGTTCTGCAGTATGATGATGTTCTTTCCCGTCAGCGTGAAATTATTTACAGCCAGCGTGATAAAGTGCTGGAGGGCGAGAGTGTTCACGAGCAGGTCATGCAGATGATCCGTCAGGCAATCGAAGCAAAGGTAAAACAGTATCTGCCAATGGATGAGAACGATCTTGACGATCCCCGTTCCGGCTGGAACTTGAAGGGCCTTAAAGAGCATTATTACCGCTGGCTCCTTGGAGACAATGATCTCAACGATACTGCCGAAGAACAATCTCAGAAACAACCGCAGGATTATGTGGATTTCCTTTATCAGAAAGCTGAAGAAGTCTGTAATAATCGGGAAACTCAATTTGGTGATAAGATCTGCAGAGAACTCGAACGCGTAATCCTGCTGAAGAATGTTGATGCACAGTGGATGGATCATTTGGATGCTATGGAGGAACTGCAACGCGGAATTCGGCTGAGAGCTTATGGACAGCGTGACCCGGTAGTGGAATACCGCATGGAAGGCTTCGATATGTTTGATGCCATGATTGCGACAATCCGTGAAAATACTGCGCGTATGATGTTGACAGTTAGGCTCCAGACTCGTACTGAGCCTAAGAGAGAACAAGTCGCTCAGCCGACAGTCGCAAAAGGAGCTCCTGACGGGAGCGAAGAAAAAAATCCAACGGTAAAGGGCAAGAAAATCGGGCGCAACGATCCGTGTCCCTGCGGCAGCGGATTAAAATGGAAAAAATGTACTTGTGAAAAGTATCATCCAAAAGCATAAAAATAACATGAAAAGAGAGTTTGTGGTTCTGCCGCAGACTCTCTTTTCATTATTATAAATAGAGAAAATCAAAAGATGACGTCAAATTTATTCGTGAAAATTGAAATCCTTTTCGAAAAGGGTTGTATTTTTCGTAAATATACGCTATAATCTCATTAAAAATTAGATAAATATTAGGTAATTTGATGTCGTTTTTTGCAAATGACCGAAGGGATGCGAGCGATTTGAAACAATACCATGCAAAAGAAATTTTGAATTTGGCCATCGCCGGACACAGTGGTTCCGGAAAAACCAGCATCGCAGAGGCAATGCTGAAACTTTCCGGTGCAACCGATCGCTTGGGAAAAATCAGCGACGGAAACACGGTCTGTGATTATGATCCGGAAGAGATTCGCCGGAAGACGAGTGTTTCCGCAAGTATTGCCCCGCTGGAGTGGAAAAACCGCAAGATCAATCTGATTGATGCACCGGGTCTTCTCGATTTTGCCGGTGCCGCAGCAGAAGCATTTCGCGCAGCAGACAGCGTGCTGATTACCATCAGCGGGAAAAGCGGAGCTGCAGTCGGAACTGAAAAAGCAGTGGAAGCGGCGGATGAGCGCGGGCTTTCCAAAGTATTTTTCGTAAACGGGCTGTGCGACGAGAGCGCACGGTTCTACCGGGTTTTTGAAGACTTAAAAGCGCGTTTTGGTCCAAGCGTCTGCCCCCTTGTGGTGCCTTACATAGTAGATGGAAAAGCCAATATTTATGTTAATGTTCTGGAGTATAAAGCTTATGATTATTCCAAAGGCGCGCCGGTAGAAGTAAAAATGCCGGATATGGGTGAGCGTTTGGAAGGTTTGCGCACTGCTATCTATGAAGCAGTAGCTGAGACCAGTGACGAGATGTTCGATAAATATTTTTCCGGAGAAGCGTTTACGCCGGAAGAAGTGATCGTTGGTGTTTCTAAGGGTGTCAAATCCGGTGCAATTATTCCGGTATTCTGTGGGGATGCCCTTTTAATGCGCGGCATGGAACAGTTTTTGAATGGACTTGTATGGCTTTTGCCAACGGCTGTCGACAAAGCGGGAGAAATTGCCGCAGATTTAGATGGGAATCCTGTGGAACTGGCCGTCAATGAAGATGCAGCAGCGGCGGCATTGTGTTTTAAGACCATTGCCGATCCTTTTGTTGGAAAAGTATCTTTTCTCAAAGTGATTTCCGGAAAAATTGCTACCGAAGATCAGCTCTTTGATATGCGTACCGGCGCAACAGAGCGAATCGGAAAAGTTGTCAAGATGTGCGGGAAAAAACAGGAAGAGATGAAAATAATTCCCGCAGGAGATATTGGAGCGGTCTTGAAGCTTTCCGGTGTTTCTACCGGTGATACGCTTTGTGCGCCGAGCAGAAAAGTTACATTGGATGGCATTCGTTATCCAAGATCTACTCTGCGAATGGCAATTCTCCCAAAGACAAAGGGGGACGAAGACAAAGTTGCGCAGGGAGTCTTTAAACTAATGGAAGAAGATCCTACGATTTTGTTCGAAAATAATCCGGAAACCCATCAGATGGTAATCAGCGGTTTGGGAGAACAGCATTTGAATTTGGTTGTTTCGCGGCTGAAAAACCGTTATGGTGTGGAAACAATTTTACAAACGCCGAAAGTGCCATATCGTGAAAAGATCCGTAAGAAGGTACAGGTGCAGGGACGCCATAAGAAGCAGACCGGCGGACATGGACAATTCGGCGATGTTTGGATTGAATTTGAACCCTGTGACAGCGAGGGGCTGGAGTTTGCTGAGCGTGTGGTTGGAGGAAGTGTTCCAAAGGGATTTTTCCCGGCAGTGGAAAAAGGGTTGCGAGAATGCATCCAGAAAGGTCCGCTGGCGGGATACCCGGTGGTAGGATTGCGCGCAACCTTATATGATGGCTCCTATCATCCGGTGGACAGTTCCGAGATGGCCTTTAAAATGGCAGCTTCCGTTGCTTATAGAAATGGAATGCCGCAGGCCGATCCGGTTTTGCTGGAACCGATCGGACATTTAAAAGCAACAGTGCCGGATACCAGCATGGGCGACATTATGGGCGAAATCAATAAACGCCGCGGTCGCGTTTTGGGCATGGAACCTGCAGAAGGTGGGAGTCAAACGATTGATGCGGAAGTCCCGGTGGCAGAGATGAGTGACTTTTCTACTTATGTACGTCAAGTGACACAAGGACGCGGCACATTTCAGTTTGAATTTGAACGCTATGAGGAGTGTCCGCCGCAGATTGCGCAGAAGGTCATCGATGAAAGTAAACAAGAAGAAACATAATCTTTGGTGAATTAAAGAGAAAAAGGGACTTTCCGCGATACGGTTCGGGGAGCCCCCTTTTTGTCGAAAAATTTGCCGAGATGTTCTTTCCCTGTTCTGTTTTTAAAAGAGATCTCATAAACTTGTTCTGACAGGGGGAGATTTTTATGCGTATGATTTCGGTGCGGCTTTCTAAGAAAAAAGGGCTGCTTTTTCTGGCCGTCCTGCTTTTGGCAGCGGGATTGATCTTTGTAATGGCTTTTTTAGACGGCGCGTGGAAAAATCCCGGTGGAAAGAATGACCAGCGGATCAGCTTTTTACGAAGCTGTGGCTGGGAGGTAGAACCGGAACCTGTTGAAACACGCGAAATCCAAATTCCGGAAACATTTTCGCAGGTTTATAAAAATTATGCGCAACTCAACGAAAAGGCAGGGTTTCATTTGGAAGCAGTTGCAGGGAAAAAATGTATGCAGTACGTCTATAAAGTGAAAAATTATGATGGGCGAGATGATGTTTATGCTCATCTTTTGGTCTGTGACGGCAAAATTTCCGGAGGGGATCTTTCTACAGCAGCAATAAATGGATTTATGGTTCCGCTGCGGATACTGGCGCAAAAAAATTAAAAATGGTATACTAATATAATAAAGATTAAGAAAGGAAGCCTGAAAAGAAAATCTTTTCAGCAGAGACAAAGTGGAACGGATTGATAAAATTTTATCATCTGGTGGGACGATGAGCAGGAAAGAGGCTGGACTGGCAGTTCGAAAAGGGCGGGTCATGGTCAATGGAGCTCTTGTTCGTTCTGCCTCAGAAAAAATAAATCCCGATACAGATCAGATCATGCTGGATGGAGCTCCCTTCCTTTATCATAAGGTGCTTTGGCTGATGCTGAATAAACCTGCCGGGGTCCTTTCGGCGGCACGAGATCCAAAACAGAAAACGGTACTTGATCTGGTGCCGGAAGAACTGCGTCGGAAAGGACTTTTTCCAGCCGGCAGATTGGACAAGGATACGACGGGTTTGTTGATTTTAACAAATGATGGAGAGGCGGCACATCATATGTTGGCACCTAAGAGCCATGTGACAAAAAGGTACCGCGCCCGTCTGGATGCTCCCCTCCCTTCGGATGCAAAGGAACGTTTTGCAAAAGGAATTGTGCTGAGTGATTTCACAACGCTTCCGAGTAAACTAAAAATTTTGGAAGAGGAAAATCAGCCGCTTTGTGAAGTCGAAATTCATGAGGGAAAATTCCATCAGATTAAACGAATGTTTTTGGCCCTTGGCTGCACAGTCATCCAACTGAGCCGTATTGCGATTGGAAGTTTAGAATTGGATCCTTTGCTGAAGTCGGGTGAATGCCGGCAAATGACAGAGGAGGAAGTCGGATTGGTTTTTCGAGAACCAAAGTGATAAAAAGCTTTATTAAATGGAAAAGTAATTTAAAAATGGATATTTATAGAATTGGATTCGCTAAAAATATTGGCAAAAATCATAAAAAAAAAAATTTTTTTCGTCAAAATGGTTGATATTAAAATGAAAGATATGTAAAATATACTTAGCTTATTCTATTTTGGACTTATTTTTTGTTTAAACTTCTAAATATGAAAAGAGAGGATCAAAACTATGTCAAACAGATTGTTTCAAGGCGTGATCCATCAGATGCGTGACGCCATCGACCGGCCAGTTGGTGTGATTGATGAAACATCTACTGTAATTGCTTGTAGCGAACTTGGAAAAATTGGAGAGAAGACCGGCAGTATTTCTCCGGAAATGATGGCCTCTCAGGAACCTTTTGTGGTCAATGGCTATACGTATTGCCCATTTGGTGGCCTTCCTCGCGCAGAATATGCCATTTTTGTCCTTGGAAATGATCAGGAAGCCGCTCACTATGCAGCTCTTTTGGCAGTTTCGCTTAACAGCATTAAGCAGTACTATGATGAAAAATATGACCGTGGTAATTTTATCAAGAATATTATTCTAGATAATATTTTGCCCGGCGATATTTATCTCAAAGCTCGTGAACTGCATTTTAATGCAGACGTTACCCGCGTTTGCATGCTGATCAAAATTGTTGCAAACACCGATGTAGCGGTCTTTGATGTGGTCCAGAACCTTTTCCCGGACAAGTCAAAGGATTTTGTTGTAAACATTAATGAAGACGATATTGCAATTGTCAAAGAGATTCAGCCCGGAATCGACGCAAAAGATTTGGAGAAATTGGCCAGCTCCATTGTCGATACGCTTTCGGGAGAATTTTATGTGCACTGCGTAGTGGGTATTGGTACGCCGGTAGAAAATTTGAAGGATCTTGCACGTTCCTTTAAAGAAGCGCAGGTTGCTTTGGAAGTTGGAAAAGTTTTTGATACAGAACGCAGTATCGTCAGCTACGATAATCTTGGAATTGCTCGTTTGATCTACCAGCTGCCAACGACACTCTGCGAAATGTTCCTGAAAGAAGTTTTCAAAAAGGGCGGAATCGACAGCCTTGATCACGAAACGCTCTTTACGATTCAAAGATTTTTTGAAAACAACCTGAATGTTTCAGAAACAAGCCGTAAGCTTTTTGTTCATCGAAATACCCTTGTTTACCGTCTGGAAAAAATCAAGAAGATCACCGGACTCGATTTGCGCGAATTTGAAGATGCCATTGTGTTCAAAGTGGCTTTGATGGTTAAAAAATATCTTTCCAGCAACCCAACAAAATTTTGATTGAATCAAAAAAAACGGTAACTATTTCCTTTTTCTCAAAAGTGACAAATAGTTTAAAATAGTTACAAAATAATTGCAATTTATTTCTTATTTAGAATTATAAAATTGAGGCTTGTTGGTATGATGATAGCATGTCAGCAAGTCTCAATTTGTTTGTGGACATTGATTTTTGGAAATGGAGCGTGTTTTTGTGATAGAATTCGACCATGTAAGCAAAACCTATCCAAACGGCACTCATGCATTATATGATGTCAGCCTGAATATTGAGAAAGGGGAATTCGTCTTTATCGTCGGTGCTTCCGGCGCGGGCAAAAGTACCTTTCTTAAGCTGATTACAGCAGAGGAACGTGCGGAAAAAGGACAGATTTTTGTAAACGATATTGATGTGACCCATATCAAGCGCAGAAAGGTACCTTATTTGCGCAGAACTTTAGGAACGGTCTTTCAGGACTTTCGCCTGATCCCGTCGATGTCCGTTTATGATAACGTGGCGTTTGCCATGCATATCGTTGGCACACCGACAAAATCGATCAAAAAGCGTGTGCCGTATATTTTGGGCCTTGTCGATCTGCAGGATAAGGCAAAGTGCATGCCGGCAGAACTTTCCGGCGGCGAGCAGCAGCGTGTGGGCCTAGCAAGAGCGCTGGTCAATAATCCTTCGCTGATTATTGCCGACGAACCCACCGGAAATATTGACCCGGCACTTTCTTTTGAGATCGTTGATCTTCTTAGTGAGATCAATCTGCGCGGAACAACTATTTTAATGGTTACCCATGAACATAGTTTGGTAAAACACTTTCAGAAGCGTATTGTGGAAATTAATGATGGCCGGATCGTGGCCGATACCAAGCAGCTGGAGGTGGGACAATGAAGCTGGGATATTTAATTAAAGAAGGCTTTAAAAATGTCCTGACCAAACACCGGACGATGAGCCTCGCCTCGATTGGTGTTCTGACTTGCTGTATTTTAATGACGGGCGCTGCGGTATTATTCAGTATGAATATGAACGCGGCGATGAGCACCGTAGAGGGAAATAATTCGATTAAAGTTTTTATTAAGCGGGATGTTTCTTCGGATGATGCGATTAAAATCGGCGATCAGATCAAACAAATGGATAATATTGATTCCTGTGAATACATATCAAGACAAGATGGCCTTAAGGAAATTCAAAACATGGTTGGCGCAGACAATTCCAGTCTGCTTAACGGTCTTTCTGATGATACCAGCTGGCTGCCGGATTCTTTCCGGATTTCGATGAAGGATCTTTCACAGTATCAGGATACTGCAAATCAGATCTTGAGTATTCAGGGCGTTGAAAAAATCACAGATTATACTGCTCTTGCGGACAAGCTGACCAGAATGGATAAAATTGTTACAAACGTCGGTTTGGCAGTCGTAATCATCTTAAGTGTTGTTTCTCTATTTATTATTGCAAATACGATTCGTGTTACGATGTATTCCAGACGTCTGGAAATTAGTATCATGAAATCGGTTGGCGCTACCAATGGATTTATCCGAGTTCCATTTGTTGTAGAAGGAATTATTCTCGGAATTGTTTCAGGTGGACTCGCGGTTGCTCTGCTTTATCTGCTTTATCAGAAGATGGTGAGCTTGATTGCAAATCTCGCCGTTTTTCAGGCGATTAATATTCACCCATACCTGCCCTGGATGATTCTCATTTTTATGGGCATTGGCGCTTTGTTTGGAACTTTAGGAAGTATGATCTCAATGGGAAGATACCTCAAAAAAGAAGGGGGTTCCATCGTTGGCTGGTAAACATTTTTGGCAGCGTGCCGCTGCCGCAGTAATAACCGCTGCTCTTATAGTAGTGCCTGCTGCGACCACAGCTTTTGCCGAGAATACGAATGTGGATACACTCCGACAGCAGCAGAGTGATTATCAGAACCAGCAAAAAGAAAATCAAGCGAAAATTGATCAGCTGAAATCAGATCAAACTCAGAAGGAAGCCTATAAAGCTGCTTTGCAGGATCAGGTTTCTAATTTACAGCATCAAATTGATACTTACAATCAGCAGATTGGGGATCTTGATCAGGATATTGCTGCAAAACAAGATCAGATCCAATCCAAGCAAAAAGAAATCGATTCCGGTTTTGCACTGCTGAAAGAGCGTCTGCGTGCACTCTATATTTCCGGAGAAGCAAGCAATTTGGAAATCTTGCTTTCCTCTAAAAGTCTTACCGACTTGGCAGATAAAACGGAAGCAATCAAAATGGTGTCGGACCACGATAAACAGCTGATCGATACCCTAAAAAATCATTTAACAGAAATTGAAGCACAGAAAACAGAAATCGAGCAAAGCCGACAGGAAGTTTCCGATGCAAAGAATGCACTGGATCAAAAGCGGACAGAACTCGATACCGTGATGGAAGAGACTCAGCAGGTAATTAATGATCTTGCCGGCTCTGCCGAAGCTCTGGAAGAACAAAATAAGGAAATTGCTCAAAAGGAAGCTGCTACTGCAGAGCAGATCGACTCTTGGTATGCAAATTATTATTCGCAGAAGCAATCTTCTTCAGATGTCGTTGTAATGCCTTCCGGTGGTGGACAGTTTGTTTGGCCGGTTCCGTATACCATGAATGTTACTTCTGGATTTGGCCCTCGCTGGGGAACAAACCATAAGGGAATTGATATTTCTTCCGGCGGCGTTTATGGACAACCGATTGTAGCTTCTGCTTCCGGCACTGTCATTGTTGCAGATGCAGGTGGCTGGGGTGGTGGCTATGGAACTTGGGTCTCCATTGACCACGGAAATGGATTCTCTACCGTTTATGGCCATATGTCCAGCCTTTGTGTCAGCGTTGGGCAGGCTGTTCAGCAGGGTCAGGTGATCGGTTACGTCGGGAGTACCGGGGATAGTACCGGCCCTCATTGTCATTTTGAGGTGCGTGTAAACGGTGTTGCACAAGATCCGCTTAACTATGTTTAACTGAATTTGCTTTTAATCGGCTCGGCTTTTTCGAGCCGATTTTTTTATTAGACTAAAATTAGTGCCAATTTTAAAAAGTCTGTTTCCCCTATGACAAAATATGGTTGACAGAAAGCAATTGCAACTCTATAATACTAACTGTATATCAAAAAAAATCAGGCGAGTACTCGCCTATGAAATTAAGGGATGATACCATGGTAAAACAAACTGTTTTGACACAGGAAGGCCTCGATAAACTTGAAAAAGAGCTGGAAGAGCTCAAAGGGGTCAAGAGAAAAGAAGTTGCTGAAAAAATTAAGGTAGCGCTGAGCTTTGGTGACCTTTCTGAGAACAGCGAATACGACGAAGCCAAAAATGAACAGGCAATTATGGAAGCCAGAATTGCCGACCTCGAAGTAACGCTGAAAAATGTAAAAGTCATCGATGAATCCGAATTGAGTAATGGTTTGATTCATGTTGGCTCAAAAGTTCAAGTTTCTGTAAAAGATGAGAAAACTCAAAAAGTACGGGAAATGAATCTTAAAATTGTTGGCAGTAATGAAACAGATCCAGTACAAGGATTTATCAGCGATGAATCTGCCGTTGGAAAAGCGCTGTTGGGACACGCGGTTAATGACGTTGTGGAGATCGAAGTGCCTGTTGGAATGAAAGAATATACCATCCTTTCTATTTCCAAATAACACCGTCTTTTTAAGGGTGGGGTGTTTTCATCCCGCCCTCTCTTTTTGAATTTTAACAAATTGAGCAAATAATTCACCGATGATAAATAAAAGGTAGGGAAAAATATGAGTGAAAAGAATCAGGAACAGCAGCCAGAACAGAATTTGGGAGAATTGCTGCAGATTCGCCGCGATAAGCTGACCGCTTTGCGCGAAGCAGGAAAAGATCCCTTTAAAATCACAAAATGTGATCAAGATAGTTTTGCATCAGAAATTCATGCGCATTTTGAAGATTATGAGAATAAAGACGTCTGTATTGCCGGAAGAATGATGAGCCGCCGTAATATGGGAAAGGCTAGCTTTATTGATCTTTGCGATAAAACAGGCCGAATTCAGGCTTACGTTAGAATTAACGATGTCGGAGAAGAAAGCTATTCCGATTTTAAAAATTATTGGGATTTGGGCGATATTATTTGCCTTAAAGGGTTTGTCTTTAAGACTCGTCGCGGAGAGATCAGCGTCCATGCAAAAGAAATTCAGCTGCTTTCAAAATCTCTACTTCCGTTGCCGGAAAAATTTCACGGATTGAAAGATACTGATTTGCGTTATCGTCAACGCTATCTGGATCTGATTGTTAATCCGGAGGTCAAAGAGACTTTTGTTATGCGCAGCCATATTATTACGGCGATTCGTGCTTTTATGGACAGCCATGACTTTTTGGAAGTGGAGACTCCTGTTTTGCATACAATTGCAGGCGGCGCAGCAGCACGGCCGTTTGTCACACACCATAATACGCTCGACATTGACCTTTATTTGCGTATCGCTTTGGAGCTGCACCTCAAGCGTTTGATTGTCGGTGGTTTTGACCGCGTTTATGAGATTGGACGTGTGTTCCGCAACGAGGGCATGGATACCCGCCACAATCCGGAATTTACACTGATGGAATTTTATCAGGCTTATACGGATTACCACGGCATGATGGACTTGATCGAAGATTTGATTCGTACCGTTTCCACAAAAGTAAAGGGTTCTTCTAAAATCACCTATGACGGGGTGGAACTTGACTTTGGCAGCCCGTTTTGCCGCATGACGATGGTAGAGGCGGTTAAAAAATATTCCGGTGTTGACTTTAATGAAATCAAGACGCTGGATGAAGCGCGCGCTGCTGCGAAAGAACACAATCTTGCATATGAGGAACGTCATAAAAAGGGTGATATCCTGAATCTGTTCTTTGACGAGTACTGCGAAGAAAAGTTGATTCAGCCCACTTTTATTACAGAACATCCGGTGGAAATTTCACCGCTTGCAAAGCGCAAAGAGGATGACCCAAATTATACGCAGCGCTTTGAGCTCTTTGTTATGGGACGTGAACTTGCAAACGCATTTTCTGAATTAAATGATCCGATCGATCAGCGCAAGCGTTTTGAAGCACAGGCTGCTCAGAAAGCCGCTGGAGATGATGAGGCCTGCGATGTTGACGAGGATTTCCTTACAGCTTTGGAATATGGAATGCCGCCTACAGGAGGATTGGGGATCGGCATCGATCGTCTGGTCATGCTTCTTACTGATCAGCCTTCTATTCGCGATGTGTTGTTGTTCCCGACAATGAAGCCCATCGACTGAGCAAAGCGCCGAAAACCCAGTGTTTATGCGGGTTTGCGTACTTTGTAAAAGCCCGAAAACTACATCTTCACATCAAATCTACATCAAATGGTGCCAGGATTTGTGCAGAGGTAGAAAAATCGCATAATTTACGGAGCAAACAGCGGCAGCATCGGAATGAAGCTGTCGCTGTTTTTGAAATAACAGAGCGTACCCATGGAAGGGTATTTATATAATCCATCAGCATGACAAATCGAAAATTTCTTGTAAATTTGTTTAATTATAGAGAGAAGGGCTAATTGTGAATGAAACAATAATCAGAAATGCTACGCTTGAAGACGCAAGCCGCATTCTGGAAATCTACGCATATTACGTTAAAAACACAGCAATTACTTTTGAATATGATACGCCTACACTTTCTGAGTTTCAGGTGCGCATGAAAAGCACCATGAAACGTTACCCCTATATTGTCATAGAAAAGGATGGAGAAATTCTGGGGTATGCTTACGCAGGTGCTTTTGTAGGTCGAGCCGCCTATGACTGGTCATGTGAGATGACTGTTTATCTTGACCACACCGCCCAAAAATGTGGACTGGGGCGAAAAATATATGAAGAGCTGGAAGGCAAGCTAAATAGCATGGGAATTTTGAATCTATATGCATGTATCGGCTACCCAGAAGCAGAAGATGAATATCTTAACAAAAACAGTGCTGAATTTCATGCACACCTCGGATTCAAAAAAGTCGGAGAATTCAAGAAATGCGGATACAAGTTCAACCGCTGGTATAATATGATTTGGATGGAGAAAACCATTGGAGATCACTATTTAAATCAGCCTCCCGTCTGTTTTGCTGACAATTTGAGATGACATCTAATTCCCGTTTGTTGGGGAGATTATGAGCATACATCGCCGCTTGGCTTATTGAGCGCATATCAAATCACATATTTTAAGACCTTGAGAGAGTAATAACTTTCAAGGCCTTTTTTGTTTTATCCGACAGACAGCTTCGCAGACTTCAATGGTTCCTCGATTTCCTATATACTGTGTTTGTAAAGGAGGTCGAGGATTTGATATGAGCAACAGTTTAGCGTCAATGCACCCTGAGCTTGTGCCGGAATGGTCTGAACGAAACCTTCCGCTTACACCGGATAAGATAACCTATGGCTCAAATAGATTCGTATGGTGGAAAGGCTCTTGCGGACACGAATGGCAGGCAAGTCCGAAAAGCCGTTCAACCGGAGAGAAATGCCCAATCTGTTCTGGAGTAAGGGTTATTGAAGGAATAAACGACTTGGCGTTCCTGAAACCGGAACTGGCGAAGGAATGGTCTGATAAGAATCAAAGCTTGAAACCGACAATGGTAAGCGGCGCTTCTCATAAAAAAGTGATATGGCAAGGAAAATGCGGTCACGAATGGATCGCCTCAGTTAAAAGCAGATCAGTGAATGGTACAGGATGCCCATATTGTTCTCACAATGCAGTATTGGAGGGCTTCAATGACCTTGCTTCTGTGTTCCCGAAAGTGGCTGCCGAGTGGTCGGACAGGAATCTGCCGCTGCTGCCTACACAGGTAACCGCATTTGCAAATAAAAAGGTCTGGTGGAGATGCAGCAAAGGTCATGAGTGGAACACCCTGATTTCAACCCGTTCATGCGGAAGTCAGTGCCCATATTGCAGCGGTCAAATCTTATTGAAGGGCTTCAATGACTTGGCGACAGTGTATCCCCAGCTTGCAGAGGAATGGTCGGAGCGCAACTTCCCATTAATGCCGGATACAATCAATGAAAAGTCACGCAGAAATGTATGGTGGAAATGCAGACAATGCGGATATGAATGGAAGTCCGTTGTTCATGCCAGAGTAAAAGGAGCAAATTGCCCGGTTTGTGCCGACAGAGCGGTGTTGACCGGGTATAATGACTTGGCTACCACCGATCCTCAATTGCTTGACCAGTGGGATTACCTGAGAAACTCAGGATATAACCCAAATAAGCTTTCCAGAGGTTCAATGCAGAGCGTCTGGTGGAAATGTTCATGCGGACACAGCTATAAGGCAAAGGTGTCCGAAAGGACGATAGAAGCAAAGGGCTGCAGGGTGTGTGAGCAAGAGTACCGAAGTGTTCTGCCACGGTTGCTTGTCATGTATTACGCAAAGAAAAACTGCTTAAAGGTTGAAACCAATACCGAGACAATAATCGGACTGCCCATAGAAACATACATAGCCGATGAAAAGCTGGCAATTGAATCAGAAATTCAGGCTGAGGATATAGAATGCCTGAAAGAGCATCTCTGTAAGCACAGAGGGATTATACGATTGGTAATCCCGTATGGAAAAAATGATACAGGGACAGAGTACGCCGTAAAAATAAAAACAGCATTTCAAAGCAGACATATCTTTATAAAGTCGGATGCGGCTCAAGATGTGATCGCTGTACGACGAGCCTATTTTGAATGGAGGACACACCAAAATGAAAACAGATAAATATTATCTCTATCTCAGCGAGGAAGAATACCGCAGAGTAATTGAGAATCTGATTGGCTTTAAGAATAAGCTGCTTCAGGAAGGCAGATACACGGATGCTGTAGATGATGTCATATATAAGTTTGCCAAAGCAAAAAGAAAGAAGCTGAAAGTAGTCTACAAGTAGTCTACAAGTAAATAAACATGACGATTGCCGTCTGTTCCCTAACAGGAGCAGGCGGCTTTTTTTATTTTTTTGAAAAAGTTTTGAAAACAGGGGGTACAAAAGTGCCCTCCCATTGCAAATAGGTGAAAGGGGTATTTCAGACCGAAAGGTCAGAAGCCTTTTCACAGTTCCTTGAAAATTGAATATACAGGCACTTAGGACATTATTTCTGATGCTTAGCCCAAAGGTGGGTACGCCTTGACCTCTCTTTGCGAGAGTGAGCGAGAACTCCCGACCCAAAACACGGATTGCCTCCGTGACGGCGATGAAAGTCAGAAGGATAATGATACTTCTCTACGGAGCTGGCGGAGAACCCGGCAGAGGTGAGATTCCTATGATGCGGTGCAGCACACCGCAACCTGAGTGCTTCCCATACAGCGCAAGCTGTCCGCAGGGGTAGTTGAGAACAAATACTGCGGATATACATAGCCACATCAAATATATGGTTATGAATTTTTAGAAAGGAGGGCAAAACGAATGCCAAACTGCAAAACCATTGCAATCTGCAATCAGAAGGGCGGCGTGGGCAAAACGACCACTACCGTAAATCTTGGTGTCGGTCTTGCAATGCAGGGCAAGAAAGTATTGCTTGTGGACGCTGATCCACAGTCGGACTTAACGGCTTGTCTTGGATGGAGAGATACCGACAACTTGGAAGAAACTCTTTCCACAAAGCTGTCAGAGGTGATTCGAGAAGAAAACGCAAACCCGGCATCTGTCATTCTTCATCACGAGGAAGGCGTTGACCTTGTTCCAGCAAATCTTGACCTGTCTGCAATGGAGATGACGCTTGTTACCGCTATGAGCAGAGAAACCGCACTGCGGACTTATCTGACCTCGCTCAAACAGCATTACGACTATATCCTGATCGACTGTATGCCGTCACTGGGAATGATTACGCTAAATGCCCTGACTGCAGCTGACTCGGTGATTATCCCTGTTCAGGCGCAGTATCTGCCGGCAAAAGGAATGACGCAGCTCATGCAGACCATTTCAAAGGTCAGAAAGCACATAAACCCAAAACTCAAAATTGAGGGTATGCTTCTTACCTTGGTGGACGGCAGGACGAACCTTTCCCGCACGGTTGTGGATTCACTGCAAAGGAATTACGGAAGTGTAATCAAGATGTATCGCTCCACCATTCCGGTTGCCGTGAAAGCCGCCGAGAGTGCTGCGGAGGGCAAGAGCATTTATGCTTACGAACCCAACAGCACGGTATCCAAAGCCTATGCAGAACTGACAAAGGAGGTGCTTAACGATGGCAAAAAAGATAGAGTTAGGGCTTCCGACGCTCGATGACCTGTTTTCCTCTCAGGAAGAACGGGATGATGTAAAGCTTCAGAAAATCAGAGATATTCCCATAAGCGAAATCGACGACTTCCCCGACCACCCGTTCAAGGTGCGTGATGATGAGGACATGATGCAACTTGTGGACAGTATCAAAGAGCGTGGGGTTATCACTCCGGCGACCGTCCGGCAGAAAGAGGACGGCAGGTATGAGCTTGTATCAGGACATCGCCGGAAACGAGCCTGTGAACTTGCAGGCATGGACACGCTGCGATGTGAGGTTGTAGACCTTAACCGTGATGAAGCCACAATTCTGATGGTTGAAAGCAACTATCAGCGGTCGCAGATACTTCCCTCGGAGAAAGCCTTTGCTTACAAAATGCGTTTGGAAGCTATGAAAAGACAAGGACAACGCAAAGATTTAACTTGTGACCCACTGGGGCACAAGTTGGTTGGCGCAAAAACAGTTGCGGTGATTGCTAATGAATCTGAAGACAGTAAAACTCAAGTCCAGCGTTATGTGCGCTTGACAAACCTTGTTCCCGAACTGCTCGAATGTGTCGATGACGGTAGAATGAAAATGCGTCCAGCGGTGGAACTCAGCTATCTTGATGAGGACTCCCAGCGGGATATTGTCGATGAAATCGACATGAGCGAAAGCACCCCGTCCCATGACCAGACCATCCGTATGCGAAAAGCGTTTGAAGAAAATAGGCTCACAACGGAGGTTGTCCAAGAAATCATGCGGGAAGAAAAACCGAATCAGCGTGAAAAAATCGTCTTGCGTGGGGACAGACTGCGAGAGCTGATCCCGAAGAATATACCGCTCAATCAAACGGAGGACTATGTTTGCAAGGCACTGGAGCATTACCAGAAGTTTCTCCGCAGTCGTGCAGACCGTGGGCGCTGACCTTCCCCTTCCTCACACTCCTACCTCTTATTTACAAGCTATCTCTCCGAAAAGAAATACTATCTCCTAAACTAAATCTATCTCTTAACCTAAATCAATCTCTTTAAGGCAAACACATCGCAAAATTCAAAAGCAAAGCAGTAAATGCTAAACTAAAAGATTGCGCCTATGAAATCGCACCTTTGTCGAAACGAGGTTTCTGTTCTACACTGAAGCCAAGAAAATAAACAGAGGAGTGATTCAGGTGAAAAAACAGATATTTGCATGGATGCTTGCAGTTGCGATGGTACTTGCTTTATCCGGTTGTCAGGTTAATGAGCAAACAAACGAGGAGCAGACAAATTCTTCTTTTTCGGAAAGTAGTCAGGAAGATTCGACTTCAGCATCAAGTATCGGAGAAAGCTCCGATACTATCCCTGACAGCACTGCTCAAAGCACGGATACGGAAGAAAGCGACACAAGTAATACGGCTTCGCCTGTATCCGACACAGAGAGCGATGCACCGGTGACGGAAAAGCCGGTGGCAACAGTGAAACCGACTGTACCTGCCGAAACAGAAAAAGCCACAGAACAGTCAACTCAGACGCCGACGCCAACAGAACAACCTGCAACGGAACCGGTAAACCCGGCTCCACAGCCAACCGAAACACCTACACATGAACCCGAACCGTCTTTTGACATCAACTATTGGATTTCCTATGCTAAAAGCTATGCCGAAAGCTGCGGTTTGACTCTGGATGGCTCAGCTGTGGAGTGTTGGGACAATCCAATCAGCGCAGGTCCGAAATGCACAAGTACAGAGAGCAGCATTACCAGCCGAATCAACCGATATGCAAAAGATGGGGATATAACTTCGGTTTGGGTATGGGCGGAGAGTACCGGAAGCGGCAGCTATGACTTGTATATCGGCTATGCTTAATCAATCAACAATTCAATAACACCACAGAGCGCATCGTGAATTTGAACACGGTGCGTTTTTCTATTTCAAGGAGGTAAAAAACAGAATGAACAAGAACATTTTCAAGCGAGGCGCTTCGGCGTTGCTTGCAGTGGTTATGTGCCTTACCACACTTGTGGGAATCGGCGGCATGACCGCCTACGCAGCAGGTACGGAGTCAACTGCCGTTATGATTGGCTTCCCCCGTGACGGAGATAACAACTATAACGGTACTTGGGGACACGGTTATCTGTCCTTTATGAACGGCTGGAGTGCCAGCGCAACCAACTATACGCTTGTGTACGGCGTCGGTTCCTATACCGGAAACATCTGCTACTGTATTGAACCCGGTACACCGCTTCAGACAGGCAACAACCTGACAAGCCGTGATGAAAACTATTGGGATAACTATCCCTCATCCTACAATCACACGATCAGTGCAGATGACATCAAGCTGTTTGTAGGTCGTATTATGCAGTACGGCTACACCGGCACGATCAGTACGGACTGGCGCAGTCAGAACAGCGGCGGCGATACGCTTGCTCAGGCAAGAGCGACGCAGCTCCTTATCTGGGAAACCGTGGTCGGCGAACGTGATGAAAAACTTCAATCATGTCAGCCCCGGCGGGTACAGCGCAATTCTCGATCAGATCAGTACAAACCATCCGCTGTACAGTCAGATTATGAGCTACTATAACCAAATTGTTTCAGATGTCCAGAACCACACCAAAGTGCCCAGCTTTATGGCGAAGTCCACAGGCAGTGCACAGACAGTCGAGCTTGACTGGAATGGTTCTGCCTATACCACGACACTGACCGATACCAATGGCGTTCTTAGTAATTACAACTTCAGCTGTTCACAGTCGGATGTTTCATTTTCCGTCAGCGGCAATCAGCTGACGATTACCGCACAGACAGCTCTTGCTGACGGACTGAGAATCACTGCGGAAAAGGCAAACTCTCAGCGAAAAGGAATTATCACTTGGACGGATGGTAAATATGTTCCCGGCTCCGGTGTGCAAGACCTTGTGACCTATACGCAGTCCGTGAATGACCCGGTGAAAGGCTTTGTGAATATCAAGGTCAGCTTCGGCTCCGCTAAAATCGTAAAGACCAGTGAGGACGGAAAGGTGGATAACATCTCCTTTACCATCACCGGTGACGACGTAAACCAGACGGTAAAAACAAACAGCAGCGGCGAAATGCAGATTGATAACCTGCTTCCCGGCGTATACACCGTCACAGAGCTTGCAGTGGATAAATACGAACCGCAGGAAGTGCGCCGTGTAACGGTCGTCAGCGGTCAGGTGTCCACCGTAAACTTCAACAATGTTCTGAAGCGTGGCGACCTGAAAGTCATCAAAAACTCAGAGGACAAACTTGTGGAGGGTGTGACCTTCCATCTGTTCGGTAGGTCACTCTCCGGTATTGCCGTTGACGAATATGCCGTGACGGATTCCACAGGCACAGCAAACTTCAAGGATGTCCTTATCTCCGGCAGTACACCATATACCATTGAGGAAGTGGACACAGCCATTCGTTATGTCGTTCCTGAAAATCAAACGGCAGCGGTGGAATGGAAAACCGTGACTACACGCACCTTCAACAACATTCTGAAAAAGTTCGCAGTCACTGTAACCAAAAGCGACGCAGAAAAAGGCTTGGCGCAGGGCGATGCAACCCTTGCCGGAGCGCAGTACGGCATCTACAAGGGCGAAACGCTGATTGACACCTACTACACCGATGAAAACGGCCAGTTCACCACAAAGGAATATGTCTGTGACAGCGATTGGAGCGTCCGTGAGATTGCCCCATCTGAGGGGTATCTGCTGAATAGCGATACTCATAAGGTCGGCGCAGAGCCGAAGCTTTATACCATCGAGCATAATCAGACGGCGAATGATGTGACAGAGCAAGTCATTAAGGGCAATATCGCCATTATCAAACACACAGACGACGGAGAAACACAGATTGAAACGCCGGAAGTCGGCGCAGAGTTCCAAGTTTATCTGAAATCCTCCGGCAGCTATGAGAATGCCAACGCAGATGAAAAAGATTATCTCACTTGCGATGAGAACGGCTTTGCTCAGACGAAGGATATGCCGTATGGCGTTTACACCGTTCACCAGACCGTTGGATGGGAAGGTCGAGAGCCTATGCCAGACTTCGATGTCTTTATCTCTCAGAATGCAGCCACCTACCGTTATCTCATCAACAATGCTAACTTTGAGAGCTATATCCAAGTCATTAAAGTTGACGCCGAAACAGGAAATACGATCCCGTATGCGGGCGCAGGTTTTCAGATCTATAACCCGGACGGAAACCTTGTAACAATGACTTTCACCTATCCTACCCCTACGACAATCGACACTTTCTACACGGATGCAAACGGTTCGCTTGTCACTCCTGAGAAGCTCCCCTATGGTAAGGGCTACTCTCTTGTAGAGGTTCAGGCTCCGTATGGCTATGTGCTGGACAGCTCTCCTGTGTACTTCGATGTCGCAGAGGAAAAAGCTACCGAGGAAAGCGGTGTTACTGTGATTAAAGTGGATAAACCCAATATGGCGCAGAAAGGCACAATCTCTATCGAGAAATCCGGCGAAGTGTTCTTTGGCGTTTCTGTCAGCGGTGCTGAGGGTGAAGAAACCATCTATCAGCCGCTGTATCAGCTCGCAGGGCTTCCCGGTGCAAAGTATGAAATCCGTGCAGCCGAGGATATTGTCACGCCTGACGGAACGCTGAGAGTCTCTGAGGGCGAGCTTGTAGATACTGTCGTTACAGACAATGACGGACTTGCCGAAAGCAAAGAACTCTATCTCGGCAGCTACGAGGTCAAGGAAATTAAAGCTCCCTACGGTATGGTGCTGAACGATGAAATCCACACCGTTACCCTTGTTTACGCAGGACAGAATGTAGCCGTGACTGAAACAGGCACAAGCTTTGTCAACGACCGTAAGAAGGTGGAAATCAGCCTTGAAAAAGCAATGGAGACAAGCGACCTTTTCGGTATCGGCAATAACGGCGAGGTTAAAAATGTCACCTTCGGTATCTTCGCCGCAGACGAGCTTATTTCCGCAAGCGGTACGACTATTCCGAAGGATAGCTTGCTTGAAGTGATTACCCCTGACGAAAGCGGCAAAGCCACCTTTAAGACCGACCTTCCTATCGGCAGCTACTATGTAAAGGAAATTGCAGCCGACAGCCACTATATCCTTTCGGATGAACAGTACCCGGTGGTCTTTGAATACGCCGGACAGGATACAGCACTTGTTCAGCTTGCAGTGAATGACGGTAAGCCTATTGACAACGAACTGAAATATGGTTCTGTATCCGGCATTAAGACCGATGAGAACGGCGATGGTCTTGGCGGTGCGCTCATCGGATTGTTTAAGACGAATGACGGCGAGTTTACAACCGAAAACGCTATCCTGACTACCACATCGGGCGATGACGGTAGTTTTTCTTTTGCGAACATCCCATACGGCACTTGGTATATCCGTGAAATCAGCCAGCCGACAGGGTATGTGCTGAATGACACCGTTTACGATGTCACCATTGCGGAAAATGAACAGGTAGTTGAAATCAGCATTGAGAACCGCCTGATCCGTGGAAATATCACGCTGACTAAGATGGACGCTGACTACCCAGAAAATAAGCTGACAGGCGCAGAGTTTGAAGTCTACAAGGACATGGACGGCAACGGTAAGCTTGACGACGGTGATGAGCTGCTCGGAAAGCTCACAGAAACCGACACGGGCATCTACACGATGAATGACCTTTTGTACGGACAGTATCTCGTGAAAGAAACAAAAGCACCGGACGGTTTCGTCCTTGACACGGGCGTTTACAGTGTGAACATCGACACAGATGGTAAGACCTACTCCGTGGAAAACAAGGCAGGCATCGGCTTTATCAATGAAGCGCAGAAAGGCTCTCTTATAATCGTCAAGACATCTTCTGACAGTAAGGTCGAAGGCTTCTCCTTCCGTGTAACGGGCAGAGATTACGATCAGACCTTTGTCACCGACAAGAATGGTGAGATTGTCATTGACGGACTTCGTATCGGTGAATATACCGTGTCTGAGGTCAGTAACAGCGCATCCGCTTCTTATGTGCTTCCTGCCGATAAGCAGGCAACGGTTCAGGTGGGAGCAACCACCATCGTTCAGATGCACAATGAGTTCCGTGACACGCCGAAAACCGGAGACAACAGCAATCCTGCTCTTTGGATTGCACTTGCCGGAGTTTCCGCCATCGGCATTGCCGTGTGCGGAATCATCGGCTTCAAGAAAAAGAAAAAGGAGGACAATGACTGATGGATGCTAAAACAATTGTAGCAATCGTTCTGGTCGCCCTTATCATAGGCGGCTGGATTTTCCTGCAGGTCAGGAACCACAACAAAAAGAAATAAGGAAAGGCATAGCGAGGGCGGGCAGTAAAATGTCCGCCCTTATTCTATTTTAAGGAGGAAACCGAATGGAACAGCTAAGAACGATTGAAAGCAAGGTTCTTGAAATTCTCAAAGACGATGAAGTCGCCCGTTATGACGATATGCGGCTCATTCTCCGCTACTATAACCGTTTTGGATTTATCCGTGCCGGAGATTTACCCTTTGAGGATGTTATCTACAACTACAAAGGCTACGGGCTTCCGTGCTTTGAGTCAATCCGCAGAGCAAGACAGCGTGCGCAGTCCTGCTATCCAGAATATTCCCGAACGCCGCAGCCAAACGCAGGCGGAAGCATCCGTATTGTGATTGAGGTGAACTGAATGGACAACGAGAAACGAATAGCCGGTGATTACGAAATCACCGCCGCCCTCTTTATTGGGGACGGCGAGGTTGTCATCGGTGAGAACACAACTGAAAATGGCTGCCGCTTTATGATGGCGGTTTGCCATCAAAACGATTTGTTCGCTCAGTATCAGGTAATGCAGGAAAGCGACAACTACGCTGAAATCGTACAGTCCTTTGGCGAGCGCGTTGCTCTGCAGGCAAGGCAGATACAGGAAGAAGTAAAAGCACTGAATATTCCGACAGAGGTCATCACCAAAGAGGATTGTATCCCTGACAGCTTCGACAGGAGCATAGACGGAAAGATCATAGCGATTAACCCAGAAGTGCTTCGCAGCGAATATCGGCGGGCTGACCGACAGCTTTACCTTGTGACAGGCGGCTTCGGAGCGTCCGCAAATTCCCGTGGAAGCGCCGTATTTTGCAAGAACCTGCACACGGGCGAACATACTCGCTTCGAACGCCGTGATGTGCTGGGCGAAGTGAAACCCGAAAGGCTTCCCGATTGGGCGAAAAAGAAAAGCGAGGACTTGCCCAAACAGGACAAGCCGAAAAAGTATAAATCCCGTGAACGATAAGGAGGCTCACTATGGCAGATAAAAACGCACTGAATCAGAAAATCAAAGTCCTCAACAATGTATTCCAGATTTGTACGCTGAAGCATTCTGACAGCACCACGGCAAAACGGCAGGAAGTGGGGCGTGGTTTACGTCTTTGCGTGAATCAGGACGGAAACCGTATGGATGCTGAGTCCTGTGGTGACAGTGTTCAGAAAATCAATGTCTTAACAGTCATTGCAAGTGACAGCTATAAAGACTTTGTCGGCGGACTGCAAACCGAGATTAAATCGGTTCTTTATGACCGTCCGACGAAAGCTACCAGCGAATACTTTAATGGCAGATTCATAAAGACACCGGATGGATTGAGCCACCAGATTGACCGGAAGTCGGCAGATGCAATTGAGTTTTATTTGATTGCCAACGGCTATGTTGATATGGACAGGAAGGTAACGGACAAGTATCGCACGGATGTGCAGATGAATACGCTTTCTCCGCTACCAGCTGACTTGCAGCCGATTGCAGATGGAATTCACACGCTTGTGCAGGCGGTCTATGACGACAGTGTTCTCGACAGCATGATCGAGGACGGTCACAAGGCAAAAATTCAGGACAACGATCTGAATGAGAACTTCTATAAGAAAGAATTTCAGACTTTGTGGGGCTATATCAATCATAAATATGCCTATGCCGTTGACTTCGACAGCAACGAACTGATTGAAAAGGCAATCAAGCATATTGACGAGAAGTTGTTTGTCGCTGAGCTTCAGTACACCACTACAACCGGAACGCAGAGAGAAAGCATTGATAAAACCGATGTGGCAACCGGAAGCGCATTCGGCTCTGAAAAGACAAGAACGCAGACCTTGAAACACGCAGAAACAAGCAGAATCAAATATGATCTGGTTGGCAAGGTGGCAGAAGGGGCTTTGCTGACACGCCGGACTACAGCTGCAATTCTGAAAGGAATATCCCCTGCAAAGCTTATCATGTTCAGATATAACCCTGAAGAATTCATCTCGAAGGTGATAAAGCTGATTAACGAGCAGAAGGCAACTATGATCGTTGAACATATTTCATACGACCAGATTGACGGCAGCTATGACAGCACAATATTCACAGCCGAAAAGAACACACAGAGTTTTGATAAGGCGTTCAGAGCCGAAAAGCACATTCAAGACTTCGTGTTTACCGACGGCACCGCTGAACAAAGCGTAGAACGCAGATTTGCGCAGGATCTGGACGCAGCCAAAGAAGTGTGTGTATATGCAAAGCTTCCGAAAGGCTTCCATATCCCTACTCCGGTTGGCAATTACTCTCCCGACTGGGCAATTGCTTTCAATAAGGGAATGGTTAAGCATATCTATTTCATTGCGGAGACAAAGGGAACAATGGAAACCCTGAGTCTTAGACCAATCGAGCAGGCAAAAATCTCATGTGCGAAGAAGCTGTTTAATGAACTTTCTACCGATGATGTCGTGTATCACGATGTGGATAGTTATCAAAATCTGCTCAACATCATGAATTCGATTTAATCCGTGGAAGAAGGAAGGGCGAATCAATGAGCGGACAGAATAGAGCCGACATTCATATAGGTGATAAAGTAAAAATCGTACTAAAGAAGGATCAACCTACCGGGAAGCTGACTGAAGGCATCGTTTCACGCATCTTGACGAATAGCAGCCATCATCCACACGGAATCAAAGTCATGTTGGAAGACGGACAGGTCGGACGGGTTCAGGAAATCGAGAAGGAATCGGCAAATGGAACAACAGGAGAATGAACCACACCGGATGACAAACAAGGAACTCTTTGAGCGGCAAAAGCAAATGCTGCTTATGTTCGCTGAAAAAGGTGCCATCTCGGAAGCTTACTGTGAGCAGGAAATCCGGATTTTGTCCGAGAAGATGCACATCGACACTGAGGAATAATAAGCATATCATTTGACCACATAATTAAAAGCAACAGCTATCGAAAGATAAAGCTGTTGCTTTTGCTTTTAGAAGATTGTCCGTTCAACAATGATACTCATCGATGTGCGCGTTTCATTTTTTGCTTTGCTCTTATTGGTGAATCTTCTTGAAAAAGGTACTGTCGGCGTCAAAAGGAATTCTAAAGTCATATCCGAGTTTGTTCATCTCCTGCATTTTTATCAGCATCAAATTGACATTTGAGCCCATCGTTCTTGCCATTTGAACGACATCGTATCCTTCACGAGCAAGAGAATAAACCCGGTCATCATCAAGAAGAACGTGAGCTGCATAAGCGTTTGCTTCATACTCCGTATGGTTTATCATATTAAAGAGGACGAACTCCTGTATACCGTCGTCCTTCGCAAGATCACGGTGAAAAACATCGTGACCCAATTCATGGGCGCAAACCATCTTCATCATGTAATCGTCTAATCGGTTATTCAATATAATAATGCGGTGCTTCCATTTGCAGGTGTACATACCGAGCAAATTGCCGAAGTCGCCGGAATAGCATACTTTGATTCCACGGTCACGGGCTATTTGAAAGGGATTTCTTGATTCACTGAAACGAACAGCGGCATTAGCCGCTCTGTAGATGCCTTCGGAATCGATCACTAATACCACCTCCCATGATAAGTCTATCATAAGGCGTGTCCCATAAAACGGACACGCTTATTTTTTATATTTCTTGGGCGTGTATTTCTGAACATTTTCTTCTTTGCACTCCCAGTAAGCCTGCTGCAAAGCCTTCATAACACCGTCCTTGTCAGCTTCAGAAAGCTCGCCGCCTGCAAATAAGCCGTGTACTTCGGAAATAAGCTGCTCTGCCTGTTTTGCACCCCGTGCGCCATATTTTGCAGAGGCATCCACGACAAAATCTTCATCCTCGGTCATCAGGTAGTTTATATCGACACCTAATACCTCAGCAAGTTTCGCATACACCTCACGCTTTTTGGGGTATCGGTTCTGTACTTCGTAGTTCGTTATCGTTCTGAGTGAAACGCCGATTTTTTTCGCAAGGTCTTCTTGGCTCAATCCGGCGTCTGTGCGTGATTTTTTGACCTTTTCACCGAACTTCATTATTTATCCTTCCTTTCGCCCGAAAAAATTAAGAAAATATATTTCGCAGTCTCTATTGACAAGCGCAACATAAATGCGTATAATAAGGGCACGCAAATATCTTTCGTGTTTATATTAACTTAAGTTGCGTATAAAGTCAAGAGGTAAACGGAAAATGTCACGAATTATTTTACACTGCGACATGAATAACTTCTACGCCTCCGTCGAATGTATGCTGGATATGAGCCTGCGAGGGCATCCAGTAGCAGTAGGCGGGGATGTGGAGAATCGTCATGGTATCATCCTTGCCAAAAACTACGAAGCAAAGAAGTACGGCGTTTCTACCGGCGAAGCGTTGTGGCAGGCAAAGCAGAAGTGCCGGAACCTGATTATTGTTCCGCCTCACTATGAGCAGTATTTGAAGTATTCAAAACTGGCGCGTGAGATTTACGCAGACTATACGGATCAGATCGAGCCATACGGAATGGACGAGTGCTGGCTTGATATAACCGGCAGCGTACCGCTCATGGGTTCAGGAGAGGAAATCGCAAATGAGATCAGGGAGCGTATGAAGTTTGAGCTTGGCTTATCAATCTCGGTTGGTGTCTCCTTCAACAAAATTTTTGCGAAGCTCGGCAGCGATATGAAAAAGCCTGACGCTACGACGGTTATTCCGAAAGCTTCTTTTCGGGACAAGATATGGGACTTGCCCGCGTCAGATATGCTTGGCGTCGGACGAGCGACCGAAAAGGTTTTGACCTCATACGGAATCCATACTATCGGAGAGCTTGCGAAAACGCCGCCTGGATTGCTGCAAAGCCGGCTCGGAAAGTGCGGGTTGCAAATCCTCCGATATGCGAACGGAGAGGATTGCTCACCCGTGGCAAAACAGGACTATGAGCCGCCGATCAAGAGCATTGGGCACGGAATCACCACAAAGGAAGACCTTGAAAACGCAGCCGAAGTCTGGAATGTCATACTTTCACTCACACAGGACATCGGGCACAAGCTGCGGGTATATAACAAGGACGCCGGTGGAATTGCAATAGATATTCGTGACAACCAGCTTGAGCACCGGCAATGGCAGTGTCAGTTTCCGGCCCGGACGCACAGTACATCCTATATCGCAAAGGCAGCTTTTGATTTGTTTGCAAGGTCATATCAATGGAGTAACCCGATCCGTTCCGTGACTGTCCGAGCAATCAATCTTACCTCTCAAGACCTGCCGGAGCAGATGGACTTGTTTGTAGACCGAACGCAGATAGAGCGCCATGACAAGCTGGAATCTGTTGTGGAGCAGCTTCGGGATCGTTTCGGTAAATACGCGGTCATACCGGCAGCACTCTGTTCCAAGAACAGTAAAATGCCGACCGACCGTGAAATTGAACTAAAAATGCCGACTGGAATGGTCAGCTAAAAGGAGAGAAAAATCATGTCTGTATTACAGGAATCGCAAATCAAAGCCTACTGTTCGTTTCCGGCCTGCCTTTTGCCAAATACCACTGATGAGATATTCTTGGCAACTGCTGATGGCGGTAATCACTTTCTTGATTTCGGTATCCATGAAGGTATGGAGCTTATATTTGATGCTAAAAAGGAATTCACCGACGGCGAACCGTCTTGCTTCGTCAATAAAGAGACGCACAAAATCAAGCTGCTGCTTCACGCTGAGGAAGGATATGAACATGCAGGGAAGTTGATTGCGGCTATTACCTATTACGGAGGTTAATGTTATGGAACAGGATTCAAAATTCAAAAAAGTATTTGTCGGGGTGATGGTCAAGGTATCGCCGGAAGGAGAGATACGACCGATAAACATTACCTACACAGATGGTATCACCTACGAGATAGACCGTCTGAAGCAGCGCTGCCGTGCTCATGCTACAAAGGTCGGCGGAACCGGCATACGCTACACGATTGTCGTAGGAAAAAAAGAAACATACCTTTTTGAAGATGAGGGTAAATGGTATGTTGAAGGCAAAGTGTAAAGGAGGATCTGCCATTGAAATGTTTGTCACGCACTGATATTGAATCTATCGCCGAACGAGTGTTGAAAGCCTATTATCAGCTTCCGCAAAACAGGGATGCGGAAATCTACCGTATTGACCCGGAACAGCTTGTAACAGAATTATTGGGGCTTAAAGTCGAATATGAGCACCTCTCATATGACCGCCACATTCTCGGAGCGACAACGACAGCCCCTATGATAATTGAAATTTTCATGGGAGACGACACCGAGCAGCACTACGAGCTGGACGGTAATACGATATTGATTGAACGAGATCTGCGGGACGACTGCACTCAACTTGGACGCTGTAATTTCTCGCTTGCGCATGAGGGCAGTCATCAAATCCTGAAAATGCTGTACCCACTGGACTATGACGCTAATCCGCAAATACAGAAGATACACTATTATCAGGCAAATTCAGAGAGACGAAAACCTATTGCCGATTGGTATGAGTGGCAGGCTAATGCGCTGGCATCTGCAATACTGCTGCCGAAAGACCTGATATGCCGTGGAATGTTTATGTTCTCTCTCGGCGATAAGATCGAAACGCTTAACAAGTTGTTCTTTCCAAAGGTTTATGACCGGTTTTCAGATTTGGCGTCATTCCTTGGCGTATCAAAGACCGCATTGGCAATCCGAATGAAGCAGCTCGGCCTTTTGGTAAACGATCAGCTTGATAACCCATATAGCATCATAGATGTTGAATATGAGGGAGGTATGTAAAATGGCAAAAGTAGATGTTCAGCGTGCTAACCCGGAGCTTTACGAGCAGGTAAAGACCGAGCAGGAAAGGCTGAAAATACATTGCAGGGCGCAGATGAAAGTAGCAAGGCTCTGCCCCTATTGCGGGCATAAGATAACGACGATTTACAAGGGAAACCACGGATATGCAGATGAGAAATGCCCGAACTGCGGAGAAGAAGTAATCTTCCCACCTATATCATTCCGCTTGTCATCGAAGTGAAGCGGTGAAATTACATTACAACTGAATAATTGAAATAAAGCAAGCTTAGTGCCCCGGAGCCGCTTGATGCGTTGACTTCCCATGTGCCACTTGATTTAGAACCATAGTATCAGCCTTTATAGGCTGACTGGTTCTATTCGTGTGGCATTATGGCAACGCATCAGGTGGCTTTATTTTTTACGCTCATCAGGTTCCGAGAAAGGAATTCTGATGAGCATTTTTTATTGGCAGAGCGCCATTGCACGGTATCCGTAATCTCCGATTTTGATTGACCGAAAACCAAAATCAAAATTTTAAGGAGATTACAATATGGCAGACCACAACATGACGAACATCAACCTTGAAGCCGCCTTTGCAAAGGACTGCAAGGTCATCAACCTGAAGTATGAATATCCGGGATTTTCAGAGAAAACGCAATGGGCGATTGTAACCGCCTTGACAGAAAAAGAGATCAACACGAAATATGCCGATTTCATTGAGAAATATACGCCTTATATTGTCTTGACCCCAGAGCAGGGACAAACGATACATAAGTTCAATCAGAATGAGCACAAGCATGAAATGCGCTCAAAGCTCTTTCAGGATCAATACAACGCAACAGATGAACTCTCCGGTTTTTTTCACCCTGAAATGACGGTGGACAATCTATTTGAAAAGGTAAATCTGAGAATTTGGACAGAGAAGTTACGTATCGCCATTGCACGATTAACGCCTATCCAGCAAAGAAGGGTTTACGCATACTACTTCCAAGGGAAAACAATGCGTGAGATTGCTGAAGATGAGGGAGTTGGCTTCACCAAAATTCAGAAATCCATTGCCGCCGCTGTGGAAAATCTAAAAAAATATCTTGCTTGAGGGGGTACAAAAGTGGTCTCCCATTGCAAATAGGTGAAAGGGACAATTTCTAATCCGGATATGAAATACCCTTATCTTAAGCATTGAGAGGCAAATACAGTGGACATTACATCAACAAACAAAATCAAACGAGGAGACATCTATTTCTTTGATTATGGAGTGAGAGAAGGCTCTATTCAAAGCGGCAAAAGACCTGTTTTAGTGCTTCAGGCTGACAACTTCAATGTAAAGGCACCGACTATCATCGTTGCTGCCATTACTACCGTAATAAAGAAGCAGTATCTTCCTTCCCACATTATCTTGGGTGAGGCATTCGGTCTTGCAAAGCCATCGATGGTTATGATTGAACAAATCAGCGCTGTGAACAAGTTGCAGCTCACAAACCATATCGGCTTTGTAGATGACGAGTACATCTGGAAAAAGATCAACATCGCACTGAAAAAGACCTTTGGACTTTGGTTTTACAACCGTGAACGGGCAGGTGACATACGCTGCCTATGTCCTAAGTGCCTGAAAGACTATATGGGCGACAGCAACTTGGTAATACGCAGACTTGATCCGCTTGCGGCTGCAAAAGAAAAATGCGATAAGTGCGAAAATATGGGCTGGGATTATGTCGTGTACGATAAGCGTACCGCTTTTGAAAGGGGATATGGAAATGAGCGATAACAATAATAGCAGTAAACGCCCAAAGTACGATGTCCCATTGTGGCATAAAACCAACCTGTCAATTGAAGAAGCTGTCGCCTACACGGGCATTGGCAGAGACAAACTACGTGAGATGACGAGTCGTGAAAATTGCCCATTTGTCCTATGGATTGGGAATCGAAGGCTGATAAAGAGGATGGTCTTTGATGAGTACATTGCGAAGATGTATTCAGTCTAAAGGTCAAGTATGCGATCAAGATAATCGCATCATTAACACAATCTGATTTTTTCTGTATGCTGTAGCCACAAAACCAAAGGAGGAGGTTACGGCATATGGAAGAAGCAATTCATTCATCAAGGAAAAGGTACGAAGTCCCAATCTGGCACAAAACCAACCTGTCTATTGAAGAAGCAGTCGCTTATACAGGTTTAGGTCGAGACAAGCTTTATCAGATGACAAACAAAGAGGATTGCCCCTTTGTTCTATGGGTCGGTGAACGACGAATGATAAAAAGAATGAAATTTGACGAGTACATCGCAAAAGCATACTCAATTTAGGAGGTAGCCGTATGGAGGAAGAACTGGACAGGTATATTCAAAAGTTGAAGCAGCAACGAAAGGACAAGCCAATATGGGAAAAGGATTGCCTTTCCATTGAGGAAGCTGCTGCGTATTCAGGAATAGGACGCAACAAATTGCGACAGATAACCGGCAAAAAGAAGTGCCCGTTTGTTGTCCCTCTGGGGAATCAAATCTTTGTGAACCGCACCAAATTTGATGAGTTCATCAAAAACCAAAAACACATTTAGGAGGCACAAGTCATGGCTAAAGAAAAAAGGAAGGATAAAACAAGGGTTGTTCTGCGTACCGGAGAATTACAGAGAACTGACGGAAGCTATCAGTTCACGTGGATGGATGAAAACAAGAAAAGGCGTTATGTGTATTCTCGGAATCTGGACGATCTACGGGAAAAGGAAAAGCAAATAGCTAAAGACAAGAGCGACGGCATCAAAACCGAAGCACGATATACAACAGTCAACGACCTGTTTGAACTTTGGAAAGTGTTAAAGCGTGGATTGAAGAACAACACCTTTGAGAACTACAAATATATGTATGGAACCTTTGTCCGCCAGAATATCGGCGAGAAGCGTGTCACCGTTCTGAGAAAGTCGGACATTAAGCGATACTACAACTATCTTGCCGACGAGAGACACTTAAAGGCGGCTACGATAGACAGTATCCACACGGTACTGCACCAAATCTTTGACATGGCTGTAGACGATGATTATATCAGAAATAACCCTACGAACAATGTTCTCAGAGAACTGAAACAGTCTCATGTCTTTCAAACCGAAAAACGCCGTGCCTTGACACGACCTGAACAAGAGCTGTTCCTCACCTATCTGAAAAGCACACCAAGCGCACAGCACTGGTATCCTGTCTTTGCCGTAATGGTGGGTTCAGGGTTAAGAGTAGGCGAAGTAACCGGGTTAAGGTGGTGTGACATAGATTTGGAGGAAGGCGTTATTGATGTAAATCACACACTGGTCTATTACGATCACAGAACCGATGAAAGTAAACAGGGCTGCTATTTCAATGTAAATACAACAAAGACACCGGCGAGCAACAGACAAGTCCCTATGCTCGATTTTGTTAAAGAAGCATTTCTGATGGAAAAAGAAAAGCAGGAGCTACACAACCTGCACTGCGAGGCAACGATAGACGGATACAGCGATTTCATATTCATCAATCGTTTTGGTCAGGCTCAGAATCAGGCGACACTCAATAAAGCAATCCGTCGTATTATTCGTGACTGCAATGACGAGCAGTTGCTGAACGACGAGAACGCAACGGTATTGCTTCCGCATTTCAGTTGCCACTCACTCAGGCACACTTTCACCACACGAATGTGCGAAGCAGGAGTCAATGTCAAGGTGATACAGGATGCGCTTGGACATAAAGATATTTCGACTACGCTGAACATCTATACCGATGTGACCAAGGAACTGAAGCGGGCTGAGTTTGAAGGTCTTGACAGCTACTTCAAAAATGAGTAGAATAAATAAAGACATTGGCGTTCCTTTGGGGAAATGTCAATGTCTCTTGTTTTATAATAATGTCTGTTTAAGCCGTGTAATATGGAATCTACATCATTTACATCAAATTATACACTTCTGCGGTCGAAAAATACCGTCAATGGATGGCAGAGAGCATTTTGAAAATTGGCGATATATACGGTTAAGAAAGAAACAGCCCATCATAGTAAAGTCTGCAAGTTTGGACGATTTCGTCCCGACAATGAAGCCTTTGGACAACTAAAGGCTACGAATCTTTATAATCAGGTACAACTTGATTTGTACTTTAAAAGCCCGCTGAGAAATCAGCGGGCTTTTTTGCGTCTACCTTTTTTCTGATTGGACAAGACAGATCTTTTTATTTTGCAGTCTTCACGTAAAAAACTATTTTGATATAAATTGCAATCAAGAAAGAAGCTAAAAAGTTTTTACAAATATGAAAGCAAAAAGATAGGCAGCCGCTTTTAAAAAGTGGCTGCCTATCTTTTTAGGAGGACAGAATCAAATGAAATTTGATGAAGTCTTTTCTCAGACAGTGGAAAGACGCTGGTTGATTTCTTCCAAAGTGGGCATGGAAGGAATTGCGCCATGCTTTTCGATGCAGCAGCTGGCGGCTGCGTTTGCAAAATGCGCATATTGAGAAAGCTCCTTCAGAGAGAGATCGTCAAGCAATTTTGAACTCTCACAGATGCGGGATAAAATACCGCTGCAGAAGCAGTCTCCGGCGCCGTTAGTATCAATGGCATGCCCGGGAACCGGTGGCGCAAAAACGCAGCCTTCCCGGTTAAAAACGTAAGCTCCATTTTTGCCAAGGGTGATAAAAACCGCTTTCACCCCATAGTCGATCAAAAATTTTCCGGCTGCTTTGGGATCTTTTTTCGGTGTGACAAAATCGGTCTCTTCTTCGGATAGTTTGATGACGTCAATATATGGCAGTACCGAACGGATTTCTTCTTTGGCTTTTTCTTCGCTCGGCCACAAAGATGCACGGTAGTTAGGGTCGTAAGAGATGATACAACCGGCTTTTTTAGCAGTTTCCAAAGCAGAAAAGGTGGCAGTACGGGAGGGTTCATTCGTCAGAGAGAGAGACCCAATGTGAAAAATCTTAGTGTTCCGGAGAATATCGTCCTTTACTTCTTCCCGGCGGAGCATTGTGTCTGCACCGGGTTTCCTGGCAAAAGAGAAGCTTCTCTGTCCGTCTTCTGAAAGGCTTACAAAGGAAAGCGTGGTAAAATAGTTCGGGTCGACAATTAGACCGGAAGTGTCCACATGTTCCCTTTTTAAAACAGATTCCAAAAAGCGGCCGTTAAGATCGCTGCCGACTTTTCCGATAAAAGCGGTTTGAAAGTGCATCCGGCTAAGTCCTGTAAGGACG
Organism: Caproicibacterium sp. BJN0003; assembly: GCF_026314295.1. Lineage (NCBI taxonomy): Bacteria > Bacillati > Bacillota > Clostridia > Eubacteriales > Oscillospiraceae > Caproicibacterium > Caproicibacterium sp. BJN0003. The sequence goes on from NZ_CP111108.1 coordinate 186,639, forward strand.
TTCGCTGGCGCTCCTCCCGGATTCTGCTCAAAAAGATGCATCCCGTTTTGAGAGATTCCGGCGTCGGTAAAATCCACCAAAAGTTCTCCTAAAGCTGCCACATCATACATTTTCATATCATCCCTTCTTTGTCTTTAAAAGTTTTTCATCAGAAAACAGATTGAAAAATCCTAGATAGGAAAATTCACTTTTAAAAACAATGTGATCAGTGGTTCTGATATCCAAGTTTCCGCTTTTGCAGGCAGTCAAATCCAACTGCCAGAAGAAGGATCACGCCTTCTACCACCATCTGAACATATTCGCTGATATTCAAAAGAACCATGCCATTTTTCAGGATTCCCATGATGAAAACGCCTGCCACAACGTTAGAGAGTTTGCCGGAGCCGCCTGAAAGGCTTACGCCGCCAAGGGCCACTGCGGTAATTACCTGGAATTCATAGCCTTTGCCTGCGGTAGGCTGGCCGGAATTAGTGCGTGCCAGCATAATAATACCTGCGATGCCTGCAAAGAGGCCGGAAAGCGCAAAGATCAGATATTTGACTCTCTTTACCCGGATACCTGCCATCTGTGCGGCGGTCTCGTTTCCGCCCAATGCATAAAAATATCTGCCGAAATAGGTTTTGTTAAGAATGAATCCGCCAATGAGAAAAATAACGATCATGACGATCACGGGAATCGGAATAAAACCGACATATCCCTGCCCGATGGTTGCAAATCCTTTCGGAAAGCCAAAAATCGGCATTCCTTTTGAAATAATGTACGCGAAGCCTTCAAAAATCGTTTGAGAAGCGAAGGTTACGATAAGGGAGGGAATATTCATATTAGCGACCAAAAGGCCGTTTAAAAATCCGATCGCGGTACTAGAAAGCAACGCAATCAGAATTGCGAGCCACATATTCATGCCCATATTGACCATCAAATACGCTGCGATAATATTAACAAACGTGATAATGGAGCCGGTGGAAAGATCGATTCCGCCAATCAGGATCACATAAGTCATACCGACGGAGGCAATCCCAAGCACGGCGATTTGCCGGGCGATGTTGATTAGATTATTGGGGCTCAAAAAGTCACTGCTCAAACATGAGAAAATAATAAACAGGGCAATGAGCGCAACATAGATTGCCCGTTCTTTTAAAATAGGAATAACCTTTTTCATGCCGATTTCTCCTTTTTCACGTTGGAAGCAAAATTCATAATCGTTTCCTGACTAAAAGAATCTTTCTCCAATTCACCGGTAATTTTTCCCTCTGCCAAAACCAAAATTCGGTCGGACATTCCCATCAGTTCTTCCATTTCGGAAGAAATTAAAAGAATGGTTTTGCCCTGCTCGACGAGGTCGTTAATAAGTTTATAGATTTCATATTTTGCGCCGATATCGATTCCGCGTGTAGGTTCGTCAAAAATAATGAGTTCTGAATTCGCTGCAAGCCATTTTGCAAGAACTACTTTTTGTTGGTTTCCACCGCTTAGGTTCTTTGCAAGCTGATGAATGCTGGGAGTCTTGATCTCAATTTCCTTAATGTATTTTTTGCTGATCTCCCGCTCCTCTTTCTCGTTAATGACAGAGTCTTTTGAAAGCTGGCGGTAAATTGGCATATTGATATTCTGATTAATCGAAAGTCCCAACAAAAGTCCCTGCAGCTTTCGGTCTTCGGGGACCAGCGCAATTCCTAAATCAATGGCGTTACGCGGATCTTTCGGATTAATTTCTTTTCCCTTGAAAAAAATCTGACCTGAGGTTTTCGGTACCATGCCGAAAAGAATTTGTGCAAGCTCTGTACGACCTGCGCCGATGAGGCCTCCAAATCCAAGAATTTCTCCCTTTTTAACCGAGAACGAAATATTTTGGTCACCATTTCCATATAGATTTTTCACTTCAAGTAAGGTTTCGTCCTGAACGCAGTCTTTTCTAGGTGGAAATTTTTCCTGCAGTGTTCTACCAACCATCAGATTTACCAATTCGTCAACATTGGTATCTTTAGTGTTGACGGTTTTTATGTAGTTGCCGTCGCGCAGGACGGTAACGCGATCTGACAGGCGGAAAATTTCTTCCATCCGATGAGAGATATAGATAATCGAGACCCCATAGCTCTTAAGCGCATCGATAGTTTTAAAGAGGCCTTCAGTTTCACCGTTAGTTAGCGGGGCCGAAGGTTCATCCATAATGAGCAGCTTTACATCCTGCTGGATGGCCTTTGCAATTTCTACCATCTGCTGATAGCCTACCGAAAGATTGCGCACAAGGGTGTTGGGGTTAATATGAATGTGGAGACGCTGGAATACCTTTTCGGATTCTTCAACCATCTTTTTGCGGTCAATCATGATACCGTTTCGGATAGCGCGGCCCAGAAAAATATTTTCCGCTGCGGAAAGGTCTCCAACCAGATTAAACTCCTGATAAATGATGGCGATTCCGTTTTGGATTGCGAGCCGGGGAGTCATGGAGTGAAAAGTTTGTCCGCCGGTGATGATTTCTCCGGAATCCGGGACCACAGCGCCGCTGCAGCACTTAATTAGCGTTGATTTTCCAGCGCCGTTTTCTCCGATCAGGGCGTGAATTTCGCCTTTTTTGACATCGAGGGATACGTCATTTAGAGCGACCACGCCGGGATAGGTCTTTTTAATATGATTTAATTGCAGAACATATTCAGAATCTTCCATAAAAGCGATCCTCTTTTCTTTGACAAATCATCATCAGTTCACGAAAACAATTTTACAGCATTTTAGCGAAAAAGTGATAAAAAAATCAAATTTTTATGATGAAGAATGCCCCCGAAAGACACGTAAAGAGTATAAGAACGTGTTTTGTGGGGGGCACTCGTCTTCATCATCTTGCATTCGGAAAACCGGCCGGACGATCAGACGCCCACTGGTTCTACCGCTGTTCTTTCAATGCACTGAGGGATTTTAGTCCGATGTACCGGCAGATTTTATTTTGAATAATACTGCGAAGCATTTTCAGCCGTTACAGGGAAGATATCTCTGTAAACATTGCGGCTGTCAAAAGTACCGCCTGTGCCGAGCTTTGTGATCAACTGATAGCAGTTTTCACCGATAACTTTCGGGGTTCCGGTTACCATAACGGACATTCTGTTTGCTTCACCGTTCAGCATGGCTGCCAGTTCCTGGTCGGTTGCATCTGCTGCAAAAATGCCTACGTTATCGGCAATTTTGTTGGCGGATTTCAAAGCTTCGTTTGCGCCAACAGCGCCGCCGCCGCCGATGCAGCAAACGACTTTCACATCGGGATGTGCCTGAAGAATTGTCTCCATAGCGTCCTGACCTTCTGTTGCGTTAATAGCCGGCTGCTGTGCAACTACTTCGGCGTTGGGGGCTTTTTCTTTGAGTGCTGCCAGAATTCCGTTTTCTCTTTCAAGAAGGATTGCGGTCTGAGGATAATCCAGCACGGCGACTTGGCATTTGCCGTCGGTAAACTTATCGTTGATGAATTTGCTGGCCTGCTCACCAATCATGTAACCGAGTTTCTGGTTATCAATGACCCAGTTGATATCGGTGTTTTCCATTTCGTTATCCCAGCACATTACTTTAATGCCGGCGTCGCGTGCCTCTTTGCAAACATTTTCGATCGCGTTCGGATCAGAGGGATTTACCATGATGACGTCGCATTTGCTGCTGATAAAGTTCTCGATTTGCTCAATCTGCTTTGATGAGGTATCTCCGCAGTCGGTGTAGGTCAGGGTGTTTCCGTCTTTATCGGCCATGTCTTTCATGGTGGTGCATGCTACGGACCAGACCTGATTGCTAAGACTCTGGACGGTAATGCCGATTTTGAGCTTCTTGCCTGCTGCCTGCGACGTGGATGTTGTTGAAGCAGCACCTGAAGCTGCTTGGCTGCTTGCTGTAGAGCTGCTGCCGCAGCCACCCAGCAGGGATGTGATAAGCAGAGCGCTCATCACGGTTGCTAATAACTTCTTTTTCAATGTGATTTCCTCCCACTAATAATTTTTAAAATAATCTGCTCATCAGATTATTTTAATGACTGATTTTACAACGGTATCTTTATTGTGAACACTCTCATCCATGGCTCTTTGAATATCATCAAAGTCATAGACATTGGTAACAACGCCTTTCAGATTTACTTTTCCACTGGAAACAGCATCGATTGCAACAGGATAAATATGTCTATAGCGGAAAACTGTTTTAAAAGTGAGCTCTTTATCAAGTGCCATGCTCATGGGCAGGGTGATTTCTCCGCTCTTGCTATAGCCTACAAATACGATCGTGCTTCCCTTTTTGGCAACTTTGATCGCTTGGCGGGATGTAATTTCGGTTCCGGCTGTTTCAATCGAAAGATCAATTCCCTTTTGATGTGTCAGTTCCATAATCTTTTGAACGGCGTCTTCGTCTTTTCCATTGATGACTTCGGTTGCGCCCAATTCTTTGGCTTTATTGAGGCGGTTCTGCATCACGTCGACTACATAGACGGTGGAAACTCCCATGGCCTTTAAAGCCAGCATGGACATCAGCCCGATGCAGCCTGCGCCAAATACCGTTGCGGTCTGGCCCAGATGGGCATCGCCCTGTCTTGCTGCATGGAACCCGACGGAAAGCGGTTCAATTAAAGCTCCTTCCATGGTATCCATGTTATCCGGCAGTTTAAAGCACAGGTCTGCTTCATGAGCAACATACTGCTGAAAAACGCCGTTTACGGGCGGGGTGGCAAAAAAGATCACATCGGGGCAAAGATTATAGCGGCCGGTTTTGCAAAATTCGCAGTGCCCGCAGGTCTTTCCGGGTTCCAAAGCTACCCGGTCCCCGATTTTTAGATTCGTAACATCTTTTCCCACTGCGACGACCGTGCCGCCAGCCTCATGTCCTAAAACATAAGGCGGTTTTACAATATAATCGCCGATTCTTCCAAATTCATAATAATGAAGATCAGAACCGCAGACGCCTACGTACTCCACTTTGACAAGAGCTTCGTTATCCTTGGGCTGCGGGATATCACGTGATTCAAATCCCATTTTTTCGATGTCCAGCATAACGGCAACTTTCATTTTTTTATCCATAAAATCGCTCCTTTTTTCAAGAACATTAAAGACTTTAATAAAAAGATTTAATAATCTATTAGCAGAATACATCTACAAAATCATTTTGTCAATATCAATTTTATTAGGAAAAACAACCAAATTATTTTGAATAAATTATCTAAAATAAAAATCAATTCTGAAAAGAGGCTTTTAAAAACAAAAAATCATGTGGTTTTTAGGAAAAAAGATGTTTGTTTTTACTAAACGATCCAAAAATTTTTATTCTATTTCTACAAAAATAGAATAATCAAATTCTAAGATTGTATTTTTTTAAAATATAGAATACAATAATTTTATTAAATGGTTTTATAAAACGGTTAATTAAATGACGAAATTTTTATTGCTATAAAAAAGAGAGCTGAATTTTGTAAGATGGAAAAAGCACCAAAGGAAGTCCAAACAAAGCGAAAGAATAAAATTAAAATTGTCCATTATATCTATCGGCGCGGCCACGCTTCAAAGGTGGATATTGCAAATGATTTGGGGCTCAGTATGCCTACGGTTCTTCAGAATATCAAAGAGCTGAGCGATGCGGGCTTCGTGGAAGAAATAGGAAATTATCAATCCACCGGCGGAAGAAAGGCAAAGGCGCTGTCGATTGTCCCCAATATTTGTTATGCAGTGGGGGTGGATATTACCGCCAACCATCTAGGGCTGGTAATGATTGATGCAAAAGGTACCATACTGTCGAATACCCGGCAGAGAATGCGGTATGAAGATACGTTTTCCTATTATCAGGAGATTTCCGAGAGGATTCAAGCCTTTATCGATGATACGCTTGAGAACCCAGAAGAACGCGAAAAGATCGCCGGAATTGGCGTTTCCATTCCCGGAATTATCGATAAAGCGAATCATATCCTTTTAAAATCACATGCGCTCAATGTTTCTAATATTAGCCTTTTAAAGATGAGCCAATTTCTCCCCTATAAAGTTATCTTTGATAATGACGCAAATTGCGCGGCTTACACCGAGATTTCTGATCCTGATAAAAATGTCATTTATCTTTCTCTCAATAATACCGTCGGAGGTGCCATTAGCTATAACGGAAAATTATATGAGGGCGATCATTTAAAAAGCGGAGAGTTCGGCCATATCATCATTGTTCCGAACGGCGAAAGATGCTATTGCGGAAAAAGAGGATGTGTTGACTGCTATTGTTCGGCCTTGCGCCTTTCTTCTCATACGGGCGGCAATCTGGAAAAATATTTTATCGAGCTAAAAAACGGCAACCACGATTTTGAAAAAATATGGGACGATTATCTTTATACGCTCGCTTTGACCGTATCCAATCTGCGGATGGCCTTTGACTGTGATATCATTATTGGCGGCTATGTAGGCGGGTATCTTAAAGACTATCTCATCGATCTTAGCAAGCTTGTGATGCAGATGAATAAATTTGATTTTGATACCTCTTATCTGCGGTGCAGTAAATATCATATGGAAGCTTCCGCATATGGTATTGCCATGTGGCTGATTCAGAAATTTTACGATACCATCGGATAAAAATAGCGCAGCATCAAAGAAGGGACGGCACATGTTTTACTCATGTGCTGTCCCTTCTTTTTGAGAAGTTTATTCCGTCATAAAATGCTTATTTTTGCTATAGAGCTCTGATGCATGAAAATGTTGCTGATCTGTGATACCGTCACGCAGACTCTTTGATAAAAGCTGTGCTTCCGCCACATCCGGAATCCCCGAGAGCAGTCGAAGTCCCTGACGCGCATAGCTGGCAGAAGAAAAAGTCAGTAAAGTTTCCAATTCCCGATTATGTTGCTGTGTGCGTTCCAGATATTGGCGGATAGCCATGCTGACAAAACAGAGAATGGCACCCTCTAAAGGAGACTGCAGTCGGATATTGCTTTTTTGCGCATCTTTGAGACTATTGATTGCAGCTTCAAAGTTTCCATCCTGTATCTGATAATAGGCGGTAAAAGCGGCCGCTGCGGTACAGCCCCAAAGTTCTCCGGTAAGCTGAGACAATTCGTATCCGCGCAAAAATAGCTGCTGCGCCCGCGGATGATCTTCCATAAAGAAAGTCGTCCTCCCATAATGGATATAAACCCAAACAGCTCCCGGCCACGGATCTTTTTCGGAACTATCCAGCGTATCCAATGCTTTTTTAAAATAGGAACAGGCATTCGCATAGTTCTGCCGTTGGCGGAACAGTCTTCCGCAGGCACTGTTTGCCGCGGCAAGTTGAATCCGCGCCGCAGTGGAGGGAAGCTGCTTTTCAAGTTTTTCAATGGCCTCTAAAAAATAGTACCCACTTTTATCGTAGTCGCCGCGCAGACAGAAGCAGGCGCCCCGCAGACGCTGAAATTGTGCGGAAAGCACGGGGTCTTCGCTTTTTTGAAGAAGGCGCGTTCCTGCAGCGGTATAGCGTTCCGCAAGACTGAGAGATTGCCGGTAAAGAGCACAGGAAGCCAGTAAGTAGCAGGCACGGATCATCATCACATTGTGATTCCGGTCTTCACTGCCTGCGGCACTGAGAGTCCCCAATACCGCGCTTCCTTTTTCAAAATCTCCATGGAATAAAAGCAGCCGTCCGCGGATAAGAATCAGCTGGTTCTCCAAAGCTGGCAGAGTGCTTGCTCCTTGTGCAGACTGCTGAAGATCAGAGAGCTCTTGTTCGCACTGTAAAAGTTCTTCTTGAAGTTTTTCCGAAGGGACAAACGCGATCTTTTCGCAGGGAATGCAGGGAAAGGGCTCACAACTGCGTGTGCTTTCTAAATCGAGGGCGCGAATCCGACAGCTTAGAGAGTGAACGAAATCGCCTCCCAAATGAAAATGCCGTGCTGCACGACGGCAAATATCGCTTTGTACCGGCAGTCCGTCTCCGGTAAAAAGCTGTGCAATTTGCAGATGCAGGGGACTGCGCTGAAAATAGTTGAGCCGGTCATAGACTAATTTCCGGATACGCTCATGAAAAAACCGATAAGTAATTTCACTGCCGTCCCGGTATTCTTCAATCAGATGACGGCGCAGCAGCTCTTCCAATCCGGAAGAAAGGGCAGCTTCGTTGCCACCGAGAAGTTCCAGCAAAATTTCACAGGGAGCATCCTGCTGAAAAACAGAGATGAGCTCGGCAATGTGAATGGTGTTTTCATCCAGCCCAGATAGACATTCCATCAAAATATCGTCAAGGCTGTTAAGAGTCTCTTTGGTGCTTCCATTGCGGAGAAAAGCACGGGTTAGTTTCATCAAAAGAGAAAAATTTCCGCCGGTTTCATCATAAAAACAGCTTTGCAGCTGCAGGGCGGCTTCTTTACCGAGTTCATTTTGGATGAGCATGTCGGTCTGTTCCCGTGTGAGAGGGAGCAGTGAATGCTCCTGCAGAAGATTATCCGCAGTATCGCACCGCAGAGATTTCTGTAGAGAGGGGCTTCCGCCGCTGCTGCAGGTTAAAATCATCATTAGGCCGCCCGTCCCGAGATGCCGCATAACGGTATCCATCAGAGAAAGACTGTCTGAGTCCATCCACTGTAGATTTTCGAGAATCAAAAGGATTTTGTGCCGCCTAGTAAGCATTTCCATCATCATCATCAGGCTGTCTTTCAGGGGTTCGTCCAATTTTCGGAGCAGACGCGTAGCCCCTGCTTCTCCACCTTCGCGGAAAACCGAAAAAACTTGGCCGAGGCGCGCCCTTATTGGCTCTGAAAGAGAGAATTTTTCCCGCTGAATCAATTCTGCAAGAGGAAGCATTACACGGTCCCAAGGGGCAAGCGGCATCAGCTTTTCGGATTGCAAACAAGCACAGCGAATCACAAGAAAAGAAGATAAATCAATACTTTGCAGCAGATAATCGATCATTTCTCCTTTTCCGGAGCCTACATCTCCCATTAAAAGCTGGGAACAGTGGCGGGCAGCCTCTAAGCGAAAAGAATCCAGCGCAGCCCGCAATTGAGCGTAGATATTTTCGCGCCCCACCAGAACAGGTGCAGAAGAGGAATGTTCGGGGGGAAGCGTAGTATCGTTCCATTCATTCATGATCTCATAATAAAGGACGGTAGTCGCTTCCATGGGTTCGGTGCCCAATTCCTCTGAAAGACGCTTCTTTAAATCCTGATAGATCTGGGTAGCGCGCACATATTGCTTTTCCTGCCGGTGAAGTTCCATGAGAAAAGCGCACATGGTTTCGTCGAGGGGTTCTTCCCGCAGAGATTCTTCCGCCCAGCAGATGGCCTGCTTACGGTCGCCGCATTTCAGGCAGGCCTGTGCCTGATCCGAAATTTTATGTAGATATTGTTCATGCAGTTTATCACGGGTACGGCTGAGCCATTCTTCATAGGAAAAAGCGTGCTTTACGGAAAAGCCCTGCAAAAAAGGCCCTGCATAAGCGGAAAAATCACCATCCCGTATAAAGCGGTCGTAATCGCAGGTGTATTCCCAATCCGGGTTAATAATGACAAGAGATTTCTGGGGAGAAATTAAAAATTCACCCCCCAGAACTTTTTTCAGAGTATAAAGTGCATTGCGTAGATTTTTAAGTCCCGTAACGTCATCGTAGCTTTCCCAAAGAAGAGCGATCAGCTCTTGCCTGGTGGCGCTGTGCTGCACAAGCATATAGTAAAGCAGTGCTTCCGCTCGCCGATACGGGAATGTGAGCAGCTGACCGTTCAGTTCTACAGAAGGGCTTTTTAAAAGAGTGACTTTCAGCATATGAATCCCCCTCTATTTATTCTTGATATCAGTATAATAAATTAAAAACTTTTGAGCAATAAAAGATTTTGTTTTTGTTGCAGAGAAGGGGGCCTGCCTATATAATAGACACTGTAGAAAACCGTCTGAAAGGGGTGCGTTTTGATTGAAATTAGAGCAGATTATTGAATCGGTTCCAAATTTTAGCGAGGGCAGAGATCTGAGCAAAGTCGAAGAGATCGTCGATTGTTTTCGCGCAAAACCGGGTGTTAAGCTGTTGGATTACTCTACAGATCCGGATCACAACCGTTGCGTTGTGACGGTATTGGGCAATCCGGAGTCGCTTAAGGAAGCGATGATTGAGGCGGTAGGAGCGGCAGTACGTTTGATCGATATGACAAAGCATGAAGGAGCGCATCCGAGAATCGGCTGTGTGGATGTGATTCCGTTTATTCCGGTACGTGACTGTACCATCGAGGATGCGGACCGCCTGGCAAAAGAGGTGGCAAAAGAAGCCGCCGAGCGGTTTGGACAGCCATTTTATCTTTATGAAAAATCCGCTTCTGCTCCCTATCGTGCAGACCTTGCGGCGATTAGGCAAGGCCAGTTTGAGGGCCTTGCGGAAAAGATGAAGGATCCCCGTTGGAAACCGGATTTTGGTCCTTCTACCATGCATCCTACCGGCGGTGCCACGGCAATCGGTGCAAGGATGCCGCTGATCTGCTTTAATGTGAATCTCGATACGCCGAATGTGGAAATTGCGAGAAAGATCAGCAGAAGAGTGCGCAGCATTAACGGCGGATACCGCTTTGTAAAGGCTATGGGAATTTCTTTGGATGAACGGGGTCTTGCACAGGTTACCATGAATTTGACCGATTATACGAAAAGCTCTATGTACAGCGTTTTTGAAGCAATCAAAATGGAAGCCAGAAGATATGGAGCCCGGATTCTTAACAGCGAGATCGTGGGGACTATACCCATGCAGGCGCTGGTAGACTGTGCCCAGTATTATCTTCAGATCGATGATTTTTCTATTGATCAGGTTTTGGAAACCCATTTGTAAGGAAAAAGGACTGCAGAATTACTGCAGCCCTCTTTTTATTAGGAATTATTAGGGAAAAATTGTGTTAGTTGGTTTTCCAAAAATAATTTCAGATGTCGCCAATCTGATAAAGAGAATCGCAGATGAAGACGGTTCCGTTTTTGGGGCAGCAGTTAAATACAAGTTTTCGAATCACATTGGTGTGATTTTTGCAGTCATTATGCCAAACAAAAAATGATTTTGCAGTTTGAAAAAATGGAAAGCCCCTAGAAAAAGCGTTTTTTTAGCATCATCCCATCACCTGTTTTTTATGAACCGAAAGTACCTTCGAAACCACGCCCAGCGTTAAAAATTGAGCGATTCCCACCACAAAGGTTTGAACTGATCTGGTCGCTAAAAGTGGCAAATACGGGGAAGAATACCAAATGGAAATCCAGAATGAATTGAGAAAAAGGCTTAAAAAAAGTTGATTTACGGCTACACAGCCCAAAATGCGAAGGGGCGTCTGCTTTTTATGCAGAAATATTGCATAGACAATTCCGGTGAGAAAGGCAGTCAGGGTGAATCCCGGAAAATAGGGCCCCACTGGAAATAAGATCGTGCCGATGATATCGCTCAGTGCCGCCACGGTGCAGGCTCCTTTCATGCCGAAAAGGATCGCCGCTACGGCCACCGGCAAAAAGCTAAAGCCGATTCTGATATTCCATGCGGAGATCGAGCAAAATCGGGCCAGAAACACGGTCATTGCAATGAGAAGCGCAATCGTTGTCATGGTTCGGGTATCAAATTTTTTCATGAAAGTCCCTTTCTGTGCAGATTGCCACAGCAGGAGAGAGGAAGCTCTTACTGATAGCAGTGAATGCAAATGCAGTATCGTGCAAGAAAATGGTTTTTCGTCTTGTGCAGCCCCTATTCTGTGTGACTTTTTTTAAAAGAGACCGGTGATCTTTCCGGATTCATCGATGTCGATTTTATCTGCAGCGGGAACTTTTGGTAAGCCCGGCATTGTCATGATGTCACCGGCCTGCGCCATCAAAAATCCAGCGCCGGCGTTGACTTTCAGGTTTTTCACCGTGATGCGGAAACCGTTGGGTGCGCCGAGAAGCGTTGCATCGTCCGAGAAGGAATACTGGGTTTTTGCCATGCAGATCGGCAGCTTGTCAAAATGGAGATCGGTAAGGAGTTTGAGCTGCTTTTTGGCAGGACCCGTCAGGTCAACGCCGTCTGCGTGATAAATCTTTTTTGCAATGGCGTTAAGTTTGTCGGAGATCGAATCGTTTACATCATAACAGAACCGGCATTCGCTCTTTATTTCGCAGAGCCGCAGAACTTCTTTTGCCAGCGCTTCTCCGCCTTTTCCGCCTTTTGCCCAGACTTCGCTCAATGCTACATTGACGCCTAATTCTCGGCATTTCTGCTCGATGAGGTTTAATTCGGCAGGAGTATCGGTGGGGAAGGCGTTAATTGCGACTACGCAGGGCAGCCCAAAGACTTTTGTGATATTTTCCACATGGCGCAGAAGATTCGGCAGTCCCTTTTCCAAAGCAATGAGATCCTCTTTTTCGAGATCTGCCTTTTGTACGCCGCCATGATGCTTTAATGCGCGTACAGTAGCGACGATCACCGCTACATCAGGAGTGAATCCACCGGCGCGGCATTTGATATCGATGAATTTTTCAGCGCCTAGATCGGCACCGAATCCGGCTTCCGTGACCACATAATCGGCAAGCTTTAATCCAGTCTGTGTGGCGGAGATGGAATTGCAGCCGTGGGCGATATTGGCAAAGGGGCCGCCATGAATCAGTGCGGGTGTATGTTCAAGTGTTTGTACAAGGTTTGGCTTGATAGCGTCCTTTAAAAGAGCCGCCATGGCACCTTCGGCATGAAGATCGTGGGCTGTGATGGGTTCGTCATTTCTCGTATAGGCGACCACCATCCTTGCAAGCCGCGTTTTGAGGTCTAAAAGGCTGGTAGAGAGGCACAGCACCGCCATAATCTCCGAAGCTACCGTGATATCGAAGCCGTCTTCACGGGGAACGCCGTTGGCTTTTCCGCCAAGACCGCAGACGATGTGGCGAAGCTGGCGGTCGTTCATATCGACGACGCGTTTCCAGACAATTCTGCGCACATCAATATTGAGTGCATTTCCCTGTTGGATATGGTTGTCAATCAGGGCAGCCAAAAGATTATTCGCAGCGCCGATGGCATGAAAATCGCCTGTAAAGTGGAGGTTGATTTCTTCCATAGGGATGACCTGCGCATAACCACCGCCGGCAGCGCCTCCTTTTATGCCGAATACTGGTCCGAGGCTGGGTTCACGCAGGCAGACGACAGTAGATTTTCCGAGTCGGGAGAGAGCATCTGCTAAACCAACACTGGTGGTGGTCTTTCCCTCACCTGCAGGGGTTGGATTGATGGCGGTGACGAGAATTAGCTTACCTTTTCTGGGCTTTTCTTTTAACGAATGAATGTCGAGTTTTGCTTTTCCGCGCCCGTATAATTCCAGATTGTCTTTCGAAATCCCCAGCTTTTCTGCGATTTTTTCGATCGGCTCCATAGTTGCTTCCTGGGCGATTTCTATATCGGTCTTCATAACGATAATTCCTCCTTTTGTCGGCCTTATAAATGAGTGCCGGATAAAAAATGATGAAGATAATGCCCAAGAGCGAAATCATTTTCGGACCCGGGCATGGTAATCTTCTGATGAAATTGTGGAAATGATTTTTAAATCGGAGCTGAGAGTGATGTGTCTATTTCGGCGATTATAAAGATGGAAAATTCATGGCTCTTTAAAAGTAGAGGCGCAGAAAATTCCGAGATCATCACAGCTTCTTTGCAGGAAAAAACTTGAGAAGCAGTTCCCACAGAGAGTGTGCCGGTGCCTTTTGCCGCATAGACAATCGTCGTATGGTGATGACCATTTGTGAAGGGGGCAGCCGGGATAGTTATTTCTGCATTTTCGGCCAGATGCAGGCAGAAAAGATTTCCCTTGCAGGCTCCTTTTCGCAGCATCAGATTAAAATCTACACAGGTTCCTTCCGAATGGGTGGTACTGCCACCGTCAAATGCGTGAATCTCATAGGGGGAAAGCGAGAGAACTTTTCCGCCGTCATGAGAAAGATATATTTTTCCTTTTAATAGGGAAATATAGCGGGCATAATCCGGCAGCATGGTAAAATCCGATTCCTCAACATTAACGGTGGCGGTGCTGAGACGCCAAAGAAAATCACGTTTGGCGTATTGCGCATTTTGGGGGCCGATCGCAATCTGCGAAGTGGTTCCGCCGCTCCAATTGCTGACGACAAAATCGGAGGGGAGAATATGACGGATCAGCGGTTCCATAGAAAGCCTTCTTTCCAAAAATCAGTTGGTTTAAAGAGAAGTTACAACGTTTAGGTAGATGCTGTCAGCTGCTTTTATAGCTTTTTCCAACAAAGCCGCTCCGTTTTTTCGATAGGTATCAACAAATTCGGAATCTTTGATTCCCCCCAGATTGATGAGAACGTTGAGCCATGCGCATTGTGCAGCCGATTTGAGGCTGAGCGCGGCGCAGCCAAGGTCGCTTTTGGCGCTCACATTGGAGCAATCTAAAATGCCGGTCACAAGATCCAGCGTTTCGCAGGCGAGTTCCATTATTTCAAAAGGAGTCTCGGTGCAGCCTTTCAGAGCCTTTTGCATGGCTTCGCTGCGCGCTGCTTTTTCATTGTCGGTATTTTTCGGCATGGCAAAAACAGCGCTGACCTTATGAAAAGCATCGGTATCCCGGTCAAGAACGTCCAAATAGCGTTCTTTGAGCACATTGGCTTTCTGTTCGGTTTCTTTTGCCAAATCCTCAAATGCAGCGTATTTTTTCTTCCCCTGTGTCAGAGCGCACACCATTGCGGTAAGAGCCGCACCCAGAGCCCCTTCCAGTGCAGCAGCGGAGCCGCCTCCTGGGGCTGGCTCGGAAGAGGCCATTAGATTAGTAAAACCGGTGACGGTATCGTCAACAAGCTTCATTTTTATATTCTCCTTTATGGATTTAACTGTTGATGAGATGATTTTCCATGACCTGTTTGTGATAGTCAAAGTTTTCGATCTTTAGATAATATTCCGCGCAGTCCACAAGGGCCTTTGCAGGAGTCAGACCGACAACTTCGCTGCCGATAATCGGAACACCCCAGCGCTGTGCTTCGGCACGAATGACTTCGAATACCCGGTAGAGTGGAGTGCCTTCGTAGTTTACCATGTTCATGGAGACTTGTGCTATATTGCGGTCTTCCAAAAGCAGGCCGATTGCTTTGCAGTATTTGAACCCGCCGGAAGAAGCGCGGACAACCTTTGCAATTTTCTTGGCAATCTGTACGTCGGAGGTGCCAAGGTTCACATTGAACGCAACCAGCGGCATCCGGGCACCGATTGCGGTAATGCCGGCTGTCGGATGAATTTTGCGCTCGCCGTAGTCGGGCTTCCATTCGGGCAGTAGAAGTTTTTCGGGCATCCCTTCAAACTGGCCTTTGCGAACGGTAGCTAGATTTTTGCGCTCAGGCGTTGTAGCGGAATCTTCGTAGAGAAAGCTCGGAATCTGCAGCTCTTCCCAGATACGTTTTGCAACGCGTTTTGAAAGCTCGACGCACTCTTCAACGGTCATGCCGATTGTCGGCACAAACGGGATGACATCGGTAGCACCCATGCGGGGATGAGCGCCTTCATGCTTTCTCATATCAATGAGTTCTGCAGCTTTTTTGCAGAGCTGAAAGGAGACTTCTTCGATTCCTTCGGGGGAACCTACCAGAGTAAATACGGAACGGTTATGCGTTGGGTCGGACTGAACATCCATCAAGGTGCAGCCGGGGACACTTTTTGCAACAGCGACTAAAGCGTCGAGAACTGCCTGGTTGCGCCCCTCACTAAAATTCGGAATGCATTCAACAAGTTTTGCCATTTTTAATGATCCTCCTATGATTTGGTTTTATCGAAAAAAGTATTTCGCAACAGGAATCAGCCGGTGATCGCATGAACAAATGTCTTAATAAACCAGATCGTTTGCGGTTGATAGATAATGTCTACGAGGAATGCGCCGACGATCGGGACGATCATCATTGCGCGGCGGGACATTCCATAACGTTCATTAATTGCAGTCATATTGACAATGGCAGACGGGGTTGCGCCAAGTCCGTGACCGCAAAGGCCGGCACACATAACAGCGGCATCATAGTTTTTACCGAGAATGCGGAAGATAATAAAGTAGCTGACAAGAACCATAAAGATTACCTGGCAGACGGGGATGACCAGCACGCCGCCGACGAGATCTGCAAGCTCCCACAAACGCAGAGTCATCATTGCAATCGATAGATATAAGTTCAGCATGACGTCGCCGATACCTTCGACCAGCGAAAAATCAAATTTATAAAAATGGGTTTTTTCATTGATATTGCGCAGAATGACCGCGATAAACATTGCGCCAACATAAGTAGGAAAGCTCATGCCGATCAGACTGCCGATCCATCCGGAAACCACCATACCGAGAGCCATGCAGACGAGAATAGCGGTTACGTTTTTCATAACGTCGAGGCCGTTGCGCTTTTCAGAGGTCATAGCGTTTACAGAGGTGACGTCGGTATCGAAGTTTTCACTTTCGTCAGGCTTGAGGTGATATTTTTCAATCAGCCTGCGTCCGACCGGTCCGCCGACCAGAACGGCCGAGATCAATCCGAATGTAGCGGTGGCAGCGCCAACTAACGGGGCGGGGGCATAGCCCATTTGCGCGAATGTACTGCCATAAGCAAGCGCTGCGCCGTGGCCGCCGATCATGGAGATTACACTGGCTAATAAGGAATAGGGTGCCTGCAGGCCGACTGCAGAACCGACTGTAATACCGATAATGTTTTGGAAAATGGAAACAACGCCTGCGCAGAGCCAGTAAACAATCAGAAGCAGGCCGCCTTTTTTGAGCAGTGCAAAGCTTGCACCCAATCCGACTGTGGTAAAGAATGCCAGCATGAACGGATCCTGAAAAGATGAGTCGAACTTAAAGGCAAACGTTCCGCTCGTATGGCCCAAAAAGGTGATAAACATAAACAGAAAACCACCTACCACCGGCGCGGGAATACAGTATTTGCGGAGGAAACTGACTTTGCTGTTTACAAAGTAGCCGATCAGCAGAAGAACTGCCGCCATAGCGATGGTCATAACGGAGTTGGTACTGATCTGAAGGACATTGTCGATGGTTTCAAAAGTCATTCTAAAAAATACCTCCCTACATAGTTAAAATCCCGTGTTTTGTAGACTCGGCTTTGATGACCAACCGAACTCTACTGCTTTCTACTTGAGTATAGCAAAGGTCCGTCAAAGAAACGTCTAATTTTATTTAGAGATCCCATCAATTGGATTTTTATAGGGGCTTTTTTCCTTGATCTTTGACATAAAAAAGCGGTATCACTTAAAATTTAAGCAATCCTGATTCATTTTACAATGAAATGAAAAGAGCTGGAGACTGATCACTTTGTTTTGTGTTGCTTTTTCTGTGGAGATCAAAATACTAATTCTTTTTAAGAGAGTGTAACGCTTGTTGTTTACAAGTGCTTTTTTCTTGTGCTATAATCGAAACAATAAAAATTTCGGGGGGATTTTCCGAAAAAATCAAAGGAGTGTAGAATCATGAACAGTGATGCAGTCAGAAATGATATGCCTAAACGTGCGCTTTTCCATGCGCTGGGTTTAACCGATGAAGAGATTGAGCGGCCTCTGATCGGAATTGTCAGCTCACAAAATGAGGTTGTTCCGGGACATATGAACCTGGATAAAATTGTGGAGGCTGTTAAAATGGGCGTTTCCATGGCGGGTGGAACCCCCTTGGCCTTTCCAGCGATTGCGGTTTGCGACGGAATTGCTATGGGACACCGTGGAATGAAATATTCTTTGGTTACCCGGGAACTGATTGCCGACAGCACAGAAGCAATGGCTTTAGCCCACGCCTTTGATGCACTGGTAATGGTGCCGAACTGCGATAAAAATGTGCCAGGACTCTTGATGGCGGCAGCGCGGTTAAATCTTCCTACCATATTTGTTTCCGGCGGCCCGATGATGGCCGGCAGAGTAGATGGGCAGAAAACAAGCTTTTCCAGCGCAAGTGAAGCGGCAGGCGCCTTTGCTGCTGGAAAAATTGATGAAGCAAAACTCAAAGATTTTGAATATCATACCTGCCCGACCTGCGGTTCCTGTTCGGGAATGTATACCGCAAATTCGATGAACTGTCTGACGGAAGTTCTTGGAATGGGACTGAAAGGAAACGGAACCATTCCGGCAGTTTATTCCGAACGTCTAATGCTGGCAAAGCACGCCGGAATGCAAGTTATGGAGCTCTTAAAGAAAAATATTCTGCCCCGGGATATTATGACAAAAGAAGCGTTTGAAAATGCTTTAACAGTGGATATGGCTCTCGGCTGCAGTACAAACAGTATGCTGCATTTGCCGGCGATCGCCCATGAATGCGGAATTGAGATTGATCTCTCGATTGCAAATCAGATCAGTGACCGCACGCCGAATCTTTGCCATTTGGCTCCGGCCGGCCATACTTATATGGAAGACCTTAATGAGGCAGGCGGCGTTTATGCGGTGATGAATGAGCTTACGAAAAAGAACCTGCTTCATACCGATTTGATGACGGTTACCGGGAAAACGGTCGGAGAAAATATTGCGCCCTGTAAAAACCGTGATCCCGAAGTCATTCGTCCTATTGACAATCCTTACAGCACGACCGGAGGAATTGCCGTTCTGCACGGCAATCTTGCACCGGAAGGCTGTGTGGTAAAGCGTTCGGCAGTATCGCCTTCTATGCTCGCACATGAAGGACCTGCACGCGTTTTTGAATGTGAAGAAGATGCAATGACGGCAATTACCGGAGGCAAGATTCATGAGGGAGATGTAATTGTTATTCGCTATGAAGGCCCCAAAGGCGGACCTGGAATGCGCGAAATGCTGAATCCCACCTCTGCAATTATGGGGTGCGGCCTTGGAGAAAGCGTTGCGTTGATTACAGATGGACGTTTTTCAGGCGCGACCCGTGGCGCTGCGATTGGCCATGTCTCTCCGGAAGCAGCAGTTGGCGGCCCGATTGCTTTGGTGAAAGACGGAGACCTGATTTCAATTGATATCATGAAAAATACACTGGAAGTGCGCGTCTCGGAAGAAGAAATGGCAAAGCGCCGCAAAGAATGGCATGCACCCGAAAAGAAATTAACCGGGTATCTGAAGCGCTATGCAAAATTGGTAACAGACGGAATGCATGGTGCAGTTGTTGATTAAATAAAAAATTAAAAAGAATAGAAAAATCCGGCTGACTCGTTATGAGAAAATCAGCCGGATTTTTTTATCTGTTTTTACGATTTTACATTTGGTTTTCATATTTATTAATATTAAAAATAGTACTTATAAAAGTCCTTCTAATGCTTCCGGGTCCAAAATACAGATGGAGCGGTAGCTGCAGTGAATCCATCCTTTTTCAGAAAAGTGGCGGATTACCCTACTGACCGTTACACGGGAAGAGCCGGTCAATTCTGCTAGATCCTGCTGCGTACAGGTAACACAGCCATTCTTTCGGGGAAGTGCTAAAAGCTGCTGAGAGACGCGCGTTTCTGCAGGCAGAAAGCTGATCGTATCTACTTGAGAAGAAAGCATTCGCACTGTCTTTGCCAGGAATTGCAGCATCTGCAGTGCAAGATTCGGAGATTCCCGGAATCGGGCAACTAATTCCGCACGCCCGATCGGAATGACTTCGGCATCTTCGGTCACTTTTGCTGAGGACATTCTCGGAAGACCATCCAAGAATGCTGCTTCTCCGAAAAGACTATCCGGGGAAAGCTGTGTCAGCGTTTTCTCCATGCCCTTTTCTGAAGTCAGAAAAATTTTTACCTTTCCTGACTTGAGATAGTAAAAATAAGAATCCTGCTGCCCTTGAAGATAAAGGATTTCTCCTTTTTCATAAGTCTTTGCAGGAAGCCCTTTAATTAGATCCGACCAGCCGTTTTTGGGCGTTTCAAAATGGAAATCCATTCCTTCTTGCATATCAATTTCCCCCTTAAAAATTCTTCTTAAATTGTATCATAGTTTACAATTTAATCAACAAAAATCTGTTATACTCAAATCATTCAAAATAAAGGGAGGTCTTGAACCGTGGGAATGACCATGACGCAGAAAATTTTAGCAGCGCATGCCGGCTTGGAAAGTGTAACCGTCGGACAGCTAATTGAGGCAAAACTGGATCTGGTTTTGGGAAATGACATCACTAGTCCGGTTGCAATTAATGAATTTGAAAAATGCGGTGCACAGAGCATTTTCGATAAGAATCGCATTGCACTGGTTCTTGATCATTTTGTGCCAAATAAAGATATTAAAGCTGCGGAACAATGCCGGCAGACTCGTGATTTTGCTGGAAAATATGATATCAAAAACTTTTTTGATGTAGGCAGAATGGGAATTGAACATGCTCTTTTGCCGGAGCAGGGTTTGGTGGGTCCCGGAGACTGTGTAATCGGTGCAGACAGTCATACCTGTACCTATGGCGCTTTAGGCGCATTTTCCACCGGCGTTGGAAGCACCGATATGGCAGCAGGCATGATCAGCGGAAAAGCATGGTTTAAAGTACCTTCTGCAATCAAGGTCGTACTAAAAGGGAAGCTTCCGCCTTATGTTTCAGGAAAAGATGTGATTCTGCACCTGATTGGAGAAATCGGTGTGGATGGTGCCCTGTATCAGTCTTTGGAGTTTACAGGGGAGGGGGTCAAGGCACTCTCGATGGACGACCGCCTCTGTATCTCAAATATGGCAATCGAAGCCGGCGCGAAAAACGGAATTTTTCCGGTGGATGATGTGACTTTGGCTTATGAAAAAGGGCGTTTCGAGAGAGAACCAAAAATTTATTCAGCCGACCCGGATGCCGAATACACCCGCGAAGTAATGATCGACCTTAATACACTTCGGCCGACTGTAAGTTTTCCGCATCTGCCGGAAAATACAAAGACGATCGATGAAGCGGCGGGAGTGAAAATGGACCAGGCGGTGATCGGTTCCTGTACAAATGGCCGAATGGAGGATATGCGTACGGCGGCGGCGATTCTGAAAGGACGCAAGGTCGCAAAAGGATTGCGCTGCATTGTGATTCCGGCGACACAGCAGATTTATCTGGACTGTCTGCGGGAAGGACTTTTGGAAATCTTTATTGAGGCGGGAGCAGTTGTCAGTACGCCTACCTGCGGCCCCTGTCTTGGCGGTTATATGGGAATTCTCGGAAAAGGGGAACGCGCAGTTTCTACAACGAATCGAAATTTTGTCGGGCGTATGGGTCATGTAGAAAGCGAAGTTTATCTGGCAAGCCCTGCGGTTGCAGCAGCAAGTGCGGTGACCGGAGTTCTGACTGATCCAGCCAAACTGCCTGCGGTTGACTAAAGAAGGGAGCGTGTTTTTATGATTGCTAACGGAACGGTTCATAAGTATGGAGACAATGTAGACACAGATGTTATTATTCCGGCCCGATACTTGAATACGGCTTCTCATGAGGAGCTTGCAAAGCACTGCATGGAAGATATTGACGCAACATTTGTATCAAAAGTAAAGGCTGGTGATATTATTGTTGCAAATAAAAATTTTGGCTGCGGCTCTTCTCGAGAGCATGCCCCAATTGCGATTAAAGCGAGCGGAATTTCCTGTGTAATCGCTAGTACTTTTGCGCGGATTTTTTATCGCAATTCCATTAATATCGGTCTGCCGATTTTGGAATGCCCCGAGGCTGCTCAGGAAATTAAAGACGGCGACGAAGTGGAAGTGAATTTTAATTCCGGAAAAATTTTAGACAAAACCCTCGGAAAAACTTTTCAGGCACAGCCTTTCCCTCCATTTATTCAGAATATTATTGAAAAGGGCGGTTTGCTTAATTCTTTAAAAGATCGCTGAAACGATTCCCAATCAATCTAAGCGCTAAAATTTCTTTATTGGAAATTTTGGCGCTTTTCTTTTAAAAAATCTTCAAAAAAAGCGGAAAATTTTATCTTTTTATAGAAAATTCATTACTTCTCAAAAAAAATCAAGTATAATAGAGACAATTAAAGCTTTCTCTATTGGAGGGATCAGAATGTCACAAGGAAAAATACTGGTCGTTGATGATGACCAGAATATCTGCGAATTACTCCGCCTATATATTGAAAAAGAAGATTTCGACGTTGTGATTGCAAATGACGGCCGCAAGGCCTTAGCAATGTTCGATGCACAGGCCCCTGATTTGGTCCTGCTCGATATCATGCTTCCAGAACTTGACGGCTGGCAGGTCTGCCGTGAAATTCGAAAAAAGAGCCAATGCCCGATTATCATGATTACCGCGAAAGGGGAAGTCTTCGATAAAGTGCTTGGTCTGGAGCTTGGTGCCGACGATTATGTCGTGAAACCTTTTGAAGCCAAAGAAGTTGTTGCCCGTATTAAAGCGGTCATGCGCAGAATCGGAAAAACGGAAAATAATACCGTAAAAGAAGTTAAGTATGATAAGCTTTCTATTAATCTTACGAATTATGAATTAAAGGTCAATGGAAAAGTAATTGATACACCGCCTAAGGAGATGGAACTGATCTATCATTTGGCAAGCAATCCAAACCGCGTCTTTACAAGAGATCAACTATTGGATGAGGTTTGGGGATTCGATTACTACGGGGACAGCCGTACGGTCGATGTGCATATTAAACGTTTGCGTGAAAAATTAGAGGGCGTTTCAGATCAGTGGTCTTTAAAGACGGTATGGGGAGTCGGATATAAATTTGAAGTCAAAGAATAAATGCGGAAGCCCTTTTGGCGACCGAACGATTTTTAAAAAATATCTGCGGGTCACGATGCTGCTGATCCTTGTCAGCTTCATTTTCCTTGGCCTTGTAATGATGATGTTTGTCAGCAATAACTGGAGACAGGAAAAACGGGATATTCTTGAAAAAGGTGCCCGCAATATTGCCGATATTGCATCCAGACAGGTCACCCAAGATGAAGATGGAGATTATCAGCTTGCGACCGAAAGTGTAAATGCTTTTTTAAAGGCATTTAGTGAAAATTCTCAGTCCGATGTTTTTATTACGGATAATAGCGGCAATATTTTGCTTGTTTGCCGCGGAACTTCCGATACTTTTCAAAAACAGGCGATTCCGGAAAACGTGATGGCTCAGACTCTTTCGGGAATGTATGACGGGCAATCTACTTTGGGCGGGGTTTATGAGAAATCTTGTTATGTTGTGGGAATCCCGATTACGGTTGCTACAGAAAACGGGACAAAGGCAGTCGGAGCTGTTTTTAACTCTGTCAGCGCTTTGTCACTAAGCATGTACCGCATGGATATGCTTAAAATGTTTGTTTTTGCCGCACTGGCTGCCTTTTTGATCAGCTTTTGTGTCGTATGGCTATTCTCCTATAATCTCGTCAAGCCATTGCGTGATATGGCAGCGGCAGTACGCAGCTTTGGAGAAGGGGACTTTAGCGTACGGGTACCGGTTACGACTCGTGATGAAATGGGAGAACTGGCAGTGGCGTTTAACCATATGGCGGATTCGCTTGCTACTGGAGAATCTTCCAGCCGCAGTTTTATTGCCAATGTGAGTCATGAACTTAAAACACCGATGACGACTATTTCAGGATTTATTGATGGAATTTTGGATGGTACAATTCCGCCGGAAAAACAAGAACATTACTTAAAAATTGTTTCTTCTGAAGTAAAACGTCTTTCAAGATTAGTAAAAAGTATGCTGAATCTTTCTCGCATTGACAGCGGAGAACTTAGGCTGCGACCGGCGACTTTTGATATTAATCAGACTGTTCTGGATGCCATGCTTTCGTTTGAAAAGCCGATTGAGGATAAAAAATTGGAAGTTCGGGGTCTGGAGGACAGTGTCAGCATAAAAGTTGACGGAGATCCTGATATGATTCATCAGGTAGTCTATAATCTGATTGAAAATGCGGTTAAGTTTACAAATGAAGGCGGCTATATCGAAGTTCGTACGGAAGATCTAAAAGATCGGGTGGTCGTCCATATTAAAAACAGTGGCGAAGGAATTGCGCCGGATGAAATCACACGGATTTTTCAGCGGTTCTATAAGACGGATAAATCACGCTCAAAAGATAAAACTGGGATGGGATTGGGCCTCTACATTGTACGTACAATTATCAAACTGCACGGCGGAGAAATTACAGTCAGTTCCGTTCAAGGAGAATTTAGCGAATTTTCTTTCTGGCTGCCTAAGCAGCATTACTTGGAGGAAAACCAGAAACATTCAGAAAAACGGTTGGACAAGAAAACGGATTCCAAAAAACATTCGTCTCTGAAAAAATCTAAAAACAAAAAGAACAAAACAGATTCTCACCATACAGGAGGAAATGTATGACGGATGATCAGAAAACAAAATCTTTGAATGATGAAGCAGAACAGCCTCAGGACATTTCTCCGGAAAAATCAGAAAATCATGAAAACACACAGCCTGAAGTTTCAGAAGACTGTCCCAAGGAAAGAATGCCTGTGGAAGATCATGTGGAGATACCATCGGATGAAATAAACTCCTCTTGTTCTAAAACATCTGAAGAAGAAAATCATTCTGAAATCAATGTGACCCCGCAGAATCCTAGCCCGAATGGCTTTGGTTATGGAACTGGCACAATGTCGCAAAAAGGCACTTACGGAAACAGAGCGGAGCCGCAGAATCCTAGCCAGAATGGCTTTGGCTATGGAACTGGCACAATGCCGCAAAAAGGCACTTACGGAAACGGAGCGGAGCCGCAGAATCCTAGCCCGAATGGCTTTGGTTATGGAACTGGCACAATGCCGCAAAAAGGCACTTACGGAAACGGAGCGGAACCGCAGAATCCTAGCCAGAATGGCTTTGGCTATGGAACTGGCACAATGCCGCAAAAAGGCACTTACGGAAACAGAGCGGAGCCGCAGAATCCTAGCCAGAATGGCTTTGGTTATGGAACTGGCACAATGCCGCAAAAAGGCACTTACGGAAACAGAGCGGAGCCGCAGAATCCTAGCCAGAATGGCTTTGGCTATGGAACTGGTACGATGCCGCAAAAAGGTGCTTACGAAAACAGAGCGGAGCCGCAGAATCCTAGTCAGAGTGGGTTTGGTTATGGAACTGGCACAATGCCGCAAAAAGGCACTTACGGAAACGGAGCGGAGCCGCAGGACCCGAGTCAGAATAGTTTTGGCTATGGACAGAGGAATGGAGCTGGCGGAAATCCGCCACCTCCTGGTGGGTTTTATGCACCTCCGGGAGCACCAATGCCGCGTGGGCCAAGACCTAAGATGAGCATGCAGACTAAAGTGATTTTGGGAGTTTTTATTGGCTTAGCAGTCATCTTTTTGGCTGTCGGAATAGGAGTATCAATCTTTTATACAGTAAACCATACAGATTCCGGCGTAGTACAGAATCCCTCTTCTTCTGAATCTGGAGGAAAAGATCCTTCTTCTAACAGCAGTGAATTTGAAACACCGGAACATCCTTATATTGAAGACGGAGAGACTTCTAATGCAAAAATTACAATGGTACCTAAAACCGGCAGCCCAATGGATGCAACTGAAATTTTTCAGAAAGTTAGCCCCAGTGTTGTTGGAGTCGTTGCAGAAGTTTCTGACGGCAGCGGAAATACCGAAACCAGTCAGGGAACTGGGATCATTGCCAGCAGTGACGGCGTGATTTTAACGAACTCTCATGTGATTAATAATTCCAAGAAGACCAAAGTAAAAGTCATTTTACAGGACGGCAGCGAATATGAAGCAAGTGTAAAAGGGTATGATAAAACCAGCGATTTAGCTCTGCTTAAAATTAGTGCCCAAAATTTACCTGCTGCTGTCTTTGGAAATGCTGACGAAATGCAGGTGGGTGAAAAAGCTTATGCAATCGGGAATCCCGGCGGAATTCAATATGCGTATTCTATGACGGATGGGATTATTTCTGCATTGCATCGGCCTATTACCAGCCATTCTGAAAACGGGATTACCTATATCCAGACAAATGTTGCCATTAACCCTGGTAATTCCGGAGGTCCACTGATCAATGACTACGGACAGGTGGTTGGAATTACTTCCAATAAAATTATTGCAAGCGGCGTGGAAGGTATGGGCTTTGCGATTCCGATTAATCAGACTGCTGATATTATTAACCAGCTGATTTCTAATGGCTATGTCAATGGCCGTGGCCGCCTTGGGATCACCGTTAAAAATCTTAGTGGTTGGGAACAGAATGCCTATGATATTGACGGTGGTGTCTCTATTTATTCAATCAACGATGACAGCCCTCTTAAGGGGACCAAAATAAATGCCGGAGATATTCTATTACAAATCGATGGGGAACAGGTCGATTCTTTCAGTGATATGACAAATATGATGGGAAAATATCATGCAGGAGATTCTGTCACTTTAACGGTCTTTTCGGTTAATCAAGGAGAAAATGTTGATGTGCAGGTCACTCTTTTAGAAGATAAAAGCGATAATTAGAAAGAAACTAAAAAGGCATTCTATCCAAAGGATAGGATGCCTTTTTAGCTGATAAAAAGATATTGGAAGCGAGTCCTTATAATCAATGTAAGACGGCCAAGGAATGGGAAAAATCTATTCGTAAGAAGTCACTCCTTAACTGCACCTTGATTATACAATGAGTTGCTGATATAATCAAATACATATATTTGTATATCAATTATAGTAAAATGTTATGGGGCGATTCTATGTTGCAGGAAATGGCTTATGTTTATGAGGTCTATCGTGAGCGGAGTTTTTCTAAGGCTGCAAAAAATCTATATATTTCCCAACCTGCTCTGAGCACCTATGTCAAGCGGGTTGAAAATCAGATCGGACAAAAAATTTTTGATCGGAATGTAACACCGATTGAACTGACCGAAGCCGGACGAGCTTATATCGATACGGCGGAAAAAATTTTAACCGATGAAAAAGATCTGATTCGTTATCTAAACGATCTTTCTGATATGAAAACTGGAACGATTACAATCGGCGGAACCCATTTTTATTCCTCTTATCTTTTACCGCCGATTATTAAGGAGTTTAAACGTCGTTTTCCTGGAATTCAGGTACAGGTAGTGGAAGGAGACTCGGTATCTCTTTACGAAAGAATTAAAGAGCATCCAATTGACCTGATTATGGATGGCGGTACCGTAAAGGAATCTGCTTACGAAATGGTTCCTTTTATTGAAGAGACCGTTTTGCTCTGTGTGCCTCAAGAAAATCCCATCAATCAAAAATTACGCAAGTATCAGATGACCGCGAAGGATATTCATGAGAATCGATATCAACTTTCCAAAATGCCGGCAGTTCCTTTAAAGTGCTTCTCGGAAGAACTTTTTGTTCTGATGAAACCAGGGCATGATCTCTATGCAAGAGGAGTGGAAATTTGTGAGGAAGCAGGCTTTGTGCCCCGTTCTTCTATGCGGCTAAGTCAGATGATGACTGCCTATAATTTTTGCAGTCAAGGATTAGGCGTTACGTTTGCTACTGATTTATTAGTAAAAATGCAGCCGGGAAATTCTCATTTGGTTTTTTATCGAATTGGAGATCCGCGCTCTAAACGTCCAGTATTTCTGGCTTACCGGAAAGGCGCTTATATGACAAAATCAATGGCGTCGTTTATTGATATTGCACGCAAACAACTTTTTCTTGATCCACAACAAAGTCTTCTGTAATTGTTTTATGAATATAAAAAAGACCTGCCACCGAATGATTTTTCGGGACAGGCCTTTTTATTATTCTTACATTTAGCGGTTGGTTCCAAGAAAAAACAAAGCAATGGTTCCTGGACCTGCATGGGCACCAATCACGGGGCCTATAAAATTGATAAAAACCGTTTTTGTTCCCAATCGCTCTTTTATCTGATTTGCTACATATTCTGCATCTTCTTTGGAATCCCCATGGCTGATAAAAACCGTTTGATTTTTTGGGTCAGTGGCGGTTTGAGCCATATGATCAACTAAAGAATCCAGAGAAGCTTTGCGGCCGCGTACCTTACTAATCGGAATTAAGTGCCCATTATTATCTACATGCATGACCGGTTTAATGCCGAGAACAGTACCAAACAGTGCCGCGGCACTATTGACTCTTCCGCCACGCTTGAGGAAATTTAAATCATCAACCGTAAACCAATGGCAAAGATGAAGTTTGTTTTTTTCAATCCAATCCCGTACTTCGTCAATTGATTTTCCATTTAAACGCTGGTTAGCAGCATACCAAATTAAAAGGCCTTGCCCAAGCGATGCACAGAGAGTATCAATTACATAGATTTTTCGCTCCGGATAAAGAGCAGTCAGCTCTTCTCCAGCCATTTTGGCCGCTTGGTAGGTACCGCTTAATCCTGAAGAAAAGCAGGGACATAAAACATCCAGACCCTCTTTTAAATAGGTTTCCATCAAATTTTTAAAAGATTCCATGTTGACGGCACTAGTCGTACAGGACGAACCTTCACGCAGCTTTTTGTAGAATTTTTCCGGTGTAATTTCTGGCCAGTCTAGCTCGTTTTTATGCTCTTTTCCATCAAGATGAAACGAAAGCGGCAAAACCTTTAGCTCCAACTGTTCGGCTATCTCTTGGTTAAGATCACAGGAAGAATCAGTGACAATTACGTAATTGGGCACAGAAGGAAACCTCCCCTTTACATTTTATTAAAATGATTGTATCACGCTTTGAAAACAAAATCAATTCGTTTTTAAAACCAGGTCAAACATTTTGATAAAAGAATATTAATATTTTGAAAGAATTCGCTGATTAAGGCGAATTCTTTTGTTTGTTTTCCGGTGAAATGAAAGGAGGAATGAAATGAAATATCCAAAGACCGTGGAAGACGGCTACCGGAAACTGGCCTTCGGCGGAATCGGAAGTGCAGTACGGCTGCTCTTTTTACGAGAAGAGGAATCACTGCCAAATTTTGATAAGCTGGATCTTTATTGTGTGCAGGAGATTCGCAGAGGAAAAGATGGTATTTTGGAAATCAAATTCTACGATCGGCTGCGTGCAATGGAATGCCTGGAAGCTTATCAAAACCATTCGGAAGGAGAACCACTGCAGGAAGCTTTATCAGCCTGTGCGAAAGCGCTCAATCACGATCATGATTCTGCGGTTTAGCAAAAAGCAACTGACGGCGATGACATGGTGGTGCAGAGAAAGCAAGACCGAAAATTTTGATGCAATTATCTGTGACGGTGCGGTGCGCAGTGGCAAGACACTGTCGATGGGACTGGGTTTTATCTTTTGGGCAATGAGTACTTTTAACCATGAAAGCTTTGCATTCTGTGGAAAAACGATTCGCTCCCTTTGGAGAAATCTAATGGGAAACCTTCTTCCTATGCTCAGTACCGCCGGCTTTTCGGTTTCACTTCGCCGGAGCGAAAATAGGTTTCTCGTAAAAAAGGGAGACAAGGAAAACTACTTTTTTCTCTTTGGAGGCAAAGATGAAAGCAGCGCCATGCTGATTCAGGGATTGACACTTTGCGGAGTCTTTTTTGACGAAGTTGCCCTAATGCCGCGTTCCTTTGTGGAACAAGCACTGGCGCGCTGCAGCGTGGATAATTCTCGCTTTTGGTTCAACTGCAATCCAGAAGATCCTACTCATTGGTTTTACCAGAAATGGATCAAAAAATGCAAAGAAAGAAATGCTTTTTATTTGCATTTTACAATGGACGATAATCCGGGGCTCTCAAAAAAGGTGCGTTTACGCTATGAGCGGCTCTATGAAGGTGCTTTTTATGAGCGCTTTATTAAGGGACGCTGGGTATGCGCGCAGGGATTAATTTATCCATTTATGACTTCGCCGCAAATGATCTTTTCTCCACCGGGAGTTTGCTCTGAATATGCGGTTAGCTGCGATTACGGAACCAGAAATCCAAGTTCTTTTGGCCTTTGGGGGAGAAAGGAAAATGTTTGGTACCGGGTGGACGAATATTACTATGATGGCCGCCAAAATGATTCCCGCACTGATGAGGAACATTATAAAGCATTAGAAACGCTTTGTGAGGGAAAAAAGATCCATTGGATTACAGTAGACCCTAGTGCTGCCAGTTTTATAGAAGTGATTCGCCGCCACGGGAAATTTCGTGTGATTCCTGCTAAAAATGATGTGCTCGAAGGAATTCGAAAAACAACCCTTGCTTTAAAAGAAGGCAAAATTCGAATTTGCAGCACCTGCGGCAATACCATTCGGGAATTTTCTCGATATCGCTGGCAGGAAAGCCGTGAGGCACCGGTGAAAGAGGAGGATCACGCGATGGACGATATCCGGTATTTTGTTATGAATCTATTGGGCAGAGAAGAAAATGCATGGGCGTTGGCTCTGCCTCGCGGAAAGGAGGATTCATGAAATCCTTATTCAAAAAGAAACAGGAACCTTCGGCAATTGCAGTTCAGACGAGAAATAGCTTCTATTCTTTTCCATCTTTGCGAGACTATATTCCACAAAATTTCGGTGAGCTGCAACTTTATGACCAACTGCGCCAAATGGTCCCTATTATTGATGCTGCAATCGATAAGATTCTGCGGCTGATGGGCTCGTTCCAGGTACATTGCAGTGATGCTGACAAAGAAGCACCTTTGCAGAATTTTTTGCAGACGGTACAGGTAAACGCTACGAGCTGCGGGCTAGAACGCTTTTTGTTGGAGTATCTTGACCAACTGCTTACTTACGGCAATGCGGTGGGAGAAATTGTTTTGCAGAATGGACAAATTGCGGCCCTTTACAACGCATCTTTACGGGATGTGGAACTAGTTGCCAAAACACCGCTTTCTCTGGAGGTGAGAAGGCGGACTCTTTCCGGCAGCGAACCGGTTCCCTATCCGGAACTGGTAATGGTAACAGCACTAAATCCGTCCCCAGGTTCGGCAAAAGGGGTAAGCCTTTTGAGAAGTCTGCCGTTTGTAACGGGAATTTTATTGCAGATTTTTCACACATTGGGAGTTAACTGGGAACGTATAGGAAATGTTCGATTCGCTGTGACCTGTGAGCCGGGACGAGATGGGGAACCATTTGCAAAAGAACGTGCCGAACAGATGGCAACTCAATGGAAACGGGCGATGACTTCTAGAGAACCAAGTGATTTTGTGGCGGTTGGAAATGTCCATATTCAGGCGATCGGTGCGGATAACCAGATCCTTGACAGCGAAATTCCAGTGAGACAAATGTTGGAACAAATCGTCGCAAAGTTGGGAATCCCTCCGTTTTTACTCGGACTTTCTTGGTCCAGCACAGAACGAATGAGCAGCCAGCAGGCCGATCTTCTTACGAGCGAACTGGAATCCTACCGAAGACTTTTGGAACCGATCATTCGAAAAATCTGCACACTTTGGCTGAGACTTTCCGGCAGCTTCGGAACAGTCTCAATTGACTGGGATGATATCTCGCTTCAGGATACAACAGAACTTGCAAATGCGGCGCATTTACGCGCACAGACAAGTCTTTTGGAGGAACAAATTCGAAAACTGAAAAAGGAGAATGCAAATGCGTAATGGAACCGTTTTAAAAAGCGGTGCTCTGCCGGACACAGACGCGCTGAATAAAATTAATCAATACACTCGAAGACCATTTTCTGCAGAGGAAGTTTATACCTTTCGGGTGGCATTGTGTGATAACGAAATCGACAGGGATTATGAGCGCTTTACCACAAAGGCTCTTTCTGATCTCGGGAGACTGTTTCTAGGAAAAACCGGAATTTTTAATCATAGTATGGACGCTTCTACACAGGTTGCCCGTATTTATGATACGGCATTGGAAACAGATCAGAGCCGGAAAACAATGGCAGGAGAGCCATATTGCAGACTGGTCGCAATGGCGTATCTGCCGCGATGCGATAAAAATCGCGATTTAATGTTGGAAATTGACAGCGGAATGAAAAAAGAAGTCAGCGTTGGCTGTTCCGTTGGAAGTATGAACTGCTCGATCTGCGGGACAGATTTACGGGAAAAATCCTGCGGTCATCAAAAAGGAGAACTTTATAATGGAAAAGTTTGCTGTGCAGTCCTTTCTAATCCGCAGGACGCCTATGAATGGAGCTTTGTAGCGGTTCCTGCACAGAGAGAAGCAGGGGTAACAAAAGGATTTAAAAATTCTGGAATGGAAGATGACGCAGCGTGGGGAAAACGGTATCGTGAAAAATTGATGAAGAAAACAGTAAAAGCAATTTCTTTACTGCATCCGGAAATTGAGGGCGATACGGTACGACGAATGGCTCTGGCGCTTTCTCCGGAGGAATTGGAGCAGGTAGAAGATTCTCTGCAAAAAAATCTGCAGGAAAAATTACCGCTTGCACCTCAGCTAATGTGCAGAGAGAAAAAAGCGCAGAAAAATGACAATGAACCCTATTGTATTTGATTTTGTAGCAAAAAGGAGAGAGAAAAAATGAAAGTTTCTATGAATGGATTTGGAGAAAATATGGTGACCTTTGCATGCGATGATACCACAGCTTATGGCAGCCTGGTAAAAATGAGCGACAATGGAACCGTTGTTCCCTGTGTAAATGGGGATGTCTTTTGCGGTGTTGCAAATTCCGTAAGAAACGGATTTACGGCAGTTCAGCTCAACGGATATCGGGAGATTCCTTATACGGGGACAGCGCCAAAGGTAGGATATCAGACCTTAGCAGCTTCCGGAGCGCAAAGCGTTGCAACTGTTTCTACGGGTGGGAGAAGCTATTTAGTTATCGATGTAGACTCCAACGCTAAAACAATTGGCATTATGCTTTAATTAAGAGAGGAGATTTTATTATGGCTTTTTATGAAAATCTGCGATTGGAAAAAGGAATGTATGGTACCGGAAAGTCTTTTACGGATGTGCTGGAATCTTTGGATCATTCCGAAAACTATAAAGGGACGTCCCTCGAAAATTTGGATGCTTATCAAAGACAGCTAAAACGTTTTGATATTCGAGTAAGCGGACGAACCAGCGATCGGGTGGAAAAATTTTTTCAGTCCGGCGATAGTGCCGCTCTTTTCCCGGAATATGTCTGCCGGGCTGTCCGTCAGGGGATAGAACAGGAAAACCTGCTTCCTTCGATTGTAGCGACGACCACACAGGTAGAAGGTCTTGACTATCGTACCATTACCAGTACACCGACGAACGAGGAAAAGTCATTTAAGCCGGTAGCGGAAGGTGCAAAAATTCCGGAAACCGTTGTTCACGTACAGGATCATCTGGTAAAACTCCAAAAACGTGGTCGCATGTTGGTGGCAAGTTATGAAGCTTTACGATTCCAGCGGCTGGATCTTTTTACAGTTACGCTGCGCCAAATCGGTGCCTATATTGCCCGCGCACAGCTTGGTGACGCGGTAGATGTTTTGCTCCATGGAGACGATGGAAAAGATAATGCGGCTTCTATTAAAGCTTCTGGGACTAGCGGAGTCGCTTATAAAGATCTAGTTTCTCTTTGGGCTTCGCTTTCTCCTTATCAGATGAACACTATTTTGGCGGGAACTGAAGCGGTTCAGGACCTTCTGAATATTTCCGAATTGAAAGATGCGAAAGCGGGACTGAATTTTCAGGGAACCGGAAAATTGGGGACACCGGTTGGTGCAAATCTTTTGCATGTGCCGGATGTGCCCTCTAAAACAGTGGTTGGTCTTGACAGTACCTGCGCACTGGAAATGGTTCAGGCCGGTGATATTGTCACCGATTATGATAAGCTGATTGACCGTCAGCTGGAACGTGCTTCCATCAGCATGATTGCAGGCTTCACAAAAATCTTTGGCGGCGCCGTTAAAACGCTGACCTATCAGGCTTAACATATGGACGAAATGGCAGTAATGGAGCGATTCGCTTTTTATCGGGGATTGAGTGAGGAAGAAGCACAACCTTATTTTACCTTGGTGAGAGACGCGATTGCTCAGATTGAAGAAGCGCGGAGAAAAGATATTTCAGGGGGAGAGATGCTGCTCTGCGCCGCTGCTGCCGCCTTAGCAAACTGGCAGGCATCGCTTTTAAATGGCGGCGGCAGCTTCTCCGCAGGAGAAATCCGGATGCAATCCGGTTGCGGCGCAACGGAAAAAACTTTATGGGAGCAGGCAAAACGCGCAGCGTCCCCTTTTCTTCAAGACAATTTTTATTTTGGGAGGATATTATGAGCCGTTCGGAATTGGTAAAAAGTCTTCTGCAACGATATGGAAATGAGTTTTTTTGGAATGGAAATTCTTATCGCGGACTTTTTCGGACGCTCGACCAAAAAGTGCAGGAAGGCAGATGCTACCGCTTGATTGCATCTGCAGATTTTTTACCAATGATTGGCGATGAAGTGAGAGATGAAAAGTATTTTTATACGATTCTTCGCGTAGATGGCGTATTCCTTTCAGCAAAACGTCTTTATACCTGGTGTATTGTAGAACAAAAAGATGGTTGGGAGAGATCAGAAAATGACACTTGAACAAATAGAAAGCCTCACGGAAAAAATCAGCAAAGAGCTTGAGATGGAGGTCTTGCGCGGAGAGCATTCTGTTGAGGGGGATACAGAATGAGTGAAACAATGAGTTTTCGTGATTTTTATTGGCCGCGTTTACCGGATCAAGTGGAAATTAAGGCTTCTCGGCGAGTACATGCTTTGGAACAGCCATATGGCGGAGAAGTTTTGCAGGAACTGGGAGGAAAAGGTCGGGAAATTTTGGGCAAAGGAATCTTTTTAGGAGAAAATGCCAGGGTGGTTTTTAATCATTTAGCCGAACTTTTACAGGATCCTAAAGGGATTTTATCAGCGCCGGGCTTGTCTGTTCCGATTGAGGCGATTTTTGAGGAGCTCAAATTAGAGGGAACTCCGCGATCGGACCGGATTGCTTATTCGTTTCATTTTGTTGAAATCCTGCAGAGCGAGTCGGTTGAAAAGCCGAGAGAAACAATCATTGGGAAAGAAGGTTCCCTCTGGGTCGAAGCAATTCGCAATCATACAACGGTTGATCTTCTTTTGGAAAAAAATCCATGGATTTGTAGACCCGATCAGCTTCCGGTAGGAAAGAAGTTGATTCTTTTCTGATGATTTATGATTATATTTCCGGGAAGGGGCAGCACTGGCGGCTGCCTCAGCCCGTTTCAATACAAATAGACTGGGAGGAAGATTCCCCGGCAGCTTCCTTTAAAGGAACATTTCCCATGGGGAATGAAAAACTTTTTGGCGGAAAAATTCAGGTGACGAATGACAGTGGGAAAACTGTTTTTATAGGAATGCTTGATGAGATACGCACGTTCCTTGGGAATAGTGCTGAGCTTTTTTTACAGGCAAGAAGCCCTATTGGGATTTTACTTGATAGTGAAGCAATGCCAATAACTTATCCTAACCCCAGTTTGCAAATCCTATTTTCTGCCTGTGCAAAGCCTTATGGATTTCATCTTTCTGAAGAAGAAAATGAGTTTATGAAAACCCCTTATTCGGTGGAAAAGGGAAAAAGCGAATGGCAGGCACTTAACGGATTCTGCAAAAAGTTTCTTGGCAAACCCCTTTTTGCAGATGGATGGACTCTTTCTATGGAAAGATCCAAATGTCCGACTCTTATTTTAGGAGACAATGGGAAAACAATTTTGGAGGAAATACAGAGGCAATCCATTTATCAGCGCGTTTCTGCAGTTTACGGTAAAGAGCAAAACAATTGGAAATTGGCGGAAGAAGATACCGAGACGAAATCGATGGGAATTTTGCGCAGACGATTTTCTGTCGATCCACAGGCCACTTTGCAGAAAGCACTCAAAAAAGAGGAAACTATGCAGGTGCTTTGTGCTGGAGCGGTTGCTGCGCATCCGCTGCAGTCCGTTTGGCTTCATGGAAAATCTGATTGGGTCGTTTCTGCAGTCCGTTACTGCTTAAATGGACAGGGAGAATCAACTCGGCTTACCCTGCGAAAGGAGAAGTTAAAATGTGGTTGACGGAAAAAATGCGTGATTTTGCGAAACAGTCGCCCGCAGGCAAAGTAGCAGATGTAATAGGAGACGAAAGCTTTCAGACGGATTCCGAATATCGAAATGTTGCGCAAGTTGGGCCATGGGGAATTTTTTGGAAGGCACCGATTAGTGCGCAGACAATTTTGGTCGATACCAATTTGGGGAAAACTTCAATCGGGGCAGTCCAGAGTGAAAAAAATTTGGAACCGGGAGAGCTACTTCTCTTCTCACAGGGAGGAGCGGAAATTTATTTGAAAAATAACGGCGAAATTGTTCTAAATGGGCAGGTATTCGCAGCAAAAAAGGAGTGACTGTGTGGAGGCAGCTTTAAAAGATGGAGATATTCTGCAAAATGCGGCCGGTCAGTTTGAAATGCTGGAGGGAATCAATGCACTGTTTCAGCGGGCGGAATTTCATTTAAATGTGAAAAAGGGAGACTTTTGGTATGCGCCGGAGTTTGGAAGCCGCTTGTTTGAGTTGGATCGTTCAGCTCCGGAAAGCGAAAATATTGCACTTTCTATGGCGGCTGAAGCACTGCTCCCTATGCCGGAGGCGAAAGTGATCTCAGCAGAAATTTATGAAGATAGGATCTCTTTTATAGTAGAAATCTTTAATGAACGCAGAAAAATCGAGGTGAAATATTCTTGATGATTACTTATGAAGACTTAGTGGAAGAAATGAAAAATCTTTATTTTGAAAAATCAGGGACTTTCCCGGATGAAGCTTCTGATTTAGGAATTCGGTTCCGCGTGCTGGCAGGAGAGTTATATAATCTTTTTGCAGAACTTGATTGGATGAAGAAACAAATGAACTTTACAACTGCAGATGGGGAAGAACTCGACAAACATGCACTGGCACGCGGATTAACAAGAGCAGAGGGAACGGCGGCTTCTGGCACTTTACAGTTTAAAAGGGGAAAAGCCCTTTGGTTTGATGTTGCAATTCCAAAAGGAACAATTTGCCAGACACAGGATGGCACCACCTTTGAAACGATAGAACAAGGGATCCTCGGAATTAACCAACTTTCGGTTTTAGTCAAAGCAAAAGCTCAAAAAGAGGGAATTTCAGGCAACGCAAAAGCGGGAACAATTACCCGCTTTGTTACGGCTGTGCCAGGGATTGAAACGGTTATAAATTTGTCTGACTTTTTCGGAGGGAGAGATACGGAATCCGACGAGATGCTGAGACAGAGGATCGAGGATAGTTTTAGCCGAATCAGTACCGGCAGCAATGCAGCATTTTATCAAAATAAAGCAATGCAGCATGAAGGAGTCAGGGATGTTTATGTAGTACCAAGAGAAAACGGAGTGGGAACAGTTGGCTTATATCTTGCTGCAACAGGCGGAGTCCCCTCGGATGCACTTCTTTCGGAAGTGGAGCAGGATCTTCAAAAATCGCGTGAACTCAATGTGACGGTTCTGACTCATCCAATTTCTGTTATTTCCCTTGACGTGGAAGCACAGCTTGTATTTGCAGAAGGCGTCGATAAGCAGGCAGCAATCACTCAATGCAAGTCCATAATTCTTGATTTGTTTGCTTCTTTAAAGATCGGACAGCCGCTTACTTATAGTGCTGTTTATGCTGCTATTTATGGGACTGGAACAGTTACGGATATGACAATTTATTTTTATGGGACACCAGTCCCAGCCAAAAATAAGCTCCTGATCGCCGGAACAATTACGGTGAAGGAGGAAAGCTAAAAATGGGCGCATTAGAACGAATGAAAGAACAGATGAGAGCGGTTCCGCTTTATCGTTTAGACGGGACTACGACTGTTGACCACGAACTAGAAGCATATGCTGCTGTACTGGATCGATGTGAGCAAGCCCTTTTGGAGCTTTATCGGGAAAATTTTGCAGCAACCGCAGAGAGTTGGGGGCTGGAGCTTTTTTCAAAAGAACTTAGAACAGCAGATGGAACACTTGTGGAACAGCAAAGTGCTGCAAAAGTTCTTTTTTCGCTTGACGATGACGATTTTGCAAAGTGTGATATGGAAAAGATTGCACAGGCGGTAGGGCTTTCCTGCAATGTAGAAGAGTATCCAAAAGAAAGTGTGGTTCGTTTTGTCCTTTTGGGAGAACCGCGGAATCTGACTCGTTCCATCCGAATTTTAAGGCGCTTTTTTCCGGTTCATTTGATTGGTTTGGTTGATCATCGAAAAGAAACTTGGAAAGCTTTAGATGATCGAAATCTTACGTGGTCCGATTTGGACAAAAGAGGACTTTCATGGAACCAAATGGATGGGACAGATGATGTGATTGAAATTTAAAGGGGGAAAATAAATTTGTCAAATCAAAATAAAACTTCTCTTGGACTGCATGACTGGAAAGCGGATGATAAGCCTGTTCGTTTGGATTTTGCACAAGATAATCAGTTGCTTGACAGTCTCTTGACCGCACATTTTAATGATAATAGTCGTCATAAAAATGCAAATGATCCAGTGCCGATGACAATCAATTCCTATGTGGGAGATGGTAAGGCACAGCAGGTAATCTCATTGCCGTTTGCAGCAAGACTGGTCCTTGTTTATTGCGAGCATTTATCTGCAGTTAGAGTGCGTACCGGCGGAGAGTTAGGGGCTTATTGTGCATTTGCGGTTCCATCGGAAGGCGCGATGGCAGGATTGTCCCTTGATGGGACCAGCCTTACCGTGATGCAGGATTCCGATACAAGCACTGCGAAGGTTCACAATTCTTTTAACGAATCAAATATAGAATATGAATACATAGCTTTTCGATGATTTGCAATACTAAAATAATTGCAGTAAAATAGGAAATAAAAAATTGCGCAGTCGGAGGGTTCTTATGCTGGAAAATGAAGAAAAAAAGGTAAAAGTAATTCTGGTGGAAGTTGATACCGGGGAATATGATGTGGAATCTTCTCTTGCGGAACTGTATGAATTAGTATACAGCGCAGGCGCGGAACCTTTTGGCACAATTACGCAAAAACGTCCTGCACCAGATCCGGCAAGCTGTGTTGGTTCGGGAATGCTGCAGCAGATTGCTGATTTTTGCGCGGTTCATGAAATTGATCTGGTTGTATTTGACCGGGATCTTTCTCCGACTCAAATTCGGAATGTGGAAGAGGCGACAAAGGTTCGGGTAATTGACCGAACTATGCTAATTCTCGATATTTTCGCGAGCCGTGCAAGATCCAGTGAAGGAAAATTACAGGTGGAACTGGCACAGCTTCGCTATCTTTTGCCTCGCCTTTCCGGCAGAGGAAAAGAGCTTTCTCGGTTGGGCGGCGGAATCGGAACTCGTGGACCCGGTGAAACGAAGCTGGAAACAGACAGACGTCATATCCGTGCACGAATTGAAAATCTCAAGGCACAGCTGGAAGATGTAGAAAAACACCGGGCACAAATTGACCGCCGTCGTAAAAAAGAGGGCGTGATCACGGTTGCACTAGTTGGCTATACAAATGCCGGAAAGAGTACTTTGATGAATGCTCTGACTAATGCCGGCGTACTTGCAGAAGACATGCTTTTTGCAACACTGGACCCGACCGCCCGTGCCTTAAAGCTTCCCAATGGAGTTACAGTTATGCTGATCGATACGGTTGGTTTTATTCGAAGACTGCCGCATCATCTGGTGCAGGCATTTCATTCTACACTGGAACAAGCGGTTCAGGCCGATATTATTTTAAATGTTTGTGATGCCTCCAGCCCGGAAGCACAGACCCATTTGAAAGTGACTCAAGAGATTTTAACGCAGCTTGGCTGTCGGAATCGTCCAGTGATATCGGTCCTTAATCAATGTGATAAG
Source organism: Caproicibacterium sp. BJN0003 (assembly GCF_026314295.1). Lineage (NCBI taxonomy): Bacteria > Bacillati > Bacillota > Clostridia > Eubacteriales > Oscillospiraceae > Caproicibacterium > Caproicibacterium sp. BJN0003. The sequence goes on from NZ_CP111108.1 coordinate 226,036, forward strand.
GTACCGGAGCTTTCCGAGATCCCAATGATTGGGAATGCGGTGCGAATTAGTGCCAAGACTGGTGCAGGTTTGGATTCCCTTTTGAAAGCGATCGAACAGAATCTGCCGGTGAATGTCAGAAAAGTTTCTTTGCTTTTACCTTTTGACAAGGCTGGTTTGGCAGCAAAAATTCGAAAAGAAGCAACTTTGCTTTCAGAAAGCTATGTAGAAGATGGCCTTTGTATTTCTGCTGTGGTAGGAGAGGAACTTTATAATCTTTTAAAAGAATATGAAGTTAAAGATCCTCAGGAACAACCATAATTATAAACAGTGGCTTTAGCCTTTTTATCCGGCAGTAAGATCACTCTATTTCCTATTTAACATGACGAATGCCCCAATCGTAGTTTTATTGCTACGATTGGGGCATTTTTTGCTTGCTTAGCTTTTTAGAGCCGGTTTCAAATTTAAAAGCGAAAATTTTTAGTCATTAGAAAAAACACGTACAATTTCGCCTACAAACATATTGTGGTAATCTTTGTTTGGGTACCAGCGCTCGTCAAGTGACTGATCAAGCAGATATTTTGGTTCCAGAGGCTGGCGATAAAGCTTTTTGCAAATAAAGGTGAGCGAAGCTTCTTTAAAAATCGGTGCCTCTTTAAATTCTGCCAGATGCAGACCTGCTTCGGTAATCTTCTGATTTTCTCCGCCGGAGTGACTTCCACAGTAGTTAAGTGCGTCACGATAGCCGTCTTTTAAAAAGGTGATAGAAAAATAATCTTCTTGGTCAATGAACTTTAATGTGTGACGCTGTGGCCGAATAAAGGAAAATACCACATCTTTTCCCCAAAGTACACCAACACCGCCCCAGGAGGCTGTTAAAGTGCTGCAGGATTCCGGAGTGCCGGCAGAAACCAGCATCCAGTCCTTTGCGATTTTGTTAAAAGGCGAGAATTCAAATTTGTCCAAAGAAATTTCTTTCATAGCAGATAACCTCCAATCATCTGTAAACATACATTTTATTTGATTTATTATACCATATTGCGTAAACTTTGAAAACTCATTATTCCGATAAAATCACGTTTTTAGAGGGATTGCACATCCTTTGTCAGGTTATTTTTATACAAAACTGTGAAAACTGTGGAATATGAATATTTATGCAATAAATCCTTGATTTTATGAATAATAAGTGTATAATAAGAGCCACAAAGAAAAACAACGGAGGCTTTATCATGGATAAGAAAAATATTAAAAAAGTGGTTCTAGCTTATTCAGGAGGCTTAGATACCTCTATTATTATTCCCTGGCTGAAAGAAAATTATAACAACTGTGAGGTCGTTGCAGTTGCAGCAGATGTTGGACAGGGAATGGGCGAACTGAATGGCCTGGAGGAAAAAGCAAAGAAGACGGGTGCTTCCAAACTTTATATTGCCGACCTTAAAAAACAGTTTGTTGAGGATTATATCTGGCCGACACTTAAGGCAGATGCCGTGTATGAAAATAAATATCTTTTAGGAACCAGTTTTGCCCGTCCGCTGATTGCAAAGCGTTTGGTGGAAATTGCAGAGGCCGAGGGCGCCGACGCAATCTGTCATGGCTGTACCGGCAAGGGCAATGATCAGGTCCGTTTTGAACTTTCCATCAAAGCCTTTGCTCCTAATATGCCGATCATTGCTCCGTGGCGTGAATGGAACTTAAAATCCCGTGATGAAGAAATTACTTATGCAGAATCCCATAATATTCCGCTTAAGATTACACGGGAAACCAATTATTCGAAAGATAAAAATCTGTGGCATCTTTCTCATGAAGGACTCGACCTGGAAGACCCTGCAAATGAGCCGCAGTACAATAAACCCGGATTCTTGGAATTGGGGATTTCACCGGAAATGGCACCGGACAAAGCCACTTATGTGACGATCCATTTTGAAAAAGGCGTTCCCACTACACTGGATGGTCAAAAACTCTGTGCGGTCGATTTGCTCAGCAAGCTCAATGAACTGGGCGGCAAAAACGGAATCGGCATCGCCGATATCGTAGAGAATCGGCTGGTCGGTATGAAGAGCCGCGGCGTTTATGAAACTCCCGGTGGAACGATTCTTTATCATGCACATAACAAATTGGAAGAAATCTGCCTCGATAAAGATACTTATCATTATAAGCAGGGTATCGGTGATAAAATGGCGGAATTGGTCTATGACGGCAAATGGTTTACTCCTTTGCGGGAGGCAATCAGCGCATTCGTAGACAGTACGCAGGAGCATGTAACGGGCGATGTGAAGCTGAAGCTCTATAAGGGAAATGTGATTGACGCCGGCGTTAAGAGCCCCTACAGCCTTTATGATGAAGAAATCGCAACCTTCAGTGAAGACGAAGTATATGATCAGGCAGAAGCCAAAGGATTTATTGATCTGTTTGGATTGCCGATTAAGGTGCAGGCACTTAAAAATTTAAATCATCAGGTGATTTCCTCTAAAAAATGAGGAATCCCGGAAGAGGATCGGAACGTAAAGTTCCGTCCGGTCTTTAAGACTTGGAAGGGCGGGCAAAGGTTCGCCCTTTTGCTTATTTTAAAGGAAAACAGACAACCGGAGGAGTTTTATGAAACTTTGGGAAAATAAATTTCATAAGGGCCTGGACGAAAGGACAAATGATTTTAATTCCTCTATTTCGTTCGATAGCCGTATGGTACAGGAAGATATCGAGGGAAGTATCGCTCATGCAACGATGCTTGGAAAAATCGGGATTCTTAAAAAAGAAGAAGCCGAAGAGATTTGTGCAGAGCTAAAGAAAATTGCAGAAGAAGTAAAGAGCGGCACACTTTCGATCGATCCCACTTGTGAAGATATTCATACTTTTGTAGAGGGAGAATTGACGAACCGCTTGGGGGATGCCGGAAAACGGCTCCATACCGCGAGAAGCCGAAACGATCAGGTTGCGCTGGATATTCGGCTTTATCTAAGAAATCAGTGCGATTCTCTGGAGGAAGAGATAAAAGAGCTTGTCAAAACCCTTGGAGAGCTTGCACTCAAATATAAAGATGTCGTTATGCCGGGCTATACGCATCTTCAGAGGGCACAGCCAATCGTTTTTGGGCATCATCTTCTTGCCTATGCTGAAATGTTTCTGAGAGATATTGATAGAATAAAGGATACCAGACGACGCATGAATGTTTGTCCGTTAGGTTCCGGAGCTCTCGCGGGAACAACATATCCGCTGGATAGAAATTTGACGGCTTCGCTGTTGAAATTTGATGCACCGACACATAATAGTCTAGACGGCGTTTCCGATCGGGATTTTTGTTTGGAACTGCTTTCTGATATTTCGATCTGTATGGTTCATCTTTCCCGCTTTTCAGAAGAGATTATCCTCTGGTGTAGTTGGGAATTTAAGTTTATTGAGCTGGATGACGCATTTTCCACCGGTAGCAGCATTATGCCGCAGAAGAAAAACCCAGATATTGCCGAATTGATCCGCGGAAAAGCCGGAAGAGTGATTGGAGATCTGACAGGACTTTTGGCTACTATGAAAGGTCTTCCGCTCGCTTATAATAAGGATATGCAGGAAGATAAAGAGCCGGTCTTTGATGCCTGTGATACCCTGCATATGTGCCTTACCACTTTTATTCCGATGATTAAGACCATGCGCGTTTTGCCGCAGAATATGCGCAAAGCTGCCGCCGGTGGATTTATCAATGCCACTGATGCTGCCGATTATCTGGTAGAAAAGGGAATGCCTTTCCGGGACGCCTATCGGGTTGTCGGAGAATTGGTCGGCGAGTGTGTAGAAAAGGGAACTACACTGGAAGCACTGCCTTTAAAAAATTATCAGGCACATTCTGAACTCTTTGATGAAGGAATCTATGATGCCATCAGCCTCGAAAAGTGTGTAAACGGCAGAACAGTTTTAGGCGGACCTGCTCCGCAAAATGTCGAAAAAGAAGCAAAACGTATCTTAGCAATGGTATAAATAAAAAAACAGCTTTTTTGGAGCGCGCATAAAAAAGGGGGAACCAATCGATGAAATCTATTAAAGTCGGCGTCGTCGGCGCCACCGGATATGCAGGTGCGGAATTGTGCCGCATTCTTGCAAATCACCCGCAGGCATCTCTTAAAGCCATCAGCAGTGTGAGTTTTGAAGGAAAAGCACTGAGCGAAGTATACCCTTCCTATTATGGCTTGTGCGATATGATTTGCGGTAACCAGCAACAGGTTGTGGAAAAAAGTGATGTGATTTTTGCCGCTTTGCCGCATGGACTTTCACAGGCGCTGGGAAAAGAGTGTTGGGATCAGAATAAAGTCTTTATTGATCTTGGCGCAGATTTTCGATTGGAAAAAGCGGAAGATTACGAGCTTTGGTATAAGAATACGTTCCAGTATCCAGAGCTCCACAAAGAGGCGGTTTATGGACTGCCGGAACTTTTCCGCGAGGAAATCAAGGGAAAGCACCTGATCGCAAACCCCGGTTGCTATACTACGGCCGTGCCTCTGGCACTTGTTCCGGCATTAAAGGCAGGATTGATTGAGCAGGACGGAATCATTGCCGACTGCAAATCCGGGGTGACCGGAGCGGGGCGGAACAGTACACAGGATACCCATTATCCGGAACTCAACGAAGGCATGCATGCCTATAAGGTCGCTGCGCACCGTCATACACCGGAGATTGAACAGAGCCTTTCTAAAATTACGGGAAACTCAATGAAAGTGCTGTTTGTTCCGCATCTTCTGCCGGTTAACCGCGGAATCCTTGCAACTTGCTATGCAAAGCTAAAAAATGGCACAACGCTTTCACAGCTTCAAGAGGTTTATGAGCAAGCCTATCAGAATGAATATTTTATTCGTCTTTTGCCGAAGGGAAAAGAAGCGGATATTCATAATGTGCGGTATTCTAATTTTTGTGATATTTCTCTTCATATTGATCCGCGTACCAATACGTTTATCGCGGTCAGCGCGCTTGATAACATGGTAAAAGGAGCGGCGGGTCAGGCAATTCAAAATATGAATCTGGCATTCGGACTAGACGAAACAGAGGGTCTTACCGCATGGCCCCCGGCATTTTAAGGAGGGCAAATCCATGAAGTTTATAGACGGCGGAATTACAGCACCGAAAGGGTTTATGGCAGGCGGAATGCACTGTGGGATTCGTCCCAATAAAAAGAAGCCGGACCTGATGATGCTTAAAAGTGAAGTCCCCTGTAATGCGGCCGGCGTTTATACCAGTAATCTGGTAAAAGGCGCATCGATCGAAGTTTGCAAAAAGCATTTGACGGATGGAATTGCCCAGGCTGTGATCGCTAATTCCGGCAACGCCAACACCTGTAATTCAGATGGAGTGGAAAAGGCCGAAAAAATGGCAGAAGCCGCCGCAAGTGCGTTAAAAATCAAAGCACAGGATGTTTTGGTCGCGAGTACCGGAGTTATCGGACAGCCGCTGCCGATTGAGCCGATTATAAAGGCATCACCTGTTTTGGCAAAGAAACTCAGTAAAGAAGGCGGCGATGATGCTGCGAAAGCGCTGATGACGACAGATACGGTCCCTAAAAATCTTGCGGTAGAGTTTATGCTCGGGGACAATGTGGTACGTTTAGGCGGCGCCGCAAAGGGCAGCGGAATGATTCATCCGAATATGTGTACCATGCTCTGCTTTTTGACAACAGACGTTGCAATTTCAACGGAAGCACTGGAAAGTGCTTTGCAGGAGTCGGTGAAGAACAGCTTTAATATGATCAGCGTGGATGGAGATACCAGTACGAATGATACCTGCTGCATTATGGCAAACGGCCTTGCAAAAAATGAGCCAATCACAACGGACGGAGAGGATTATCAGACCTTTTTAAAGGCAATGAAAATGCTTTGTACCGCACTTTGTAAGATGATGGCAAAAGACGGAGAAGGCGCAACAAAGCTTCTTGCTTGTCGGGTAACAGGAGTTTCTTCCGATGAAAATGCGAGAATCGTTGCAAAGACCATTATTTGTTCCTCTCTGGTAAAAGCTGCGATGTTCGGAGCAGATGCCAACTGGGGACGGGTGCTTTGTGCGATTGGATATTCCGGGGTGCCGGTGGATATCCATGCGGTCGATGTTGCGTTCCGTTCTAAAATGGGTGCAATTAATGTCTGCAAAGATGGCGCCGGAATCGATTTTGATGAAGACACTGCTAAGAAAATTCTTTTGGAAGACGAAATCGGGATCGATGTAACGCTCCATGACGGTGATTTTGAGGCAACTGCCTATGGGTGTGACCTCACTTACGATTATGTGAAAATTAACGGTGATTATCGGACCTGATGAGAAGGAGGAATCCCCCTTGAATATTTTAGATGCAGATCGGGCACAGGTTTTGGTGGAGGCGTTGCCTTATATCCAAAAGCTGGCGGGAAAAACAGTTGTTGTTAAGTACGGCGGAAACGCAATGATCGATGATCATCTGAAAGACGCTGTGATGAGCGATTTGGTTCTGATGCAGCTTGTTGGAATCCATGTGGTTTTGGTTCATGGCGGCGGCCCGGAAATCAATGCAATGCTCAAAAAGATCGGAAAGAAAAGCGAATTTATTAAGGGAATGCGTGTGACCGATCAGGAGACAATCGACATTGTTCAAATGGTCTTAGCAGGAAAAGTCAATAAAGACTTGGTGCAGCTTTTGCAGCGCCATGAGGGCAAAGCAATCGGACTTTGCGGCCTGGATGGCGACCTGATGCGTGCAGTAAAGAAAGTTTCTGAAGATGACCTTGGGTTTGTCGGAGAAATTACAGAAGTCAAAAATGACGTGATCAATGATGCAATCGAAAAAGGATATATTCCGATTATTTCCACGGTAGCCGGCAGTCAGGAGGGTCAGGTATTTAATATCAATGCAGATATTGCCGCAGCACATATCGCGGCGAGTCTTCATGCTGAAAAGCTGATTTTGATGACGGATATTCGAGGACTTTTACGAGATAAAGACGATGAGGAAACCTTGATCCCGGTTGTCAATCTCTCTTCTGTGCCAAAACTGCAGAAAGATGGGGTTATCTCCGGCGGGATGATTCCGAAAATTGACTGTTGTGTAGAGGCAGTTCGCCAAGGTGTTAAGCGTGCGCATATTATCGACGGCCGGGTTCCGCATTCCATTTTGGTGGAGCTCTTTACTGATGCCGGTATTGGCACGATGTTCTGTTAATATAGAGGAGGCACTTTATGGAATTTGAAAAAATCAAAGCACAGGCAGATCAATATATGATGCACACCTATCATCGCTTTTCTGCAGCGCTGGTAAAAGGAAAAAATGCGACCGCATGGGATGCAGATGGAAAAAAGTATATTGATTTTACTGCCGGAATCGGTGTAAACAGTCTGGGATATGCCGATCCAAAATGGGTTGCGGCAGTTTCAAAACAGGCGGGAGAAATTCAGCACACCTGTAATCTGTTTTATAATCCGCAGGTTACGTCATTAGCAGAGAATCTTTGTAAAACAGCGGGATTTTCAAAAGTGTTTTTTGGAAATAGCGGTGCAGAAGCAAACGAGTGCGCCGTTAAGGTTGCAAGAAAATATAGTTCTGATCGGTATGGCTTTGACCGCTGCGAAATAATTACCCTTCAAAATTCTTTTCATGGCAGAACGCTGGCAACTCTAGCTGCCACCGGACAGGAACATTTTCATGAGCTGTTTATGCCGCTGCCGACAGGATTTATTACCGCGGAGCCAAACCTTCAGAGCGTCATGGAGAAGCTCAGCGATAAGACCTGTGCAATTTTTTATGAGCCGATTCAGGGAGAGGGCGGCGTTTTGCCCCTGACTGCAGAGTTTGTAAAAGCGCTGCGGAAACTTTGTGATGAAAAGGATATCATTTTGGTGGCGGATGAGGTACAGACCGGTGTGGGGCGTTCCGGAACTTTTTATGCGACAGAGCAGTTTGAAGTAAAGCCGGATGTGCTTACCAGTGCAAAGGGGCTCGGCGGCGGTTTGCCGATCGGAGCGTGTTTGGTTGGCGAAAAGTGCGCAGAGGTCCTCGGTGTTGGTGATCATGGAACCACTTTCGGCGGGAATCCGGTGGTTTGCGCAGGCGCAAATGTGGTTTTGGAGAGACTAAACACACCGGGATTTTTGCAGGAAGTCGTACAAAAAGGGGCCTTTTTGCAGGAATCGCTTCGTGAAATGAAAAACATTGAAAACGTGCGTGGTATGGGATTGATGGTTGGCGCGAAGCCAACCGGAAAAACGGCTGCCCAAATTGCAGATCAATGTGTGGAAAACGGATTGCTGGTGCTGACGGCAAAAGATGTTTTGCGCTTTTTACCGCCGCTTACCATTACGATTGAGGAATTAAAAACGGGCCTTTCTATTTTGGAAAAGGTACTGGCTTAAAATTTTTGAGGAGGCTTATCGATGAAACATCTTTTAAAAATGCTGGATCTTTCTTCTCAGGAGATCACAGAGATTCTGGACCTTGCCGATCAGCTCAAGTATGAGAAAAAGCATGACATTGCGCATCCGCGTCTGGCAGGAAAAACATTGGGAATGATTTTTGAAAAGGCCAGTACCCGTACGCGTGTTTCTTTTGAAGTTGGTATGTATCAGCTGGGAGGACTGCCGATCTTTCTTTCTTCAAAAGATATGCAGATCGGCCGCGGAGAACCGGTGCAGGATACCGCAAGGGTTCTTTCCCGGTATCTGGACGGAATTATGATTCGTACCTTTAAACAGAGCGAGGTAGAAGCGCTGGCTAATTTTGGGACTATTCCGATCATTAATGGTCTGACCGATTTATCTCACCCATGTCAGGTGCTTGCAGATCTGATGACGATCCGTGAGAAGCATGGCAGTTTGGACGGCCTTAAAATGTGCTTTATCGGCGATGGAAATAATATGATGAATTCCCTGATCGTCGGTGGCCTTAAGATGAAGATGGAAGTATCGGTTGCCTGCCCGCAGGGGTACCGCCCTGCAGCAGAAGTGCTGGATTTTGCACAGGCCTATCCGGCGTTCAGCATGACGACCGATCCGAAAGAAGCAGCTGTTGGAGCAGATGTCGTAATTACAGACGTCTGGGCTTCAATGGGGCAGGAAGATGAAGCTGCAAAACGCCGCAAAGCGTTTGAAGGATTTCAGATAAATGCAGAAGTGATGGCAAAAGCCAAAAAGGATGCCATGGTACTGCATTGCCTTCCGGCACATCGCGGAGAAGAAATTACTGCGGATGTATTTGAAAAACATTCCACAGAAATCTTTGAAGAGGCTGAAAACCGTCTACATGCTCAAAAAGCAGTCATGGTAAAACTGCTCGGCTGAGATTTCTCTCTGATTCAGTGTAAATAAAAAGTGCTTCAGAAATCGTTTCTCGGTTTCTGCAGCACTTTTTTGTAGTTATAAAGCTTTTATCATCTTTTTCCATGCCTTTTGCAGGTCATGAAATTGCTGATTATGGGTTGGTACGTTCTTAACGTATTTTTCCATTTCATAAAATAAATTGTAGTACCGTCTGTCATTAAAATAAGAACAGACATATGGCAGACATTCTTGAAGATTTTGTAAGGACTGATCCATCATTTCTGTAAAAGAATCCGGTTGGGTCAGGTAAGTATATAGGGGCTTATAGCGAGCCCAGCCGAGGCAGGCTTTATAAAAACGATTATTAACAGCAGCAGAATCATAAAGCGAAATCTGTTTCAGCTTTAAAGGAAGGACCCCGCGAAGAAGGGTTCCATAAAAGGAGAACCCATCGTGAAATGTATAAACAGGAATCCACTTGACGTTATATTCTTTAAGGCAGGTGCTGAGAATACTGTCTTCCCCCCGTGCCCCCGGCGGATTATAAAATGGCAAAACTTTTGTCCGTTTTGTCAAATTGATTCCAAGATTTCCTCCGCTTATAAATTTTGCACCATTTGCTTCTAAAGCGAGGTTTGCCTGATGTTCGCTCAAAATGGTTTTATCTGCATATGTAACTCCGCCGGATGCAATCAAGCGCTCAACCTCGTCCCATTTTAAGACATCACTGCTCAGAGCATCTGTGAAGCGGTGAAAGATTTCTTTTGAGAGAATCCCATCGAAATCGATAGAAGGAACAGGCGTTAGATAGCCGCAGTGATATCCGTTTGTGATATCGGAAAATTGCAGATAACGGATATGTTCTTCCAAGACGTTCTGACCGCTCCAAAGAGAAATTCCGCTTGATTCTGTTACCGCCATGGGATATTCATCGTCATCAAGAAAGATAATTCCATCAACGTTTTCACGCAGAGCTTCATATAAAATAATATTTCGCTGCATAGCATAGCCGGTTCCAAATACGCCGGCAGCTTCTTCTTTTGTTAAAATGGAGTCTTTCACAAGCTTCTGCTTTTCTTTTTCAATGTCATCCGGACCAATAAAGCGGCATAGATAAAATGCTTCTCGGTCTTCTGCACTAAGATTGTCATAGTCTTCTTTTTTGGTATTATTATAGCTGGGATCATACGCGACAAATAAAGATAAAAGGAACCGCTTATCAGATAAGAAATGGGATTCTTTTAGATGATAGATATAAGCACGCAGTACATTTTTAAAGCCAATTCGTCCAGTTGCAAACCCGATTGCAATGTGCTTTTTCCCATCTGTCATAAAATCCTCTCCCATTCTTTGTGGTTTGATGTATTTAATTATTATACCATTATTTAGCCTGGAATGCAAAAAATTGGACAAGCTCATTTTAGGATGATAATCGCTGTTGTACAAAAACAAAAAGTCCGACTCGAAAAAACGAGTTGGACTTTTTGCTTATAAGGAGATAAATCTTTTATGCAAGTGATTTTACAAAATTGGCCATCCGATTGGTTGCTTCCAAAATGTTTTCATTAGAAGTCGCATAGGAAAGACGGACAAAATCCCCGCATTCTTTTCCAAGACCAATTCCGGGAACAGTACCAACGAGCTTTTCTTCCAGCAGCCGTTCGGAAAATTCCTGTCCGGAGAGTCCGGTATCGGAGACATCAATAAAAACATAAAAGGCGCCGGAGGGGCGAACATAATGAATCTGTGGAATTTTATCAAGCTGTTCCATGATTAACTTTCTGCGTTCCTTAAACTTTTTCTGCATTTCTTTTACGGCTGCTTCTGTTTCAGGGAGATCTACAGAATTTGCAAGACCAATTTGCAAAAAAGTGGGGCAGCAGGTGGAAGAATACTGATGAAATTTTAAAATATAATCCATATGCCGTTTGTCAACTGCTAAATATCCAAGCCGCCAGCCGGTCATGGCATAGGTCTTCGAAAAACCGCACATGATAAGCGCCCGTTCCCGCATTCCGGGAAAAGAAGCCATCGAGCAGAAAGGTTCATCATAAGTTAGACGGTCATAAATTTCGTCCGAAAAGACGAGAAGATCATATTTACAGGCAAGTTTTGCGAGACCTTCCAAAATTTCGCGGTGATAAGCAACACCGGTTGGATTGCAGGGATTATTGAGAATAATCATTCTGGTACGGTCGGTGATATGAGCTTCGGTTTCAGCAAGATCGATCTGAAAGCCATTTTCTTCTTTTAAAGGAAGCGAAACGACAGTGCCCCCTGCTAGATGAACCAAATTCTCATAGCTCACAAAAGCAGGGGAAAAGATGATAACTTCATCTCCCGCACTAATTGTAGAGAGCAACGCATTGTTAATTGCTTCTGCACCGCCGCATGTCACAAGAATTTCGGTCGCAGGGTCGTAATGAACTCCCATATCCCGCTCCAGAATTTTCGAAATCTTTTCGCGTAGTTCCGGCATGCCGCGGTTGGAACCATAATGTGTAAAGTTGGCTTCCAAAGCGGCGATCGTTGCTTTTTTAATTGGTTCCGGCGTATTGAAATCCGGTTCCCCTGCTACCAGAGGAATTACTGTTTTGCCGGCGTCTTTCATGGCACGGACTTTATCGAGCATGACGCGAATTAAAGAGGAAGAAGTGGAATCCATACGTTCGGCGCCTGCAAAAATCTCTCTTTTTTTCATAAGAAATCCTCCTTTAGCTGGCTTTGTCAATCGGGTTTGGGTTGTTTACAGGAAAAGTAGGAACCTGACCCTTGAGTGTTTCGACAATTCCCAAAGCAGCCTGATAACTCATTCGTTCCAGAGAACGTCCAGTAAAGGCTGCGGTATGCGGAGAGACAATTACATTATCCAAATGGAGAATGGGGTTATTCATATTTGGAATCCCACCATCAAAAACATCGATAGCAGCACCGGCAATCTTTTTTTCTGCCAATATTTTAGTCAATGCTTTTTCATCGGTCACTTCTCCGCGGGCCGTGTTGATCAGGTAAGCGGTTGGCTTCATCAAAGCAAGCTTTTCCGCGCTGAGAAGATTCCTGGTAGAAGAGGTGAGCGGTACATGAAGGGAAAGGAAATCAGCGGAGCGGATCACCTCATCCAGATCATTTGTGAGAATTCCGTATTCTGTTTTCATTGGCTTAGTTAAACGACGTTTATGGCCGATAACGTTCATGCCAAGTCCGTAAAATGCTTTTTTGGCGACCATGGTACCAATAGTTCCAACACCAATAATTCCAAGTGTTTTGCCCTCTAGGTCCATTCCGCAGATAGAACGAATTTCCCAGTTCCCTGCTTTGAGTCCTTCGTTATATTCAAAGGTACGTTTAGCAAGAAGCAAAATCAGACCGATTGTATATTCTGCTACGGAATTTTGATTTGCCTTAGCAGCATTTGTAACTTGAATCCCAAGTTCAGTAGCACTTTTTACGTCAATTCCATTGACACCGACTCCATGCATGGAGATTGCTTTCAGTTTTGGGCAGTTTTCCATAATTCTGCGGCTGATTGTTGCGTTGCGGGTCAGAATTGCATCGCAATCCGACGCTTCTTTTAAGACCGTCTCTTCATCAATTCCCGTTCCCATTCGGATTTCATATCCCTGTTCTCGGAGAAGTTCTTTTCCGGATTCGTTGATATCTTCTGTAATTAGCACCTTATAACTCATATATGCCATCTCCTTAAAAGCACAGCGTGTACTAGCTAGTATGAAATTTAGAACGTGTAATCCTGCATTTGAGAACATTTTAACAAGTCTTTACTGCTTCTGCAATCGACGATCAGTCCAGAAAACATGAAAGTTATGGACGATAAGTCCATCTAAAAAGTAAAACCTTATATGAACAATTTTTTTTAAATAATTCATTATAAAATTTTTATTTATAAAAAATCATTGACAGAAGTATTTTGGCATTATTATAATAAGGGAAACGACGATGTTTTTCTTTGTATGCAAAGAGAAGCATCGCCGTTTTTTTACAAGCTTTAAGGAGGTGTATGAGTTTTGCCACTGCGTATAAGAGAGATTGTTGATCGTCAAATCCTAAATGGAATTAAACTAGTAGCAGGGGCCTCTGGAGCAGAAAATTCAGTTCTATGGGTAAATGTAATGGAAATTTTGGATACCCCTGATTCTCTGCAAAAGGATGAGTTACTGGTGACGACTGGATATCAGCTTGCAAATGAAAAGCGATACAGCGATTTAATTCAAAAACTGGAACGCAGAGGGATTAGTGGAATTTTAATTCAGCTTGGCTATTATGTAGATGATGTGCCGGATTATATTATTCGGGAAGCAAATCGCTTGCATTTGCCGATTTTAACGATTCCGCCTCATTTGACCTTTTCGGCGATCATGCACATTCTAATTGGAGAAATTCAGCGTCAGACTGCAGCACAGGAAGATGAGAGTACAAAAAAGTTGTTGCCTCTTTTAAAGAAGCACATGGAACAGAATCAACCATCAAAAGAATTGCCTGGATATATTTTTGTAGCGGTCCCTGCTCCGGACCGTCAAGTTCCGCCAAAAGAATTGCAGGAGGGAATTAACCGTATTTCGTCTTACCTGTATTCGCAGGCTGCATGGTATATCCGGTCGCAGCTTCCGGATGGAAAAACGGTTTTTTATCTGAATTTAGCGGAAAAAAATACGATTCAGGATGTTATTTTTGAGCTGACGATTCTTCTTACTTTTTTATCAGAAGAGCAGAGAATTAGCTATTATGTAGGGGAATATGACTTGGAAGACACTGACGATTTAGAAAAAAGTTTCTTTGCAGCTGCAAAATGCTGTAAAGCTTTAGAACAAATTGGCGCAAAACGAGGCGTCTTTCGCAGCAAAAACATGTCGTTTTTTTCTATTTTCAGCAGTTTTCATCAAAACGGGGAAGAAATTTTGCGCAGTCAGCGACCAGAGCTGCAAAAGCTGCTTGATTATGATCGCACTCATAGTACGCACTATGTTCATACACTTCGGGTATATCTTGCACATGAAGGCAGTCAGGCAAAAGCCGCAAGCAGACTTTTTATTCACCGCCATACAATGGCAAAGCGGCTCGAAAAAATCTGTGAATTGGGGAATTGGGATTTGGAAGATTATTATACACGTACCTATCTTTCGCTTTGCTTGATGCTGCATGATTATTATGGAGTTTAAAAATGCAGGAATCAATTAGGCTAAATTCAAATACTCAATTTATGGAAAAAGAATTATAAAAGAGAATTTATACAGATATAGAGAATAAAAGGGAAAATGCGGTGGACAAAAAGTCCATTTAAATCGCAAATTATGGACCAAAAGTTTACGGGATACAAAAAAGATTTCAATTTTAAAAAATATAGTTACTTCTTAACAAAATAAAAAAGAAGCAAAAAAATCGATTGACAAAGCGGATTATGTGCCGTATCATGTTATCAAACAAAGGCGTTGACCTCCTGGCTTACAGAAGGTCAACGCCTTTCGTTTATTTTTTAAAAGAGGAGGGCTACTTTGAACTTTGTTTCTATAAAATGAAAGCACAAAAATTTAACTTTTAAAGAGAGTGAATATTTAAACGATTATAGGATGCTGAAAAGAAAACGTTAAATTTTAAAATTGAATTTTATAGAGAGAAATAATTCATAATGGCGATTTTAAATCCGAAAAGTTATAAAAATGTGTATCCTGCTTTTTTTCGGAGAGAACAAAATTGCTCAAAGGCCCAAATCGTTTTATTTTGAAAATAGTGTCCGTTGGTTTTTATTTTTTGCTTCAAAGTTAAAGGAGGGTACATTATGAAAAAAATTCGCATTCTTGCACTTGCTCTTGCAGCAACGATGGTGACGGCGAGCGTGACCGGCTGCGGGAGTGGGAGCAGCTCAGGTTCTGCTTCCACGGCAGCAGCTTCTGGAGGAAGCATTAAGATCGGGTTAGTTGCTCCTCTTTCAGGAGACAGCGGCGTTATGGGCGAGAGCCAGCAGCACGGCTATGAGCTTGCAATCAATGAGATCAATGCAGCCGGCGGCGTCAATGGAAAGAAACTGGAATTAACCACTTATGATGATCAGGGCGATCCGCAGAAAGCAGCTTCCGGCGCTCAAAAGTTTGCGGATGATGAATCTATTTTGGCCATTGGCGGTTCCTGCAACTCTTCCGCTACTTTGGCGATGGCTCCGATTATAGATGCTGCAGGACTTCCGGATTTGGTTGTTAGCTCCAGTTCACCTGCTTTAACAGGCTGCAGCGACTATTTCTTCCGGATGGCTGTGCAGGATAACGCTGTTGGTCCGCAGATGGCACAGGCTTTGTTGGATCGGGGCAAAAAAAATATTGTAGTATTCTATCCGAATAACGATTATGGCACAGGCTTAAATACAAATTTGAAAAATTATATGGAGCAAAAAGGTGGAAAGGTACTTAACAGTTTAACTTATCTTGCTACCGATCAGGATTTTACTGCTCAGATTACGACGGCAAAAAGCTTGAATCCAGATGCAATTGCACTTTGCGGAACTCCGGCGGATTCCGGCTTGATTATTAAGCAGCTCAAGCAGAATGGAGTAAATGTTCCGATTATCGGTGGTACCGGTCTCTACAATTCCAAAACAGTTGAAATTGCAGGAGATTCCTGCGAAGGCATTTATGTGATCGGCGTTTATGTTGCGAATAATCCGGATCAGAAAGTACAGGATCTTGTAAAGAAATTCCAGGAAAAATATGGCTCTGTACCAGACGGATTTGCAGCACTTGCTTATGATCAGATGTATGTCATTGCAGAAGCAGCAAAGAAAGCCGGCGATAAGTTGTCCCGTGATACTTTAAAGGATGCACTCAAAGAGACAAATTATAATGGCGTTACAGGGACGGTTAAATTTGACAGCAATAATGACTGGGTTCGCGATTATCTGACTTTGACCGTTAAAGACGGAAATTTTGTTATGGCAGATAAATAAACCACAGCGGTTGGAAGCTGGAAGAAGGACAGCGGCTGGAGAAAATTTTCCAGCCGTTGTTGTTCTTTATCAAAGCTTTGGGGGTGTAAGAATATGGATTTTGTACAGCAAGTAATTAACGGCTTGGCACAAGGCGGTATTTATTCGCTGATTGCCATTGGCTGGACGACAGTTTTTGGAATCGTGGGTGTTATGAACTGGACTCACGGTGAAGTTTATATGTTGGGTGCTTTTGCAGGGTATTTCCTTTGTACTATGGGAATGCCGTTTATTCCAGCATTGCTTTTATCTATGCTGATTGGTTCGGGAATTGCAATCGCAATTGATGAATTTGGATATAAACCGCTTCGTAAAAAAGGAAAAATGGCAGTTGCAGGATTTATCACTGCACTGGGCCTTTCCACATTCCTCCGCTATAGCGCCAATGCGGCATTTACGCCAAATCCGCGTGCATATCCGGACGTAATTGATTATCAGCTCATTCCGATTTTGACAGTTGACGGTAAAACGTTGACGATCAGCTCCATTCATTTGACGATTCTTGCGGGAACGATGCTGATCATGGTTCTTCTGGAACTCTTTATCCGCCGTACCATCACCGGAAAAGCGATGCTGGCAGCCTCTCAGGATATGCAGACGCTGGGATTGATGGGTGCGAACAGCGAAGTTCTGATTAAAGTCACTTTTGCAATCAGCGGCGCCTTGGGTGCGGCTGCCGGTGTTTTTGTCGGCACGATTTATGCGATTAACCCAATGATGGGTGCACTTGCAGGGCTCAAAGGCTGGGCTGTTGCAATTCTTGGAGGAATTGGTTCCATTACCGGTTCTTTAATTGGAGGACTGATCCTCGGAGTGGCAGAAAACTTGACGGCCGGATTTATTTCTACCGGCTATAAAGATGCAATCGGCTTCATTATTATGATTGCAGTTCTTTTGATTAAGCCGACCGGTTTGCTTGGCTTTAAGTTTGATGAAAAAGTTTGAGAGGAGGGCTATACATGAAAAACGATTCGGCAGCAAGTGAAGTGCTGACGGCAGGAATCGAAAGTGTTCCTGCTGATGTGCCTACAAAAAAGAAGTTTGCCCTCCCCAAGGGGAACTCAAAATGGTTCTTTGGAACGAGTGGAAAGACCACTTTTATTGGAGCAACAATCTTCTTATTGGTGATCTGTTTTTTGGATAGTTTTACGCCGGTTAAAGTGATTCCGGCTTATGCTAAGCATATTCTGGTGAGCTGCTTGATTTATGCAATCCTGGCGCTTGGTCTCAACTTCGTTTCCGGGTATATCGGGCAGACTTCTTTAGGCCACGCGGCTTTCTTTGGAATCGGTGCCTATGGAACGGCAATGTTGATGAAATATGCCGGAGTGAATTTTTGGCTTACCATTCCAATTGCCGCCTGTATCGCCGCTTTGGCGGCTCTTCCGTTGGCAGCTTCTGCATTGCGCGTAAAAGGTTCCTTCCTCGTCGTCATTACATATGGCTTCGGTGAAGTGCTGAGATATGTCGCAATTAATACGGATTCGCTCGGAGGATCTTCCGGTATTCCGGGAATTAAAGTTCCAACTATTTTTGGAATTAAAATGAGCAAGATTGGGCCTACTGGAAAAGAAGGATATCTGATTCTTTGTTTCCTCATTGTTGCTCTGCTTGCTTTCTTTATGAATCGGATTGAAAAATCCTGCACCGGATATGCGTTTGCGGCAATTCGGGAAGATGAAATTGCAGCGGTCGCTATGGGAATTCACACCAAATATTATAAGATACTGGCGTTTGTTATTTCGGCCTTTATCTGCAGCATTGCGGGCAGTATTCAGGTGGCTTATTCTTCATTTGTCAGTCCGGAGCTTTTAACTTCCACACAGTCCATCCTGATTCTTACCATGGTAATCGTCGGTGGACGCAGAAGCATTAAAGGCGCAATCCTTGGAGCGGGGCTGATGACGATTTTGCCGGAAATTCTTCATTCTCTCAAGGATGCAATCGGGCTTTCGTTCGATCCTTGGTATATCCTCTACGGCTTGATTCTTGTGATTGTGATGCGTGTACGTCCTCAGGGATTCTGGGGAAACAGCAGCGATGCCTGAAAGAAGGGAGTGAATTCTGATGCCAGTATTACTTGAAACGAAAGCGGTCACCAAATCTTTTGGGGGCCTGCTTGCAAACAGTGAAATTGATTTTCATATTGATCAGGGAGAGATCGTCTCTATTATTGGGCCGAATGGTTCCGGAAAGACCACTTTTTACAATCTTCTGACGGGAATTGCTCCGGCAACTTCCGGGCAGGTGTTTTTTGAAGGGGAAAATATTACGCATAAAAAACCGGATCAGATTACAAAGATGGGGATTTCCAGAACTTTTCAGAATATCCGCCTTTTTGGAGATTTGACGGTAGAAGAAAATATTATAATTGCACGTCACTGCCGTCGAAAGACAGAAATAATGGGTGCTTTTCTAAATACACCGACCTATAAAAACGAACTCAAGACCAACGATCAGTTTGTCAAAGAATGCCTGAGCTATGTCGGTATTTATGATAAAAAGGATTGGAAGGCAAAGAATCTGCCTTATGGAATGCAGCGCCGCCTGGAAATTGCCAGAGCTTTAGCGACCGAACCAAAACTAATTCTTTTGGATGAACCGGCTGCCGGAATGAATCCTCACGAGACAGATGAGCTGATGGAAATTATCCGGAGACTGAAAAACGATCAGTATTCTATTATCCTAATCGAGCATGCAATGCGTCTTGTAATGAAAGTTGCCGAAAGAGTGGTTGTATTTGATCACGGGCAGAAGATTGCAGATGGACTTCCGAAAGAGGTCAGCTCAGATCCGGTCGTCATCGAAGCTTATCTCGGAAAGGATGATGATGATGATGATGAAATTGCTTGAGGTTGAGAATTTACATGTTTATTACGGAAATATCCATGCCCTGAAAGGTTTGAGTCTAGAGGTAGAGGAGGGCGAGATCGTTTCTTTAATTGGTGCTAACGGCGCCGGAAAGACGACTTTGCTCACAGCCATTATGAGTCAAGTCAAAAAATCGGAGGGCAGTGTCTCCTTTATGGGAAAAAGCTGCGAAGGAATGCTGCCGCCGCAGATTGTGCGGGAAGGCATGACTATGGTTCCGGAGGGCCGCCGTGTGTTTCCGCGCAGCAGTGTGTTGGATAATCTGCTCTTGGGGGCTTATTTTCGAAAAGACCGAGCTCAAATTAAAAGTGATGTTGAAAGCGTTTTCAATATTTTTCCCAGACTGGAAGAACGAAAAAGCCAGCTTGCCGGAACCCTTTCCGGCGGCGAACAGCAGATGCTTGCAATGGGGCGTGCACTGATGAGCTGCCCGAAGCTTTTGCTGCTTGATGAGCCTTCAATGGGGCTTTCTCCTTTGATTGTAAAGCAAATATTTAAAACAATCCGTGATATCAATCAGAAATCCGGAACAACGGTGATGCTGGTAGAGCAGAATGCAAATCAGGCACTAAAGGTTGCCAGCCGCGGATATGTTATTGAGACCGGCGAAGTTGTTTTGGCAGATACCGCAGCCAACTTGCTTTCTAATCAGCAAGTTAAAGAGGCTTATCTTGGAAGTTGAAAAGGAGACATGTTTTTATGCGTGGGGCTGTTTTTGCAAACGACGAACGAATTTATTTTGCAGCGGAAGCTTTAAAAAAACTAGGAATCGAAATTGACTGCGCAAACGATTACTCAAGAGGACAGAATCTTCTGGTGAAAAATCCCCAAAATTATGATTTTGTTTTGCTTCCGGTTCGCGGAACAGAAGATGGAACCATTTTGCAGTCAGCAGGAACATCGCTTTTTATCGGAGACTTTCTAAAAGGGCTTCCAGAGGGGACGCCGGTTTTTACCGGGAGACAAACAGAATATCTTCGTCAATTAAATTTAACCCTCTATGACCCATTTAAAGATCCGGAGGTTTCCAAAAAAAATGCGGAGCTTACAGCCGAAGGCGTTTTGTGGTTTCTTCTGGAGTATACAAAGAAAAGCCTTTTTGAAAATTCTTATGATGTGATCGGTGCCGGTCATACTGGAAAAGCCATTACGGAGATTTTAAGAAAGCTGAGACTGCCGGTAAGACAGGCTGCACGGAATGGACATCTGGATACGATTTCTATGGAGCAATGGGAAAGAGAGACCCCGTCTGATGTAGTAATTGTTACAGTTCCGGCGTTGGTGCTGCCGGTGGAACTTGCAGAAAGCTGGAAAAAACCAGTTTTTGTACTGGATATTTCCAGTGGACAGGTGGGAGCAGATCCAAAGATTGCAGAGCTTAAAAATATTACTTATTATGCGGCACCACCGTTGCCGAGCAAGGTAGCTCCGGAGTCGGCAGGAGTATTGATTGCAAATTATATTGGTTGGATAATGTCTGACAAAAATATCCGGAAAGCAGATATTGCTCCGGCAAAGAACGAGGGATGATTTTGAGAGTAATCGAACACCCAATTTTGGGTACGTTGACAGATCTTAAAAAAGTCACGCTGTATTTTAATGGAGAGCCAATCGAGGCTGTCGAAGGGGAACCAATTGCAGCGGCACTTTTAAATGCGGGCATAAAAGTATTCCGTACAACGGCAAAACGCCATGAACCGCGCAGCGTTTTTTGCGCCATCGGGCGTTGTACCGACTGTATGATGATTGTAGATGGAGTCCCCAATACGCGCACTTGTGTAACGCCGGTTCATGACGGAATGCATGTGGAGCGGCAGGAGGGACTCGGTGTAGTTCGAAAGGAGGCAGACAAATGAAAACACTGGAAACAGAGGTTGCGATTGTCGGAGCCGGTTCTGCCGGACTTTCAGCTGCCTGTCAGGCACGCAATGCCGGAGCAAAGGTATTGGTCATTGATGAAAACAGCCGCCCCGGCGGGCAGCTTTTTAAACAGATTCATAAATTTTTTGGTTCTCATGAACATCAGGCCGGAACCCGTGGTTATGTGATCGGGCAAAAACTTCTGAAAAAAACGCAGGACTGCGGAGCAGATGTCATGCTCAATAGCCTCGTTTATGGAATTCAGCCCGAAGATCTCACGATGGGCATTATCCAGAATGGGGAAAATTGTCAGCTGCACGCAAAAAAAATCATTATTGCAGCGGGCGCAAAGGAAAACTATTTGCCGTTTCCCGGTTCTACGCTGCCGGGCGTAATGGGTGCGGGCGCTGCACAGACCATGATTAATGTGAACCGGGTCCTTCCCGGTAAAAAAATTGTAATGATGGGTTCCGGAAACGTAGGTTTGATTGTTTCTTATCAGTTGATGCAGGCAGGCGCAGATGTTCTCGGAATCGTGGAAGGCGCTTCAAAAATCGGCGGATACGGCGTCCATGCCGGAAAGATCCGCAGAGCGGGGATACCGTTTTATCTGGGACATACGATCAAACAGGTATATGGAAAAGATTGTGTGGAAGCGGTCGAAATTGCAAAGGTAGATGAAAAGTTTAATCCGATCGACGGGACTGAGATGACGATTGAAGCGGATACCGTTTGTATGGCAGTAGGTCTCAATCCTATGACGGAGCTTGCATGGATGGCGGGCTGTCAGTTTGATTTTATTCCTGCTTTCGGCGGACATGTTCCGCTGCATGATTGGAATATGGAAACGACGATTCCCGGTGTTTACGTCGCCGGAGATATTACCGGCGTGGAGGAAGCTTCTACCGCTATGGAAGAAGGAAATCTTGCTGGAGTTGCTGCAGCCGAAGCTTTGGGCTATCTGAGTGAGAAGGATGCAGCAGAGAAAAAAGCCGCAATCGTAGAACGGCTCAATACATTGCGCTGCGGACCTTTTGGAGAAGGACGCAGAAAGTTTAAAGAACATCAGATTGCAGATATGGAAGCGCTCAAATGCGGTGAATTTGTGGGGAGGTGCATTGAGAAATGATTGAGAAACAAGGAATCATTTATACCGGGTTTCCGTCAAAGGAAGAACTCATGTCCTGTCCTGGAGTTCCCAGTGAAGAGCGAATGAAAAAAGGGCGTGTAGCGGTCATTGAATGTGTTCAGCAGATTCCCTGTAATCCCTGCGCCAGTGCTTGCCCTATGGGTGCGATCACAATTGGGGAAAACATTACGAATCTTCCACATCTGAATGAGGAAAAATGTACCGGCTGTGGGCTGTGCATTGCGAAATGTCCTGGCCTTGCAATTACGGTCGTCAATAAGGCTTTCGGAGAAGGAGAGGCTTCCATTGATTTTCCATTTGAATATTTGCCGCTTCCTAAAGAGGGCGATATTGTGGATGCGGTTTCCCGTGCAGGAGAGCCGGTCTGTAAAGGCAGAATTCTCAAAGTGAAAAATCTTGCAGCTTATGCGGGAACAACTGTTATCTCCATGGCAATTCCGGTGGAGTTTGCTGATACGGTTCGCAGCATGAAGCGCCTGCCGAATCCGGCAGTGGAAGGAGCGTGAACAAAATGAATGATGATGTTCTGATTTGCCGCTGTCAGGAGATTACCCGCGGAGAGATCATTCAGGCGATCCATGATGGCGCGACGACAGTAGACGGTGTAAAACGCCGCACCAGAGCTTGTATGGGACTTTGTCAGGGAAAGACCTGCGAACGTCTGATCCAGGGAATTATTGCGGAGGAAACGGGGAAAAATCGTGCGGAAATTCAGCCGCAGAAAACCCGTATGCCGGTGCGTCCGCTGAAATTAAGTGTGCTGGGAGGGGACGGAAAAGATGAAGTATGATGTCATTATCGTCGGCGGAGGCATTATTGGTTGTTCTGTCGCCTATTATCTTTCCAAACGGAATCAGAAAGTTCTGCTCCTTGAAAAGCGTGATCATGCACAGGGCTCTGCCGGTGCTACAGATGGTGTTGTCAGTTATCATACCAAAAAACCGGGAGCGCAGATGGATTTGGCAGTTCAGTCTTTAAAGCTCTACCAGACGCTGGAAAGGGAACTGGGAGAGTCCATTGAGTTTGTTCCTGACTGCGGCGGAATGCAGTTGGCAGAAAACAAGGATCAGTGGGATATGCTCAGTAAGATTGCAGATAAACAGCGCGAAAGCGGTGTGGATATTCGTATGATTTCAGTCGATGAGGCAAGAAAGATTGAACCTCAGCTGGCACCTGATCTTTATGGAGTGCTTTATGCACCATGCGGAGGCAAAGTAGAGCCGATCAAGCTCACAATGGCATTTTTGCACGCGGCAAAACGGCAGGGAGCCGAAGTGAAAAACCATCTGGGAGTTACCGAAATCAAAAAAGACAGTGCAGGCGAAGTAACGGGTGTTGTGACCGAAGACGGTAGCTTTTATGAAGCGCCGAAAGTGGTGATTTCAAGTGGCTCCTGGTCGGCTGAGATTGGAAAAATGGCGGGACTCGATCTGCCGATTAAACCTCGCCGCGGACAGCTTTTAATAACAGAAGCGGTTGGTCCGTTTATGCATTGCACAGCACAGTGTGCTTTATATAATGTAATCAAATTTATGCCGGAAACAATTAAAGACCCTAAAATTCTTCATATAGGTGCTTCTCTAAGTATCCATCAAACGAAAAATGGAGGGCTTTTGATCGGGGGTACCCGCGAATGGGCCGGATTTGATCGTTTTAATTCTTTGGAAGCAGTGGAAGCAATCGCACATCGGGCACTGCGCTTTTTCCCGGCTCTTAAAGATGTCAGCGTCATTCGTGCGTTTGCAGGATTGCGTCCCTATACGCCAGATGGCAAGGCATTGATTGGCGGAACAAAAAAAGTGCCGGGTCTTTATCTGGCTGCAGGTCATGAGGGTGATGGAATTGCTTTGGCACCAATTACCGGAAAATTGCTTTCTGAAGAGATTGTAGACGGAAAGTCTTCCTATTCGTTGGAGCCGTTCTCCCCGGATCGGTTTTCCTGAATAAAAAAGAGAAAGGGTGGATTTACATTGAAACAGTTTGTGATAGCCCTTACCAGACGATGCGGCGCCGGAGCAACCCCAATTGGTAAAATCCTCGCTAAAAATCTCGGCGTACATTTTTATAATCGGGATCTTTTGCGGTTGGCTTCGGACGATAGCGGGATTAGCGAAGAACTTTTTGCCAAGGTGGATGAAGAGACCAAAAAAAGTCTGCTTTATAGAGTTTCGAGAAAGGTATATGACGGTACCATAATTCCGCCGGAAAGTGATAATTTTCTTTCAAATGAAAATCTTTTTAATTATCAGGCGAAAGTGCTCAATGAGCTTGCAAACAGAGAATCTTTTGTGGTGGTTGGCAGAGCGGCAAATTTTGTGTTAAGAGACCGCCCTAATGTCATTTCGGTTTATCTTTATGCACCGGAAGAGATTTGTGTCCGCCGCAAGATGAATTTGATGAATTTTTCCTATGATGAGGCAGTTCACTATGTTAAGAAACAGAATAAGTACCGCCGCGGTTATTTTACGCATCACACCGGACAGATCTGGGAAGATATGCGCAATTATGCACTTTGCATCGATACCAATGAGCTGGGAGATGAAGGGACCGCAAAACTGATTGAAGATTTCCTTATGCAGCGTATGGAACGAATTCCATTTTGATTTTTAAAAGGTAATAAAAAATAAAGGTTTATAGCAAAAAAGGTTGCTCTCCAAAATTTTTTAGAGAGCAACCTTTTTTATTTTTAAATATTTAAAGAGCAATATGAAACAGTCTGCAGGCATTTTCAATTCCTAATTGAAGCACTTCCTCAGTTGTACAGTTGCGGGCCTGCGCAATGACTGCCGCTGATTTTGGAATCATGGTACTGTCGCAGCGCTTTCCGCGGAAAGGGACCGGCGCCATGTAGGGACAGTCGGTTTCTGTTAAAAGCCGATCAGAAGGAACCGCTGCTGCAACCGCAACCGGAACCCTCGCATTTTTAAAGGTGACAGCTCCACCCAATCCTACATACATTCCGATTTTTACCAGTTCCCGCATCATTTCAACACTGCCGGAAAAACAGTGCATAACGCCGCGCGGACGATATTTTCGCAGAATTTCCATCGTATCGCCGTGCGCCTCGCGGTCGTGAATGATAACCGGAAGATCATATCTTTTTGCAAGCTCCAATTGTGTGATGAAAGCTTTTTTCTGATCTTCTCTCGAAGCGTTTTCGGCAAAATGATAATCGAGTCCAATTTCACCGATTGCAATCAGCTTGGAGTCCTTTTTTTTCAACATTTGTTCTAATTCGGTCAGCCAATTTTCCGGCGCTTCTTTTACTTCTTCCGGATGAAGCCCAATCGCTGCATAAATATAGGAATATTTCTGAGCAAGCAAGAGTGCTTTTCGGCTACTCTCAAGAGAAGCACCGCAGTCAATTAGACCACAGACACCATTCTGAGGTAAAAACGTATCCAAAACCGTTTTACGGTCAGAATCAAATGCCGCATCATCATAGTGCGCATGGCTGTCAAAAATTTTGTTCATCGAATTCGGCTTCCTGCCGGGACACCATCTAGAAATACAACTTTTACTTCATCACCGGCATCCGCTGCTAAAAGCATTCCCTGGCTTTCTACGCCGCAGAGTTTTGCAGGCTTCAGGTTGGCAACAAGAACAATGGTTTTTCCAATCAAATCTTCCGGCTGATACCATGGCGCAATTCCGCTGCAGACTGTGCGTCCCTTTTCTCCATCGTCCAAAGTTAATTTCAACAGCTTTTTTGCACGTTTGATATGCTCGCAGTTAACGATCTTTGCAGCACGCAATTCCACTTTCTGAAAATCATCGATCGTGATCTGCGCAAGTCCTTCAATCTTTGGTTTCTGCTGCGCAGCGGGATTCGGAATCAGTTTGTTGAGTTCCTCGATTTCCTTGTCAACGTCAATACGGGGGAAAAGAGTATCTCCTTTTTGTACGGTCACATCAGAAGGAAATTCACCAAACTTTGCAGCACTTTCATAACTGCATTGATCACCGCTGATCCCAAGCTGCTCCTGAATCTTTGGCGCTGTTTCGGGCATAAAAGGCTTAATCAAAATCGAGACAATGCGCAGACTTTCGCAGAGGTGTGCCATAACGCAGGCAAGTCGATCTTTTTTAGATTCCTCTTTCCCAAGAGCCCATGGGGTGGTTTCGTCAATATATTTATTGGTGCGTGCAATAAAACGCCAGATTTCTTCCAATGCTTTGCTAAACTGATAGCCGTCAATATTTTGGTTGCACTTTGCCCGCAGCTCGTTGCCCATCTTTTCTAGTTCGCCGTCGGGATCGGAACTTTCCCGCTGGGCAGGAATTTTGCCGTCAAAATATTTTTGCACCATTGCGGTCGTACGGGAAAGCAGATTTCCAAGATCGTTCGCAAGATCGGCATTGATTCGTGAAATAAGTGCTTCGTTTGTAAAGACACCGTCACTGCCAAATGGAATTTCGCGCAGCAGAAAATAACGAATCGCATCTACGCCGTAACGTTCACAGAGAATATAAGGGTCTACAACATTGCCCTTGCTTTTACTCATTTTTGTGCCGTCGCCAAAAAGCAACCATCCGTGACCGTAAACTTGTTTCGGCAGAGGAAGATCAAGCGCCATCAACATGGCGGGCCAGATGATGGTGTGGAATCTAACGATTTCTTTTCCAACAAAATGGACATCGGCCGGCCAATATTTACGGTAAGCACTGTCATCGTCGCTTCCATAGCCCAGCGCAGTGATATAGTTCGTCAAAGCGTCCAGCCAAACATAGACAACATGTTTGGGGTCAAAATCAACCGGAATGCCCCAAGTGAAGCTGGTACGGGAGACGCAAAGATCCTGCAGACCCTGATTGATAAAGGCAATCATTTCGTTCTTGCGGCTTTCGGGTTGAATGAATTTCGGGTGATCCTGATAGTATTGCAACAGCCGGTCCGCATATTTGGAGAGTTTAAAGAAATAGGCTTCTTCTTCTGCCCATTTGACTTCGCGGCCGCAGTCCGGACATTTGCCGTCTTTCAGCTGATTTTCTGTCCAGAAGGATTCACAAGGGGTGCAGTACCAACCTTCATATTTGCCCTTATAAATATCACCCTGATCGTGTAGTTGCCGAAAAATTTTCTGAACTGCCTTCACGTGATAGTCATCCGTTGTGCGAATAAAACGGTCATTAGAGATATTGAGCAGTTTCCAAAGGTTCTGAAAGACTTTGGAAATACGGTCGACATACTGTTTTGGAGTGATGCCTTCCGCTTCTGCTTTCTGTTCAATTTTCAGACCATGCTCGTCCGTTCCAGTGAGAAACATGACGTCATAGCCCTGCATGCGTTTATAGCGAGCGATCGCGTCGCTCGCTACGGTACAGTAGCTGTGGCCGATATGCGGATTGCCGGACGGATAATAGATCGGCGTTGTGATATAAAATGTTTTCTTTTCCATATTGAGAACCCTCCATGCGGATTTTACTAAGCAATAAATAATATTATTATATATCGAATGAGGAGGAATTACAAGAAAAAGCCATTTTCATGGGATTTGCATGTGTATTACATACTGAAAGAAGCAGCATCAAAAAGATAAAACAAATTTGGAAAAAGTTCAGTTCACTTTTTGATTTTAAGAGGTGCTGTCAGTCTCATAAATAAATTTCCGGACTGCAAGACAGTTTTGTGTCAAATCGGGGACCAAAACCATTCCAACGTCTACGGTAGCGTCCTTCCAGGAGCCGTCTAGAGGGACATAAAAAGTCTTTGTGGAATAAAAGACTGCCGGAGAGGAAAGAAACGTGATTCCGGTGAGCTCAATTGCCGGGATGTTCGTACGCAGTTTTTTGAGAATATCCGGAAGTTTGGTGATTCCAGAGGGGCTGAAAACTTTTTTCAAGAGCTTTTGAATCACTTCACGCTGTCTTGTTGTTCTGCCAAAATCAGTACCGACTTTTCGGATACGGGCATAATAGACGGCATCAGCGCCGGTTAGATGGAGATTGCCGGCAGGGTAAGAAGTTCCTTGATCGTGATTGAGCTGATCGACCAGATCCTGATCCATGGTAACGTCAATTCCGCCAAGATCCGTGATGATATCGGCAAGCCCATCCATATCGACAGCAATGTATTTATCTATTTTAATGCGGAAGTTATTTTCAATGGTCTGCATGGTTAACGCTGCACCCCCATAGGCATAGGCGGCGTTAAGCTTGTCCATCCCGTTTTCGGGGACAGCGAGATAAAGATCCCGCAGAAAGGAAGTCAACT
Organism: Caproicibacterium sp. BJN0003; assembly: GCF_026314295.1. NCBI lineage: Bacteria > Bacillati > Bacillota > Clostridia > Eubacteriales > Oscillospiraceae > Caproicibacterium > Caproicibacterium sp. BJN0003. The sequence goes on from NZ_CP111108.1 coordinate 254,347, forward strand.
TTATAGTGTGATGGTGATGATCAATCGAGAGCAGCATGATCGAATCACTGCGCTGTGCGCCTGCATTTAATTTGTCGAGCCCTAACAGCAGAATATTTGTGACAAATGGGTCGGACATGACGCTGTAGGTGGGCGCATTTGTAGGCTGCGCTACATATTTGCTCTGATCGGTGTTCCCAGACCGATCCATTTGAGAATAGAGCATTGTTAAAATAACGCCGATAATGATTAAAAAGACCAGCAGAATGCCGAGAATTCGGCGAAAAAGATGGTGGTGCCGACGACGGGGCTTTTTGTGATTGTCCAAATCGTCTCGGTCATTTCGGCGAAATGGGTGATTCCTTTCGGAGCGAGAGGCCTGATTTCCCGGTGCCTCTACATAATTATAACAGTCAATCGGCAGTGTTTCTTCCTGCGTTTTATAGCGAGAGGAAGGAGATGCTTTTCTACTTTTTTGAGAGCCTTTTTCGGCAGCAGAGGAAGGCTTTTTTGTGGAGGAATAGATATCTTTTGCTTTCCCTTTTCCTTTGCTGTATGAATAAATATCCCGGTCTTTTTCGGGGTGGGATGAATCAGTCATCGGGAGATCCTCCTTATGGTATTAATATAGAATCATTCTAACTGTTTCCCAAAAAACTGTCAAGTTATGTAAACTTTTGAAGAAAAATTTTCTTGGCAGTTGACTTTTTAAAAAAGCAAGCATATAATAACACCAAATATAAAAAACCGATGAGAAAGAATAGTAACTCTGAATATCTTTTGCAAAGAGAGCCGCAGAGGGTGTGATTGCGGTAAAAAGAGGTAGAGCGAATGGGCTTTTGAGGGCAGGATGAAAAGCGGATTTTGAACCGTTTAGTAGTTCCTGACGGGGACTTTACCCGTTATCCGGAAAGCGTGTATATTATGAAGTACATGAAATTGAGTGGGCGTTTTTTTGAAACGTCAATTTGGGTGGTACCACAGGAGTTTTAGAGCTCTTGTCCCTGTGTTTTTGCAGGGACAAGAGCTTTTTTGATGCAGAGAAAGGGGTGGGGCAGATGCCGGATGGTTGGTGGCAAAGCTTTTTGCCAAAGAAAGAAAATCTTTGTACGAGGGTAGGCATTTGCCTAGATCAGTGATTGAGTGACAGAATTTGGAGGAATTAAAATGAAAAAAAATCTTTTGAAAAAAATATCCGCATTTGTAATGGCAGCATTTTTAGCGACGGCAGCTACTGGTTGTGGAAGCAGTTCTTCTTCCACCGGTGCTTCTTCAGAGGCTTCTGGAAAAAAGACAATCGGGGTCATTCAGTTTGCGACGCACCCATCTCTTGATAATTGCTATGAAGGCTTTAAAGAAGGGCTCGCCGAAGGCGGATTTAAAGAGGGCGAAAATCTGACGATTGATTTTCAGAATGCACAGGGAGAGACCGCCAATGCAGATATGATTGCAAAAAGTCTTGCCGCCAAAAATTATGATATGATCGGCGCAATCGCAACGCCTGCAGCGCTGAGCGCATACGGAGCCACCAAAAATGCCGGAACACCGGTAGTCTTTACAGCGGTCAATGATCCGGTCGGGGCACAGCTCGTTAAAAGTCTTGACAATCCAGGAACCAGTTGTACCGGGAGCAGTGATGTACTTCCCTTGGAAGCACAGGTCAAGATGATTCGTGCATTTTTGCCCAATGCGAAAAAGATTGGAGTCCTTTATACGACTAGCGAGCCGAATTCGGTTTCTATGTTGGAAAAGTTTAAGGGAGTTGCGGCAAACGAAGGCTTTGAGGTTGTCGAACAGGGCGTAACCAATTCCAGCGAAGTTGCTTCCGGTGCAACAGCATTGGCTGCAAAAGGAGTGGATTGCTTTAATAACTTTACGGATAATAATGTTGTTAACAATCTTTCAAGTGAACTGCAGGCTGCCAAAAAGGCTGGAATTCCGGTATTCGGCAGTGAAGTGGAACAAGTGAAGAACGGCTGCCTTGCAAGCCAGAGCATTGACTATGTGGCACTTGGCAAACAAACCGGCCTCATGGCGGCAAAAATTCTTAAAGGAGAAGCAAAAGCTTCCGACTTGCCGGTTTATACGGTAGAAGATGCTACCCCTGTTTATAATGAAACAGTACTGCAAGAAATGGGACTGAGCCTTCCGAGTGAATATCAGACAGCGGAAAAAGTGACTTCTGCAAAATAAAAAGCACTTTTTTATAGAATGGGATTTTTGGAAAGAGAGCTGAAAAGAGAGCATGAATGTGTTTTTTAATCTGATTTTGGCAATCCTCGAGGAGGGATTTATCTACGGAATTATGGCAGTCGGTGTTTATATCACCTATCGCGTTCTGGATTTTCCGGATTTGTCTGTAGATGGAACTTTTCCAATGGGAGCCTGCCTTACGGCGGTGTTGATTTCGCATGGAATGAATCCGTGGCTTGCGTGTTTGTGTGCATTTTTCGCTGGAACAATTGCAGGCGGAGTAACAGGACTTTTGCATGTAAAGCTTCACATTACCGATCTGCTCTCTGGAATTTTGGTTATGACCGCTCTTTGGAGCATCAATCTGGCAACCATTATGGGTGGAAAAGCAACGGTTACGATCTTTAATTCCGACACGATTTTTAATTCAGGGCTTGCGATGCTTTTGCCGAATGGAGCCGCACAGTTTCGGGTTGTTATTTTGGCAGCAGCTGTTTGTCTCTTGATTAAATATTTGACGGATGCCTATTTACGAACACGTTCTGGATTGTTGCTGCGCGCGGCAGGGGATAATGCCCAGTATGTGATTTCGCTGGGAAAAGATCCGGGCAGCATGAAAATCCTGGGATTGATGATTGGAAATGGCTGTACGGCACTTTCCGGCAGTATCTTGGCACAGCAGGCAGGTTCCGCCAATGTAGCGAGCGGAACCGGTATGGTTGTAATGGCGCTTGCTTCGGTAATTATCGGAACAACGGTCTTTAGAAAAGTCAAATTCATGCGTGCAACGAGCGCAGTCGTCTGCGGTGCGATCCTTTATAAGGCCTGTCTTGCAGGAGCAATGCAGATGGGGCTCGATACCAATTATTTAAAGCTTTTGATGGCGGTCATCTTTACGATCGCTTTGGTGGGGAATCAAGTTACTTTGGGAAGGAGGAAAAAGCAGCATGTCGATCCAACAAAAATCTGAGCCTTTGGTTCGAATGGAACACATTGCTAAAGTTTTTCACCCAGACGAGGTGAATGAAGTTGCTCTTTTCCAAGATTTTAACTTGACTATTCGTGAGGGCTCTTTTGTCTCAGTTGTGGGGAGCAATGGTTCCGGAAAAACGACCATCCTTAATTTGCTCTGCGGCTCCATTCCGGTGGACAGCGGAAAAATTTTTGTGAGAGATCGCGAAATTACGAAGCTTTCCGAATATGCGCACAGCCGGTTTATCGGGCGTGTGTTTCAAGACCCTGCGAAGGGAACCTGCCCGCAGCTGACCATTCTCGAAAACATGGCGCTTGCCGACCAAAAAGGAAAACCATACGGCCTTGCCCATGGGGTAAACCGCAAACGGGTGGATGCTTATCGCGGTCAGTTAGAGCTTTTAAAGCTGGGATTGGAAGATAAGCTGGAGGTGACGGTTGGGAGCCTTTCCGGCGGACAGCGTCAGGCTTTGGCACTTTTGATCGCCACGATGACGCCGATTGATCTTCTGATCCTTGATGAGCATACGGCAGCGCTGGACCCGCGTTCCAGTGAGACGGTGATGGAGCTCACCGAACGGGTGGTTAAAGAAAAACATTTGACGGCGCTGATGGTTACGCATAATCTGCGGTTTGCAGTGCGTTACGGAGACCGTCTTCTTATGATGCACCGCGGAAAAATCGTTTTGGATCATGAAGGGGCAGAGAAAAATGCCTTGGAAGTTCGTGACCTGACGGATCGGTTTAACGAGATCTCAATTGAAGATGGAAATTGATATAAAACTGCAAAAAGGACACCTTCCTAATTGAAAGGCGTCCTTTTATTTTATGATTAAAGATAGAATAAGACGAAAGAAAATTTATCCTTCAACCTCATTCTTTTTGGATGACTTTTTGAGCTCATCCGAAATCAAGGTCCCTTTTACACGGGGACGCATGATTTCTTTTGCACGCTGCCGCAGACGATTTTTGGAAATGGCCTCCATCGTTATCTCTTTGAGACTGCCGCTTCCGCTGTCTACTAAGCCAAAGAGCATTTCGGTAGCGGTTTTAACGCTTGGGAGTTCATCCATCCGCAGGAATACTTTGTGACCGCCTTTATAGAAAATAAATTTCATCAGACGCGTACAAGGCGTTTGTAGAAAATGAATATACAGTTTTAGAACGGTACGGTCTTCCTCATCCGTAGTGAGTTCTGCAGAAGAACCGATAAAATAATCTTCGCCGCCTAATTGAATCCAACTGCGAATGGCACTTGTCTGCAGACCTGCATCAATCGTAATCTCGGATTCGCCACAGAGAAAGGTGCAACGACAAAGATCCGGTTCAAAGGCAAATCGGACTGCCTTTGGAGAAGATGGAAAATTATTTGTAACACTGCGCAGAATGAGCGGCATCAAAGAAGCAAATCTATCTTCTAATAAGAAATCACCCTCCGGAATTGTCTTTGCGAGCGGTGGAATCGAAGGAACATGCTTTGGCTCCGGAGAACTTTTCAGTGCATGAAATAAACGGGAAAGCCCTTTTTGAGGAGGCTCTTCCTGAGAAGAAGCCTGTTTTGGATGGTTCGGCTCTGCATAGAGATGGTCAATCACGTCTAAAAGCTTTTTGACAGCCATTACATCATTCGGAAGCGGCATTTCTGCAAGAGGCTCAGCCTGATCTCCAAAGAATTTTTCAATAATTTCCAGAGAGGAATCATGAAAAAGTTGGCCGCTTCCGCTGGTGATAGCGATTACCATATCGCGGGCCGGAAGAACAACCACATATTGTCCAAAGACACCATTAAACTGATAGGCATCTTTTGCAGGAAAACGCCGAATCTGATATCCGTATCCGGTAGAGCGGTTTCCCTCTTGAAAAGGAATCCAGTTCGAAGTACTGTCAATTACCCATTGTTCGGGGATAACCTGAATCTTTTTATTGCCTTTTTTCCAAGCACCGTGCTGCAGATAAAGCTGACCGAGCTTCAGCATATCGACTGAGCGCAGATAGAGTCCCCAACCACCTTTTTCAATTCCCATAGGGCAGGTTTCCCAGCGCGGTTTCGGAATTCCAAGTGGAGAAAAGAGACGCGGCATCAAAAAGTCGACAAGGGACATTCCTGATTTTTTGCAGATAAGCGCCGAAAGTATGTAGGAATTCATACTGTTGTAGTAGAATGCGGTTCCAGGTTCGAAAAGGCAGTCGGAAGACAGAAAGCCTTTTACCCAGTCTTTATCGGTAATGCTGAATACCTCGTTATATTTGACGCCGGAAGTCATAGTCAGAAGATGGCGTACAGTAATATTGTTAAAACGAGCACTGCGGAACGGCGGCCGAATCTCAGGGAAAAGATCAACCAGTTTGTCATCCACTGAAAACAGATTTTCTTTTATAGCAAGTCCCACAGCCATGCCGACGACACTTTTGGAGAGGGAAAACATCATATGGGGGCATCCGCTGGAATAGGGCTGAAAGCTGCTTTCTGTAATCATTTTTCCATGGCGCATAATGGCCACGCTGTGTACCCGGATATCCGGACAATCACGAAGCGCTTTATAAAAATCGGCGATCGTGCGGCTAGGAACCCCTTGTGCTTCAGGAACCTCGCGTTCCATGCCATAGATTTCAGCATCCGGGTTCTGACGGTTTGGATAAGGAACAAACGGATAAGGCGAAATCTGTTCAGGGGTTCCCTGTAAGAAATGGATTAATAAATTTGCAGTTTTCACCTGCGGCATAAGATCTGGAATCATAGGGATTCCTCCTTCTGGTCCATGGAATTTGTCACAAGATTTTGATAGTCAAGATGTAATTCCGGCTCAGGAGCCGGAAGGCTGAATTTGTCCCGCAGCCGACGGTTTAAATCAGGAAGCATTGCTCCCAAAGAATCCGGATCGTCCGGAAGAAGTGCAATCGCTTGACTGAGGCTTTCGATCAGATAGCCTTTTGTATTTTTCTGTCCGTGGAGCTTTAAAACACCGTCAGGGCGACCGCCTTTTGTGGGAACCCCTAAAATCCGGCAAATCTCCAATGTGCATTCCGGCTGTCCGCCCTCAGCAGGGCCAACGATTAAAACGATGGGGCTTTCATTTAAAAGCTCAGCTAAAGCGGCATGCAGACGCTTTAGATTCGTTGCAGTGCGGATTGCAGTAAAAGTGATTCCGCTGTGCCCTAGAAGTTCCTGGCAAATGCTGGTGCGGTGTGCTTCGTAAAAAATAACAGCGGTATCCATTTTGGCAGATCTTCCTTTCTGATTGTAAATTTTATTTACGGCGGCGCTCGTGATGGAAGGCCGGCACTTCGATGTCGGGCAATCCTAAAAGACGGCGGCGCAGCATATCAAGTGCATTATTGGCGGCGGCTAAGCGCAGGAAAGAACGCTCTCTAATATGGCCGTTTTTCGGATTTAGTTCCCGAATCCAAGTGCTGTAGCCATCACAGAGCCCGATATAAATCAGTCCGACCGGCTTTTCGGCAGTTCCTCCGTCGGGCCCGGCAATTCCGGTAATCCCAATGCCAAAATCGGCACCTGCTTTTTCCCGAACGCCTTGTGCCATTGCGGCGGCAACTTCCGGGCAGACCGCACCTTTTTTGCGCAGTAACTCTTCCGGAACACCCAATAACATCGTTTTAATATCATTGGAATAGGTGACGGCTCCCATATGAAAGACTGCAGAAGACCCCGGAATATCCGTGATTCGTTTTGCCACCAGCCCGCCGGTGCAGCTTTCTGCTGTTGCTAGTGTCATTTTCTGCTCTGTGAGAGATTTGACGACTACTTCTTCGAGGCTTTTTACATCAATTCCATAGACCGCGTCTCCGAGGCGATTGCAGACTTCATGCACCATGGGTTTACATAATTTTTGTGCTTCCTCTTTGGTAGAAGCTTTCGCGGTGACCCGGACATACATTTCATTGGTCTTTGCATAAGTTGCGACAGTTGGATTTTTGTTTTCGGTTAAATCTACAATTCGTTCTTCGGCGGCACCTTCTCCGATTCCATAAACGCGGATATCGGTGCTCCAAATAATGCTGTCCGTTAATTTGGAAAGAAACGGAATTGCATAATTTTCCATCATAGGAACCAGTTCTGACGGAGGTCCAGGCAGCATGACGACCACTTTTCCGTCTTTGGTGGTAAATCCACATCCGGGAGCGGTACCGTGATCATTTTGAAGGACGGTGCAGTCTTCCGGCAGCATCACCTGTTTTAGCTGATTAGGACCGCAGTCCCGGCCTTTAAAATATTCTTTGAGGCGCTCAAGACTCTTTTTATCCTGTACGAGGTGACGCCCTGCAAGACGTGCACAGGTTTCTTTTGTCAGATCGTCTCCGGTGGGCCCAAGGCCGCCGGTGGTAACGATTAAATCTGCGCGGGAAAAAGAATCGGTGAGTGCAGTGGTAAGTCTTTCGGAGTTATCACCGACAATACTGGAATATTGTACATCAATGCCAAGAGCAGCTAGACTGCGTGCTACATAAGCAGTGTCGGAGTTGATCACCTGACCGAGAAGAAGTTCTGTGCCGACCGAAATAATTTCAGCTTTCATAGTAAAGAGATCCCTCCTAATTTTTAATAACGGCTGATTTTACAGCCGAAAGAATCAAAATTTTAAACGGGAATCCGGCGAACGGTTGTATTTTGTACACATTCGTCGAGAAGTGCTTCAACGGGAAGTACGGATTCCGCTTGTAAAACATCTTTCAGATTCGGACGAGTACGGGGATGTTTTGGAGTAAAGACAGTGCAGCAATCTTCAAAAGGCTCAATAGAAGTTTCAAAAGTGCCGATTTTCTGAGCCATTGCAACGATATCCCGCTTGTCGTCCCCAATCAGCGGACGAAAAACAGGCATCGAACAAGCTTCATCAGTGCAGCAGATTGCCTGTAGAGTCTGGCTTGCTACCTGGCCGAGACTTTCTCCGGTAATCAGTGCGCGGCAGTCCTCTTTTTGCGCAATTCGTTCTGCAGCCTTCATCATAAAGCGGCGCATCAAAATGGTAAAATATTCTTCTGGACAATGGTCGCGGATCGCTTCTTGAATATGCGTGAACGGGACGGTAAACATATAAATCCTACCGGCGTAAGCGCTCACTTCGGTGAGCAGATCGACTACCTTCTGTTCGGCACGCTCGCTGGTGTAAGGTGGACTTGCAAAATGTACGGCGGAAAGTTCCAGCCCGCGGCGTGCCATCATCCATGCGGCAACGGGACTATCGATTCCGCCGCTGATGAGAATGGCAGCTTTTCCGCCGGTACCGACAGGAATTCCGCCTGCACCGCGCAGCGGTTCACCATGGATATAAGCTGCAAAATCACGCACTTCTACGCGCACGATTAAATCGGGATGATGAACATCGACCGAAAGATTCGGAAATTTTTCCAGTAAATAAGCGCCGGTCTCAGCACTGATCTGCGGAGAATTGAGCGGAAATTTTTTATCGCTGCGCTTTGCTTCCACCTTAAACGTTTTGGCACAAAGCAGCTGATATTTCAGATACTCGGCGCAAGCGGGCAAAATCTTTTCCATGCTCTTCTCGGTAACGCAAGCTCTGGAGTAGGTGGCGATACCGAAAATCTTTCCAATTCGTTCGGAGGCTTCGTCCATATCGCAGTCGTCGGAAAGCGGGGTTACCGTAATGGTAGACTGTAGGGAACGTATTTCAAATTTTCCGGCGGGCGCAATTCTTCTGCGAATATTTTTGAGCAGAGTCTGTTCAAAGGTTTGGCGGTTGAGCCCTTTTAATACCAATTCGCCTAATTTAATTAGAATAATTTCTTTCATGATCAGAATCCGTTTCTATGTTTATTTTGAATTTATTGAAAAATTTTATACATGCTGAAGGGAACGAATTCCTTCCTTTACAGCGTTGCAGAAAGTGAGAACGTCTTCTTCCGTATTATAGCGGGAAAAACTAACTCGCAGAGCAGAATTGATTCGCTCGCTTGAAAGCTTCATGGCAGAAAGGACGGGACTTTTCTTTCCTTTGGAGCACGCAGAACCGGAGCTGACATAAATATTTTTAGAAGAGAGAAAATGCAGCATCGTTTCTGCACGAATTCCAAGGACAGAAAGATTGCACACAAAGGGAAGTGCATCAGAGGGACTGTTGCGGACGACTCCCGGCACCGGTGCCAATGTCTCAAAAAGGAGATCAGAAAGGGCCTGTGCTTTTTTGCGGGAGACAAGAGGGTTCGGTAAAACGGAACAGGCAGTCCCGAAAGCACCGATAAGAGGCATTGCCTCCGTGCCGGGACGAAGATTTCTTTCCTGTCCACCGCCGAAAGTATGGGGCCGAATCGTAATGCCCTTTTTCAGGTAAAGAGCGCCGACTCCTTTTGGTCCGTGAATTTTATGAGCGCTGATTGATAAAAGATCAATCCCTAAATGCTTTGGAGAAATCGGAAGTTTTCCGAATGCCTGTACCGCATCCACATGAAGGAGCGCAGGGGCACCGGAAGATTCAATTGCCATATGGGCAGCTTCAATTGGAAGGATCGTTCCGACTTCGTTATTCACCGCCATCATGCTGACGAGAATGGTGTCCGGGGTGACAGCTTCAAAGACTTGTTCCGGAGAGATGTGGCCCTCTTTGTCCGGCATGAGATAAAGGACTTCAAAGCCTTCTTCCTCAAGAGCATGTAACGTATTAAGCACAGCCGGGTGTTCGATCGCGGTAGAAACAATGCGTTTTCCGCGTTTCTTTCTAGCATGTGCTGCTCCAAAAAGAGCAAGGTTGTCCGCTTCGGTTCCGCCGGACGTAAAAATGATTTCTTCCGGTTGGGCGCTCAAAACTTTTGCAACCTGTTCGCGCGCAAGGCGCAGAGCTTTCTCTGCTTCAAACCCCATTTTGTGCAGAGAAGAGGGATTTCCATAAGTTTCTGTCATGAGGGAAAATGCTGTTTTAGCGGCTTCTTCGCAGACCTTGGTGGTAGCCGAATTATCAAGATAAATCTCCTGCAAGATGATCCTCCTGTTTTGTATATGATTGAATCTTTATTATACACCCACAAAAGTTTGGAAGCAACTGAATCAAAGACAATCAAATTGGCTGCTTTTTGTTTGTGCTTGCGGCGTCAGAAAGAAAAAATGAGCAAACACATATGGAGTCATTTATTTGCAGAGTTTCGGATTTCATACAGATAAAATGAAAAAAGGATCGACTTTCCAACAAAAATTTGAACGGAAAGTCGATCCCCTTTTGTTTTCATGGAATGATTTTGGACAAAGCAGCATAAAACTCGATTAGGTGGGATTGTTGAGAGATTTAAGCCGCTCCTGCGGAGAGAGAACTTCTGCATAGGGACCGGTGTGATAGACCTTCATAAGATCTTCCATGAGTGAAAAAATCTGCTTTTTGGAGTCGGTCTTATCGAATTCTTCGCAGGAAGCGCGCATCTTTTTCAGTTCCTCTTCGTTGCTGAAAAGGTCCGAAATAATCATGGCGCAGTCTTTTCCACTGCCCAATTCCACTGCCATATTATGGTTCAAAAGGAAATCGGCATTGTCTTCTTCCTGACCGGGAATTGCATCAAACACAGCCAATGGGATCCCACAGGCAAGCGCTTCACTGACGGTTAGACCACCAGGTTTTGTAACCAGAAGATCCGAAGCATGCATATAGGATTCCACTTCATCTGTAAAGTAGATAAGCTCTGTTGGCTTTTTGCTGTGAGGTATGGCTTTTTCTTTAAACATTTCATAGAGCTTTTCATTTTTGCCGGTGATTACAATAATTTGAAAATCCTGTGGCAGAGCAGTGATTCGTTCATAGATTCGCAGAACGCGTGTCACACCAAAAGAACCTGCCATAATTAGGATCGTAGGTTTGTCCGGATCAAGGTCCAGACGGATACGAACAGAACGGCGATCTTCTTTTTTAAAGAAGGCATCCCCTACTGGAATCCCAAAAGGATGAACCAGTACCCGTGGAACTCCCATCGTTTCCATTTCATCAATCATATCTGCGGTGCTGACAACATAGGCATCTACATTGGAGGCAATCCAGGCCATGTGCGGACCGTAGTCCGTCATCAGGCAGATAAGAGGAACTTTTAAGATTCCCTCTCGCTTCAGATTCGAAATCATCTCAGTTGCAAAAGGATAGGTGCTTAAAATCACATCGGGATTTTCTTTTTCTAATAGAGGAATCAGCTTTTGTGCCGCACTGTGATTAACACGGACCATTAGGCTGTTGAGCGGGGTATCTTTATTTGTTGCTTTATAGAGAGAGCCAAAAAACTTTGGCGCTTTTTTGGCGATCAGTTTGTAGCCGTCACAGCAGGTCCAGTCCAGTGCTGCACTGACATTTTTAAGTGCATCTGCGACCAGTACTTCAGCGTTTGGTACATTCTGTTTGATATATTCTTCTACTGCATGAGCTGCACGTAAATGTCCACCGCCTGCTGCGGCAGAGAGAATCATAATTTTCAAATCATCACTCCTTTAAAATATTCATAAAAATTATAGCATAAACTTCCTGATTTTTCTACATGGCGTTTTCGCCAAAAAGGTACTTGTTTGCAAAGCTGTAACTTTACACGCAATCTCAAAGTTACTATAATGAAAAAAGAAGAAAATTGGCATAAAATGTGTTTTTTAAGGGGAATCCGGAAGGATTCCGTTTTTTGGGAGGATCTATATTATGCAGCATTGCCAAGAGGAACCTGTAAGAAACATGATGAAGCCCAACAGACATAAAAAAAAGGTTACTTTTATCTGTTTGGCTTCTGTTGTTGGCGTTTTGATTATCGTTGGTGCCATTGTATTTATCTTGATTCAACAGGGAAAGCTTGCAAATCCATGGAGAAGTGCGAATACTTTTGCAAATGGTGTAACCGTAGAAGGAATTGATTTGGGCGGCAAAACAATGGAGCAGGCAAAAGATGCACTTGCAGATACAGAAAAGCAAAAAACTTCCGGATATCGATTTGAACTCAAATATCAGGATCAAACTTTTACTGTGTCGGACCAAGATTTTAAGGTCACCTGTAATACGGATGAAGTTCTGCAAGAGGCAATCAAAGTGACGAAGGCGGAAAATTTTTCTCTTTCAACCACGGTTGATCAGTCGACTTTAAAGACTGCTTTGGAAAATGCGGTGGCACCTCTTAATAAAGAGGCAAAAGATGCACAGGCAAAATCATTTGATCCTTCTTCCGGAAAAGTTACCTGTGATGCGGCGCAGACGGGTGTAGAAGTACAGAACGATCAAGTCTTCCAAGATGTTCAGAAAATTTTGGATGAGGGAAATAAAACCGGCAGCGTGACTTTAACAGTGAAAACGGTAGATCCGCAGGTTACAGCCGATGATATTCAGAAAAACACTGTAAAATTGGGAACTTTCAGCACGGTTTCCACGAATAATGCGAATGGTACGTTTAATATGGCACGCGCCTTGGAAACGGCTAACGGAACGGTTATTCAGGGTGGAGGAACATTTTCTTTTCTTAATACGGTAGGAGCTTGTGATGAAGCTGCTGGATATAAGCCGGCCGGAGCAATCGTAGATGGGAAAGTGGTAGATTCTTATGGCGGTGGGATCTGCCAGGCGAGCACGACAATTTATGGTGCTGCGCTGCGTTCGGGATGTGCCATCACTGTTCGCTACAATCATACCTATGCTTCTTCTTATGTGCCTTTGGGACTGGATGCGACGGTCAGCTGGCCGAGTGCGGATTTACAGTTTACCAATCCGACGAAATATCCGATGTTCATAGTGAGCGGTTCTAACGGGAATACAATGTTCTGCACCATCTATGGATATAATGACGGAACGTGGGATAATATAGAAGTTTCTTCATGGCAGGCCAGTAAAGATGACAAAGGCGCCATAACAGCAGATGCACAGCGTACTTATTATAAAAATGGTGCAAAAGTGCGCACAGAACAGCTGCCGAGTTCTTATTATTCCAACAAAGAAGCAGCTTCATCCGGTTCTGCACAAACAAATAATGATGTCGAAAATAATACGAGCCAGACGCAGCAGCCTTCGGTAGGAACAGCGGGAACGGTTTCGCAAGGTTCCGATAATAATAATGTAGGGCCTTCTTCCAGCAACACGGGGAGCAGTACAAAGCCGCCGCAGGGAGAAAGTTCCTCGGTTTCCCAAAGTCCTTCGGTTTCTCAAAGTTCAAAAGCTGCCTGAAAATGATTAAAAAAATATTAAGATGGGCTGAACCGAAAATAACGGTTCAGCCCATTTTACGGGCAAGAGAAAAGCTTGACTTTTTAGCTTGAATTTGAGAAAATAACTAAATATAGTATTGCACATGCTTTTAGCAAAAAATCCGGAAATATTGGAGAAGAAAGGACGGATCACAGTGGCGTTTTGTGTTGAAAATCCCGAGATCAGCGTCATCGTGCCGGTCTATAATGTGGGAGAATTTGTTGAGAAGTGCATTTCTACGCTTGCAGAACAGTCGATTAAGGTTCCTTATGAAATTCTTGCAGTGAATGACGGAAGTACAGATCAGTCTTTAAAAATATTACAGGAACTGGAACAAAAATACTCCAATGTCTGCATCTTGAATCAGAAAAATTCAGGGGTTTCAGTTGCACGGCAAAGTGGCCTCAAGCAGGCGCGGGGAAAGTATATTTGCTTTGTAGATGGAGATGATTATGTATCGAGGAAATACCTCGAAAAGCTTTATCAGGCGTGCAAAAAGAACCATGCTCAGATCGCTTGCTGCTCTTATGATTGGCATTTTGTTTTTAGTGGATTTTATTTGCCATATCCATTTCGGGCTTATCGTGTGATGAATACTGAAAAAGGATTGCGCACGCTGATCCGTGATTATCAGATCCAGAGCTTTTGGTGGAGCAAGATGATAGAGAAAAGTGTGATCCTTGCGTCTCATGTGACTTTTCCGAAAATGTGCTTTGAGGATTTAGCGGTTCTGCATAGGGTTTTTGCCTGTGCGGACAAAGTCGTTCTGATCCCAAATGGACTTTATTATTATAATGTCCATACGGAAAGCACACTCGGAACCATGAACCCGCAGAAAATCTGTGATTACATACGGGCAGTGGCTATGGTTCGGGAAGGCTTGATGCAGAAGGGACTGTATAGTGGAAAATATCGCAGTGCCCATAATGCTCTCGCGAGTAAGTCACTTTCCTGCTGCCAATGGAATGTTATGAAAATGCATATAGAGGCGCATCACCTGAAAGGCGCCATGACAAATTTGCATCGCGTTCACTTGTTGATGAAGCAGGTGACGGCAGATGAATTTAAACCGAATACTTTTTATGAGGAATTGTCAGGAGAAATTTTAACTCCTTCTGAGAGAAAAGAAGCGGATGATACCATTTGCTGAGGAGGCATAAAATGAAGGACGGCTTTTTAAATGTTGCGGCGGTGACTCCCGCACTTCGGGTAGCCGATTGTGACGGAAATGCTGAAAAAATTTTGGAACAATTAAATCTCTGCGCACAAAAGGGAATCTCTGTGGCAGTTTTTCCGGAACTTTCCCTGACAGGCTATACCTGTGGAGACTTATTTCATGATGCTGCGCTTTTGCGTTCGGCAGAAGAAAATTTAAAGATGGTGATCCAAAAAAGCAGCAGTCTTTCCATTTTGGCAGCAGTAGGAGTGCCGGTTGCTGTAGGGGCAGCGCTTTATAATTGTGCCGCTGTTTTTTGCAAGGGAAAGCTTTTGGGGCTGACCGCGAAAAAATTTATTCCGAATTACGGAGAATTTTATGAGATGCGTCAGTTTACCTCGGCGCCGGAGGAGCCAATAACGGTTTCTTACTGCAATACAGAAGTCCCATTGGGGAGCGGCCTTTTATATCAATGCCAAAATAATCCACAAATGACTGTCGGTGTAGAAATTTGTGAGGATCTTTGGGTGCCGGAGCCGCCTAGTGTGCAGATGGCAAGAGAGGGAGCGCTCCTGATTTTGAATCTTTCTGCCAGCGATGAGACAATCGGAAAAGCGGAGTATCGAGAGAGCCTCGTCGGAAATCAGTCTGCACGGCTTTACTGCGCTTATGCCTATGCAGACGCAGGTGAAGGAGAATCGACTACCGATATGGTTTTTGCTGGCCATGATCTGATTGCCGAAAGCGGTGCAATTTTGGGTGAAACCAAACTCTTTTCCGGCGCCTGCGCAATGGCACAGGTGGATTTGGAACGCCTTTTGCAGGAACGTCGTCGTGCGACTACGTGGACAGATTTCCCTGCTCAAAAATCCAAAATTCTGTTTTCGATGGATTCAGCGGAGACGGGGCTCTTGAGACGATTTTCTCAAACACCGTTTGTGCCGGAGGATCGAGGAGATTTAAAACGCCGCTGCGAGTTGATTTTATCAATTCAGGCAAACGGACTCAAAACCAGACTAAAGCATACGGGAATCAAAAATGTCGTGATCGGTGTTTCCGGCGGATTGGATTCGACTTTGGCTTTGCTGGTTGCGACAAGAGCTTTTGAACTCTTGGGTCTTCCGAAAAAGGGAATCTTTGCAGTTTCCATGCCGGGATTTGGGACCACCAGCCGTACGCGTTCCAATGCAGAAGGGCTGGCAGTTGCCTTGGGGGCACAATTTAAGGAGGTGCCGATCGGAAAAGCTGTTCGGCAGCATTTTTCCGATATTGGACACGATGAGTCTGTGCAGGATGTTACCTACGAGAACAGTCAGGCAAGAGAACGCACACAGGTGCTGATGGATTTGTCTAATCAGGTCAATGGCCTTGTGATCGGGACGGGAGATCTTTCCGAATTGGCGCTTGGCTGGGCGACTTATAACGGGGACCATATGAGTATGTATGGAGTGAATGCTTCTATCCCCAAAACGTTGGTGCGCCATCTTGTGCGCTATGCTGCAGAGGATTTTGGCGGTGAGATTGGGAGAATTCTGCTTGATGTACTGGATACACCGGTGAGTCCGGAGCTTCTGCCTCCGAAAGATGGTAAAATTGCGCAGAAGACGGAAAATTTGGTGGGACCCTATGAGCTTCATGACTTTTTCCTTTATTATATGCTTCGCTTTGGATTTGCACCGGATAAAATTTATCGGATGGCCTGCCATGCTTTTGAGGGTCAGTATGGCCATGAGACGGTTCTTAAATGGCTTAAGACTTTTTACCGCAGATTCTTTACTCAGCAGTTTAAACGCAGCTGTCTGCCGGATGCACCGAAAGTCGGCAGTGTGACACTTTCACCAAGAGGTGACTGGAGAATGCCGAGTGATGCGGCGGTTACTTTATGGATGAACATTCTCTCCAGTTTGGAATCCTAGTAAAAGGACAAAAATTTTTTAGAATATTGAGTGCCCTCTTCGGAAAGAATAAAAATCCGAAGGGGGCACTTTTGATGAAATTGACCGATAAGGAATATCAAAGCCTATACGAGAAGGCATCACCGAACAGCAAGTGGGGCCAAAATTGCCTTTGGGCATTTTTTGTCGGCGGAGCAATTTGCGCTGTTGGACAGATGCTTTGTAATCTTTACGTAATGTTGGGAGAAGATCTCTCGGATGCGCGTACGTGGGTCAGCCTTTCGCTGGTACTTTTTTCTGCGCTGCTCACTGCATTTCAGGTTTATGATAATTTGGCAAAGCATGCAGGTGCTGGTACTTTGGTGCCGATCACCGGCTTTGCCAATTCGATTGTTTCCCCAGCAATCGAATTTAAAAGTGAAGGATTTGTTACCGGAATGGGTGCAAAAATGTTTGTCATTGCAGGCCCTGTTTTGGTATATGGAACGGTTGCATCAGCAGTTTATGGACTGATTTTGGTGCTTTTCCATTTGTATTGAGGGGAGGAAAGCACGATGCGCGTTGGCACTTATACACTGAGACTTAAAAATCATCCACGGATTGTATCAGGAGGTTCAGCAGTCGGCAAAAAAGAGGGAGAAGGCCCACTGAAAAATTATTTTGACCATTGTTTTACCGATACGACCTTAGGGGAAAAAAGCTGGGAAAAAGCGGAAAGTGATCTGCAGCAGGAAGCGGTAAAAAGTGTTCTAGAGAAATCGGGAATTAAGGCTAGTGAAATTCAGTACTTGTTTGCAGGAGATCTTCTCAACCAGTGTATTTCTTCTGTTTTTGGATTGAGAAGTATGAATATCCCGTTTTTGGGACAATATGGCGCCTGTTCTACTATGGCGCAGACGTTGGGGCTTGCGGCGGTCTTTGTAGATAGCGGTCTTGCACAGAATGCACTGGCAGTGACCAGCAGCCATTTTTGTTCGGCAGAGCGGCAGTTTCGATTCCCACTGGAATATGGAGGGCAGCGAACCCCCACCGCACAATGGACGGTAACCGGTGCGGGAGCAGTTTTGGTAGGGCAGAAGGGAAATGTTTCCATAGAAGAAGTGAC
Organism: Caproicibacterium sp. BJN0003; assembly: GCF_026314295.1. Taxonomy (NCBI): domain Bacteria; kingdom Bacillati; phylum Bacillota; class Clostridia; order Eubacteriales; family Oscillospiraceae; genus Caproicibacterium; species Caproicibacterium sp. BJN0003. The sequence goes on from NZ_CP111108.1 coordinate 271,801, forward strand.
TTTTGGCAGGATGGCTGATCTGGGAGTCAAGGACGCTGCCAATATGGGAGCGGCAATGGCACCGGCCGCGGCGCAGACGATTGAAGATTATCTAAAAGATACCGGAAAAAAGCCCGAAGATTTTGATTTGATTCTTACCGGAGATTTAGGGCAGGTCGGAAGTACTTTGCTGAGAGAGATTCTCAATCAAGATGGAATCAATGTTGAACGTCAGCAAAATGATTGTGGGTTGATGGTTTACGACCGTCAGAATCAAGATGTCCATGCAGGAGGTTCCGGCTGCGGATGCAGTGCTGCGGTTTTCAGCAGCTATGTGCTTCAAAAAATTGCTCAAGGAGATTTGAAACATGTTCTTTTTATTGGTACCGGAGCATTAATGTCACCAACTTCTTCCCAGCAGGGGGAGACAATCCCCGGAGTTGCTCATCTAGTGCATGCTGCATGGAATCCGCAGGCATAAAAATAAAAAAGAGCTGATTTTATAGAATCAGCTCTTTTTTTATTGCGTTTTTGGGCCTTTCTTAATGTTCGTTTCAAATTCGAAAGGATGATTTCTTATTTTCGTAAAAATTTTTCCAAAGGAGAAAGGTCGATCCCGAATTCTTTTTCTAAAAAGGCGGTTGCTTCTTCAGCAATCGTGCGAACACCGCCTTTAGAGTCACTTTCCATGTTGAGTGGCAGAATTGGATCGTGAACACTTAGACGCAGAAGCATCCAGCCGTCACCGTGAGCTTTGTCAAAAGAGATGCGGATTCCTTCTCGATTATCCGGTGCAATCGACCAGCCTTCCTGCTTTTTGGCGTAATCGGTTAGATGGTCAATCACAATCTGACCTGCTTTGCGTGCATCTTCTTGGGTAATGGGAATTCTGATTTCAGAAGCTTCCTGTGGTTCTGCGAGCGGCGCAAGCAGGTCTTCCAGTGACTTTCCTTCCCGACGAAGCGCTGCCGTTTTAATAATAATTTTTGTCACCAAATAAGCGCCGTCATCCAAAAAGTAATTTTCGCGCATGGCAGCGTGTCCACTGGTTTCGATTGCCAGAGGGCAGTCAATGCCATCGTTGTTTAACCGGATCGCTTCATTAATTACATTTTTATAGCCGCGTTTAAAGCGATGATGAATGCCTCCAAGTGTCTTTTCAATATAGTCTTTAAGACCGGTGCTGGTGATAGAATCGGTTACGATGGTTCCGCCGGGATGATTTTCGAGGGCAATGGCACTGGCGACGGCCACGAGACGGTTTCGGTTGATTTCTTCTCCCGAAGCATCAACAGCACCGCCGCGATCCACGTCGGTATCAAAGATTACGCCGAGGTCTGCTTTGACATTGCGTACTGCTTTACAGATGGATGCCATTGCTTCTTCATTTTCCGGATTTGGGATATGATTAGGGAAATGACCGTCCGGTTCCAAAAACTGGCTGCCGGAAATATCAGCGCCAAGAGGGGCAAGAACATCGGTTGCGTAAAACCCTCCTGCTCCATTACCGGCATCGACAACGATATGCATATTTTTTAGTGGTTTCTCTGATTCAGCAATTCCAATTCCATCACAGATCATTTTGCGAAGATGGGCGGCGTAGGTTTTCATATAATCGCAGGGAACAGCAGAACCCGTCTTTTCAGGCGCTTTTTTGTCCGCCTGTGCGAGAGCCAGGACTTCTTCCAGATCAGAAGAATCCAGCCCGCCGTTCCGGGTGAAAAATTTTAAGCCATTGCGGTTCCATGGATGATGGCTTGCGGTAATTTGAATTGCACCATCGCAGGAAAGGTCAACAGTTGTCATAAACATACTGGGAGTCGAAGCAAGTTCGCAGAGAAAAATCTTTATACCGGCTCGCTTTAGTGCCTTAACGACTGCCTGCTCAATCCGATCAGCGGAGATACGCGAATCATGTCCCAGAGAAATCGTCAGTTTATCCGGCTCCTTTTTGACTTTTTGAGAAAGCCAGACGACGAAAGCCGCTGTGATCCGTTCGATAACGGAATCCGTCAAATTGATCTTTTCATTTGGAACGCCTTCACATGCTACACCACGTACGTCGGTGCCGCTTTTTAATTCTTTCCATAAGGGATCGAGCATAAAAATTCCTCCTATTTTGTTATCCTCTCTATTATAGAGGATTGTTGCCCTTTTCTCAACTTTTTCTGCAAGGGGACCAAATTGACAAAATGTCGTTTTCAAGCCTATAATGAAAGCCAAAACAAGAGAAGAGGAGAGATGATATGCGATTTTTTGATCGGTTGCGCCGAATTACTGCGGCGGCCGTATCAGTGTTGTTTTTAGGCAGTTGTGCAGCGCCGGGAGCTGTGCAGCAAACATCCTTAGGCACTTCCTCAAATATAGACATAGAGGAAAAAAGCCAAATTTATTATTTTGATGTGGGCCAGGGTGATAGCGAGTTTATTCAGCTTTCAGACGGAAAAAACATATTGATTGATACTGGAACACCAGATTGTGCAGATCAGTTGGTTCGAAGACTTCAAAAATTGGGAGTCAAAAAGCTGGATGCTGTGATTGGAACGCATCCACATGCAGATCATATTGGTTCTATGGCAAAGATCATTGACAGTTTTGAGATTGGAGAAATTTATCTGCCTCGTCTGCCGAAAAGTCAGACACCGACAACAGCGACTTATACAAAACTGCTGGAAGCTATCTCAAAAAAAGGGTGTCACATTACACAGGCAAAAGCGGGAGTGGAAGTTTTAAAGGAAGGTTCAATTTCCATGGAGATGTTGGCGCCGAACAGTGAAAACTATGAAGACATTAACAACTATTCGGCAGTCTGCATGCTGCAGATCGGAGAAAAGAAATTTCTTTTTACTGGAGATGCCCAAAAAGAAAGTGAAAAAGAAATACTTGCTTCCGGAAGAGATTTAAAGGCGGATGTGCTCAAAGTTGGCCATCATGGCAGTACCACCAGCACGACGGCGAACTTTTATGAAGCAGTATCACCGAGTATAGCGGTGATTTCTTGTGGAAAAGACAACAGCTATGGACTCCCAAAAGAAAGTGTTTTAAAGCGCCTTTCGAGTGGGAATACAGAAATTTACCGAACAGATACCAGCGGGACAATCCGGGCTTCGACTGATGGAACAAATATACAGATAGAAACTCTTCCGGATTTTTAAGCTAAAAAAACTCCGGCCGCTAAAAACGGTCGGAGTTTTTTATTATTTATTTCGGTTACTATTCAAAAATTGATCCCAGTCAAAATTATCGTTGTTTTGTGGCTTTTTAGGAGAAGCTGCGCGTGCAGCTGCGTCTAAATGGTGGGAAGGAGTATATTCTTCATAATCCTCTCGGTGTCTTTCGTCATTACTGTAGGACTGAATATCTTTATATTGAGTTTGTTGAGGAGAAGAGGGACGAGGAGCAGCAGAGGAATGACGAAGCGGAATGGTATGAGTAGATTCCTCTGCATTTGCGTCATTATCGTAGAAATTTTCACTGGGGTAATCAGAGTCGTTGTAATCCTCTTCTTCGTCGTCATAGTAATCGTCTTCATCATCATAGTCTTTATTTCGTCCTTTTCCGCGGGGAGAACGGGAATACCGTATTTTTGCGCGGTGGTGCAGAATAATAAAGAGAATGATGCCGATAACGCCGACTGCAACTAGAATAATCCCGACCAGCATAATTGTTGGCAATTTGGTAACGATCGTTCCTGACAAGAATCCGGAAGAGACGGAAGAATTGACTTCGCTGGAACTAGAAGCAGTTTGGCTTACCGTGCTTGAAGAACTGGTTATTTTGCTGCTTGAAGAAGAACTCGAAGTAGCACTGCTACTGGACGAAGTCGTTTTACTAGAGGTGCTTGAACTAGTCAGCGATCCAATATAGGTACCGGTTTTATCATCGTATCCATCATGATCTTGGTCGGTATAGTTTGGAGGGCCAATGTAAACATTCGTATTGTCGTCATATCCGTCGTGATCCAAATCGGTGTGGCCATTGACTGCTGCACCTGTATTATTATTCTGGGTAACGGTTTCGGCACCATTTCCGGCTTGAGCGGTTCCAATCGCGGAGTTTTGATATCCGGCACCTGGCTCTTGAGTCTCGACTGCAAATGAAGGAATCTGCATGGTACTAACCGAAAAAATAAAAATCAATGTTAGTATAAAAATTGAAAAAAACTTTTTTCGCATATCCTCTTTTAACCTCCGATTCTTAATATTTTCTTTAAATTCGATAAAACTCCATAAATCTCTATCATATTTTTTAATATTAACACAAATAAAAGGTAAATTACAAGAAAATTTGCAGAAAAAGCGGTTAAAGATAGTTTGATTGCAATTTTATCTTTGTTTTGGTATAATAATAAAACCCTGTACAGAATGGAAGTGGAGAATATGTCTACTGCGATTACAACAGATTCCGGCTGCGATTTATTCCCAGATTTATATCTGGAAAAAAAGGTGGATGTCATTCCGCTTTATATCACGATCGGTGATCGCACTTCCCGCGATTTTTTTGATATTAAACCACAGGATGTTTTTCAGGATTTTGCGGTTACAAAGAAGCTGCCGAAAACGGCGGCTCCTGCACCTACGGATTTTTATGAAGTCTTTAAGAAGCATGTTGATGCAGGAGAAGATGTTGTTCATCTTTCCATGAATTCAAAAATGTCTGCGTCCTATCAGAATGCTGTTATTGCTGCGCAGGAGTTTGAAAATGTCTATGTAATTAATACATTTACCATTAGTTCCGCCGAAGGGCTGATGGTTTTAGATGCCTGTGATCTAAGAGATCAAGGAAAAAGCGGGCAGGAGATTGCTGCTTTAATGGAGCAGGAAAAAGATAAGGTCCGTACTTATGTTTTACTCGATACATTGGAATTTGCTTATCGCGGCGGTCGTGCCAGCAAACTGCAGACAATGGGAGCAAATCTTTTAAAACTGCGTCCATGTCTGTTTTTAAGTCCACGAGGAGAACTTTCCATACACAAAAAGTTCCGCGGAAATTATCCCCAGGTATGCAGAGAATATGTGCGTCATGTTTTGGAAATGCCGAATATTTGCAGAGACCATGTGATGGTTTCCACAACCGGTATGGATCAGTCTTTATTGGAGAGTCTCGTGCAAATGATCAAAGACTCCGGAATTTTTAAGGAAGTTTTGCTGACGTATGCTGGCTGTACTACGACGGTGCATACCGGTCCAAATACGTTTGTGGTGTTTTATAAAGAAAATTAAAAACAAATGGCCCCGATACTTTTACAGTACCGGGGCCATTTTTAGCTTTCAGAAGAGTTTGAAAGATTTTCGGCCAGAATATCTTTCGAGAGCATCACGAGATCCTCATAGGTGTTGAGTCCGCCGGCTTTGCGCCGAAATTCTGCGGCGCCGCGGAGCCCATGAAGATACCATGAAACGTGTTTGCGCGCTTCCTGCATAGCGCGGTGTTCTCCTTTGTATTCTACCATCTTTTGAATATGCTGCAGCATAACGAGCAAACGCTCATGAATTTCAGGCTCGGGAAGAATCCGGACATTTTCCTGAAGACAAGCGTTAATTTGAGCAAAAATCCAGGGGTTTCCCATGGCGGCTCGTCCAACCATGACGGCGTCACAGCCGGTTTGTTCCAGCATCCGCGCGGCGTCGTCGGCGTGAATAATATCTCCATTCCCGATTACCGGGATGGACACGGCCTCTTTGACTGCGCGGATGATCCGCCAGTCGGCAGAGGGTGCATACATCTGGGTTTTGGTTCGCGCATGAATTGCGATTGCACTCGCGCCTGCTTCTTCACAGATTTTGGCTACTTCTACAGCGTTTTCATGGGAGTGATCCCAGCCTTTGCGGATTTTTACGGTGACCGGAATATCAACGGCATTTTTAACAGCTTTTACGATTTCACCGCAGAGCTGCGGCGTTTTCATCAAGGCACAGCCGCTGCCGGAAGCATTGATCTTAGGAACCGGACAGCCCATATTAATATCGATGGCATCAGGAGAAAATACCTGTGCTTTTTTTGCGGCAATCGCCATCGAAGCCGGCTCGCTGCCAAAAATCTGAATCGCACAGGGATGATCATTTCCAAGTTCCATCAGAGAAGGCGTGCGTTTGTCACCATATTCCAGCGCTTTGGCACTGACCATTTCAGTGGTGCAGAAGGCTGCACCGAAACGCATGCAGAGTTCCCGGTATGCAAGGTCGGTAACGCCTGCCATTGGTGCCAAAAATGCTTTTCCATTTAATTCGAGAGTTCCAATTTTCAAAATTCGGGTTCCTTCCTAAAAGTTTTCTTAAGAGCAGTAAAAGAAGTATAACACTTAATTTTTCGCTTGAAAAGTGGTATAATGATTCAAAATTGAACCTTTCAAACGGAGGACTGTATGAAAATTCTGGTATTGGATGGAAACTCCATTTTAAATCGTGCGTTTTACGGAATCAAAATTCTAACGACCAAACAAGGACTTTACACCAACGGAATCTATGGATTTTTGATGGTGCTGCAAAAGCTTTTGGATGAAGTGCAGCCTGATTCGGTGGCGATTGCTTTCGATTTAAAAGGCCCAACATTTCGGCACAAAAAATATGCGGGATATAAGGCAAACCGTCACGGGATGCCGGAAGAGCTTGCACAGCAAATGCCGACGCTTAAGGAGCTTTTAAAAGATTTGGGCTATCATCTGGTAACCTGTGAGGGATATGAAGCCGATGATATTTTGGGGACTTTTTCAAGAGCCTGTACGGAAAAAGGAAATACCTGTGTCATTGCGACCGGGGATCGTGACAGTCTGCAGCTTGTTGGTCCCTATACCAGCGTGCGTCTTGCTTCCACAAAATTCGGTCAACCGCAGGTAACGATTTATACGGAAGAAAAAGTAAAGGAAATTTACGGGGTAACGCCGAAAGAAATGATTGAAATTAAGGCGTTGCAGGGAGATTCTTCCGATTGTATTCCGGGAGTTCCGGGGATCGGGCCGAAAGGGGCCGGGGAACTGATTCAGAATTATCATTCGATTGATTATATTTACGATCATTTGGACGAGCTGCCAATTAAAGAGGGCATGCGCAAAAAGCTGCGGGAAGGAAAAGAAAATGCCTATCTTTCGAGAGAATTGGGGACAATTTGTCTGAGTGCACCGATCGATACCGAGATTTCACATTATGTGCCGTTTCCAATTAAAAAAGAGGAAACGACTAGGCTTATGACAAAACTGGAGCTTTTTAAACTGATGGAAAAGCTTCAGCTGCAAAATCTTCCGGATGAGTCCCCTAAGAAGCAAGAAAAGATAGATCATGCGGTTCTTTTCCGCAATCCAGAATCGGATATGTATCTGCCGGAGCTTGAAAAAAAAGGGGAAGCGCCGGTCTTGGCTTTTTATCGAAAAGACGGCTCGATCGAAACATTAGCTGTCGCAGTTGAACGTGGCGCCTGTCTTTTAGAAAAGCCGGAAGAAATTCGTAGCCTTTTGGAAAATCCAAACATTCCGGTCATTACCTATGACGTGAAGTCTTTGCAGAATGCTGCTGCAAAAGATGGGATCTTTTTAAAACATGCAAAGATGGATGTGCTTTTGGCGGCATATCTTTTGGACCCCTCTGCTGCGGGATATGATTTTGATCGCCTATGCCAGGAATATGGGGTATCAGTCTGCGAAGTATGGAAAATGGAGAATCCGGTACCGGAAGACCTTTTGCCCGAAAATCAGAAGAAAGCAGAACGCTTTGTGCGTGCGATTTCTCTGCCGGGACTATTTGAGGCACTTTCTAAAAAAATTGCCGAAGCCGGACAGGAAGAGCTTCTCTCCAATATTGAACTGCCGCTTGCGTGGGTGCTTTCCTGCATGGAGCGGGAGGGATTTGCAGTAGACGCTGAGGGAATCAAAAAATACGGCGAAGCCATGCAAAGCGATATCGAAACCATTCAAAAAGGAATTTTTGAGGAAGTCGGCTATGAGTTTAATCTGAATTCTCCCAAACAATTGGGGGATGCTCTCTTTGTGAAATTGGGACTGCCGCATGGAAAAAAGACAAAGAGCGGTTACTCGACCAGCGCGGCGGTGCTGGAATCTTTGCAGTATGAAAATCCGGTCATTTCGGAAATCCTTCGGTATCGAAGTCTCTCTAAGCTCAAATCAACTTATTGTGACGGCTTGTTAAAAGTGATCGGTGCCGATGGGCGAATTCATTCCAGCTTTAATCAGACCGAGACCAGAACGGGCAGAATTTCGTCGACTGAGCCGAATTTACAGAATATTCCGGTGCGTTCCGATCAAGGCCGAGAACTGCGGAGATTCTTTGTGGCTCGTCCCGGGTGGGTACTTGTCGATGCCGATTACAGCCAAATTGAATTAAGAGTGCTTGCTCATGTTGCAAATGATGAAAATATGCGCAAGGCGTTTTTAAACGGCGATGATATTCACCGTGCGACCGCTTCGCAGGTGTTCCATATGCCGGAAGAATTAGTAACGCCCTTAATGCGTAGTCGTGCTAAGGCAGTCAACTTTGGCATTGTTTATGGAATCGGCGCTTTTTCCCTTTCGAAAGATATCGGTGTTTCCCGCAGAGAAGCCGATCAGTATATTAAAGATTATCTTGCCCACTATAGCGGCATTGATGAGTATATGAAAAAATCGGTAGAGCTCGCTAAAGAACGCGGCTATGCGGAGACAATCTTCGGCCGTCGCAGGTATCTTCCGGAGCTTCGGAGCAGCAATTTTAATCTGCGTTCCTTCGGGGAGCGGGTCGCACGGAATATGCCCATTCAGGGGGCTGCAGCAGATATTATTAAAATTGCGATGATCAAAGTGCAGGATCGGCTTGAAAAGGAACACTTGAAATCGAAGCTGATTTTGCAGGTACACGATGAATTAATCGTGGAAGCCCCCCGTGAAGAAGCGGAAAAGGCTGCATCTCTTTTAAGAGAAGAGATGGAAGGAGCAGTTTCACTTTCTGTCCCAATGGTAGCAGAAGCGAAAATCGGGAAAACATGGTATGAAGCAAAGTCCTAAGGAGAAGAATATGGGGTTTATCTGTCCAATCTGTAAAGGTCCGTTGTTTTATGCGGAGAAAGAGCATGCTTTTCGCTGCCCAAAAGGGCATAGTTATGATCTTGCTTCAGAAGGTTATCTTTATCTTTTGCCGCCAAATCGGAAACACAGCAAGATGCCGGGCGATGATAAAAAAATGGTGGCAGCCCGCAAGAGATGTCTGGAACGGGGAACCTATCAGATCTTTGGGGATGCTCTCAACCAAATTGTTTGCCGCTATCTTTCTCATAAGGATTCTCCGGTGATCCTGGATGCCGGCTGCGGGGAAGGATGGTATACGAACGGCTTAAAAGAGGCACTCTTGAAGGAAGGAAAAACCCCAGAAGTCTTTGGCTTTGATATTTCTAAGTTTGCCGTCAAAGCAGCTGCAAAGCAGTATCCTGGGATTTCTTTTGCAGTGGGGAGCAGCTTCGAGATTCCATTTCCAGATTGTGGTACCGCCCTTTTGTTGGATGTCTTTTCTCCGGTGATGCCGCAGGAATTTTTGCGGGTAGTAAAGCCAGGCGGAATCTTTCTTTTGGCAGTGCCGGGAGAACGCCACCTTTTTGGCTATAAAGAGATTTTGTATGAACACCCCTACGAAAATGAGCACCGAGAAACGGAATATGATGGGTTTTCGTTTTTGGAGCGGATTCCGGTGCGCGGAGAACTGGAACTCAACGACAAAGAAGCAATCATGGATCTGTTTGCAATGACGCCTTATGCGTGGAAAACACCAAGGGAAGGGATTGAACGTTTGGAGCAAACAGAGACTCTCAAAACAGAGATCGCATTTGATTGGATCGTTTACCGGAAAGATTAGGAGGCAAGAGAGATTGATTCGATTGAAGCCGATGGAGGAAAAACACATTCCGGCTCTTGCCAAAATAGAAAAGCAATGTTTTTCCGCACCATGGACAGAGGCAGGACTGAGGGCGGAATTAGAAAGCAGTACGGCTGTTTTTCTGGTAGCAGAAGAAGACGAAATGGTCTGTGGATATGGTGGGATGCACTTTGTTTGCGGAGAAGGATATGTAGATAATATTGCAGTACATCCGGATTTTCGCCGAAAAGGCATCGGAGAAATGATTACGAAAGGGCTTCTTCAATACGGAAAAGAGCATGAGGGCAGTTTTATTTCATTAGAAGTCAGGCCGTCTAATCTGGTGGCAGTCAGCCTTTATCAAAAACTGGGATTTCAAAAGAATGGGATCCGAAAACAGTTTTATACAAATCCGCCGGAGGATGGGTGGATCCTTACGAAATTCTTAAAAAAGGATTGATTTTGGCTTTAAACCAGGATTTGCAACCAGAAGTTGCGCTATTTGAAAAGTAGAATTGCTGGTCGCAACCGGATCTTTTGTGTTATTTTTAAAACACAAAATCAATTAGAAAAATCAGGAATGGAGTACAATCAATGAATATTGAGATTGCAAACCGAATGGTGCAGCTGCGGAAGAAAAAGGGCCTTTCCCAGGAAGAATTGGCAGAAAAACTTGGAATTAGCCGGCAGGCGGTTTCTAAATGGGAGCGGGCGGAATCTTCCCCCGATACAGACAATCTGATTTTGCTTGCACGACTGTATCAGATTTCTCTCGATGATCTGCTTAAAACAGACGATCCCGTTGAAAATCGTGATCCGGAAGGAATCGTGGGAGAAAAAGAAGAAAAGATTTCTTTGGAACTGCCGAAAGTGCCGGGCCAAGAAGAAACTTCTGCTGCGGAAAGTTCACAAAAAGAAGAGCAGCCGACTCTCGAGATTCCTTCCCAAGAATCGGTAAAAGAAGCGGCAGAGCGCCTTCAAAAACAGGCGGAACAAATGAAAAATATGGCAGCTAATCCTTATGGGGAAAATGCGGAACAATCACAGCCGCAACAGCCGGCAGAAAAATCAGAACCGGATTTTTCTCAGGAATCGGTTGTTTATTCAGATCCTATTCCTGAAGAACCTCACAGGCATTCTATTTCCAATCAGATGATTGGAATGTGTGTGGTGGCGCTTTTGATTTGTATTGTGCTGTGGATATTTTTAAATATAAAATGGTTCTTGGTCCTCGGCTGCATCGTCCTTTGCCCGATTATTGCTAGAACTTGTCATTTGGAAGGCGTTTATCCCGTCTTGATCACAATTCTTTATTTGGTGCTTGGTTTTCTTTTTGATCTCTGGCATCCGGGCTGGATGTTATATCTGACCATTCCGATTTTTTATGCATGGGTTGGCAATCAGAAAAAGAAAAATTGATTTTCTGGTCATTCCTAAAAGAATATGATAAAATAAAAACCGAGTATGGAGAAAAACGCATACTTGGTTTTTATTTATTTTGAGCAGAATAAAGGAGATACGATCCTATGAGGATTTTAGCATTGGAAAGCAGTTGCGATGAAACTGCCGCAGCAGTTGTAGAAGACGGAAGAAAGGTGCTTTCGAGCGTAATAGCGTCGCAGGTGGAGGAGCATAAGCTCTATGGCGGAGTTGTGCCGGAGATTGCCTCTCGCAGACACTGTGAGGCGGTGGTTCCGGTAACAGAACAGGCACTGGAACAGGCGGGCATGACGCTTTCCGAAGTAGATGCGATTGCCGTGACCTATGCGCCCGGATTGATTGGCGCTCTTTTAGTCGGGGTCAATTTTGCCAAGGGACTTTGTATGGCTTCCGGAAAGCCACTGATTCCAGTTCATCATCTCAGAAGCCATATTGCGGCAAACTATCTGACTTCACCGGAGCTTACTCCTTCGTTTCTCTGTTTGGTGGTTTCAGGGGGACATACTCACCTAGTAGAAGTTCGGGATTATACGGATCTTCGTGTTTTGGGACAAACAAGAGATGATGCTGCTGGAGAAGCGTTTGATAAAGCTGCCCGTGCAATGGGACTGCCCTATCCCGGCGGAATCGAACTGGATCGGCGTGCAGAACAAGGAAACGAAAAAGCTTTTCGTCTGCCGCACCCAAGAGTAGACGGGGCCCCGTTGGATTTCAGCTTTTCCGGATTAAAAACGGCGGTTATCAACTTACTGCATAACGCAAAACAGCGTGGAGAAGAGATCAATCTGACGGATTTGATGGCATCTTACCGTAAGGCGGTCGTGGATTGTTTGGAAGAAAATACAGTAAAAGCAATGGAGCAGACCGGCAGTCAAAAATTAGTGATTGCCGGCGGAGTGAGTGCTAATCGCCTTTTGCGCCGCCGACTGCAAAGCGTGAGCGACAAGCGTCATTGGCAGTTTTATTGCCCTGAAATTCGCTATTGCGGAGATAATGCGGCCATGGTTGGTGCGCAGGCGTATTATGAGTATCAGGCGGGGCATACTGCGGGGCTTGATCTGAATGCAAAACCGGAACTTTCTATTTCTTAATCATTATCTGGTGGATTCTGCATTTTATAAAGGGACCCTCTGGGAATTCAACAGAATTTGCATTGATTCTGGATATCTTTTGTATTATAATGAATTACCGGGTAATCGAATTTGAAAAGGCTAAACGAGCTGGAAGGAGATTGGACTATGACTAAAAATCAGTCCGTATTGAAATGGATCGAAGAAATGAAAGCGCTGGTAACGCCGAAGGACGTCGTTTGGATTGACGGTTCCGAAGAGCAGTTGGAAGCGCTTCGTAAAGAAGCATGTACGACCGGCGAAATGATCAAACTGAATCAGGAAAAACTGCCGGGTTGCTATCTGCACCGCACCGCCGTCAACGATGTTGCGCGTGTAGAGGACCGCACGTTTATCTGCTCCAGAAAAGAAGAGGACGCAGGCCCTACCAACCATTGGATGGAACCCCAAAAATGCTACAAGATGCTCTATGATATTGCACGCGGAAGCTATAAGGGCCGCACCATGTATGTGATTCCTTATTCTATGGGGCCAATTGGTTCCCCATTTTCCAAAATTGGCGTAGAGTTGACCGATTCCATCTATGTAGTGCTCAATATGTCCATTATGACTCGTACAGGCGATAAAGTCTGGGAGTCTTTAGGCGACAGCAGTGACTGGGTCAGAGGATTGCATGCAAAGTGTGACATCGACGCCGAAAAGCGGTATATCTGTCACTTCCCGGAGGACAATACCATTATTTCGGTTAATTCCGGTTATGGTGGAAATGTGTTGCTGGGCAAAAAATGCTTTGCTTTGCGGATTGCTTCCTTCCTCGGAAAGAACGAGGGCTGGATGGCCGAACATATGCTGATTCTGGGAGTACAGAATCCGAAGGGCGAGATTAAATATATCTCTGCCGCATTCCCGTCTGCCTGCGGTAAGACGAATCTTGCCATGCTGATCCCGCCGGAGGTCTATCGCAAGAAGGGCTATAAGGTTTGGACAGTTGGAGACGATATTGCATGGATGAGAATCGGACCGGACGGCCGTCTCTGGGCGGTCAACCCTGAAAATGGTTTCTTTGGTGTAGCACCAGGTACCAATGCAAAATCGAATCCGAATGCGTTGGAATGCACACATAAAGGTACGATCTTTACAAATGTTGCCGAGAATCTCGATGACAAGACTGTTTGGTGGGAAGGCCTTGACAAGAATCCGCCGGAGAATGGAGTGGATTGGAAAGGAAACCCATGGAACGGAAAGACAAGCACCGAAAAGGGTGCACATCCAAACAGCCGCTTTACTGCACCGGCAAAGAACTGCCCGTGTGTCAGCCCTGAATTTGATAAGGGAACTGGGGTACCGATTTCCGCAATTATATTCGGTGGTCGCCGTGCACAGACAACGCCGCTTGTTTATCAGTCCCGCGACTGGAATAATGGCGTGTTTGTAGGTTCTATCATGGCTTCTGAGACCACTGCAGCTGCTACCGGCGCAGTTGGTGTTGTCCGCCGTGATCCAATGGCGATGCTGCCGTTCTGCGGATATCATATGGGAGACTATTTCCAGCATTGGATTGACATGGGCGAGAAGCTTGGAGACAAAGCCCCGAAGATTTTTAATGTTAACTGGTTCCGTTTGAATCAAGATGGACACTTTATCTGGCCTGGATTTGGTGATAACCTTCGTGTACTCGAATGGATTCTTGCACGCTGCGAAGGAAAAGCTGATGCAGTAGAGACGCCAATCGGATTTGTGCCGAAGGCTGAGGATATTAATCTGGATGGCCTTGATATGAGCCGTGAGACTCTGCAGTCTATTTTGAACGTGAATAAAGAGCAGTGGGCAAAAGAGGCAGAGGGAATTTCCGAATTTTATAAGAAATTCGGAGATAAGATGCCAAAGACACTGAAAGAAGAACTAAACGGACTTCAAGGTCGTTTGAAATAAAGTTTCAAGTAAAAAATGATAAAAACAGCTTTCTATCTTTATAGATAGGGAGCTGTTTTTTATTGTGGAAAAAAGAAAAGCATTCCGTTTCTAAGTGCTTTTTATAAAAAATGGATTTTTAGAATGGGACGTTATGAATGGGGTATCTTATTTTTTGTAGAGCAAGTTGAGCCGTTTTTCAAACTTTTTTGAAGTAGCGTTTGCTTCAAAATTGTTTTAATGACTGCGATATTGGCGATGTAACGGAACATAAAAAGATAATTTTGTGAAATTCTTGCTCATCTTTACCAGATTGCATGCATAATTTGAGGGATTTCCTGTAATTATGAACGATTTATGAATAATCTGTTGATTTTTTTGTCAAATAGGGTATACTTAAATTTGTAATTCTTGCGGAAAATCCGCAAAAAAGATCGAGAGTGAAAGAGGAGCGTGAATACTTTTGGAAAAAATCTTCAAACTAAAAGAGCACGGTACCAACGTAAAAACTGAAATCCTGGCCGGCCTGACAACCTTCCTTGCGATGGCTTATATTTTGGCGGTAAACCCCAGCTTGTTGGGACTGACAGGGATGGATCAGAACGCGGTATTCGTTGCCACAGCGCTGTCTGCAGCAATTGCAACTTTTGTGATGGGCTTTTTCGCCAACTATCCGGTAGCTTTGGCTTCCGGCATGGGACTGAATGCCTATTTCACCTATTCCGTATGTCTTGGTATGGGGTTGGGAGATGGCGCCTGGAGAATCGCCTTGACTGCGGTTCTGGTAGAAGGCTTTATCTTCATTTTGCTTTCCCTTTTTAAATTCCGTGAAAAGATTGTAAACGGAATCCCGGAAAACCTGAAATATGGAATTACTGCTGGTATTGGCCTTTTTATTTCGATGATCGGGCTGAAAGGTGCAGGAATCATTCGGTCGGATGCTTCTATTGTTGATGGAAAAGTTTCCTCTTCTACTTTGGTTGCACTCGGTGATTTTGCTTCTCCTACCGTTGTTCTCGCTTTAATTGGCGTTATTTTGATCGGTGTTTTGACTCATTATCATGTGAAAGCTGCTATCCTTCTTGGAATTCTGGCAACTTGGATCCTTGGCATTTTTGCAGAACTTTCCGGTTGGTATGTAGTCAATCCTGCAGCGGGAGTTTATTCCAATATCCCATCTTTTGCAAATTATACCCCGTTCCCGTCGCTGGCGCCGACTTTTATGCAGTTCGATTTTAATTATGTCACACACAATCCGATGAATTTTATCATCGTTATGTTTGCGTTTTTATTTGTTGACTTGTTTGATACGGTCGGTACTTTGATTGGTGTTGCTTCCAAAGGAAATTTGCTGAACGAAAAAGGAGAGCTGCCGAGAGCAGGCCGTGCACTTCTTTCCGATGCAGTCGGCACTGTTGTGGGTGCATGCCTTGGTACTTCTACCGTCACCAGCTTTGTAGAATCTTCTGCAGGTGTGGCAGAAGGCGGACGTACCGGTTTGACAGCAGTGACCAGCGGCGTTTTGTTCCTGGTTGCAATTCCGCTCTATCCGATCTTTACTTCGATTCAGGGATTTGCAACAGCACCGGCTTTGATCTTTGTTGGTTTGCTGATGATGAGCAGCGTTCTGAAGATGAAGTTCTCCGGAGATCTCGCCGATGCAGTTGGCGGATTCCTTGCAATTATCATGATGCCGTTTACTTATTCCATTGCAAATGGCATTATGTTTGGAATGCTTTCTTGGGTTATCATCAAGATCTTCACTGGCAAGATCAAAGATATTTCTCCCATTATGTATGTTGTTGGTGGTCTGTTTGTCCTGCGTATTATTACGCTGGCAATGCATATCGCATAAAAAGCAGTCTTTTGAAATAATCCGTTTAAAACGATGCTGTTTTTACAGCATCGTTTTTTGTTTATAAAGTTAAAAACAGAAATCTACATAGCAATCAAAATGGCTCCATGCTATAATTACTTTAGAACAAAAGCGACAGGAGAGAGATAAAATGCCACGTTTTTTCATTGATACAATTCCTGACGATGAAGCGATTATAAAAGGCGAAGATGCAAAGCATATTGAGAAGAGTCTGCGCATGACCGTGGGAGAAAAAATCACGCTGTGTGATTGCTTAGGAAATGACTACCTAGGAGAAATTGCCCAGATGAGCTCAGACTTTGTGCGAGTGAAAATTATGGAGATCCAAAAAAGCTTTGCGGAACCGACTGTAAAAGTGACCCTTTGTCAGGGACTGCCGAAAAATGATAAGATGGATTGGATTATACAAAAATCGGTGGAACTTGGTGTAAGTCAAATTCAGCCGATGGAAACTTCCAGATGTGTATCGAGACCGGATCGAAAAGCAGCGGAAAAGAAAATTGCACGTTGGCAGAAAATTGCATTGGAAGCTGCAAAACAGAGCGGACGAGGAATCATTCCCAAAGTGAAACCAATTGTTTTGTTTAAAAAAGCAATTCAAAATGCAGAAGGAAAGAAAGTCCTTTTTTATGAAGGCGGCGGAGAAAAAATTCGAACACTCTTAAGTCCACAAGATCAGAAAGTGACAATCTTTATTGGGCCGGAAGGCGGATTCTCACAAGAGGAAGTCCAAATGGTAACAGAGTCCGGAGGCGTTCCGGCGACCCTTGGCCCCCGCATTCTCCGTACAGAAACAGCACCGCTTGCGGCACTGACAGCAATTATGATGGCAACAGATAATTTATGAGGTGAGAAAATATGAAAACGGCATTGGTAACGGGCGGCAGCCGCGGAATCGGTGCGGCGTGCTGTCGGATCCTCGCAAAAAAAGGATTTCGGGTGGCGATCAACTATCAACACAGTAAGGAACAAGCATTGAAATTGGCGAAAGAAATTGATGGAATTGCAATTGAAGCAGATGTGTCCGACCGTGCACAGGTGATCAAAATGTTCCAGAGGGCAGGCGGTGTCGATGTTTTGGTGAACAATGCCGGAATTGCCCAGCAAAAACTTTTTACGGACTTGACCGAGGAAGATTGGAGAGGGATGTTTGCCGTCGATGTAGACGGCGTGTTTCATTGCTGCCAATGTGCGCTGCCTTATATGATTCATGAAAAAGCAGGAAGTATTATCAACATTTCATCCATGTGGGGACAAGTGGGCGCCTCCTGCGAAGTACATTATTCTGCGGCGAAAGCAGCAGTGATCGGCCTGACGAAAGCGTTGGCAAAGGAACTTGGACCCAGCCATATTAGAGTGAATGCAATTGCTCCAGGAGTTATCCTTACGGAGATGAATCAACAGCATAGTGCTGAAACGCTTCGGGAACTCGCAGAGGAGACACCGCTGGAACGTCTGGGAATGCCCGAAGAAATTGCGCAGGCAGTTGCTTTTTTGGCAGATGAGACTTCTTCTTTTATTACCGGTCAAATTTTGGGAGTGAACGGTGGATTTGTAATCTAAATTCGAGGATTACAACGCACTTCCTTTGGAACAATCGTAGGGAGCAGCATAGATTGTTTTAGAAGGAGGTTTACGAATATGAATTCATCGAAAATTAAATTTTATCAATGTAAAGGCAAAAGCAATTTGGTTTATCTGCAAATGCATCCAGGCTCAGTTCAGAATGAATGCGAAAACGCTTTGGAAGAAGCTCCATCCAACGCAAAGGGAAGCGCCGAAAGGCATTTGCCGGTTATTACTGTCACTGGAAATACGGCCAAAGTGCATATCAGTGTGCAAGATCACCCAATGGTGGACGCGCATTATATTGAGTGGATTTTTCTTGAAACGAATCGTGGAGGAAAGCTTCATTGGCTTTCTCCGGGAGATAAGCCGGAAGCGGAATTTTGTCTTTCAATAGGAGAAAAAGTAACAGGTGCAGATTGTTTTTGCAATTTGCATGGGCTTTGGAGAAAAGAATTATAAAAAAATCCCCGACAGGAAAAACTCTGTCGGGGATTTTTTATAATGAAGTTTATTTTTTTGCTGAAGAATCAGCTTTTTTAGAACTGGAAAGAGCTTCTTTTCTCCCAGAAGTTCGTGCTTGTTCCGTAATCGGCGGAACGGAATCCCAGTATTTTTTATAAAGCCAGTAGGTAAGAAAAACAACTGCAATTACAATGAGTGCAAATAAGACCTCTGCTACGATCAAATCCAGAGCGTTAATTGCAGAAAGTGTAGTCGGAAGTAAAGCAAACATGTGTAGTACAATTGCAATCGGGAAAAAGTACCATTTTAACCGGCGTGTAATAACCATCCAGACCAGCACTGCCAGTGCGATCTGAAGAGAGATCATAAAAATTTGCTCTATACCGGTAATAAAGTACAGATAAGGCTGGGTATTAGCAATTGCCTGAATTTGTTCCTGCGCTAAAATTTTTTCGTCATCTGTAAAATTTTGAAGCAGATTGTCTATGCCCTGACTATTGATTGCGGCTGCAACACGAAGTGTTGAAATCTGATAGAGCCCAAACTCCAATGCTGATTTTAATCCGCCAAAGGCGATTCCAAAGCCGATTCCAATACCAATTTCAGAAGCGGGGGTTTCGTCCCGGCAGATTTTCCAGCGCAGCAGAAAAGCAGAGGTTAACATGCCAGAGCCTTCGATCAGACCAGCCATCAGCAAAATCGTCACTACATAAAGTGTTGGGTTGGTAGTCGGGAATGCATTTAGAACAGACAGTAGTTGCTGCCCCATAATGGATTCAATGGCATAGCCGAAAAGCAGATATGCTGCAAGCCCAAAAACAACCGGATAAATTCGGAAGTGCCGCAGTCGTGCATAAAAATAAAAATAAAGGCCGAATGGTAAGACCAAAGATGCCAGTAGAATAAATCCCATGCCGGCAATGTTTATGCTTGGAATCATGTTTTAAACTCCTTTTGGGAAAGACTCCCCGAAAAAATCATAACATAATAAAGAATAGGCGATTTTAAGTAAAATGTCAAATTAAAATATTTTAAAAAAGCAATAAAAAAGATCGTACAAGGTTGAGCCTGTACGGTCCATTTTTAAAATTGCATTTTAGACAATCAAACTTTTTCCTGTCATTTCGGGAGGCTGCGGCAGGCCCAAAATCTTGAGCATTGTCGGAGCAATATCTGCAAGGCGACCATCACTTCGCAGCTTGCAGGGATATCCGATGACACAAAATGGAACCGGATTAGTGGTATGTGCTGTAAAGGGGGTTCCGTTTTCGTCTACCATTTTATCAGCATTACCGTGGTCTGCGGTGATAAGGGCAACGCCGTGCATATCGGAGATGGCACTGATTACTTTTCCGACGCATTGATCGACCGCTTCTACAGCAGCTTTTGCAGCTGCAAAAACACCGGTATGCCCAACCATATCACAGTTGGCGTAATTTAAAATGATGACGTCGTATTTTCCGGAATGGATAGCATCTACCAGCTTGTCTGTGACTTCATATGCACTCATTTCAGGCTGTAAATCATAGGTAGCAACTTTCGGCGATTTGACAAGAATGCGGTCTTCGCCGGGATATTGCTTTTCTACACCGCCGTTAAAGAAAAATGTAACATGGGCATATTTTTCGGTTTCTGCAATCCGAAGTTGTGTCATCCCATTTTTCGAGAGGTATTCTCCCATTGTATTTTTAAGACTTTCCGGTTTAAATGCGACCAACACATTGGGCATGGTCGCATCATACTGCGTCATGCAGACGTAAGTGAGCGGGAAGAATCCTTTTTTGCGGGCAAAGCCGGAAAAATCGGGGTCAACAAAGGTGCGCGTAATTTCACGGGCACGGTCAGGACGAAAGTTAAAGAAGATTACGGAATCACCGGATTTTATACAGCCTTTCTTGTCAATGACCGCGGGAATCACGAATTCATCCGTTACCTTTTCCTGATAGGATTTTTCTACTGCTTCTTCGGCAGAATTAGCAAAGTTGCCTTCTCCATAGACCATGGCGGCATAAGCTTTTTCCACACGCTCCCAGCGATTATCACGATCCATCGCATAATAGCGGCCCATCACAGTTGCAATTTTGCCGACGCCGATCTGTGCGAGCTTTTGATTGCAGGCAGCTACAAAACCTTTGCCTGAGGTCGGAGGAACATCGCGGCCGTCCAGCAGTGCATGGATATAAACATTCTTTACATTCATGCGTTTGGCCATTTCTACAAGCGCATAGAGATGCTCAATATGACTGTGAACACCGCCGCTTGAGAGCAGGCCGACCAGATGAAGGGCTTTTCCTTCTTGCTTTGCATTTTCCATGGCAGAGAGCAAAGCTGAATTTTGAAAGAAGTCACCGTCTTGAATTGACTTCGTAATGCGGGTCAGCTCCTGATAGACGATACGGCCGGCACCAATATTGGTGTGACCGACTTCACTGTTGCCCATCTGACCATCCGGCAGCCCAACGTTTAGCCCGGAAGCGCCGATCTGCGTGATTGGGTTTTCTGAAAAGAAACGATCAAGATTCGGCTTATTGGCAGCGGCAATGGCATTTCCGGTGGGAGGGGCAATTCCGAAACCGTCCAATATCATTAGAATTAAAGGCTTTTTTGCCATAAAATAGTTCCTCCTTTAAAAGAATCCTTTTTCTGCTTTGATATACAGAGCGCGGACAGGGCTAAAACGCCCGGTCCGCGCCGGAAGTTTATAATTATGATTAGCCTTTTGAAGCAGCGTCTACGATTGCAGCAAAATCATCCGGCTTTAAGGATGCGCCGCCGATGAGACCGCCATCCACATCAGGCTGAGCCAGAAGTTCCGCAGCATTTTTTGCCTTCATGGAACCGCCGTATTGAATAGTAGTTCCTTCGCTTACCTTTTCACCGTAAAGAGATTTCAGCGTATTGCGAATGACCGAGCAAACTTCATTGGCCTGCTCTGAAGTTGCGGTTTTTCCCGTTCCAATGGCCCAAAGAGGCTCATAGGCGATAATCATTCGCTTCATTTCTTCTTCGGAAACGCCGTTTAAAGCGATCTTTGTTTGCATAGAAACCAGTTCTGAAGTGATTCCTTGTTCCCGCTGTTCCAAAGATTCTCCAACACAGACAATGACGGAAAGTCCAGCATCCAGTGCAGCGCGAATCCGTTTGTTAACGGTTACATCAGTTTCACCAAAATAGGTTCGGCGTTCGCTGTGACCGATAATCACGTAGGGCACTTCCATAGAAGCAAGCATATCGGCGGAAATTTCACCGGTATAGGCACCACTTTTTTCCCAATGGCAGTTTTCAGAACCGACCTTTACGTTGCTTCCATTAGTAAGCTGCAACGCTACAGGAAGATCAACATAAGGAACACAGCAGATGACTTCGCAGTCTGCATCTTTTACAAGCGGCAGAATTCCACGGATCAGTTCTTCTGCTTCTTTCGGCGTTTTATTCATTTTCCAGTTGCCGGCAATGATTGCCCGGCGGCACGATTTTTTCATGGAAAAATCTCCTTTTTATCTGGTTAGTCTTTATCGTTTAGGCAGGCAATTCCCGGCAGAATCTTCCCCTCAAGAAATTCAAGGGAAGCGCCGCCGCCTGTGGAAATATGAGTCATCTTATCTGCAAAGCCAAATTTCTCGACTGCCGCAGCAGAGTCGCCGCCTCCGATAATGGAAATTGCACCGCTGTCGGCAACTGCCTGTGCAATTGCTACCGTGCCGGATTCAAAGTTTTTCCATTCGGAAAGTCCCATAGGACCGTTCCAGACAACGGTTCCGGCTCCGCTGATAGCAGAGGCAAAAAGCTGTTGCGTTTTGGGGCCGATATCGAGACCCATCCAGCCCTCTGGGATCTGATCGGAATCAACAATCTTTGCTTCGGTATCCGGTTTAAATTCATGCCCGATCTTGTTGTCTACAGGGAGCAGAAGTTTGACGCCCTTTTTTTCAGCAGAAGTCATAATCTCTTTTGCAAGATCGACTTTATCTTCTTCGCAGAGAGAAGTTCCGACGGAATAGCCTTTTGCGCGCAAAAATGTATAAGCCATGCCGCCGCCGATAATTAAAGTATCGACCTTTGTGAGCAGGTTTGTGATAACGGAAATTTTATCTGATACTTTTGCTCCTCCCAAAATTGCAACAAAAGGACGTTTGGGATCGGAAAGCGCTTTGCCCATAATGGTGATTTCCTTTTGAATCAAAAAGCCGCAGACAGCCGGAAGATAATTGGCAACGCCTGCTGTAGAAGCATGAGCACGGTGTGCAGTTCCAAAAGCGTCGTTTACATAAATATCTGCTAAAGAAGCCAACTCTTTTGCAAAAGCAGGATCATTTTTTTCTTCTTCCTTATGGAAGCGAACATTTTCGAGCAGTTCCACTTCACCGTCTTTTAAAGAAGCGGCAATCGAACGAGCGCTTTCTCCAATGACATCATCTGCCATTTTTACAGGAAAACCAAGTTTTTCCGAGAGGCATTTTGCGACGGGTTTAAGGGAATACTTTGGATTGAATTCTCCCTTTGGACGCCCGAGGTGAGAGCAGAGAATTACTTTTGCCTTGTGACCCACAAGGTAAAGGATCGTTTTCATTGCACCATCAATGCGCTTGGTATCGGTAATGTTTCCCTGATCATCGAAGGGAACGTTGAAATCGCAGCGGACAAGAACTCTTTTTCCGGTTACATCAATGTCCTCAACTGTTTTTTTGTTCAGATAGTTCATGGTGTTTCTCCTTCCGTTTTTTCGCTTCCAGATAGGTAAAAAAATCTTTTAAATTGGTTTTATTATACAACGCCCCAAAAGGGTTTTCAAGCAAACAAAGAGCAATTTGGAAAAGATAATTAAAAATTTAACAAACTTTTTATTGAAACAATCGTTTTATTTTTTGCTGAAAACGGGATTTCATTCACTGCCGTTTTACCAGTGCAGCCGATGAAGTTCTCCTTTGACGAGAAGTTCCGGATATCCCCACTGCCGCAGACATTCATAGACTCCGATTGCAACGGAATTGGAAAGATTGAGACTTCTGGCATCGGGATTGTTGAGCATGGGAATTCGTACGCAGGATTCCGGATTTTTGAGCAGCAGCTCTTCGGGCAGACCGGCGGTTTCTTTTCCGAAAACCAAATAGCAGTTTTCCGTTGGATAGGAAATATCACTGTGGATATGTCGGGCTTTTGTGGAAAAATAGAAAAAATTTCCGTCGTTTTTCGCAAAGAAATCGGCAAGACTATCGTAATAGGAAATATCAAGCAGATGCCAATAATCAAGACCGGCACGCTTTAATTTTTTATCATCAATTTTAAATCCCATGGGGCCGACCAGATGGAGCCGGGCACCGGTCAATGCACAGGTGCGTGCAATATTTCCGGTATTCTGTGGGATTTCGGGTTCGACAAGAACAATATTGAGTTTCGACATAAAGGGAACTTCCTTTCGCTTTTATTTATTTTAACAGGAGATGGCAAATATTTCGCCGAATGTTTCAAGCCATAAAACCATTCTAGAAGGGGATGATAGAAAATGGGACTTGTCTTTTTGGGTTCCGCAATTTTATTCGGGAGGTTGTATTTAATGTATAAGAATACAATGGGCTTTGTAAAAGGAATCGCCGCCGGCGCAGCTGTCGGTGTTGCCGCTGTGGTTATTGGAGGAAAGGCAATGGAAAATAACCGTCAGCTAAGAAGAACTGCTCATAAGGCAGCGCAAGCTGTTACTGGCTTTGTTGATGAAGTCGGCTCGGCGATTCGCGGTTAATCAAATGAATTTTTCCTTTGGCATCAGGCTGTCCGGCAAAACCGGATGGCCTTTTTATTTTTTTAGGAAAATATAGAATTGCTTTTCTAAAGATTAAATATATCATATTTTTTTAGGATGGTCTATCTTCCTTTCATTTAAAAAAGGAAATTCTGCAAAGTGGTTGCATTATGCAAACGCTTTTCTTATAATAAATATGGATTATTTTGTTGAATTTTGGTTTTGAAAGGATGGCGGCAGCGGTGAGTGACCCGGTTTTTTATTCAGTAACCTGTGCACGCTTCTGCGAGGACGGACAGGATCTTTTGGGGAAAGTGCGCCAAAACTGGTTCCGGGAAAAAATTGCCCAGCGTGGAGAGATCAGTTCAGAGGAATTTGGTGCAGACTTAAGCGCCAAATATCACCTTGCTGACCATCACTTTTTATGGAAAATGAAGAGCTCTAGAGAAATTTTTCAGAAAGCGATTCCGCAAAAAAACGGTTGGGCAGTGATTTCTTGGTATCCATCCGGCGCTGTTCGATCAAAAACTACTTTTAATGAGCAGCAGCAATGGGAGCGTACGGCATATTATGCCGGAGACTTTGAAAGGCCGCAGGTAGTGCTGATGCCTTCTCAAGAGAGAATCTCTATGCTGGAATATGATCGAACGATACAAAAGTACCATAGAAGAGAGCTATATCCCATTAAGTTGGAAGAGGGGACAGCCCGTCGAAGCTTAGTGGATACTGTTGCAGGAAGTCCGCGAGTAATCGCGTATACGCAAGATGGAACTTTTGGTTATGAAACACAGGAAGAGCTGGAACGCCGAGCGGCCGTAGAACGAGATTTTTCCAAAGGTGATTACAGCGAAGAACCAGATTGGAAGCCGGTAAAAACAGCGCCGATTGATTTCCAGTTTGTGCCCAATGATCATGCGCTGGATCCGGTTCAGCCTGCAGAAAAAGAGCATCTTGAAGCAAAAACAGTGCCGTTGACGGTAGAGCAAGAAGATCAAGATGAAAATGAGGATGTTATTGTTGAAGCAGTCCCACCTAAAGAATCTGCAGCGATTGAAATTGCAGATTCGGAAGAGGAAAAGGAAGAAGAGAAGATAGAAACACTTTCTGAAGAGAAAGTAAATATAGAACCAGCTGCGGCAGAGACGAAAGAAGCACTCGAAGATCATTTGCCCAAAACGGAAGATCAAAAAATACAGCCGGAGAAAAAGCAGCAACTGCCAGCGAAGGAAGCAGAACCTGAGATGGCCGAGATGATTCCGGCAAAACGAATTGTTGTAAGCGCAAATGAAGATTATCGGTATTTTGGCCGTGTGATCGATGGTTTGCGGCAGGGTAGAGGCCGAACCGCTATGGAAAATGGAGATACGGCCTATGAGGGAAATTACAGAGACGATAAGCGTGACGGATTTGGAACTTATTATTATCGTTCGGGAAAAATCTGTTATGTCGGTTCCTGGAAAGAAAATCTCCGCGAAGGAATGGGAGTCAGCTTCAGTGCAAAGGACGGCTCTGTTTTTGTAGGCCGCTGGAAGGATAATATTCCGACCGGAACGGGTGCTGCCTTTGATTCAGAGGGAAATTTGACCTATTCCGGCATGTGGAAAAATGGAAAGCGCTGCGGGCAGGGAACGGAATATCAGAATAGTATGGTCCGCTATGAAGGCAGCTTTCAAAATGATGTATGGGAAGGCCGCGGAATCCAACATCTTTCCGGAGGAGGAAAACTTTCGGGAAACTTTAAAAATGGTATGGCGGACGGTGTCTGTGAAGAACATAGCGGGAATGGGCAGCTTTTGCGCACCGGTGTATGGAGAGCAGGAAAATTTGTTTCTGGCGTGCTCTATCAAGATGGTCGTCCGATTGATCTGGTTACGGAGAAAAAATAAAAGAATCGAGGGGAAAAAAGCGCGATGGAATGGCTCGAAATGCACAATGTGGAATATGGAGAATGTATTGTGCTGGGAGGCCATCACAATGATCTTCTAATGGTTGACTGCGGTAGTACCAACCGAAAAATTCGAGAGGGAGAGACGGATTTTCGCAGCTATGTGGACCCGGCGCTTCTCAATCGTTATGATGGCTTTTCAAATCGTGCTTTTCTTTTGACCCACTACCACAGAGATCATCTCTGCGGCATGCGGGAAATCCTTGATAAAAGGCCGGGATGGTTTTCAACGTGTTATCTTCCATGTACCCCTGCAGATGAAAACGGAAAAGCATTATTGCTTGATTTTTCTTTGATTGCATATGCTTTTATGACCAGGCGTACGGGTTATGGACAGGTGAACACGGCGGCAGTTAAAATCTTTTTTCAGACGATGCGCGCTCTTTTGGGAGGAAAACTTTATGCGCTGGGAGAAGGGGACCGATTCCTATTTGATGATGTAGAATATGAGGTGCTTTGGCCCAAACGGAGAGGGTTTATCTTTGAGGAAGCGTTCCAGGAAATTTCGGAAGAACTCAACGTGATGCTCGCTTCCCCTTTTTTGCCGGATTGTGTGCGGGATTTTGTTGATCTAAAAGAAGATTTCTGCAAGGCTTATTTGGAGATGTGCGGTCATGCTCCAGTAAGAGAGGCTGACGTTGCTCATACGATGGCAATTTTAAATCGGATTGACGATTTGATTCCGATTTTGCAGAAGCAGCCGGTGGCTTTAGATATTTGTGAGTATCTGGAAAAGCCGCTTGTCCGCGAAGCTTATTCTGAACAGATCAATGCGGCAGGGATTATTTTTCAGAATGTTCGCAAGCATCAGGCGACTTGTGATGATATTTTGATGACTGGAGATGCCCCCGCGGAAGTGATCGATTTCATTTCGGATTTTCTTTATTCGGATTATTATATTTTAAAAGCACCCCATCACGGTATGGAGTCTGGATGGAGTACCCACTTTTTAGAACTGAATCCTGCACATATCTTGATTTCGAATGGAGAAAGTCCGGCGGGTGGAAAAATCTCACCGAAATATGCAGAGCTTTCTGGTGTAAAACACTGTACAAATTGCTCTGCCTGTGCGTGGTATCAGACGACCGGCTGTTCCTGCAACCGCGTTTCTACCTGTTATGATCAGGAACGCCCCGGTTTGGCACTGCGCTGTCCCGGTAATCAGAAAGGATTTAGCGGGGAAAGACATCTGCCTTGTGGGATTTATGTGATCGGACCTTCCACGCTGCGCGGATGTCTATGTGATTGATAATATTGAAAGCTGAGAGATCGAGAAAGGAACCTTTTAGGATATGACACTGAGTACATTGCCTTTTCTTGCGTTATTTTTACCGATTTCTTTGATAGTAGCACTGCTTTTGCCGGAACGTTTTCGGAACGGCGGTCTATTTTTGCTTTCTTTGATCTTTTATGCATGGGGTGGTATTTGGCAGCTGCTTCTCCTTCTGAGTGCTGTGTTGGTAGATTATTTTTGCGGAAGATTGATCGGAACTTTTCAGAAGACGCCCAAAAAAGCAAAAGTGGTTTTGGTTTTTAATGTAATTTTTAGTGTGCTTTTGCTTGGTGTCTTTAAATATAGCTCCATGGCGGTGGATACCGTCAATCACCTTTTTGATCTTTCGGTTCCAACATTGATTTTGCCGTTAGGAATCAGCTTTTTTACATTTCGCAGTATCAGCTATGGGGTGGATGTTCTGCGGGGTGATTCACCGGTACAGAAAAACCTACTTGACTTTGGATTATATCTTACATTCTTTCCGCAAATTACGGCAGGCCCGATTGTTCGCTATCGTGATTTTGCACCGCAGCTCAAAAATCACCCGGTTACTCTTCAAAAAGTGTCCCATGGCCTTACTCGATTTGGAATCGGTCTTTTTAAAAAAGTTTTGATTGCCGATTTACTGGCACAGATTTCTGCGCGGGTACAGTTTTATGAAGAGCCAAGTGCTTTAGCCGCGTGGATTGGAGCGCTAGCGTTTACATTTGAAATCTATTTTGATTTTTCCGGTTATTCTGATATGGCGATTGGACTTTCCGAAGTCTTTGGATTTGAGACGCCGGAAAATTTTTTGCATCCTTATGAGAGTCTTAGTGTTTCGGAATTTTGGCGCCGCTGGCATGTAACTCTTGGCGCGTGGTTTCGAGAATACATTTATATCCCTTTGGGTGGAAATCGCCGGGGAACAGCGCGCACTATCTGGAACCTGTTTGTCGTGTGGCTTTTAACGGGGTTCTGGCATGGAGCCAGCTGGAATTTTGTCCTTTGGGGCCTTTATTACGGGATTTTGATTATGCTGGAGAAATTCCCCCTCAAGAATTTTTGGGGCAGGCTTCCAAAAGGAATTTGTTGGGGTTACGCATTTTTAGCGGAAGTTTTGGGCTGGGTGCTTTTTAGCCATACCGATCTTGTGCGTGCAGTCGGTGCTTTGGGAGCAATGTTTGGGAGTGCATCTGGGATCGATTCTTTAGGGCTGTATCTCCTTTCCACTGCTTGGCCATTATTATTGATCAGTGCCGTTTTCTGTACGGAATTTCCGCACAGACTGTTTTTAAAGATGTGTCGGTCGGTACCGGGAAAAATCCTTTGGAGTGCCGGATTTGCAGTCCTTTTCCTGTTGAGCCTTTCTGCAATGGCTGGCAACGGATTTATGCCATTTCTTTATGCAAAATTTTAGGAGGTGTGCGGATTGAGCCAAAAAAAGAAGGGCCGCACATTTTTTGCCGCAGAATCCGGCAAAAAGCCCTGCAAAGAGCAGCTCTTTTCTATGGGATTAATTCTCGCTGTCTGCTTTTTTTCGCTTGGTTGGATTTTGTTTGGGCCAAAAGAGACTTATTCGCAGGAGGAAAATCGTTCGCTGATGAGTTCCTTGCAGTGGGATTTGTCTAAGATCTCGGATGGAAGTTTTCAAAGAAGTATCGATGATTTCGTAAACGATCAGTTTTTTGGGAGACGGAAGCTGGTAGAACTTAATGCCGATGAAAAGGCAGCTTTGGGCCAAAAAGATCTAAGCGGCAATTATATGCAGCAGCCACCGGAAGGCGGCGTCTATCTCGGAAAAGAAGGCCATCTTTATGAAGTCTTGCTGCCTCCCGACCGTACTCTTCAGAAAAATGTGCAGGCGTTGACAGACTTTGCTGAGGAAACAGGGCTTCCATTTTACATGATTCCGGTGCCTTCTGGTGCGCAGGAACAGGCAGAATGGCTTCCGGAAAATGCACCGAGTTACGATCAAACACAGGCATTAAGCCTTGTGCAGACTAAATTTGGTGGGATCCCTAACGCAAAAGTTTTAAATCTATTTGATACGTTGAGTTTACATAAATCAAGTTATGACTATTATTTTAAGACGGATCATCATTGGAATCTTTATGGGGCATATGAGGGATATTCTGTTTTGACAAAGGCAATGGGGGAAACGCCGATTCCGCTTTCTTCCTACACACTGAAAGATCAGGGGGACTTTTACGGGACACTCTATTCCCAAGCACTGCTTACAGCACAGGGAGCAGACCACTTTTTGCTTCCCTATTATCAGGGAGAAGAAAATGTGACTCAAGAGACAAATGGACAGACAAGGAGCGGACTTTACTGGGAAAGCTATCTTAGTGGAAAAGATAAATACAGCACTTATCTCGGCGGCAATCATAATCTGGATGTGATTCAAAATCCCAAGGCCAAGAGTTCAAAAAAGCTGTTGGTTTTGCGGGACAGCTATTTTAACTCAATGGCACCATTTTTGGCGGATCAGTTTTGCGAGATTGATGCGGTCGATCTGCGGCACTATACGGGAGATCTTTCTCAATATATACGAGAAAATGGAATTACAGAGATTGCGGCTGTTTACAGCATCAAACAGCTCTGTGACGTGAATATTTCGAGACAACTTGGATAATCTGAGAATAAAGAAAAAGAGCGGAAAACCGAATTTGGTTTTCCGCTCTTTTAAACAGATTCCAGTGAAGACCCAGGGTAGTACCACGAAAGAATTTCCTCATAAGAGTTTCCACTTTGTGCCATTGCTTTGGCACCCACCTGACTCATTCCAACTCCATGCCCATATCCTTTTACGGTAAAGGTAAAAGTATTATTTTCATAAGTCCATGTAAAATTTGCACTGCGCAGACCCAGCGCAAAGCGCAGATCTTGTCCCTTTACTGTTTGATTCCCAAGCGTTTGGGTTAAAATGTTTCCGGCTTTGCTGCGATTCGTTTCACCAAACCATGAAGAGGGGTCCCCGTCCATGGTACAGCCTAAAGATTCCGCTGCGGTTTTTACTTCGTCAGAGGAAAGGGCTTTTGTAGATAGAAAACCGGGATCAAAGCAATCTTCGGGACTCGCAACGCTGACGAGACAGGATTGTCCGCCGCCCCAAAGATCACTGGCGTTTTCTGTTTCGCCGGAACTAATTGCAAAGTAGGTGGCATCCACAAGTTGTCCGTCTATTTTAAGTGTTTGGCCTATGGTGGCGTCTACGGCATTCTCTACGGCTGTTTCATAATTTTGATAATTGTCACCCCAGCGATCCTTTCTCTGCTGCTCATCGGCATAGGTGAGCCATTTCCCTGTCTCACAGGAAAAGTCTGCTCCTGAGAGGGACGGATCGGGATTTGCCTGATGAACCTGCTGCTGCCGAAGATAATAGGTATTGGCGGCAACCGCCTGTGCTTTTAAAGCTTCTGGGGGAGAATCGGGACTCATTTCGGTGCTGACAGTGCCGATTAAAAATTCTCTCTGAGAAATGGATTGTACGCTTCCACTCGTTTTATCAAGTACCGAAAAGGTTGTTTGTCCCGTTTCTGCCTGTGGAGCTGCGGAAGCTGGTGCACTGCTTTCTGAAGTCTGCAAAATGGTGGAAGAGGGGACACTGCTTGAGACGCTTGGATTTTCTGAGGAAGAATTTCGAGAACCATTTCCGAAAAAGACAAGACATGGTAAGAGTAGCAGCAACAAAAAGAACAAGACAAGCAAAGCAATGGTACCTTTCAAAGTAAAATCAGGCTCCTTCCTTTTTTTATTCATGAATCACATGAGGTTCCTTTATTTTTGGTAATAAAATTTCAAGAACAAGCAAAAAAGAAAAATAAATGAATGAATCAGTCGAATGGAATTCATTTTGAGATAAGCAGCATAAAGAGATCATATTGACTTTATCAGGGGGCTGCTATAAAATTATTACATTCTTTAGCCGGATATTCCTGATATCCGGAAAATCTCATGAAAAAGGGTAGAAGTTGAGCATACTGGGCAGACACCTTTATGATGGATAAAGAGGGACACCTCCTGTGAAAAATTTTGAATAAGCGATGACATTGACCAAAAGAAATTTGGTTTGTATAATGATATGGAAGAATTGGAAGTTGCAAAGCGGCATGAATGCTGCCTAAGTTGACGACGATAGGAGTTTTTGTGATGATAAAATCAAAGAAAGCAGGATTTACCAGCTTCTTTTTAGCAGTTGTCCTGACTTTTGGACTGCGTATCGCTATTTTTTTGCAGAAGGGAACTGCCGGGACTCTGTTTTTTTCTGACGGAGGAATCCTTTCTCTGCTCGCAATTATTTGTCTTTTTGTTGGGACCGTTTTAATTTTTGTCCTTTTTCGTGGAACCAAAAGAGAAATCTGGCGTGCCGAACGCAGCGTTTTGCAAGCAGGTGCTGCCGTTTTATGCGGTGCGTGTCTGATTATTCAGTCTATCTATGCAGCTGTCGGTTCTTTTACGATAGAGACAATCCTACTCCTGATTTTTGGAATTGCAGCCGGACTTTCGCTGGTAGTCCTTGGCTGTGCAAGTGGTGCCGGGCAGAATTTTTATGAAAATCATCCCTATCTGGCATTATTGCCATGCCTTTGGTGCGCAGCAGTTCTGATTGTTCAGTTTCGTAAAAATTCCGCACAGATTCTTTTGCCGGAAAGTCTCTTCTTGACGATCGCATTTTGCTTTTTCTTGTATTTCTTTTTT
The DNA here is from genome assembly GCF_026314295.1 of Caproicibacterium sp. BJN0003. Lineage (NCBI taxonomy): Bacteria > Bacillati > Bacillota > Clostridia > Eubacteriales > Oscillospiraceae > Caproicibacterium > Caproicibacterium sp. BJN0003. Next base: position 303,579 of record NZ_CP111108.1, read on the forward strand.
GAACAGGCAAAAATTCTTTGTGGAATCGGGGCACCGTCTCTCCCTACGTTTTATCGTGCAGGACTTGCAGCAGCACTTTTTGGATTTTCTACTTCTTTGCCGGAGCTTTGTGCAATGTTGTTTTCCTGTAATCCTACTGGTGAAACCTTGCCCGGTATGCATGGGCTGTTGTTCCCAATGTCTTTCTACGTGATTGTGATTCTGAAAACTTTAAAAACAACGCCGATCTCTTCTTATGAGACCGTTCTTGATTTTTTGCAGAAGGAATATGAAGCAAAACCGAATTTTTTATTCAAAAGTGGGAATCATTAAATACGTAAATAAGCATTGATAAATTTTAGACAATCTGCTGATTCCACCGTAAATACTTGTAAATTACCAAAAAATGCGATACACTAATGGCAGAAATTAATTCGGGAGGTAATCCAATGATTAAAATCGGTATCAATGGTTTTGGCCGCATCGGTCGTCTTGTTTTTAGAGCTGCGGTTGCACAGCCGGACAAATTTGAGGTCGTAGGGATTAATGATCCTTTTATGGAGCCGAACTACATGGTATATAACGTAAAGTATGATACCATGCATGGTCGCTTCCATGGTGACATCTGTGATGATGGGGACAAGCTTATTGTCAATGGAAAGAAGATTGCTGTTTTTGCAGAAAAAGATCCGGAAAATATTCCGTGGGGAAAAATTGGCGCTGAGTATGTGGTAGAGTCCACCGGCGTTTTTGCAACCACTGAAAAGGCTTCTGCACATCTGAAAGGCGGCGCAAAGAAGGTTGTTATCTCTGCTCCTGCAAAGGACAAAGATACCCCGACTTTTGTTTGCGGCGTTAACCTGGATACCTACACCTCCGATATGAAGGTAGTATCCAATGCTTCCTGCACTACAAACTGTTTAGCTCCGCTGACCAAAGTAATCAATGATAACTTTGGAATTGTTGAAGGCCTGATGACAACGGTACATTCCACCACAGCAACCCAGAAAACCGTCGATGGACCTTCTAAGAAAGACTGGCGCGGTGGCCGTGCGGCTTCCGGCAATATCATTCCTTCCTCCACTGGTGCTGCTAAAGCATGCGCTTTGGTTATTCCGGATGTAAAAGGAAAGTTGACCGGCATGTCCATGCGTGTCCCCACTTTGGATGGTTCTGTAGTTGACTTGACCTGCCGCCTTGCAAAATCCACTACTTATGATGAGATCTGCAAGACTATTAAGGAAGCTTCCGAAGGAGCAATGAAGGGAATTTTGGCTTATACGGAAGACCCGATTGTTTCCTCAGATATTTTGGGTGATCCGCATACCTCCATTTTTGATGCTGGTGCCGGGATTATGCTGAATGATCATTTTGTCAAATTGATTTCTTGGTATGATAATGAATGGGGCTATAGCAACAAGGTTCTTATGCTGATTGAGCATATGAGCAAAGTTGACCATGCTTGATAATGGCTTGTGATTGACCTTTTTAAGTGATTCACTTGGTTGGTAAAAATGTTTTGACAAGAAACTTGTGTTGTGAACAACATGAATTTGTTATCCTATAGTAAATGATCGACACCCTTTATTAGAGTATAAAAATACTCTAATAAAGGGTGCTTTTTTATCTTATTGAAGCCGCATGCTTATTTCTCTGATTTATAAAAATAAACCGTCACCTTTTAAGAAGGTGACGGCTTAAAGAAGGTTAAGTATGGTGTATATCCTCGCTACTTTTAGAAGGATTGGATGAGCTTCGGAATCTGAACCATCAGTGCGTTAATGGTCATATAAACCGCGAAAAGATAGCAGACGGTCATAGAAATCTGCAATGCTCTCGGAGCCTTATAGCCGTTGAACAGTTCCTTTTTCCAAAGAATCAAAACCATGAAAAGTCCAGCGACCGGCGTTGCGACTGAAGTTGCAACATTTGCGATAAAGATTAGCTGTGTTGGAGAGCCACCGTACGAAAAACAAATTACAGATGCGACGGCAAGGCACACAAAGCAGGGGATTTTGACAGCCTTAGAATCCAACGCAGTTTCCTTATTGACACCAGCATTAAACAGAACAACACCGCGCTGAGTGTTTCCTAGTAAGGAAGAAAAACCGGCACCGATGATGGCAATGCCCATAATAATGGGAGCGGCATTGCCAAGGAATGGGCGAAGCAAATCTCCTAGCTGTGCAGGAGCTTTAATGGTTGTACCGCTTGGATTCAGAACAATAGCACCGACCAAAACAATAGCACCTGAGATCAGGACGACGGTTGTGATGTGGAAAATCGCATCTGTGCGCATTGCACCATTAAAAAGGTCCTCTTTTTTCCAGTTCTTTTCAAAGCCGAGATAAGTTCCGTAAATACCCGCTGTGACGGCGGCATTAGTACTGATGTAGCCGAGCGCTGTAGTAAAGGAGTTATCCGCAAACTTCCAGTTGGTTAAGCCTTGGCCGAATGCGCCCCAATTTGGACCGCCGGTCGCGACTAGTGTTGCGAAGAAGGAAATGATCATTCCAATAATGCAGATTCAGAATGCCCTTTTCAACTTTGCCGTAGACACCCTTGGATAGGTAGCAGAATGCAAGCACAGCGAGCATAATGAGCGCACCGATTCTCCAGTCAAAACCGAAGATCAGGGTCATGCCTGCACCGGTACCTGTAATGTTGCCAAGCGTAAAGAAGAAGCAGGCGAGAAAGAGTGCTGTACCGCAAAATGCGGCAGCAACACGACCAAAATAATGGTCAATTGCGTGAATGACAGGCATTCCAGTCATAGTAGAAATCCGATACGATGCCATGGTGAAAGTGATGCCCATAACAATGACGGGAATCAGCAGCCACATCATTGTATATCCGTAATTTGCGCCCATCATAGCAGAGGTCGTAATATTTCCGGGGCCTATAACAATGCCGGTTGCGACAATTCCAGGACCGATCTTTTTGAGCATTTCTAGGAAGGAGAGCTTTTTTACATCTTTAGGATCAAAGCCAAGCCGCTCGGGCACTGGTTTGCTCATATCTACTTTTTCGTAAGCCATAGTGCACTCCTCTTTCTTGTTTGTTGAGAAAAAGGGCAAAAACAGGCGTGCATGGAAGGAAATGCGTTTTGATATATGCCTGCTTTTTCATTGCCGATTTTACTCGTTTTCAGAACTGCGCATATCTGGTTTCAACCGCAGACCACGCAGTATAACCATATTATTTATATTGTTCCATGTCAACCTTTGGCAGATCGCTGAGCTTCAGGCCATTCGCAACCCAGTTAATCTGATTCTGGTCCAGAGGAAGGACAGGTTTTCTCATAAGAGCAGACGTGAAGATACCGCGCTGCTTGAGGGCTTCTTTAAGTCTTGCATGTGCTTCGCCGGAAGGCTGACCACCGCCATAAATTGCCTGACTGATCGGATAAATGCGGTTGGATGCGTCTTGTGCTTCCTTAAGTGTATGCTTCTCGGGATTCTTGAAAACATCCCATGCTTTAGTGATCAGTTCAGGTACGCAGCCTGCAAAGCCAATCAGTGCGCCGTCCATGCCGGGGAACCAACTGACACACAAGGTTTCGTCATGGCAAGTAATTAAGGAAATGTCTGGGCACTGTTTGCGCAATTCACGGACATCATGCTCATAAATGGAGGTAACACGTGTGCCCATCTTAATGCACTTCACATGCTCAATTTCCTTGCACATTTTGATCAGGGTTTCTACTGGATAGAATGCCTTGGAGGTGGCAGGATACAAATGAATAATGATATCAATGTCTGCGCCTTCAGCAACATCTTTGACGTATTCAAACGGAGCATTGGGGTTCATGCCAAAACGCAGCCACGTGTGAGGGGGCATCAGCAAAATGCCATCCGCGCCAGCATTTTTTGCGTCCTTTGCCATCTCGATGGTTTCTGCTGTATTTTCGCAGTTGACGCCAGAGATGATTGTCATCTTATCTCCGCACTCTTCAGCGCAGATTTCAACGACTCTTTTTCTTTCGGCTCTGGTCAGACCGGTGATTTCACCCGTATGTCCGTTGCAGACAATTCCCTGAATTCCTTTGTCATAGAAGCTCTTGATCCACCGAAGGTATACGCGAAATTCTTCTTCATTGATGGAGTAGTCATCATTTAGGGGAACAGAGACCGCCGGGAAGATCGTTTTAAAAGTTTTTACCTTAGCCATTTGAATAATCTCCTTATCATATTGTTTTGAATTGGTTGTGCAAGCGATTGCACCTTTATTAATTATTTTTTACCACAAGCGAATCTAGACGTCAATTGTTTTTCTTTCTTCTGCAAGTTATTGCATATTACATGCAATAACTTGTATAACTTATCTATTTATAACAGATAAGTTTAAAAAATTTAGTGATAATTATCTTTTCGCGTTTAAAAGAAGCCACGAGCCAAAAATTAATTTCATGCAAACGATTGCACATAAGCAATTATTTGCTATAATATTGGTGTCAGTCAAAGAAATTGGAGGTTTCATCAAAGGAGTTGTGAATATGGCTACTTTAAAGGATGTTGCAAAGCTTGCAAATGTGGATGTTAGCACAGTGTCTCGTGCGCTAAACAACACCTCCTATGTGCATCCGGATACTCGAGCGCGCATTATAAAAGCAGTAAAGGAGCTTAGCTATCAGCCCAATATTCTTGCGCGTGGTTTGCGGCAGGGAAAACGGAATACGATTGCGGTCATTGTCCCAAAGTTGTCCTTTTCGATTTTTGAGGAGTTGACTGCCGGAATTCAGGATGAAGCTCAAAAACGTGGCTATTCGACGATCCTGTGCAATACGGATGACGATAAGATCACGGAAAAAGAAAGCCTAAACCGTCTCAGAAACACTTTGGTCGATGGGATGATTATTGCGGGGACCGGATACAACAAACGGCTGGTTCGGGATATGAGTGCTGATGGGATGCCGGTTGTTCAAGTGATTCGGCAGCTGGATCCAAATCTTTGCAGTGTTACAGTTGACAATGTCAGTGTTGGTTATCAAGCAGTTGGACATTTGATCAGCAAGGGCTGCCGGAATATTGGTCTGATAAACGGCTCTATGCAAATTTCCCCCTATGTTGAACGTTATGAAGGCTACAGTAAGGCTATCCGCGAGAATAAGCTAAAAGAGATTACAGTGGAGCTTCCTTCTAAGAACCGTGGGGCAATCTACGGGCATGATTGCACGGAGCGTTTGCTCGATCAGAATGCAAAACTGGATGCCATTCTTGCGGCAACGGATGCTCAGGGGATGGGGGTTCTGCGTGCGCTAAAGGAAAACGGTCTTCGGGTACCGCAGGACATTCGGGTTGTTAGTATGACTGGATACCGGATAGGTGAAATGCTGGAAACGACCTTGACTTCTATGGAGCTTCCGGGTTTTGAAATCGGTGTTAGCGCTGCAAATATGGCAATTGCTGCGATTGAAGCTGACAAATCTCAGCCGATTGTGGTTCGGCATGTCAGCTTTTCAGCGGTGTTGACACCACGGGAATCAACAATGTAAGGAACTTTGATTTTTAACAGTTTTAGAAATGCAAATTGAATTACTATAACATTTATGATTCTTTCGTAAAAGGGTGTACTTAAATCACGGAACCGAATAAAAAGGGATACCACCTATTTTGTAGGTGGTATCCCTTTTTTATAGTAACGCAGTGCCTTTATGCAAACAATTTGTCGAAGGTACATTTCGAACTGGAACGACTCGATGTAGAAAAGGGTTTACTTGATGGATGGTTATTAATACTTTAAATCCGTCATATTATACAAAACAATCTAATTGACTTTAAACGAATTGCATTGGTACATTTAATTGATTTTGCATAAATTATAAAATTAATTGCAAATTGTTTAATTTTAAAAAGAATTTTTTTAAAAGACTTGGCTTTTATATGGTTGTGATATAGCTATTAATATTAAATAATAACATTAAATTAACGATAAAATTGGGGAAATAACGAATAAAATAGCCATAAATTATTAACATTTTAAAAATATAATAACGCATTACATAACTATGTGAACGCGAGGTGTAATTCGTGAAGAAAGTGTGAATTATTTTTGAGATAAATAAGAGAAAAAATATCTTTCAAAAATTCATTGTGATATACTGAACTCACAATAGCACGTGAAAGGGCAATTTGCTGGTTTTAAGCAACCGAATCCTTTCCAAATCTATGATACCCATTTAGGTTTACTGGGCGCCCAATATAGAAAAGGAGGAAATTTATGAAAAAGACTCAGAAATCATTATCCCTGCTTATGGCGTTTGCCATGTTACTCTCTGCTACAAGTTGTGGTACGAATCCCAGCACTTCATCAGCATCCTCTACTGCTTCTCAGGGCAGTAGTGCTTCCTACACATCTTTGGATGACTTTAAGCTGTTCGATGCCGATAAACAAATGATTCGTACCGGGCGAAATGATACCGGCGAAAAAGGTGTTGTTTCTACCGGTAAGTATGAAGCTTCCAAAATTGGCCGCCAGGTTATGGAAGAGGGCGGCAACGCAGTTGACGCTGCAGTCGCAGCGGCTTTTACTTTGGGCTTAGTTGAACCCAATTCCTCCGGCCTCGGCGGTGGCGGTTTTATGACCATTCATCTGGCTGATGGAACCAACCACTTTGTCGATTTCCGTGAAGTTGCTCCTCAGGCTGCTACTCCTGCAATGTGGGAAGTAGGCTCAGACGGCAAAGTCAAAGACAACGCCAATATGGTCGGTGGCAAGTCGACTGGTGTTCCTGGTGAAGTTGCTGGTATGCTGTATGCTTTGGACAAATACGGAACTAAGAATCGTAAAGATGTCATTCAGCCTGTTATCGATTTGGCTAATAAGGGCTTTACCGTAACCCCTACCCTAGCCGATGATATGACGAACTGTTATGAAAACATGCAGAAGTTTCCAGAGTTTGGAAAATTGTTCCTTAGCGAAAATGGTATGCCCTATGAGGTTGGACAGAACTTTGTAAATAAAGATTACGCCAAGGCTTTACAGATTATTTCTGACAAAGGGGCCGACGGATTCTATAAGGGAGAAATCGCCCAAAAGGTTGTTGAGATGAACAACAAGTATGATGGTTTGCTCTCCATGGATGATCTGGCCAACTATAAAGTAAAAGATGTTGATCCTGTTGAGGGAACCTACCGTGGATACAAAGTCATTTCTTCTCCGGCTCCGTCCTCTGGAGGAACGATTATTATTGAGATCCTTAACATCCTCGAGAATTTTGATTTGCCCAAAATGCAGGCAAACTCCGCTGATGAGCTCCACTTGTTCTCTGAAGCTTTCAAGCTTGCTTATGCAGACCGCGCTAAGTATATGGGCGATCCGAAATATGTCGATGTTCCGCTGAAGGGACTTATGAGCAAAGAGTTTGCAAAGACACGCGCTCAGCTCATCGATACCAAGAAGTCCGCTGATCCAGTCGATGCCGGCGATCCTTTCGCTTATGAACATCAGGAAACGACTCATTTTTCCATTGCTGATAAAGCAGGCAACATGGTTTCTGTTACTCAAACAGTAAACGGATATTTTGGTTCCAGTGTATGTGTTGATGGCTATGGCTTTATGCTCAATAACGAGATGGGTGATTTCTCCCCCGATGCTAAGAGCCCGAACTGCATCGCCGGCGGCAAATGCCCACTGTCCTCTATGAGTCCAACTGTCGTTCTGAAGGAAGACGGTACTCCGCTGATGGTTCTTGGCTCTCCTGGAGGCACCACCATCATCTCCACCGTTGCTCAGACAATTTCTAAAGTGGTTGACCATGGCATGGGCATGCAGGAAGCTGTTGATGCACCTCGTATCAGCGGCTACAGCAAAAACACAAATAGTTATGAAACCCGCCTCAGCTCCGATGTAGTAGACGCTCTCACGAAACTTGGTCATACTATGAAAGCGTCGGAAGAGTGGAATCGCGGCATGGGTTCTGTTCAGGCTGTTTTGTACAAGAATGACGGAACTCTTGAGGGCGCGGCTGATCCTAGACGTGACGGTAAAGCTTTAGGATTTTAAGCACTCTGATCTTAAATAGGTTTCCTGTAAAAAGGGAAAATTTATGGCATCTTTCGGCATTTAGTAAAATCTCAGGAGGAAAACAATTATGAAACTCAAAAAAGGTTTAGCGTTTGTGGCAGCTCTAATGATGGTCGTCTCTATGGCGGCTTGTGGTGAGTCTGGTGGTACGTCCTCTGCAGCACAGAGCGCAGCACATTCCACGGCTTCTTCGTCTGCTGCTTCCGGTGCTGCTTCTACCAGCGTACAAGGCCTCAAACAACCCATCGCGGAGCAGCCTATCCTGCTTACCTCTGTTGGACAGAGTGCTGATGTAGAAATGGTAAAGACTTTATTTAAGAAGATTAACATAGATCCTACGACTGACCATTTAGCTACTGCGGATTCAATTGGAAATGCCAAAACTTTGGTTTTAGCAATCGGCGGTTCCTCAAAAGGACTTGGTGCTGCTGGTATTGATGCAGATCAGGAATTAGCCCGAGTTGCAAAATTGGTTGACGCTGCGAAAGCTAAGGGATTGACGATTATTGCTATGCATACTGGTGGCCAAACCCGCCGCGGCGAATTGTCCGACAAGTTTATTAAACCCGCTTTTGAGAAAGCCGACTATGCAATTGTAGTAGCTGACGGAGATAAAGACGGGATGATGAAAGGCCTGGCGGCTTCCGAATCCATTCCGATGGATACTGTTGATAAAATAACGGATGTTCCAGATGTTCTTAAAGCTGCTTTCAAGTAAAACTTCTTCTTATATCTTCTCACTATATCCCTAGAATGAAAATCTGCCACTGCATCAGATGGATGAACGGCGGCAGATTTTCTTATTAAAGGAGGTCTTTGCATGTGCATTGAATTGATTATTTTCATCGTCATGGTCGTCGTATTTATCGCCGGCTGCTTTTGGCTAAAGCTGCCGGTGAGTATCTCAATGGTGATTTCTGCCATTGTAGGTGCTTTAGTTGGCGGCCAAGGAATTCCACTTCGCCACTTGGTTGAAGGTACATTTTCTTATGTGGATACAATCCTGGTAATCGCCTGTGCCATGATCTTTATGAAAGTCCTGCAGGAAAATGGGTCTCTTGACGCACTATCTTGTATGATTGTGGAGCGTTTTCACAAAGTTCCAGCATTGCTTTTGTGCCTGATTATGTTGGTAATTATGTTCCCTGGTATGATTACAGGTTCTTCCACTGCAGCAGTTCTCTCTGCCGGTTCCATTATGATGCCGGTTCTAATTTTGATGGGAATTCCAAAGCTGGAAACCGGTTGTATCATTGCCATGGGAGGAATCCTAGGAATGATCGCTCCTCCGGTCAATATTCCGGCAATGTTGATTGGCGGCGGCGTCGATCTCCCTTATGTGGGCTTTGAAGGTCCGCTGGCACTGCTCACTTTCCCACTGGCTTTCCTATTTGTACTGATGTTTGGGTTCAAATATGTCAGACATCTGGACTATGAGGCAATTCGGCAGCGGATGAATACCGAATCCCGTGAAAAATATGGATTCCGAAATTATATTCCGATTTTGGTTTGTGTATTCCTCATGATTCTGAACAAAGCCGTCCCTGCTATCCCGGATTTGGGGATGCCGTTAGTTTTCCTTATAAGCGCTATTGTGGGACTGTTTACCGGTAAAAAGGTTCCTGTACTTAAGACCGCCAAAGAAGCTATTAATACGGTCCTTCCCGTGCTTGGCATTTTAATGGGCGTAGGAATGTTCATTCAGATCATGACTTTGACTGGCGTACGTGGTTTTATCGTAAACGTCTGCCTAAGTATTCCGGATGCATGGCGTTATTTGGCCATGGCAATCTCCATCCCATTGTTTGGCGCGGTATCTTCTTATGGTGCATCTTCTGTTTTGGGTGTTCCGTTTTTGCTTGCCTTTTTGGCGAAAAATCAGGTTATCACCGCGGCGGCCATTTCTCTTATCGCCTCTTTGGGAGACATGATGCCTCCTACTGCGCTGGCTGGTATTTTTGCAGCGCAGGTTGTCGGCGTTGAGAAGTATACGGACATCCTCAAAAAATGCATCGTTCCCGCTATCATTATGATCGTTTGGGCAACCGTTATCATTATATTTTCTCCACAACTGGCGAAGATTATATAAGGAAGGATCTGAAGCGATATGATAATTACACTGATCTACCGTGCAATCGTAGCACTTGTTCTGATTTTTACGATTTGGAATCTATTCACGGAAAAGAAAGTTGCGCTCCAGGCAAACGCCGCTCTTGTGGTGATTCCGTTAATCTTACGTTTTCTAATGATTAAATAAGAAAGGAGAATTTGACTTTATGGGTAAGAAGAATGTTATTTCAGCTACCATCTGCCTTGTGGCAGCGCTTACAATTGCGGCTGTAACCGGTAAAAACTTCATGGATATTAAAAAACCGGATACGCTGTATCCCAGTGCTAATGTCACGGAGACAAAAATGCTGAGTGACTACTTTGGAGATTTGAAAGGTACCTATGGAGATACGCCGGTTTATGTGTTCAAAGGTTCTAAGCCCGGTGGTTCTATGCTGCTTTTGGGTGGTACTCATCCGAACGAGCCTGCCGGCTATTTAGCGGCTGTCACGTTCCTGGAAAATGTTAAAGTGGACCAAGGAACCGTCTATGTTATCCCCAGAGCCTGCAACAGTGGCTTTACAAACAATGATGCCCAGGAGGCTTCTCCACAGTATTTGCACATTACAAATAAGAATGGGCAGGTACGTCAGTTCCGTTACGGCTCTCGTGCGGCAAATCCTGTTGACCAGTGGCCTGATCCGGATGTGTATATCCATGCAGGTTCCGGCCAGCAATTGTCCGGTTCCGAAACTCGAAACTTGAACCGTTCTTATCCTGGTAAACCCGATGGAAATCTGATGGAGAAAACCGCTTACGCCATTGTACAGCTGATCAATAAAGAGGGTGTCAACCTGACATTTGATTTGCATGAGTCATCTCCTGAATACCCGGTTAATGATGCAACGGTTGCCCATGAAAAGTCCATGGACTTCGCTGCACAAGGTATGTTGGAACTGGAAATGGAAGGTATCACTATGAGCTTGGAGCCTTCGCCTACCAACTTACATGGCCTGAGTCATCGGGAACTCGGTGACTACACAGATACCTATCCAATTTTGATGGAAGCTCCGAATGCTTCTCAGGGCCGTCTGCGCGGTGCTACCAACGAAGAAATGGCTTTGACCGGCAAGGATAAATTTTATGTCAGTGCTGCAAAGCAGGGATTCCTCTATGTTCCTTATGATGAAACAGGCCATCCGATTGAAGAACGCGTCGGTCGTCATCTGCAGGGAATCATCGAATATACAAAAGCTTTTAGCTCTATCCATAGCGATAAAGCAGTCAGCTTTGAAAATGTTCCTGGATATGAGCAAATGTTTACGGATTCCGATCCCTCTCAACTGGGTGGTCCCCATTTGGGTTCTTTCTTAAACTGAGTACAACTTTATTCTTGTAAAGATTTCATCCTTTTTCATCCTTACCGTGCCGGTGTGAGTCCAGAATTTTAAAATCCTGGGTTCACACCGGTTTTTATAAGGAAAATAAATACTTTATTGATACTAATTGGATATTGTACTATAATGTAATATAAATAGTTAATAAATGGCTTTTACTTTGTAAAAGTATCCGGAATCCCCATTAAGGAATCATTGGATGGAGGTGAGATCACAGTGAATCAAAATGTTCTCCTGCATAGAGGTGGCGTTTTACTGTGTTTTCTGTTATGCTTGATCTTGACCGGGGTTCCGGGTGGTTCTGCTCCTTTTTCAACAATTTCTAGAAGTCTGTTGGCTCAAGGAACAGACATGGAAACTGAGCTTGTGACCCTTAAAGGCAGCAGCCCTGGACCCAGTTTGGTGGTGGTTGGAGGGCTTCACGGCGACGAGACATCCGGCTGGGAAGCCGCCGACCAGCTAAAACATACAGCTTTGATTAAAGCTGGCACGCTGTACATTTTGTCACCCGCCAATGTTTACGGTGCCAAACATAATGTTCGCTATACGGCACAAAATTGGGATTTAAATCGCCTGTTTCCGGGCAACCCAGAGGGAGACCCCAGTGAGCAACTGGCGGCAGAGCTGTGGGAGCTTATTCAGCGAGAACAACCTGTACTGGTGGTGGATCTCCATGAAGCTTTGCCTAAGGAAAAAAATTGGGATTATCTGGGCAGCTCTATTATTGTTACAAAAATGGATGGGATCGAAGATTTAGTAGACGCAATTTTGTCCGATACTGCCGCCGGAACCTTGTGCTCTGAACCCTATAATTTTTACGGCCCTGGGATGCCTGGAAGTATCAATCGAACCGTTACCGAAAAATTGAATATTCCAGCTCTAACGATAGAAACGTTCCGAGGGGATTCTCTGGAGCGTCGGGTAGGAGATCACTTGGCCCTGATCCATTTCATTCTGAACTGGTATGGGATGGAGGAAAAGGAGGTACTGCGATGACAAAGTCCATCGGGGTGGTTTTGGCTTTGGCAGCTGTTTTTTTCGGTTACTTAATCTGGGAAAACCAGCGTGCTATAAAGGACCGCTATGCCATAAAGCATGTAGTCTATGTGAACGGAACCCGTGGAAAGTCCAGTACGACTCGTCTGATCGACGGCGGTTTACGGGCTGCAGGGCTGCGGGTGTTCTGCAAGACGACCGGAACCTTACCCATGACCATTAATACGGACGGGGTGGAGCAGCTGATTCACCGACGAGGGGCAGCTAATATTCGCGAACAACTGCAGATTTTACATAAGGCGGCTAAGGAGCACGCTGATGTGCTTGTGATCGAATGTATGGCTGTGAATACAGCATATCAGAATATTTCCCAACACCGGATGGTGCGCGCAGACATCGGTGTGATTACGAATGTACGGTTGGATCACACGGATGTGATGGGGGAAACGTTGCCGGAGATTGCGGAGGCGTTGTCTAATACAATTCCTAAGGCAGGTATTTTGTTTACTGCCGAACAGGAACAATTTGACGTGCTGGCAAAAAATGCGCAAGCTCTTGGGACAAGGATTTTTCAAGTTTTACCGGAAGAATCTTTGGCGACGATTGATTGGCCGGACAATGTGGCTTTAGCGTTGGCGGTCTGTACCCAGTTGGGAGTAAGCCGAGACACGGCCCTCTTCGGAATGAATACTTTTTATCAAAAGGACCCTTATGCCTTGTCTTTTTATCGGGTTGGGAATGGGACGCTCTTTATTAACGGGCTCTCTATTAATGATTCACAGTCTACATTGAAGGTCTTTGCAACTTTGCAGAAAAAGCTGGAGTTCGGAAAAGGAAAATTTATTTTGCTTCTAAACAGTCGGGCAGATAGGGCTTCCCGTACGATCCAGATGGCAGAGCTGGTGCGTGATTTGGCGCCGGATTCCTTATGGCTTTTAGGATCTGGACGAAAACTTCTAAATCATACTCTGCCTCGGCGCATCCCTAAAGAGAAGATGCCGGAGATACAGCGTTATACCAGCGCCGCAAAGCTTGACTTTTCTGGTTTGCAGCCGGAGGACATAATTTTTGCGGCAGGGAATATTGCTATGGAAGGCAAAAAACTAATGGATCGAATTCGTAAGGAGGGAACCCCTGATGTATTATGATATTGTAGTCCTTGGAGTGGTCATCAGTGTTCTTTTTTCCGAATTGACTCAACTGTCTCCAGCAGGTCTGGTGGTTCCCGGCTACATCGCCCTGAACCTAAAATCACCGGAGCGCATTTTTTACACACTGTTGATTGCTCTGCTCACCTGGGGAATTGTAAAACTGATGGGCAACGTAATGATCCTTTATGGGCGTAGAAGCTTTGCTGCCTCTATTCTGGTAGCTTTTTTGATTGACTGGCTTGTAACATTAAGCGGTCTGTTTTTAGGACACCCTAACATGATCGGCTGTTTGGTAGCGGGGATCATGGCTCGGGAATTCGAGCGTCAGGGCCTTTTAAAATCCACTTTATCTCTTGGAATTGTGGTGGCTATTTTGGCGCTCATTATGTTCCTAATTGGGCACCCGGCGTTGGGCTTGTAGGGGGTGCGCCATGAAGCAAAGGCTGACACGGCGGGAAATCCCCCTCGTCTTTCTATTCCTTGTTCTCTGCTTGGCAGTTTGGTGGATCAGTGCCAGCGGACAGTCGGTGAAAACTTCGGATTATGAAGTGAGGCTGGCGGCCGCTCGGCGTATGCAAGCCTGTATGGATGCGGTGAAAAATTATAAGCAGGAACGAAACATTCCCTTAAATCCTGAGGATATTTTTGGGACAGGTATGTTGGGAGAAGAATACAATGGAATCACTACCACCTTAGGGGATTTGCAAGCGAAACGCACGACTGCGAACAGTGACATGGCTGCTTTATGTGTAGCGCTTTTGGAAAAGGCTGGAATTAAGCAAGGCGATACGGTAGGGGTAGGGGTCTCCGGTTCTTTCCCTTCCATGAATCTGGCAGTGCTTTGTGCCTGCGAGGAGATGAAGGTTAAGGCTCTGACGATTCCTTCCGTGGGAGCTTCTACATATGGGGCCAACAACCCGGAGTTGACTTTCCCGGCTATGCTAAAGTTGTTGACTAAAGATGGACTGCTCACGGACAACGTACTAAGAGTGACGCTGGGTGGTGACAGTGACTGCGGTCTTAGCATGGATCCAAAGCTAAGAAATCAGGTGGAGCAGAGTCTTCATAATTTGGGGATTACTCTTTGGAAGGAACCTGACTTTCAGAAAAATCTTCAAGAACGCATGGCTCTCTATGAAGAACATGGTCCCATTTCCTGCTATATCGGTGTGGGAGGCAACATGACTTCTATCGGTATAAGCGGAAAGAAAATGGTTTATGGTGTTACGGGGCCAAAAACGGTGTTGGCGCCGGTAACGGAGAAAAGTGGCCTATTGGACCTTTATCATGATAAAGGATTGCCGGTCATCAATCTGCTCGATATTAAAAAGTTGTGTACCGATTATGGCCTGCCTTTTGATCCTGCTGCATTATCGGAACCTGGAACCAGCGCAATTTATTATGTAACAACCTATTCTGTTCCGGCGGTGATAATCACTTTGCTGTTAGCTTTGGTGATCTTGATTTTATATTGGAGCGGGAGGAAAAAGCGATGAGTAATCTGCAAATTAAGCATATGGACCGACGCAATCTGGTCATCGGAATTTCTCTTGTTCTGTTGAGTCTTCTAATGCCGAATCTGGTAAATGTGCAAAACTTTCAGATTTACGAAATTCTGTACCAATCCATTGCTACTCAGGAGCGGGTTTATATCATTTATGCGGCGCTCAAACTGGTAGCTTTAAATGCGATCCGCTGTATTCCGCATTATGTGGGTGCTTTTTTCATTGGCGAGGCCATCGAGATGAGCTACAAAGGAAAGCCTGTTGCTTTTTTGCGGGCACTTCTGATTTGTACCATTATTCCCATCGTCTATTTTTTAATTGGACAAATTTATCATATTCGATATGACTTTGGTGGACCGGCTTTAATGCTAATTGCCATGCTCGTCATGCTGGAAAAGATCAATTTTAACCTCGTGAATCTCTCCAAAAAGACGCTAATGGTAATCCTGATGATTATATCTTTACAGTTCCTGGATGTAATGCCGGATTTGGATGAATTGCCCTTTGGCCGCGGAGAAACTTCTACGGATATCAAGGTTATTTCTCATTTTATGGGGGCAGACACCTATTTGCAGTTTGCCGCAACCCTGCTGTTTTTTCTGCTCTTTGCCGGGTCTATTCTGATGTGCAAGTTGATTCTGGATGAAAATAACCTGCGCCAAATGAATGAGATTAAAGAACAAAATGAGAAAATGCACACAAAGCAGAGACTGCAGGCTATGGAAGAACGTACTCAGCAGGAGCTGCGCCATTTGGTCCATGACCTTAAAACACCGCTGACTAGTGCGCAGGCTTTGGTGAGTGTAGTAAAGTTAAGCTGTCCGCAAAATAACCGAGAGTTGGAATATCTAACTCGGGTGGAAGATTCTATGGATCACATGAGTTCCATGATTTCGGAAGTGCTGTATGAAAACCGACGATCTGTGGTGACGACTGAACATATCATACGAGCACTTTTGGCACAAATTTCAAACGCGGAGTATGCAACGCTAGTACATACTCGTAATTCGATACCTGAAATTAAGGTCGAAGTCAACGAGATTCGATTTCTGCGGGCGCTAATTAACCTAATAGAAAATTCATACTATGCATTAGAGCCTGGCCGAGAAGGAGATATCTGTGTTTTAGTAACGCTGGATGCTGAAAGCCCTAATGGGGACGTATGCTTTCAAGTGAAAGATAACGGAAAGGGGATCCCGGCAGAAATTTTAAATTCCATCTGGGAAGACGGCTTCTCCACACGAAACTCCCATGGCTTGGGCTTGAGCTTTGTGCATCAAGTGGTAGAACAGAATCATGGAACCATTGAAATGGCCAGTGAAGTGGGAAAGGGATCCATTGCGACCATTCGAATTCCAGAAAGTGAGGAGAATTATGCATAATCCAATCAGAATCCTATCCATCGATGATGAGCCGGATATCCGCTATGCTCTAAAGGCAATTTTTGACTTTGAGGGTTGGAGTGCCTTGATGGCACCGGATGTTCCAGTGGGGCTGAAACTGTTTCGGCAGTATCAGCCAGACCTCGTTTTAATAGATTATCATCTGCCTAATGTCAACGGGATTGAAGGAGTACGCCGCTTGCGGAATCTTTCTTCTACAGTGCCGATCTTGGTTTTCACCATCGATGAGAGCCAAGAGGTGGCTAACCGCTTTTTGGAGGCGGGAGCCACGGACTTTGCTCTTAAACCTATTAAGGCTCCGGATTTAATCTCCCGCATCCATCTGCATATTCGCTTGTTGGAAAGTGAAAGAGCGCCAGACACTTTAGAAAATTTGCCTCTCGCCAAAGGGATCGGACTCCCCACTCTCCACCGGATTATGGAATTTTTTCAAGGACAGAAAATGTTTCTTACCGTGAATCAAGTTGCGGATAGCACGGGTTTTGCTTACCAGACCACCTACCGCTATTTACAGTACATGGTATCTGTTGGTCTAGCAGAGATCTGCAACACCTACGGAAAAATAGGCCGGCCGAAGCAAGGTTACCGGTTAAAGAGTCAAGCCCATAGAGAAAATCATTTGCAACATGCGTCAGAATGCTGATACGCTGGCAATGCTATTTTTAAATAAAACAGATGCTGGTGTTTTATGGAGTGATATAAAAACTGTCATCATAGAAACATTGGATTTTGTCGAATATTAAGAAAAGCGCATTAGGAAGAAATTTATCTTCTTGATGCGCTTTTTAGGCTTAGAAAACCGTAAAAGTTTTACTCAAAGCAGACCAATTTGGACAAGGTTTTTAATTCTGCTCTGTTATTCTTAAAACGCACGCGAAAAATCCGAAAAGTTTTTTATTTTTTTACAGACTAAAAAAGGAATGATATTTATCAATATAACTAAAAAATTAAAAAATAAGTCCCCTTAAAGTCTAGAAGTCTTACAAAATGCTTGAATTTTTTGGGATATGTGATATGATGAGACTATAAATAATACCTAATAAAAAGGTGGAAAAGAGGTCCGTTAATATGCAAAAAAGCAAAAAAGAAAATGATTTGCCTTTGTATCTTTTTCACCAAGGCACGAATTGCCGTACATATCAGTATCTAGGTGTTCATAAAAAGCTAGAATTGGGAAAAGAAGTAATGCAGTGCCGCGCATGGGCGCCAAATGCAAAAGCAGTTTCTATGGTAGGCGATTTTAATAACTGGGATCCTCTGGCAGCGCCGATGGAAAAGATTAGTGATGGAGTTTGGGAGTGTACGCTTCCGTTTGTCTTACAAAAGTATGAACGATATAAATTTTGTGTGACAACGGACGAGGGAGAAGAGCTTTATAAGATCGATCCCTACGCATTCCATTTTGAAACCCGTCCCGGCACAGCCTGCCGCTATTATGAGATTTCTGGATATCAATGGCATGATGACGACTGGCAGAAACAAAAGTTCCGTCATCCGCATGATACGGCTCCCGTTAATATTTATGAGGTACATCTCGGTTCATGGCGGCGCTATCCGGATGGAAATCCATTCAGTTACGAAAAACTTTCGGAAGAATTGATTCCCTATGTCAAAAAGATGGGCTATACGCATATCGAAGTGATGCCTGTAACAGAATATCCATTTGATGGTTCGTGGGGATATCAGGTAACTGGATATTTTGCACCGACTTCCCGATACGGAACGCCGCATCAGTTTATGAAATTGATAGACGATTGCCATAGAGCTGGAATCGGTGTCATTATGGATTGGGTTCCGGCACATTTTCCAAAGGATATGGCAGGACTTGCTCGTTATGATGGTACGCCCTGCTATGAGTATAGCGACCCAAGAAAAGGAGAACATAAGGATTGGGGCACACTGGTCTTTGATTATGGCCGCAGTGAGGTTATGAGCTTTTTGATTTCCAGCGCGGTATTCTGGCTGACAGAGTATCATATCGATGGAATTCGAGTGGATGCAGTTGCTTCGATGCTGTATCTGGATTATAGCCGAAAAGAGGGAGAATGGCTTCCGAATAAGGATGGCGGAAGAGAAAATCTGGAAGCGGTCGCTTTTTTGCAGCGGCTGAATCAAACGGTTTTCAGAGAATGTCCGCAGGCGATGATGATTGCAGAAGAATCAACAGCATGGCCGCTTGTGAGCAAACCTTCCGAAGTGGGCGGTCTGGGATTTAATTACAAGTGGAACATGGGCTGGATGAATGATATGCTGCGCTATATTTCGCTTGATCCCATCTATCGAAAGTTTAACCATGACAGTCTGACGTTTTCATTTTTCTATGCATTTTCGGAAAACTATATTTTGCCGATTTCTCATGATGAGGTCGTCCATGGAAAATGTTCTTTGATCAATAAGATGCCTGGAGACCGACAACAGAAATTTGCAGGAGTGCGGGCATTTATGGCTTATATGATGGCGCATCCAGGCAAAAAGCTCAGTTTTATGGGGAATGAATTCGGCCAGTTTGTCGAATGGAATTACGAAAAGGAGCTGGACTGGGGACTCCTGGAAAATCCGGAACACCAGCAACTGCACCGCTTTTCTCGGGAACTCAACTTGTTTTATCAGGAAATGTCGCCCCTTTGGGAGATTGATTTCAGTTGGGATGGATTTTCATGGATCAGCAATGATGATTACACCCAGAGCGTGATTGCTTTTCAGCGTTTTGACAAGAAGAAGAAAAATTTGATCGTCGTTTGTAATTTCCTTCCGGTAGATCATCCGGATTATAGGATTGGGGTTCCCGAAAGTGGGATCTATGAGGAAATCTTTTCGACAGACCGCACAGAATACGGCGGCAGCGGCGTGACAAACGGCAGCGGAATCAGAAGCAGCAAGAAATTTCCGATGCATCATCAGGAGCAATCAATTTCACTTCATTTGGCGCCGTATGCGGTAATCTATCTAAAACTCAAACGCCACAGTCCTCAAAAGAGAATGCCAACTTTAAAAAAAGGAAAAAAGCAGAAATTGCAAAATTTAAAAAAGTCAAGTAAAACAACTTCCCAAAAAAGTGCTGCACGGTTGCATAGCAGTAAAGAGGTTTGATAGAAGGAGGAATTAACATGTTACCTAAACAAGAAGTCGTGGCAATGCTTTTGGCAGGAGGTCAGGGAAGCCGCCTTGGTGTTTTGACCAAAAAGCTGGCAAAACCGGCGATTCCCTATGGAGGAAAATATCGGATTATTGATTTTCCTCTCTCCAACTGCGTCAATTCAGGAATCGAAACAGTCGGCGTGTTGACTCAGTATCAGCCGCTGATTTTAAATGAATATGTAGGCTCCGGTCAGCCATGGGATCTCGATCGTATGAATGCCGGGGTTACGGTGCTTCCCCCGTATCAGCGCAGTAAGAAGTCGGATTGGTACAAGGGTACTGCCAATGCGATTTATCAGAATATTCCGTATATTGAACGGTATAATCCGGATTATGTTCTGGTCCTTTCCGGCGACCATATTTATAAAATGGATTATTCGAAAATGATTGCGTATCATAAAAAGATGGAAGCGGCATGTACAATTGCTGCTCTCGAAGTCCCAATGGAAGAGGCTTCTCGCTTTGGAATTCTCAATACCAATGAGGATGGTGTAATCGAAGAATTCGATGAAAAACCAAAAGAGCCAAAGAGTAATCAAGCTAGTATGGGCATTTATGTGTTTACTTGGAGCAAACTGCGGCAGTATTTGGAAGAGGATGAAGCGAATCCTAAGAGCAGCAATGATTTCGGACATGATGTACTGCCGGCGATGCTGAGTGCCGGCGAAAAAATGGTTGCATATCACTTTGAAGGATATTGGAAAGATGTTGGCACCATCGAAAGTCTCTGGGAGTCTAATATGGATCTGCTCAATCCTAAAATGCAGATGGATCTTGCACAAGAGGACTGGAAAATTTATTCCCGAAATCCCGTAATGCCGCCGCATTATATCGCAAGGGGTGCAAGAGTGCAGAATTCTATTGTTGCAGAAGGCGGCAATGTTTATGGCACCGTTGATTTCTCAGTGCTGTTTTCCGGCGTTTATATTGCGCCGGGAGCGGTTGTGCGGGACTCCATCATTATGCCTGGGACTCGTGTTGAAGAGAATGCGGTGGTTCAGTATGCGATCGTTTCAGAAAACTCTGTAATCGGGAAAGGCTCTGTTGTTGGAGAACGGCCGGAAGATATGAAAGATAAATCGGCGTGGGGTGTCGCAGTTGTCGGGGATAACTGTACGCTTGCTCCTAATTCGGTCATTCCTCCCAAAGCAATGGTGGATTCGGAAACTTTGGAAGAGGTGGAGACAAAATGAATGGGAATAATGTATTGGGAATTATTTTCTCCAACGTTCATGAGGAAAAACTGAGAGAGCTGACAGAGATCCGTACGATGGGCAGTGTCCCTTTTGGCGGCAGGTATCGTCTGATCGATTTTGGACTTTCAAATATGGTGAACTCTGGGATCAATAAAGTCGGTGTTATCACGAAGGCAAACTATCAGTCTTTAATGGACCATCTTGGCTCTGGAAAAGCATGGGACCTTTCCAGAAAACGCGAGGGATTGTTTCTTCTACCGCCGTTTTCTGCAAATTCTTCTCAATATTCCAGCAGCCGGGTAGAAGCACTTTCTTCCATTCGCCGTTTCCTTCAAAATTCCAAAGAAGAATATGTGGCGTTGATGGATGCGGATTTTGTCTGTAATATTAAATTTTCCGATGTGATGGCATCCCATCTTGACAAAGAGGCCGATATGACGATCGTTTATCGTTACGGTGAAGTCCCCAGCGGATTGCCGGCGCCGTTGGTTTGCGATGTGGACCCGGATGGGGTAATTCAGGACGTATTGGTGGATCCAAAATTGCAGGGAGCCTGCAATTATGCGATTGGCCTGACCATTCTTCGCCGGGAGCTTTTGATGGAACTGGTAGATGACTGTGTCAGCCGCAACCTTTATGATTTTAAACGTGATTTTATTCAGCGCAATGTACGCCGCCTTCGAGTCTGTGGATATGCGTTTACCGGATATATTCGTCATCTTTGCAGTATCAATGAATATTTCGAAGCAAGTATGTCGCTGATGCAGCCGGCAGTTCGTGCTGAACTTTTTAATGCGGAGCGCCCGATTTATACAAAGGTGCGGGATGATATGCCTGCACGGTATGGCCTGGAGTGTTCCGTGCAGAACAGTATTGTAGCAGATGGCTGTGTAATTGAAGGAGAAGTTGAAAATTGTATTCTGTTCCGCGGAGTCCATGTAGGGAAAGGCAGCCAGATACATAATTGCGTAATTATGCAGGATACAAAAATCGGACCTAATTGCCAGTTAAATTATGTGATTACCGATAAAGATGTTGTCCTAAAAAATGATCGCTCTTTACAGGGCTATCAGTCTTATCCGATCTTTATCAGTAAGGGCAGCATTGTCTAACCACTTTTATCTTTTCGTGATACAAAAAGCGCTGAAAAGTTCCCTCAAAAGGACAGAAGGAGGTTCTTTAGAAGATGAAAGTTCTTTATTGCACCAGCGAGGCGAGACCTTTTGCTGCGACCGGAGGGCTTGCGGATGTAGCGGGCTCTTTGCCGCAGGCACTCCGTCAGCGTTTGGTCGGCTGCCGGGTTGTAATGCCTCTCTATGAGGATATTCCCCAGAATCTGCGCGAAGGAATGCGCTTTCTGACCAGCCTTTCGGTGCCGGTTGCGTGGCGCCGCCAATATTGCGGTATTTTTGAAGCCCGTTCCGGCGGAGTGATCTATTATTTTATTGATAATCAGTATTATTTTAAGCGTCATGGACTTTATGGACATTATGATGACGCAGAACGGTTTGCATTTTTTTCCCGTGCAATTCTTGAAATGCTGCCTTATATTGATTTTAAACCAGACATTATTCATTGCAATGATTGGCAGACTTCTATGGTGCCTACTTATTACAGCATTTTCTATGCGAATAATGATTGGTATCGCGGAATTAAAACGGTGATCACCATTCACAATATTCTTTATCAGGGAAAATACGGAAAAGAATTAGTAGAAGACGTATTAGGAATTCCAAACAGTGATTTTTCCATTCTGGAATATGATGATTGCGTTAATATGCTTAAAAGTGCGATCGAAACGGCCAACCGTGTGACGACAGTCAGCCCGACCTATGCGCAGGAGATTTTAGACCCATGGTTTTCCAGTGGACTCGATGCGATTTTGCGGGAGCGGCAGTGGAAGCTTTCCGGGATTTTAAATGGAATTGATACAAACTCCTATAATCCTGCGACTGACCCCAATATTTATCAGAATTATACGGTGGACGATATCTCTAAAAAAGCAGAGAATAAGCGTGCTCTGCAGGAACGTTTAGGACTTATGCAGGACCCAAATGTACCGATGATCGGGATGGTTACCCGCATGGTGAGCCATAAAGGACTGGATCTTGTAAAAGAAACACTGGATGGGATCATGTGGAAGTCGAATATCCAGTTTGTCATTCTGGGCAGTGGTGATTGGGAGTATGAAAACTTTTTCCGTGACATGCAGAATAAGTATCCTGGAAGACTCTGTGCCTGTATTGGATTTATTCCGGAACTGTCTCGTAAAGTCTACGCCGGAGCTGATCTTTTCCTAATGCCCAGTAAAACAGAACCCTGCGGCCTCTCGCAGATGATTGCACTGCGGTATGGGACGATCCCGATTGTCCGTGAAACAGGCGGGCTCAAAGATTCTGTCCAAGACAGTGGAGATGGCAAAGGCAACGGTTTTACCTTTCAGAATTATCAAAGCGGAGATATGGTCAATGCAATCAACCGCGCTTTGGAAGGCTATCAGAATCAAGAAGGTTGGCAGCTGCTGGTGGAACGCGCAATGCGCTGTGATATGAGCTGGGGATGTTCTGCAAAAGAATATATCAAGTTGTATCGCGGAATGCTTCAGGAAAAATAATTTTTAAATCTTTATTTTATAAAAGAAGTCCGACTTCCCTTTTTTGAGGGTGTCGGACTTTTTATGTATTCTTGTGCATTTTTATAGATTAATTTTTAGAATTTGTTTCAAAATTATTTTCCTGGTTACGTTGTCGATGAATATCTGCACTTCTCATTCGGATTAAAAGAGGATCCCATAGCTTTTCGTTAAAAAACTGCAGAAAAGGGCCCATGCAGAAAGCGGTAAAAATAGTACCTATGCCGATGGTGGCACCGAGAAGAAAGCCAATCAAAACACAGAAAAAGTCGGTTAAGACTCTCCAAAAACGAAACTGAAGTGGTGTTTTTAATTTTGCAAGGGAGATTGCAACCACGTCGTAGGTAGAGACACCTAAATCACTGGTCATGTACATCGAGGCGCAGATGCAAAGAATGATCATTCCGATTAATAGATAGAGAATCCGTGCCATAAAGTCGGGCGTGGGGGTAATTTGTAACAGCAAGCTTTTAGATAGATCGGCCATAAAACCAATTCCAATGATGTTGATAATCGTGGCAATTCCGATATAATGACGCCCATAAAAAAGCATGGCAATCAGCAAAACTAAATTGAGCCATGGATACAGCGTGCCATAGGATACATGAAAGAGGTTAGAGATCCCGGTAGCAAATGCGGTAAAAGGATCGGTCCCAAAATTTGCTACTTGAAAGAATCCAACAGAAAATCCGCAGACCAAAACACCGATGAGAGTCATCACAAGGCGGCAAATCCATTCATAAGAGCAAAATTTATGAAAGATGGACTGGAAAGGGAGACTCATGAAAAAAATCAATCCTTTCACAATACTTTTTAAGAGGTTCTTGGCTTTTGTAAAATCCATGAAGAAGCTTCATTTACAAGAGAAACAAAAACCGTTATAATAATAAAGATATTTTATTTTTTTAGGAAAAATGATTTTCTGTTTTTTGAAGTAGGGAAAAAAGAGCCGGTGCAAGATTCGGATAGGCAGCAGAAAGCTTTTCCGGCGTTAGCTGCGGAAGATGGTCTTTGGAAAGCCCCTTTTTATCTTCGATCGTTTCTCCCAGCGCAAGGCATTGCGCAGCGTTCAAAGCAAGGACCATAGAGGCTTCTGCTTTTCCGGCTGCTTGATTTTGCGAAATAGTAAACATGGCCTGAGGATTTTTGGGGTTGCTGGAATATAGAAGCCGAAAAGTACGGTATATGGAGGTTTCCAGATAAGCAGTTACCGAAGAGGTCAGCGGCTCGCAGCTACAGCTTTTTAAAATTTGATATAAAAGGCTCAGGGAACTTACAAGTAGTTTCCGATCGGGATTGTCATCTGCATCGTCACGTTTTTTGCGTGAATTTGGTTTCGCATCATCCGAAAGATCAGAAACTTTGATCGTTGCACCATTTTGATGGGGCGATAATCCCAAAAGATAATCGCAGGAAACTTTATAGTATTCGGCGACTTTTACCACGAAATCCAGTCCGCATTCCCGAATCCCTTTTTCGTAGTGAGAAAGAAGTGCTTGTGAGATCTCCAGCGAGGCTGCAACCTCCTTTTGGCTGAGCCCTCGTTCTTTTCGCAGAAGAGTTAAAATACGCGGAAAATGATTGTTCATGGTAAAATCTCCTGTCAGCTTTTGTCGATTATAAATGACATAATGTATATTATATCGTAAGAATAACAATGTGTAAACCCACTGTATTTTGTAGTCAAATCACTAAAGGAGCAGAAAGTATGCAATCTTATACAATTCATTTGATCCGGCATGGTTTAACCGAAGGAAATCTTCTCGGACAGTATATTGGCAGTACCGATTCTTCGCTTTGCAAAGAGGGAATTGCGGAACTTAAAAAGTTAAAGCAAAACTATGATTATCCGAAGGCACAGGCGTATTTTTGCAGTCCGCTTAAGCGCTGCAAAGAAACCATGAAGATCCTTTATCCGGAGGCGAAACCAATTTTAATCCGTGACCTGAGAGAGATCAGCTTTGGAGAATGGGAGGGAAAGACTGCAAAGGAGCTTGCAGCGAAAGACCCGCATTTTGCAGAATGGATGGAGTCGGGAAAAGCTTATACCCCAGAGGGAGGAGAATCCGGAGGCATTTTTATGCAGAGAACCTGCCTTGCCTTTGAAAAGATTGTAAACGGAATGCTTCGTTCTGGAACTACCAGCGCTGTTATTGTGGCACATGGCGGCTCTTTGATGTCGATTCTCAGTACTTATGGCTTGCCTCGTGCAAAATTTTATGATTGGATGACACAAAGTGGCTGTGGTTATACGATGCAGGTTATTCCTGGACTTTGGATGCGTTCTATGGTGGCAGAGGTCTGCGAAACAATTCCACCGCGGGAAAAGGCTGATCCGGATGATATATCCCGCCAGATCATTAACGCAGCGCGGGAAGCTGCCGATGAGGCTTTTGGAGAAAAAGACAAACAGAAAGAGGATTCTCAGAAGGAAACCCCAGAAACTCCCAAAAAAGACTCTTGACAAAGTAAGGTCAGGTGTTATAATAAGACAAATTCAATTTTTAAAAGGCAATGACGGGAATAAGGCATGAGCCCCTTTTTCAGAGAACCGGCGGATGGTGTGAGCCGGCAGAGGGATTGATGCGGATAGCTCATCCCTGAGCCGCCGGTTCCGATTCAGTAGGGCCGGACGCAACGGCAGCGTTATCAGAGCCGTGGCCTTGATAGAGGCTGCTGAGGGTTCCTTTGTGGAACTGAACTTGGGTGGTACCACGAATTGATTCGTCCCAAAGACAGAATAATTTCTGTCTTTGGGACTTTTTTTGTGGGAAAATCCGCACAGTCAATGAAATTCTCGGTTGGTTTTAGAGAAGGCCGGTAAACCAGTTTGATTGATAGAAAAGGAGCTGTTTTAAGATGATGTATGAGGGTTGTAAAAAGTACATTCCGTTTCAGCCGGTTTCTCTGCCGGACCGTACGTGGCCGGATCAGATACTCAATAAGGCGCCGGTTTGGTGCAGCGTAGATCTGCGTGACGGAAATCAGGCATTGGTAGATCCGATGAATCTGGAGGAAAAACTGCTTTATTTTAAAACTCTGGTTGAAATCGGTTTTAAAGAGATTGAAATTGGATTTCCGTCTTCTTCGGAGACCGAATATGAAATTTGCCGGACGCTGATCGAAAAGAATCTGATTCCGGACGATGTGACAATTCAGGTATTGGTGCAGGCCAGAGAGCATCTGATTCGTAAAACCTTTGAGGCAATTAAGGGTGCTAAAAATGTGATCGTGCATTTTTATAATTCCACTTCTACCTTACAGCGTAAAGTGGTTTTTAAAACGGATATGCAGGGAGTCATCAACATCGCAGTGGAGGGCGCAAAGCTGGTTCGTCGCTTGACGGAAGAAGAGATCAAAAGGAGCGGGGCCAATATTCGCTATGAGTATTCGCCAGAGAGCTTTTCAGGCACTGAGATGGATAACGCGGTCAAGATTTGCGAAGAAGTGCTGGATACTTTGGGGGCAACACCGGAGAAAAAAGTGATTTTGAATCTGCCCAATACGGTAGAAATGTGTACCCCCAATACCCACGCAGATCAGATCGAATATTTTATCCGCCATTTAAAGGGACGCGACCGCGCAATTATTAGTCTGCATCCGCATAATGACCGCGGCACCGGCGTTGCAGCGACAGAGCTTGCTCTGATGGCGGGAGCGGAGCGGGTAGAAGGAACCCTCTTCGGAAACGGGGAGCGTACCGGCAATGTAGATATCATGAATCTTGCGATGAATCTTTACAGTCAAGGGGTTGATCCGCACCTCGATTTTTCCAATATTCGTCATATTCGGGACGTCTACGAAAAATGTACCAATATGCGGGTGCATGACCGCCATCCTTATGCGGGAAATCTGGTCTTTACTGCATTTTCCGGATCTCATCAAGATGCGATCAAAAAGGGAATCGATTATATGCATACACATGAATCTTCTTATTGGGAGGTTCCGTATCTGCCGATTGATCCTGCCGATGTAGGCAGAGAATATGAGCCGATCATCCGTATTAACAGCCAGTCCGGAAAAGGCGGAGCTGCTTTTGTAATGCAGCAGAGCTTCGGATTCGATCTGCCAAAAGCGATGCATCCGGAATTTGGTGCAGCAATTAAAGAAGCGTGTGATGCTGCCGGAAGAGAATTGATCCCCAGCGAGATTTTTCATATTTTCCGCAAAGAATATTTGGATCTGCAGGCGCCTTATCATCTCAAGTCTTATAAGCTTTATGAAGAACGAATGAGCGATGATGAAAGCGATTCTGATGAGGAGACTCCTTCTGCAGTTCATTTTGAAGGAAATATTCGTTTTCATCACGAAGACCATCCGGTCAGTGCTATTGGGAATGGCCCGATCGATGCTTTCTTTAAGGCATTGGAACAGGTCGGAATCAAGAATTATCGGTTTGTAACTTATCGTGAACATGCAATTGACGCCGGTGCGGATAGTAAGGCAGTTTCTTATATTCAGCTTCAGGATCCCAAGGGACGCGATATTTTCGGCGTTGGGGTGCATCCGAATATCAGCATGGCATCGATCAAGGGAATTATCTGTGCGGTAAACCGTGCAGTGCTGCGGAATCAGAAGGAGGCAGAAGAATGAATACGTATCATATCACAGTCCTAAAAGGGGATGGAATCGGCCCGGAGATCGTAGAAGAAGCAATGAAAACGCTCAAAAAAGCAGGCGAAAAATATGGATTTTCGATGGAGTTTAGGGAGGCGCTTTTAGGTGGAAGCGCGATTGATGCGACAGGTGTTCCGCTGCCGCAGGAAACGATCGATTGCTGCAAAGCGGCAGACAGTACCCTTTTGGGTGCGGTTGGAGGCCCTAAATGGGATAATCAGCCCGGAAATAACCGCCCGGAAGCGGGGCTACTTGGGATTCGCGGAGCCTTAGGACTTTTTGCCAATCTGCGCCCGGCGGTTATCTTTCCACAGCTGAGAGAAGCTTCTCCGCTCAAGAGCAAAATCATTGGAGAAAATCTTGATATTCTCATTGTGCGGGAGCTTACCGGTGGAATTTATTTTGGCGAGCGGGGCCGCGGAGAAAAAAATGGAAACATTTATGCCTATGATACCGAAAAATACTCGGTATCGGAAATTCGCAGGATTGCACGCAAGGGCTTTGAAATGGCAATGAAGCGCAATAAAAAGCTTTGCAGCGTCGATAAGGCAAATGTGCTGGAATCATCCCGTCTGTGGCGCAAAACAGTTGCTGACATGGCAGAGGAGTATCCGGAAGTGGAACTTACCAATCTTTATGTGGATAATTGTGCGATGCAGTTGGTTTGCAATCCGAAACAGTTTGATGTGATCGTAACTTCCAATATTTTTGGAGATATTCTTTCCGATGAAGCTTCTATGATTTCGGGTTCTATCGGAATGCTGGCTTCGGCAAGCCTGGGTGCCGGCAAGTCAGGCCTTTATGAACCGGTTCACGGTTCGGCACCTGATATTGCGGGAACCGGAAAAGCAAATCCTCTCGCAACGATTCTTTCAGGCGCTATGATGCTGCGCTATTCTTTAGAGGAGCCGGAGGCGGCAGAAGCGATTGAGTCAGCCGTCACAAAAGCATTAGACCACGCACGTACGGCGGATATTGCTTCGCCACAGCTTCCGCAGGTGTCCTGTAAAGAGATGGGCGAATTGGTGCGGAAATTCATCTGAATAAATTTTTGCGGTGTCGAAAAGCGGCACCGCTTTTTGTTGCCATCAAAGAGAAATTCTGGTAAAATAAAAGTAACTTTATAGAGATGGAGTTAAAAAAATGACATACAAAGAAATTTTAAAAAGTGCGCAGGGACAGATGGGGCCTTTTTGTAAGGCTTGTCCTGTTTGTAATGGCTTTGCCTGTAAGAATCGGATCCCTGGTCCCGGTGCGAAGGGTACCGGCAGTGCTTTTATTCGAAATTATCAGAAGTGGCAGGAAATTTGCGTCAATTTGGATACGATTGGAGATCATGCTCCGGCTGATCCCACATTTTCCCTTTTTGGCAAAGAATTTTCTTTGCCGGTTTTTGCGGCACCGGTTGGTGCAATGCAGCTGCATTACGGCGATAAATATGACGATCTTGCTTACAATAAAATTCTGGTCTCCGCATGTGCGAAAAATGGAATTGCTGCTTTTACCGGAGATGGAACAAATCCGGCAGTCTTCGAGAGTGCGGCAAAAGTAATCGGGGAAAATAGAGGAATGGGGATTCCTACCGTAAAACCGTGGGATTCTAAAACGTTAAATGATCGGCTGAAGCTTGCAGAGAAAGCCGATCCACTTGCGATTGCGATGGATATTGATGCGGCGGGCCTTCCGTTCTTAAAAAATCTCAATCCTCCGGCAGGAAGAAAAACGGTCGGAGAACTTAAAGAAATCATCCATATGACACAGAAGCCGTTTTTTCTAAAAGGAATTATGACGGTAAAAGGTGCAAAAAAAGCGCTGGAAGCGGGTGCTTCCGGAATTGTTGTTTCGAATCATGGGGGTAGGGTGCTGGATGGGTGTCCTGCTACTGCCGAAGTTTTGTCACAGATTGCAGATGCAGTCGGTGATAAAATGACGATTCTGGTAGACGGAGGAATTCGGAGCGGCCTTGATGTTTTTAAAGCACTTGCTCTCGGTGCAGATGGTGTTTTGATTGGACGTCCTTTTGTCACCATGGTTTATGGAGGCGGAGAAGAAGGGGTCAAAACCTATGTGGAAAAGCTCAGAGCAGAACTTTGTGACACAATGGAACTTTGCGGAGCGCATACGTTGCAGGAGATTGATCGCTCGATGATTTTTAAAACAGTGTAATCTTTAATTTGTTTATATTGGGAAAAATTTATGAAAAGAAAAGGGTTGTGATAAAAATGAAGAGAGTTATCACTGGAATTTTAGCATTAGCGTTCGTGGGGACAATGTTGTCTGGCTGTGGAAATCAACAGACGCCCGCAGAAAAATTGGTGGCAGCGGCAGAAAAAACAAATCAAGCACAAAGCGTCAACAGCAAGCTAAACGTGGATTTTGGAATTGGAGCCTCTGCTAGAGGTATGAATATGAATTTGGATATGAAAATGAATTTTGATTGTACTTCTTTTAAGGATCCTCAAAAGACCAAAGCAGATGGAACACTTGATCTGGGTATTTATGGAAAACAAACAATGCAGATTTACAGCGAGAAAAAGGATAATCAGATGTTGGTTTATTCCAATACTGGTTCCGGTTGGGAGGCTGCTTCTGCTGATACGGTAAATCAGATGGATCCGTCGAAAGACTTGGAACTTTATACAGAAATCGCGCAGGATTTTAAAGAAGCTGGCACCGAAAAAATCAATGATCAGGATGCAATTAAAATTACGGGAACCATCTCCGGAGAAAATTTAAAGAAGATTTTCGATAGCAATGAATTGCTTCAAGAAGTAGAATCAATTGCTGGAGATGATGAGGAGAAGCTTGAACAGCTTTATAATAATCTCGGGAGCATTTCTGTGAATTTCTGGATTGACTCCAAGACCGGGTATTTGGTCAAAATGCAGATGGATATGGCAGATGTTATAAAGAATCTATTTTCAGAGGCAACGACACAGTCAGGGGCTCCTTCTGAAGTTGGACTCGATGTCAGTACAGCGAATATTGAAATCAGTTTCGCGAATTTTGATAAAGCAGATGACTTTACAATACCGGATGAAGCGCGCGCATCTGCGAATGACAACAATGCGAATAGCTCAAGTTCCACTGCATTAGCAGCATAAAAATAGAAAGATAAAGAAAATGCCTTTGCTAGGTTAACCCAGCAAAGGCATTTTTTAATATCCAAATGTACCACTTAAAGACTCATCGTTTTCGATCCAGTCATGAACCGGAAAGGCTTTGTATTCTGTCCGATTAATTCTGACAATCACCTGTAAAATTCCCGCGTTAATTACCATGCGTTTACACATGGAACAGGAGGATGGATTTTCTACATATTCTTTAGTGGAGGCATCGCGTCCCACCAAATAAAGAGTGGCGCCGATCATATCTCTGCGGGAGGCGCTGATAATCGCGTTTGCTTCCGCATGGACGGAACGGCAGATTTCATAACGTTCTCCACGCGGAATTTTTAACTTTTCACGAATACAGACACCGGTATCCAAACAGTTGGCGCGGCCTCTTGGAGCACCATTATAGCCGGTGGCAACGATCTCATCGTTATTGACGATGATTGCGCCCCACATCTTTCTCAGACAAGTTGAGCGTTCCGAAACTGTTTCGGCGATGTCTAAATAGTAGTTGATCTTATCTTTTCGCAGCATAACGATTTTTCCTCCTTATTGGTTTTGAGAGTGCTTAAGAGACTCGAATGCGAGAAAAATCCCGCCGAGTGCAATAACCACCGCGATCATGGAAAAAGTAATCGAGAGTGCCTCTTGTTCAAGAGGACTCAAGATCATTCCAATCAGTGCACAGACGCAGGCAATCGCAAAGAAAATCCAGCTAAGCTGTTTGTCCGATTTCTCTTTCATATGAAATCTCCTTTTGAAAGTGCGCGTGTAAGAGCCGCAAATTCATCCATTGAAAGTTGTTCAGCACGGCGGTTTTCAAGAATTTTTGCTTCAAAAAGCGCTTGCCTGGTTTTTTCTTTCGGAAGGGATAATCCTGCCGAAAGTGAATTCAGCACGGTTTTGCGACGCTGGGAAAAACAAGCGTGAACGGTCCTGAAAAAAGCTTTTTGAGAAGGAACATCGATCAAAGGCTTGCTGCGAATTCTTAACTGAATGACAGTGGAATCTACTTTTGGACTGGGCAGAAAACAATCTCTTTTTACCGGAAATAGAATCTCAGGCTCGGAATAAAACCAGACAGCTGCACTGACGGAACCGCAAGCTCTTGTCCCAGGAAGAGCACAGAGCCGCTCAGCTGCTTCTTTTTGAACCATGACAGTCAGAGCATCAATAGGAAGATCCGCTTCCAGAAGGCCCATAATGACCGGAGAAGTAATATAGTAAGGAAGGTTTGCACAGACTTCAATTTTTAAACCGGGAAATTCTGTCTTTAATAGTTCTGGAAGATCCAGCTTTAAAATATCCCCTTCCATTACATGGAGATTGGAAAAATCAGAGAGCGTTTCGGAAAGAACTGGTAAAAGCCGATGATCAAGTTCTACGGCAGTTACTTTTTGTGCACGAGAGCAAAGCTCCTTTGTTAGAACACCGATTCCCGGTCCAATTTCGAGTACACCAACTCCCTTATCTGCACCGCAGGCTTCTGCCATCCTTGGGCAGACAGAAGGGTCAATCAGAAAGTTTTGCCCCAGCCCTTTACTAAACGAAAATCCGTGACGAGATAAAATCGATCGAATCGTTTGAGGGTCTGAAAGATTCATCGGCAAAATCTCCTTTCTGTGCGATCAAAATTACATGGATTCCGGAGCGTTGATTTTTAAAAGTGCCAGAACGTTCTCCAAAACAATGGCGGTGTCGTGGCAGAGGAACAGGCGTGCTGCAGAGAGGTGTTCTTCTTCGCCCTTTATGCGGCAGGCGGTATAGAATTTATGGAACAGCGAAGCAAGGCTGAGCGCATACCGTGTGATTCTGGTAGGGTTCAGCTCTTTTGCAGCTTCTATAATTTCGTCCGTATAAGAAGAAAGAATATTAATGAGTTCCAGCTCTTCGGGAGCTTTCAGAAGCGCAAGTTCCTCTTCTGTGCAGGGGCGTGGAACCATATTTTCTTCTTCTTTGAGTTTCTTCATTACGCTGCAGATGCGCGCGTGTGCGTATTGCACATAATAGACGGGATTCTGGCTGTCCTGCTGAACTGCAAGGTCAAGGTCAAAATCGATCTCGGAAGTTGGTTCACGCAGATTAAAGAGAAATCGTGCAGCGTCTACAGGGACTTCATCGAGAAGTGTGACAAGCGTAATCGCTTTTCCGCTGCGTTTGCTGGCTTTAATCACTTCGCCGTCGCGCATCAAGCGAACCATTTGCATCAGGACGACATCCAGGCGGGAAGTATCTACCCCTAACGCCTGCAAAGCGCCTTTTAAACGCGGAACATAACCGTGATGATCGGCGCCGAATACATCGACAGCGTAATCAAAATTTCGGGTAACGAGTTTGTTGTAATGATAGGCAATATCCGGAACGACATAGGTAGGAATCCCATTTTTACGCACCAGGACAAAATCTTCGGATCCGTAATCTTCCCCTTTAAACCAAGTGGCGCCTTCTTTTTCATAAGTGGCGCCCTTTTCTTTAAGCAGCTCGACCACTTTTTCAACTTCACCGTTTTTGTGAAGTGTGGATTCTTTAAACCAGTTGTCATAGCGAATCCGATATTTGAGAAGATCCTGCTTTAATCCTTCGATATTGAGCGGCAGAGCATATTCAATTAACGCTTTGCGACGCTCTTCAGAAGAAACTTTTACATATTGATCGCCGTATTTTTGGGCGAAGCTTTTTGCGTGCTCAATAATATCGACTCCCTTGTAGCCGTCCTCCGGAAAAGGTACAGCGTCCTCTCCTTGATAAAGCTGCAAATAGCGTGCTTCCAGAGAAGCGCCGAATTTATTGACCTGATTTCCGGCATCGTTGAGATAAAATTCCCGTTCTACCTGATAACCGGCTTCTCCCAGTACGGCGGCCATGGTATCGCCCAGAACGCCTCCGCGGGCGTTGCCGACGTGCATAGGACCGGTGGGATTGGCAGATACGAATTCTACAAGGACTCGTTTTTTACCGCCAAAGTTGCTTTTTCCGTAATCTTTTCCGCAAGCATTGATGTCATTAAGGACCGCTGCGTAAAATTTAGGCTTATAAAAGAAATTCAGAAATCCGGGGCCGGCGATCTCGCAGTTTTCGAAGAAAGTATCGGAAAGAGAAATGTTTTCTTTGATCGCTTCTGCAATTTTGCGGGGAGCCATATGAAAAGTTCTGGCAGATACCATAGCGGCATTAGAGGCCCAGTTCCCATGGCTGTGGTCAGCGGGGATTTCCAACGCAAAAGCAGGAGCATCTCCTTTTGGCAGAGCCCTTTTTTCCTGCGCTTTTGCAATTGATTCGAGAATAGCTGTTTTAAGTCCTTCGGTTGCGATTCCTACATATTTAGACATCTTTGCTTTCTGCCTCCTTGACGGTAATATAAAGTTCATTGCTGCTTGCAAGACTGGAGTTGATATCCAGCGTATATTGAACCTTCAGACTGCCGCCCTTATCGGTCAGAAGATTTTGCAGTTCCGAGGTTGAAATGCCGAGCATTAAATTCCCATAGCCGGTATTGTACTGGCAAAGATACCGCTTGCCGTTTTCCAAAATCAGGTGAGTGCCGTCTGTTCCTCCGCGCATTACGGTGAGGCGGTTATTCCCTTCTATTTTTAAGATATTGGTTCTGGTGGGCTGGGAATTTTCATCATATTCTTTATACATAATATAGCGCTTATCGCCTTTGCGGACGTAAGTGCCTGTTGTGTTGACTTCAATTTCATCCGACTGTCCATTGACCTGTTGCTTGCCGAGGACGGAGATCAGATAGTTTTCTTTCATAGGTATAATTGACTCCTTAAAATGCTTCGATATCAATCAGATTATGATTCGGATTCATATCGGGCTGCAAAATGATGGATCAAAAAGCGATGGAATATAAAATCATTGATAATGCTTGCGTTCAAACGCTAAATTAATTAAATCCGTCAATAGCTCGCTGAATGATTTTCCGGCTTTTTCCCAGAGCTTTGGATACATGCTGATGCTCGTAAAGCCCGGCAAGGTATTGAGCTCATTTAAGATGACTTCTTTTCCGTCACGCACAAAGAAATCTACCCGGGCAAGGCCCGTGCAGCCTAAAAGGCGGTAAGCACGGCAGGCAGTATGACGGATTTCTTCGGAGACTTCCTCAGAAAGATGTGCTGGAATATAAAGTTGACTTTTTCCATTTTTATATTTGTCATCATAAT
Source organism: Caproicibacterium sp. BJN0003 (assembly GCF_026314295.1). NCBI lineage: Bacteria > Bacillati > Bacillota > Clostridia > Eubacteriales > Oscillospiraceae > Caproicibacterium > Caproicibacterium sp. BJN0003. Next base: position 338,949 of record NZ_CP111108.1, read on the forward strand.
CATAAAATTCGGCAGCCGCTGCAATTTCTCCAACACCGCTTGCCTGCGGATTTTCATTTCCGAGAACAGCACACTCCACTTCTTGACCGACTACTAAGCTTTCTACAATAATTTTGCTGTCTTCATGGGCAGCTTTTTGGACGGCAGCATCCAGTTCTTCTTCAGAATTCACGCGGCTGATTCCAACGGAAGAACCAGCGTTGGCAGGCTTTAAGAAAACTGGATATCCAAGCCGCGCTTCGATCTTTTGGCGGATCTTTAAACGTCCTTCTCCTTGATATTTATCGGCAAAGAACCAGAGGTATTCCGCTTGCCCGATTCCCCAGCTGGAGAGCAGCGTATGTGTGACCGCTTTATCCATGCAGACAGCACTAGAAAGTGTCGCACACCCCACATAGGGAATTCCGCTTAAATGGAGAAGCCCCTGCAGAGTTCCGTCCTCTCCATTTTTGCCGTGAAGCACCGGGAAGATGCAGTCGACTTTAATTACATCAAAAGAATTTTCACCTTCGAGAACGATTCCTTTGAGAGAAGTATCGGGGGAGATAAAGGCTTTTCGGTTCAGCTCATTATTTTCCCATGAACCGTCCCGCATTTCATCGGTAGAGCCGCTGAAAAGATACCAGCGGCCGTCTTTTGTAATACCCAAAAGCCGTACATCATAGAGCTCGGGGGAAAGGTGGTCGGCAACGGCGGCTGCCGAAACACAAGAAACCTCATGCTCAGAAGAGCTGCCTCCGAATAGGATCGCAATCGTTTTTTTTGCCATATCAGGAATGCCTCCAATTTTGTCAGAATTGTTTTTAAAGACAAATAATTATAATTCTTGAACTTATATGATACCACAAGAACTTTTGATGCGCAATGCTGAATTGTAGCCCCTTTTGAAAAACAAAATCTTTTTAAAAAGGGCTTTGACAGGAAATTCTTCAGCCGGTATAATAAACAAAACGAAAATTTTGCATGTTTTGCATATTTATATTTAGAAGTGATTGATTACTCTTACTAGGATAGCAGAAAGAGGCCGTCTATGAAACACAAAACTTTATTTTTCAGGATGTTCTTACTGGGGATCTGTTTATCAGTTGTTCTGCTTTGCGGCTGTCAAGCAAAAAACGTTGGCCTTTCTTCGTCCGAAAATTATGTGAAGGTGACGATTCCGTCTGGGAATACCTTTGAACAGACTGCGGAGTTGTTGGACGAAAATGGGATCTGCTCTAAAGAGGAATTCTATACAGCCTGTGAATCGTATGAACCTCAGACATTTACGATTCCGGATGATCCCAAATGTGCATTTCGAATGGAGGGATATTTGTTCCCTTCTTCTTATCTGTTTCAAAAAGGAGAAAATGCTGAGATGGTTCTAACTCAGATTTTAAAGGCCTTTGAGACAAATGCGGGAGATTTATCAAAAGATGAGTTAACCTTAGCTTCTCTGGTGCAAAAGGAAACCAAAATATCGGATGAGATGCAGATGATCGCAGGGACGTTGCAGAATCGGCTGGACAGCGGAATGATGCTGCAGCTGGACTCTACCAGCATGTATGCAGATTCGATTTCTCAAAGCAGCCTTTTACCCCATTCGGAAGATTACCAAGCCTACTATAATACGAATCAAAAAAAGGGACTTCCACAAGGACCGATCTGCAGCCCTGGAGTTGTGGCAATCGATGCGGTACGCAATCCAGCGGGAACAGATGCGCTGTACTTTTTCTTTGGCAACGATGGGAAAAGTCACTATTCGAACACATTGGAAGAACATTTGAAAGCAATGGAAAAATATGGTGTATAAAGTTTACTGTAAAATTTCCGGAGTCCTTCGGATTTCGGGGGTGACAAATCCATAATCATATAGTATAATCAAATCAATCCGGACTTTTTTAACGGTATTTTTTAGATTAGAATTAAAAAATAGTCCTAAAAATTTTGGGACTTTAAAAAAACAGGAGTGATATCATTTTGGAGCAGAGCGTTTATAATCCGCAGAACGTGTTTGAGCAAGTGAATTCCCGCGTAGGAGAAGTTCTTAACAAGAATCATTTTGAACGTCAAGGCGAAATTACTACGGAAGATGACGGCTATAGCACTGTTTATATCAAAGATGATTTGGCTTATCAGATTTATATGAATAATGAAAAGCATCAGTTTCTGCTGCGTTACTGCGGGGTAGAAAATGATGAGGTCGATGGAAAATGGCGGACACGTTCTCTTCTTTTGTTTGAACCCGAAGATGAGTCACAGATTAAAAGGGAAGTCGAAAGTGTTGTCAATGATTTTACAGAAGAGATTGCCGGCCCTTCAAAGGCTGCGATTGTTCTGAATCAGGTTCAGAAGCGCCACCGTGGCACGGAAGAAAATACAACCGATCCGGTTTTCTTTTTTAACCGTCTTGTTCCGCTCTGCAAAGATCTGCGTGATGACCTTCTGAAAGAGCGCGTTACTTACGGAGAAGTGCGTGGGGCAACATTTGCAAAAGAAAAGGTACTGCCAAAAGTTCAGTTGCTTCTAGAGAGCGGCAGCCAGTCTTCTGTTGAGAGACTTGCCAATATCTTCAGCGATTTGTATGAGGTGGGCGATCTGGATGTACGCTCCATTATTACGCTGGTTCTGATTAATGGCCTTACGGAGCAGGAATATCAAAAATTGGAGCCGCTTTTTAGCGATAACCTGAAAAAGGGCGCAAAAGCGGGGCTTGGTATGAAGGGTAAAACGGTAAAACCAGAAAAGAAAAAGAAGGCAACCCGTTATGTAGCGGATAACCTTAATGAGACTCGCTGATTATTTTTAAATTTAAAAAAGAAGTTGACAAAATACCTCTCTTTGTGGTAAACTTTTATTACCTCAAAAAGGGGTATTTTTTTTGCGCCCTTTTCGAGGGAGGCCGGAATCCCAAAGATTCCAATATTTTTCCGTACAACGGGAGGTGCCGTCATGAGAGTAAAAGTCGTATTGGCCTGCACAGAGTGCAAACAGCGCAATTACAACACGAAGAAAAACAAGAAGAATGATCCGGACAGGCTCGAGATGAATAAGTACTGCAAATTCTGCAGGAAGCATACACTTCACCGCGAGACCAAATGAACGGGGTGACAGAGAATGGCTGAAAAAGAGATGAAAAAAGGGAACGCACTGAGCCGTGCGGGCAAGCGCGCTTCTCAGTTTTTCAAGGACACCAAAGCCGAAATGAAAAAGATCGTATGGCCGACGCCACAGGCAACCTGGAAAAACACAGGTGTTGTCATTGCGTTTATCGCCGTAGTTGGTCTGTTCATTTTCCTATTGGATACGGCGTTTCTTTCCCTACTCCGTCTGATCATGAATGTTGCAGTTTGAAGGTGAGGTTTGAAGATGCCAGAAGAAGCACGTTGGTATGTAGTTCATACCTATTCCGGCTATGAAAACAAAGTTGCCTCAAACCTTGAAAAAACAGTTGAAAACCGTAATTTGCAGGATCTAGTTCAGGGGATTCGAGTCCCTACCGAGACCGTCGAAGAAGTAAAAGATGGAAAGACTCGTCAGGTAGAACGTAAAATCTTCCCCGGCTATGTTCTTGTGAAAATGGTTCTCACAGATGAATCCTGGTATGTCGTGCGCAATATTCGCGGCTGTACAGGCTTTGTCGGTCCATCCAGCAAGCCGGTTCCCCTTACAGAGGAAGAGGTCGCTTCGATGGGAATCGAAAAACGCAGCGTAGAGGTTTCTTATCAGGTGGGCGATACCGTCAATATTATTGATGGACCGTTCGATGGCTTTGCCGGTCGTGTTGAAGAAATCGATACCGAGAAAAATCGTCTGCGCGTAACGATCAATATGTTTGGGCGCGAGACTCCGGTTGAGCTGTCGCTTGACCAAGCGGAAGCTGCAGAATAATTTTGTAGCAGATCCGTTCAAAATCATCAATTTTTAGAAGATCCGCGGAGATATTCCGCTGATTTTGGGGCGCAGAGGTGCCCCAGTGGGAGAAACAGGAAAATCTATTATCCCCGTTTCGCTTTTACCACAAAATTTGGAGGTGCAGTAAAATGGCTCAAAAAGTTACCGGCTATATCAAGCTCCAGATCCCTGCCGGCAAAGCAACCCCGGCGCCGCCTGTTGGACCGGCTTTAGGCCAGCACGGTGTTAATATCATGGCGTTCACAAAAGAATTTAATGAGCGCACCAAAAAAGACGCAGGTCTTATTATCCCTGTTGTCATTACGGTCTATGCGGATCGTTCTTTCACTTTTGTCACCAAGACTCCTCCGGCTGCAGTCCTGATTAAAAAGGCTTGCAAGATCGAGACAGCTTCTGGTGAACCGAACAAAAAGAAAGTTGCAAAGATCACCAAAGAACAGTTGAGAGAGATTGCCGAAAAGAAAATGCCTGACTTAAACGCTGCAACTGTAGAAACTGCGATGAGTATGATCGCAGGTACTGCGCGCAGCATGGGCGTTGAAGTAGTCGAATAATCCGCAGATCAAATGAAACCCGGGTGGGAGGAACCCGAACAATTCCGCCATACCACTCAATAGGGAGGATTACAATGAAACATGGTAAGAAATACGTTGACAGCGAAAAGCTGATCGACCGTTCCAAATATTACGATTCAGCGGAAGCAGTGGAACTTTGCGTTAAAACCGCTACCGCAAAATTTGATGAAACCGTTGAAGTCCATGTAAAGATGGGCGTTGATGGACGTCACGCAGACCAGCAGGTCCGTGGTGCTATTGTTTTGCCGAATGGAACCGGAAAAACAATTCGTGTTCTGGCAATTTGCAAGGGCGATGCTGCAAAAGATGCCCAAGAGGCTGGTGCCGATTTTATCGGTGCTGAAGAAATGGTTCAAAAGATTCAGGGCGGCTGGATGGACTTTGATGTCCTCATCACCACTCCGGATATGATGGGCATGGTTGGCCGTCTTGGTAAAATCTTAGGACCCCGCGGTTTGATGCCTAACCCAAAGGCGGGTACTGTTACTCGTGAAATCGGAAAAGCAATCAATGAGGCAAAAGCCGGTAAGATTGAATACCGTCTGGACAAATCCAATATCATTCACTGTGTAATTGGACGCGCTTCTTTTGGTGCTCAGAAGCTTCAGGAGAACTTTGATGCTTTGATGGGCGCAATCGTAAAGGCAAAGCCTGCCGCCGCTAAAGGCCAGTATATCCGTTCTTGCGTAATCGCAACAACGATGGGCCCCGGCGTACGTCTTAACGTCAACCGTTTTGGTGCGTAAATATTTTTGATCCTTGACATACGGGAAATCGTGTGTTAAAATAATAAAGCTGTTTTTATTCAAAGACAGCAGGTGCATTTTGCATAAAGGGGAATCCCACCTGCCGAGGATAAAGCAAATACGTTTATTTATACAATTTGTATAGAATGTAATTTTGCCTTCTCCGCGGTCAACGTGGAGAAGGCTTTTTGTATAATGCGGGATTCGTTTTATGGAGGTGAAATCATTTGCCAAGTAAGAAGGTTCTGGAAGAAAAACAGCAGGTCGTAGCAGATCTGGCTGAGCAGCTGAAAAAATCCTGTGTCGGCGTTGTCGTTGACTATAAGGGAATTTCTGTTGCCGATGACACAAAGCTTCGTAAAGAATTGCGTGAAAGCGGCGACCAGTATAAAGTCGTCAAAAATACGCTCTTGAAGCTGGCTTTAAAAGAAGCTGGAATCGACGGTCTTGATCCGGTTCTGGAGGGAACAACTGCAGTCGCTTTGAGTGATAAGGACTATGTCCATGCAGCAAAAACGCTCTATACTTTTGAGAAGAACAACAAAGGTGCTACTCTGAAAGTAAAAGCTGGATTCATTGACGGAAAGGTTCTGAGCAAGGACGATGTTGCTGAACTGGCAACTCTGCCCAGCAAAGAGGAACTGGTTGCAAAAGCACTGGGAAGCCTCAATGCTCCAATTACCGGATTTGTTACCGTGTTGAACGGAACAATGAAGGCTCTTGTAATTGCGCTGAATGCAATTGCAGAAAAGCAGGGCGTAGAAGCATAATGCGCTCTTTATAAAAAATGATTATAATTTAATTTTGGAGGTATTTATCATGTCTGAGAAAGTTACAAAGCTGATTGAAGATGTAAAATCCCTGACCGTTCTGGAACTGAACGAACTCGTTAAGGCTCTGGAAGAGGAGTTCGGCGTTTCTGCTGCTGCTCCTGTTGCTGTTGCTGCTGCTCCTGCTCCTGCTGCCGCTGCTGCTCCTGCTGAAGAGCAGACTGAGTTTGATGTTGTTTTGAAGTCTGTTGGCCAGAACAAGATCGCTGTTATCAAAGTTGTCCGTGAGATCACCGGACTTGGCCTGAAGGACGCAAAGGCTGTTGTTGATGCTGCTCCTAAGGCTGTTAAAGAGGGCGCTTCCAAGGAAGATGCTGAAGCAATTAAGACAAAGCTGACTGAGGCTGGCGCTGAAGTCGAACTGAAGTAATTTCGCTTTTCCATAAAAACGAAATTTGTCTGTTGGCAAAATGAAAGAGGTACTGCAGAAAATCTGCAGTACCTCTTTTTTTACGAAAAAACACAGAAAAACAATCAATTTACTGTTTTAAAAATTCAAATGGTAATCTCGATTCGGATTTGTTCAGGGCCAAGAATGCAGCTTTCGTAATAGCCGTCTCCGGTAGTCCGAGGGCCGCTGATGGTAGGATAACCGTCTTTTTTGAGCACAGCCGTCAACTGATCAACTTTTTCTTTGCTTCCAACTGAAAACGCCAAATGATCGAGTCCAGGACAAGCAGTGCCGTTTTCTTTAGACAAAAGTTCATGGAGATTCATTAATTCTAATCGTGCACCGCCGTCATTAAAAGATAAAAAATAACTTTTAAATCCGGTCTTTGTGTTATGGTAAAGTTCAGAAGTGCTCGCCTGAAAATAAGTTTCAAAAAATGATCTCATCTGTTCCAAATCGAAAGCATAAAGAGCCAAATGTTCTATTCTCATGAACATTCAATCCTTTCAAAATATAGTCAAATCACTTCAAAAACTTCTAATTTACATTTTACGATAGCGATGAACTTTTCGCTTCGCAGTTTTCTTTTGATGACTGAGCAGTGTTAAAACGATGTAGACGATAATTAGCACCGCCAAAATAGCGGCAATCAAAACGAACCAGCGGGAAGTAACAATCCGTTTGGCAAGCGTAATAATATGAACCCATTCACTGCGGTCGACACTTTCGCTGGAAACCAGATTGACAGAACCAATTTCTTCTCCGTTATAAACCAGTTTTGCTGTTCCAACTTGGTCTCCACGTTTTACCGGTGCTGCAACCGATTGCGGTAAATTCGGCACAATTTGTACATTGCTTGGGTCAACATCATTTGGAAGAATAGCAGATACCGTTGTTTCAGGGCTTAGGAGCAGATGGTCTTTGTTCCACGCATAGTCGAGCGGAACCTCCATGGTTGCCTGCGAAGCGGACAAAACCTGTTTTAGCTGAAAGTTCTTATAGGCCCAGCGATATAGCTGACGGGTATCAAGCATTTCTTGGTGAATAACAGCTCCACTGCTGTCTGTACCGGGACTTTTGGTATTCATCATTACACACAGATAGGAGATCCCTTCTGCCCGGGCTGAACTTACCAGGCAATAGCCAGCTTCATCAGTATGTCCGGTTTTGATGCCCCGTGCGTATTGATAGTAATAAGCAGTGGCACCAATCAGGTTCTGATTAATGAGGAAGTTGGTGGAATCTACCCAGGTGCTAGTTCCTTTGCGGGGGCCATCTTTAATGGTAAAGGTATATCGAAGAGTATTTGTGATCTCATCAAAATAGTTCATCTTCATTGCGTACTGTGCGATCTTTGCGAGATCGGATGCAGTTGTATAATGGTTTTCATCCTGTAAGCCATGGGGATTCATAAAATGTGTATTGGTGCAGCCTAGATCCTGCGCTTTTTGGTTCATCATATCGACGAATTTTTGAATATCTCCGCCGCCGACGTAAGTCGCGAGTGCAACTGCCGCATCATTGCCGGAGGGTACCATCATGCAGTAAAGCAAATCGTGAGCGGATAAAACATCGCCGACTTTTAAACCAGCAAGAGAACTGCCGGATCCCGTAAGAGTATCCGACATTTGTTGTGTAAAAGTAATCATCGTATTATCAAGGTCAGGAATATTTTCAACAGCGATGATGTAGGTCATAATTTTAGTGGTAGAGGCGGGGTAGACCTTAGCATCCGGCTGCTTAGAATAGATGGTCGTATTTGTATCCAAATTGATCATCAAAACAGACTGCGCTTGTGGCTCAAAATCGGGAGAAAACGCAGCATTTGCTGAGATCGTACAGAAAAAGACTGTAAAGATGATGAAAAGAGGAAGGAGGAAACTCCGTTTCTTCATAGAACTTTTGCCTCCAATGTGATAAAATAAAAATTAATAATATTTAGTATACCAGTATTTCGAGAAAAAGGAAAGTATGAAACAAGGATTTTTCAGAGAGAATGGAGGAAACACCAAATGAAAATTCTGCATACGGCAGATTGGCATCTTGGAAAGAGCCTATACGGAAGATCCCTTCTGGAAGATCAGAAATGGTTTTTAAATTCGTTTTTATTACCTTTGCTGGAGCGAGAGCACCCAGATGCCCTTGTTGTAGCTGGAGATCTTTTTGATCGGCAGGTGCCGCCCGTAGAAGCCATTACGCTGCTGGATGATTTTTATACGCAGCTTCATAAAATGGGGATTCCGTTGATTGCAGTTGCAGGGAATCATGACAGCGCAAAACGATTGTCTCTTGGGAGCACTCTTTTAAGAGAAAGCGGAATTATTTTGGCAACTCGTCCGGAAGAGCTTTTTCATCCGATAGAACTCACAACCGCATCGGGAAAAATTTGCTTTTGGACCCTGCCATTCTGTGAACCCGCACAGATAAGGGAGTTGTTGGGGCAGGAAGAAATTCATTCTATGGATGAAGCATTTCGTGCGATGATCGAAAAAGTGGAGCCAAAAGAAGATGCCGTGAATGTTTTGGTGACGCATTGCTTTGCGGCGGGAGGACAGATCGGTGCCAGTGAAAGTCCGGCATTTGTGGGCGGGAGCGCACAGGTAGGAACGGATCTGTTCGAAAAATTTGATTATACGGCTTTAGGACATCTTCATGGGCCGCAAAAAGCGGGCAAAGGACGATATTCCGGTTCACCGCTCACCTATTCTTTTGATGAAGCGAATCAGAAAAAATCGGTGACCATGGTAGAATGGAAAAATGGAGGACAAGAGATTACGGAAATTCCGGTTTGCCCGCCCAACAAAGTCCGGGTGATTTCTGGAGATTTTGAGGAACTTTTGGAAGAAGCCAAAGAAAATCCAAGTGAAGATTACCTTTTTGCCGAGCTTTGTGATACAAAACCGATTTATTTGCCGCTTGACCAGCTGCGCCCCTATTATCCAAACCTTCTTGGACTTTCGAGTCAATGGCTTCTTTCCAAAGGAGAAGGAGATAATCAGAAATTGCGGGAACAGATTCATCACAGAGCGGATGATTTGACGATTTTTGAGGAATTTATGGAACAAATCTGCGGAATAGAGGCAGATGAAGAAGATAAAAAATTGATTCAGAAAATGCTTCGCATAGATTTAGAAGAAGAGGAGGAGAAAGCCGAATGAAAGCACTTTTTTTGCGTATGAAGGCATTCGGCTGCTATCTGCACGAAACCAGTCTTAACTTTGAAAGTCTCGGGGAGCACCCGCTGTTTTTGATTACCGGAAATACCGGCGGCGGAAAGACGACAATTTTGGATGCAATGTGCTTTGCACTTTATGGAAAAGCAACCGGAGGGCAACGCAGTTGGGATAGTATGCGCAGCCTTTCCGCTGCGATGAAAGAGGAGACCTTTGTGGAATTTACGTTTGCTCTTTCAGGAAAAGTCTATAAATTTTATCGTGAACAAAAACATTATGCCGGGCGCGGTACCGGAGAGGAAAAGATCAAAGAGACAAACGAGTGCTGGACGAAAGATAATACAGGAGAGTGGAAGCTGCTGGAATCTGGTTCTGACAAAGCAATTCGGGAATGGGCGGAAAAGCTTTTGGGATTAAATTGTGAGCAGTTTTCTCAGGTTGTAGTGTTGCCGCAGGGCGATTTTCTGCGGCTTTTAATGTCCAATTCCATGAAAAAGGCTTCGTTGCTGCAAACCCTTTTTCATGCGGGAAAATGGAAAATCCTGACGCAGAGAATGAGGGAAAAGGAACGTGCACTTTCTCGGGAAGCAGGAGAAAATTTAGCGTCTAAAAATTCTATTTTGGAACGGGAATCTTCTTCTAGCGGAGAGGAACTGGGAAATTTCTGTAAAGAACAAAAAATTAAGATCAGCGAACTGATTAAAGAACATGAAAAAGCGCAGACAGAACTTGAGAGACAGAATCGTGCATATCAACTGGCGTCTGCCCTCGATACTTCTCAGAAAATGTTAGTTAGCTGCCGCAAAGAGCAGGAAGAATCCTCTCAGCGAGCAAAAAATGCGGCAGAGAAAAAGAGGCAGGCGGAAGCTTTTTTACCAAAGGCAGAAGAAGCAAGAAAAAAGGCAGATTCTCTGAGGGAAAAGCGAGGCAGTCTCCGGATGGCTTTGGAAGGAGTCAACAGACTGCAGTCCGTTGAAGAACATTGTCAAAAGCTAAAAAAGCAGGTAGAGGAACAGAGAAAAGTAAAAGAGGCAGCGGAAAAAGAATGGAATGAAACCTCGGCTAGATGTGAAAAGGGAAACGCTTACATTGAAAAAATGAGTGAGACAGCTTCTTTTCTGCCGTCTTTATCAGTTCAAATAGAACAGGAGATTAATAAAAATGCAGCGGCGGCGGTAGCAATTCATCTTGAAAAGGGAAAACCATGCCCGGTCTGTGGCTCTTTAGAGCACCCCATTCCTGCAGAACCTTCGATGATTTTGCAGGCGCTCATAAAGCGTCGGAAGGAGACCGAAGAGGCTGTAGAAAAGCTCCAAAAAGCGCGTAAGAAATTAAAGCAGTTGGAGCAGGAACGGGAAAAAGCCCGGGATCTGGTACAGTCGGCAGAAAAAGAACAGAATCTGCTCGGGCAGTCTTTAGCGGCAGAAGAAGCAAAAATTGAAGAGCTTTCTAAAACGGTGCAGGGGAATTCTTCGGCAGCAGAATTAAAATCCGTTTTGGAGGAAATAGAAAGATCAATTTCTGACTGTGAAAAGATGGAAAAAAAGATTACGGAGCGGATGCAGTTGGCGCAGCGTTCCATGGCAGCGGCGGCAGCTGCACTGGAAAGTGCAAAAAAAGCGTTCTTGAGTGCACAGGAAACAGACCGCAGAGCACTAGAAGCATATCATATGGCTTACGGAGAACAGGCAGAGCGCCCGAATGTTGAAGCGATTGGAAAGACTCGAAAAGAAGCACAGGATCATGTGGCTGAACTTTCAGCTCAAAAGGGTGCCGCACTAGAACGGCTGCAGAGTGCGGAAAAGTCTTTGGAGCAGTTAAAGCAGTTGGAAACACAAGGCGAAAAGCTTCAGGAGCAGTATGCAAGAGTAAGCCGCCTTGCTAAGTTGCTTTCGGGAGATTCTGCAATGAAAATACCCATTCAGAATTTTGTATTGGGTGTAATGTTGGACGAAATTCTGCAGAGTGCAAACCTCTTTTTTGCTGATCTTTCCGGAAATCGTTATCAGCTGATTCGAGCGACAGAAGAAAGCAATGGGAATGCAAGGGGCGGGCTTGACTTACGCGTTCTGGATGCCGCGGCAGGCGGAGCAAGAGAAGTAGCAACGCTTTCGGGCGGAGAGCTTTTTCTAGCATCTCTTTCGCTGGCATTTGGGCTTTCCGATGTGGTGCAGAGCACCTCCGGCAGTGTTCGTTTGGATTCCATTTTTATTGATGAGGGATTTGGAAGTTTGGATCAGGAGACGCTGGATACCGCTATGAATGCGCTTTTGCGCCTTCAGCAGAGCGGCCGAACGGTAGGAATCATTTCTCATGTGACCGAATTAGAGAGTGCAATTCCCCTACAGGTAAGGGTCGGAAAACTTTCTGATGGGACAGGAACTTTATGTGTAAAAACTTTATAAACATAAAAAACGGGCTGCCAAAGATTTTGGGCAGTCCATTTTTATGATTTTTCATTTATTTTAAGAAGACTCAAGAGATTGGAAAAGAAGCCGCACTTCTGCGCAAAGACCGCGGTGATCTTCATTTTTAAGCTCAGGATCTTCCGCTAAAAGAGAGCGGGCAATCGTTTGCGTTCGCTTGAGAACTGCCAAATCGGTGTTGATGTCGGCGATTTTTAATTGAGGAAGACCATGCTGTCGGTCTCCAAAGAAATCTCCGGGGCCACGCAGCTTTAAATCCCGGTCGGCGATCTCAAAGCCGTCCTGCGTTTCGCACATTGCCTTCATCCTTGCCTGTGCATTATCGTTTTGCGCGTCGGAAATTAAAATACAATAAGATTGAAATTTACCGCGCCCGACTCGTCCGCGCAGCTGATGCAGCTGTGAAAGCCCATACTGTTCTGCATTCTCAATCAGCATAACGGTTGCATTCGGAACATCTACGCCAACTTCTACGACGGTTGTTGAGACAAGAATATCAAGGTTTCCGGCAGAAAAATCTTCCATGATTTTATCTTTTTCTGTTGCTTTCATTCGCCCATGAAGAGCACCGATTCGGCAGGAAGGCAGTTCCTTTTTTAGCTTTTTTGCATATCCTGTGACGCTGGCTTTTTCGCTCCCGTCCTCAATCATGGGACAGATCACATAGCATTGCCGATGAAGCTTTACCTGCTTTTCCAAAAAACCGATTGCACGCCGACGTTTGTCTCCGGTAATCCAAAAGGTTTTTATTTTTTGTCTGCCGGGAGGAAGTTCGTCAATCACTGAAAGGTCTAAGTCTCCATAAATAATAAGCGCCAGTGTCCTTGGAATCGGCGTTGCACTCATGACAAGCACATGGGTGCCTTTTGATTTTTCTGCAAGTTCCGCCCTTTGCCGAACCCCGAACCGGTGCTGCTCGTCCGTGATGACAAGGCCGAGATTTTGGAACTGCACATCCTGCGTGAGAATTGCATGGGTACCGATCAAAACATCAATTTCTCCCGAAAGCAGGGCGGATTTTATTTCTCGTTTTTCTTTTGCTTTCATCGAGCCGGTCAAAAGGCCAACTCGAATTCCACATCTCCCGAGAAGGGGAGAAAGCGAAGCAAAATGCTGATGGGCAAGAATATCGGTCGGGACCATCAGCGCCGATTGAATCTTATTTTTCGCCATTGTATGGCAAAGCGCAGCTGCAACAACGGTTTTACCACTGCCAACGTCACCTTGAATCAGACGATTCATTGGATTTCCGCTCATTAAATCCGCAATCGATTCTTCTACGGCGCGTTTTTGCGCATTGGTAGGGGAAAAGGGAAGAAGACCCCAAAATTCCTTTGTGTATTCAGCCTTGACACAAAATTTGCTCTTTTCGCGGGTATGGCTTTTCATAGAAAGAAGCCCTAATTGCAGCACAAGAAGTTCTTCAAAAATTAGCCGTCTGCGTGCAGTTTCCATGGATTCGGTGTCTTTGGGGCAATGAATATTTTCGAGAGCAAACCGCAGATAGCAGAGTCCTTCTTCCTTGCGCAGAGGAGAGGGAATTGGATCTTTGATCGTTTCCGGCAGCAGGCGCAAAGCTTCGCGGACTGCGTTTTCGATCATACGGCTGGTGAGACCCTTTGTCTGCGGATAGATTGGCCGAAGCCCTGTACAGCGTTCTTCTAAAAGAAATGCAGGAGAAGCCATTTCTTTGTGCCCGAAATTTTCCGTTACTTTTCCGTAGAAAATATAGGTGCTGTCAGGAATCAAAAGGTGTGGAATATAGGGATTATTAAAAAAGGTCAGATTCAGAATCCCAGTTTCATCTTCTGCAGTGCCCTTAATCAGAATCATTCCGCCATGAACCCGGACAGGAGAACCAATCGAAGAAACTGTTGCCCGAATGGCACAAACAGTCCCTGGAACAGCATCAGAAACGGTAGAACGGTGGTTCCAATCTTCATAGGTACGTGGATAAAGGCGCAATAAAGCGCCGACAGAAAGCGCTCCGATTTTTTGGAAAAGAGGAGCACGTTTTTTGCCGACGCCTTTTAAATTTGAAATTGGAACCGAAAAAAGAGACACGAAAAACCCCAACCTTTTTGGTGGTTTTCAATTGGAATTATTCAACTGAAATGATAAAGTAATAAACCGGCTGACCACCGTTTACTAAAGTGACTTCAATATCGGAACTTACATGGGATTTGATGCGGTTATAAGCATCATTTGCCTGCTCTTCGGTTACATCCTGGCCATAGATAATGGTGATAAAGGAGGTAGCACGATTTACCATGGAGCGGGTTAATTTGCTGCAAGTATGAACATAATCTTTTTCAATCAGCTTCATTTTGCCGTTTTCAAGGCCAAGAATGTCGCCTTGTTTCATCTTATGGCCACCGAACTCACTATCACGAGCGGCAAAAGTAACCATGCCGGTATTTACATTCCCGGCAGCTTCCATCATTTTAACGGAATTTTCTTCCGTAGTGGATTCCGGATCATAAGAAAGCATGGCAGAAAGTCCCTGTGGAATCGTGCGGGTGGGCAAAACAATAACTTTACGGTCGGTGACGAGCGGAATGCACTGTTCAGCGGCCATAATAATATTTTTGTTATTCGGCAGAATCATAACATTTTTGGCCGGAGTTGCTTTGACAGCTTCCAAAATGTCTTCTGTACTGGGATTCATCGTTTGACCGCCGCTTACAACATGAGTGCATCCAAGATCTTTAAAGAGGGTTGCGAGTCCTTCTCCTGCAGCTACAGAAATAAATCCGATTTCTTCCGTAGGTTCTACAGATTTCAACTCTGCTTTTTTGAGTTCTTCTTTTTTAGCAGCTTCTGTCGCCTGTGCTTTGCGGTGCTGTTCTTTCATGTTGTCAACTTTTACAGTCAATAGCTGACCAAAGACAAGAGCAGCTTCCAAAGCGTTTCCTGGATCTTCTGTATGCACATGAACTTTGATGATCTCATCGTCTGAAACCACTACAACACAGTCGCCCATGGTTTCGAGGAAAGTACGAAGTTCTTCTGGGTCTTTCTGAATCTCGGGATTACGCCCAACAATAAATTCGGTGCAATAAGTGTAGTGAATTTCCTGATCAAATTCAGCTGCAGCATTGCGGAAGAAATCATCGCTTAGAGAAGCAGAAGCGTTTTTTTCCTCTTCATCCCCATCGTTTTCGATGATGACGCCGTCACGGAAAACACTCATCATGCCTTCAAAAATATAGCAGAGCCCTTTTCCGCCTGCATCCACAACACCAGCTTTTTTAAGAACCGGTAAAAGTTCAGGCGTGTTTTCCAGAGCCTCTGCAGCGCCCTTACAAACGGCACTCCATACATAAACCGGATCATCATCGATTGCTGCGGCAGCTTTTCCTTTTTCGCAGGCAACGCGGGAGACGGTTAAGATTGTTCCTTCAGCCGGTTTCATGACTGCTTTATAGGCAGCTTCCACACCGATTCCCAGTGCGTTGACAAGATCGCTTCCGCCAAGCGTGTCCATTCCTTCGGTTCCTTTTGAGAACCCACGGAAAAGCAAAGAAAGAATGACTCCGGAATTTCCACGGGCACCACGCAATAGAGCACTTGCTGCAATGTGGGTTACTTCGCCGGCTGTTTTTTCTTCTGTTACTTTTTCAAGTTCAGCGGCGGCATTTCCGATAGTCATAGACATATTGGTTCCGGTATCTCCATCGGGGACCGGAAAAATATTCAGTTTATCAATGCTGGATTTATGCTTTGCGATATTGTTCGCAGCTGAAATCATAGCGTTGCGAAGATCAGTTCCGTTGATCATATCGACACTCCTCTTCATAAGGCGGTTCAGACCGCTTCCATGCTTTTAATATCCAATATTATATCACAATCGATAAACGGATTCAACCTGAATCTTTTCCGCTGTGATGGGACAATATGTGTAAAAGATAAAACACTTTTAAGTGAGCTCAATTCGCTCTGCAGAAAGGCAGCGCCCGGTTTTTTCATCGATGCCAAAGAGACATCCGTCCATTTTACAGGGACCTTCCTGCAAAAGATCAAAGCGAACCGGCATTTTGGTGCGGGCTTTCTCAATCGTCAGTTCCGGCTTGACTCCCAATACAGATTCGATCGTACCGGTCATTCCGAGGTCGGAAATATAGCCTGTGCCTTTTGGTAGCAGGCAGTCATCGGCTGTTTGAACATGAGTATGAGTTCCCCAAATTGCGCTGACTTTTCCATCCAGATAATAGGCGAGACTGCGCTTTTCTCCGGTTGCTTCTGCATGAAAATCCACCACGGTAATCTTAGGCGCATTTTTTAAAAGACGATCAGCACAATCATAGGGGGATTCCAAAGACTCCAGATAGACAACCCCCATTAAGTTGAGAACTCCCACCTGAATGCGGCCCATATCAACTACGGTAAATCCTCTTCCAGGAGCGGAAACCGGAAAGTTTGCGGGCCGCAAAAGCGTTTCACAGGTGTCATAAAGCTCATAGCTTTCTTTTCTGCGAAAACTGTGATTGCCGCCAGTAAGCACATCGACGCCGCTGTCAAAAAGATAGCGTGCAGAGGAAGGAGTCAGGCCATTGCCGTCGGCACTGTTTTCGCCGTTAGCAATTACCAGATCGATCCCTTTATATTTTTTAAAAGCGGGCAGTTTTTCCCGAAGAAATCGGCATCCAATACTGCCGACGACATCTCCGATTGCAAAAAGATTCATTTTAGAATTCCTCGATTCTATTTTCAACTGTTTCCTATTATGGCGGAAAAAATTCCAAAAGGCAAGAGCAGTGCAGCTTTAAAGCATAAAAAACGCCCGTCTGAAAAGTCAGACAGGCGCAAGATTTCAAAAGAAAAGCATGCGGTTTAACCGCAAAAGTTTATTTTGCATAGTCAGAAGCGCGGCTCTCACGAATAATGTTTACCTTGATCTGACCGGGATATTCAAGCTCATTTTCAATCTTGTTACAAATTTCGCGGGCAAGCAGAACCATCTGATCGTCGCTGATGACTTCAGGCTTTACCATTACGCGGATTTCGCGACCTGCTTGGATGGCATAGCAGCTTGCAACCCCTTCAAAACTGGAAGCGACTTCTTCAAGCTTTTCAAGGCGCTTGATGTAGTTTTCCAGATTCTCTCTCCTAGCGCCGGGACGAGCGGCACTGATTGCATCGGCAGCCTGAACAAGACAGGCAATTACCGTTTTAGGTTCAATATCATTGTGATGTGCGGCAATCGCATGAATGATTGCTTCGCTTTCCTTGTACTTACGGGCGACATCAACGCCGATATCTACATGGGAACCTTCCATCTCGTGATCCAGGGATTTTCCAATATCATGTAAAAGACCGGCTCTTCTCGCAACAGTCGGATCCATTCCGAGTTCGCTTGCCATAATTCCACAAAGGGAAGCAACTTCAAGAGAATGATTGAGCACGTTCTGCCCATAGCTGGTACGATAACGCAATCGTCCCAGAAGTTTGATCAATTCAGGATGCAGACCGTTTACACCGGCCTCAATAACAGCTCGTTCACCTTCCTGCTTAATGGTCGCGTCCACTTCATGGCGGGCTTTATCCACCATTTCTTCGATTCTGGCTGGATGAATCCGGCCGTCGGAGATCAGTCTTTCCAATGCAATTCGTGCAATTTCGCGGCGAACCGGGTCAAAACTGGAAATGGTAATTGCTTCTGGTGTGTCATCAATAATCAGATCGACTCCGGTCATCGTTTCAATTGCCCGGATATTGCGTCCCTCACGGCCGATAATGCGGCCTTTCATTTCATCATTTGGCAGCGGAACAACACTGATGGTCGCTTCTGCTACATGGTCTGCAGCACAGCGCTGAATTGCCATAGAGATAATCTCTCGAGCCATTTGGTCGGAATTATCTTTCATCTGCTGCTCCATGGTCATCAGCTTGGCTGCTTTTTCGTGGGTCAGTTCATTGTCAAGGTCTTTGAGCAGATATTCTTTCGCCTGATCTGCTGTATAACCAGAGATCTTTTCCAACATTTCCAACTGACTCTTTTTAACCTCTTCTGCATCTGCTAGCTTTTGATCTGCATCTTTAAGCTTTTGCTGCAGAGTTTCGGATTTTGCATCAAATGTTTCTGATTTTTTGTCTAGAAATTCTTCCTTTTGCTGGATCCTTCGTTCCTGTCGCTGTACTTCTTTGCGGCGGTCGTTAATTTCCTTTTCCGCTTCTGAGCGCAGTTTATGCAACTCGTCTTTTCCTTCCAGCAAGGTTTCTTTCTTTTTGGATTCTGCATTTTTTAGAGCATCGCTTACGATCCGCTTGGCTTCTTCTTCTGCAGAGCCAATCGCAGCTTCAGCTGCCTTTTTTCGATGTGCAGAACCGGCAAAAAAACACACAACACCAGCCACCGCTGCACAAATTGCTGCGATGAGGATTGCTGTGAAAGTATTCAATTTTAGGGGCACCTCCTTTTAATAAAGATTTTTTAAGAAATTGATTTTGAAAATATCAAGAGAATTGGGTGCGTCATTCCCAAAAATGCAG
Source organism: Caproicibacterium sp. BJN0003 (assembly GCF_026314295.1). Taxonomy (NCBI): domain Bacteria; kingdom Bacillati; phylum Bacillota; class Clostridia; order Eubacteriales; family Oscillospiraceae; genus Caproicibacterium; species Caproicibacterium sp. BJN0003. The sequence continues at coordinate 357,476 of NZ_CP111108.1, forward strand.
TCATGAATATTCCAATCGTGCATTCTTTATAATTGTATACCGCAAAGAGGGGGATTGTCAAGAATGGATCGTCCTTTTCCAAAGGGTTCTGCAGCCAAAAGAATTTGGAATAAAAATTCTGATCGCTTGACAAGGAAAGAAAACGGTGATAACATGACTCTTATCCGGGGATTACCGGGTGATATTTAAATAAAAAGCGATGACGAGGAAGCCGCAGATTGGCTTTGGATCAGAGAGCAAAAGTCTTAGGCTGAAAGCTTTTGCACCGAACACAACTGCAAGGACTACCACCTCCGAGCTGCATGCCGAAGAGGAATGCCGGAAAAGCACCGTTAGAAGCTTTTTTAATGAGTCCCGTTTTAAGCGGGAGAATATGGGTGGAACCGTGAGACAAATCAAGTCTTGCCCCATTTTAGGTGGGGCAGGGCTTTTTTATTTTATCAGCTGCCTCTCTAAAAACATTATATATTATATAAAGAAAAGGAGCAGAAAAATGATTCAGGTATCTTTAAAAGGCGAACCAAGGGAGTTCGAATCCGGAATCACAGTTGCAGAAGTTGCCAAAAGCATCGGAATGGGACTTTATAAGGCTGCCTGCGCTGGAAAGCTGAATGGAAAAGTAGTCGATCTGCGGACTCCACTGACAGAGGACTGCGAGCTGGAGATTTTAACGTTTGACCAGGTGGACGGGAAACGTGCTTATTGGCATACTACTTCTCATATCATGGCGCAAGCGGTTCAGCACTTATTCCCTGATGCGAAATTTGCGATCGGGCCTGCGATCGATAATGGATTTTACTATGATTTCGATCTGCCCAGAACGCTCACTCCGGAAGATCTCACTGCGATTGAGACTGAGATGAAGAAGATTATCAAGGAAGATATTCCACTAAAGCGGGTAGAGATGTCGGCACAAGATGCATTAAAGCTGATGAAAGATTTACACCAGGATTACAAAGTGGAACTGATTGAAGAACACAGCGGCAAGGGTGAAAAAATCACTTTCTATAAGCAGGGCGATTATATTGACCTTTGCGCCGGTCCTCATCTTTTGAGCACCGGAAAAGTAAAAGCAGTGAAACTAACGAACTGCACCGGCGCTTATTGGCGTGCAGATGCTAAAAATAAGATGTTGCAGCGTGTTTATGGAATTTCCTTCCCGAAGAGTGCGGACCTTGATACCTATGTAAAGATGCTGGAAGAAGCAAAGAAGAGGGATCATCGTAAACTGGGAAAAGAACTGGAGCTCTTTACGATTATGGATGAAGGCCCCGGATTCCCGTTCTTCCTGCCAAAGGGAATGATTCTCAAAAATCTGCTGCTGGATTACTGGCGCGAAGTGCATAAGAAGGCCGGCTATCAGGAAATCAGTACGCCGGTGATTTTGAGCCGGAAGCTTTGGGAGCGCAGCGGCCACTGGGCACATTATAAGAATAATATGTATACTACGGTGATCGACAATGAAGATTATGCAATTAAGCCGATGAACTGCCCCGGTGGAATGCTGGTCTATAAGACAAAGATGCGTTCCTATAAAGATCTGCCGCTGAGAATGGGTGAGATTGGTCTTGTTCATCGTCATGAACTTTCCGGTGCTTTGCATGGCTTAATGCGTGTGCGCTGCTTCAATCAGGATGATGCGCATATCTTTATGACGCCCGATCAGATGAAAGACGAGATCAAAGGTGTGGTGCGCTTGATCGACAGCGTTTATAAGACTTTTGGATTCCCGTATCATATTGAACTTTCGACCATGCCGGAAGATCATATGGGAGATAAGGCGACTTGGGATAATGCGACGAATGTTTTGCGCGAAGCGATTACGGAACTCGGGTATGACTATGACATTAATGAGGGCGATGGCGCATTCTATGGACCGAAGCTGGATTTCCATCTGCAGGACTGCTTAGGCCGTACATGGCAGTGCGGAACCATTCAGTTGGACTTCCAGCTGCCAGAGCGTTTTGAACTGGAATATACAGGCGCAGATGGGCAAAAGCATCGTCCGATTATGATTCACCGTGTTGTATTTGGTTCGGTGGAGCGCTTTATTGGAATTCTTACCGAACACTTTGCCGGTGCATTCCCGATGTGGCTTTCTCCGGTGCAGGTACAGATTCTGCCGATTAGTGAACGCCATCACGATTATTGTGAAAAGCTGCAGAAAGAATTGGAAGATGCCGGTCTGCGGGTAGAAAGCGATATGAGAAATGAAAAGATTGGTTATAAGATCCGCGAAGCGCAGCTGCAGAAGACTCCTTATATGTTGGTAATTGGCGATAAGGAAGTTGAGAGCGGAGAAATTTCTGTACGTCATCGTAAAGAGGGAGATCTCGGAACAATGGCTGTCAAAGATTTTATTGCGCGTGCACAAAAGGAAGTTGCAGATAAAAAGCTGGATTGATTCTCATTGAAATTGAGATAAAAAAGCCGTAGGGATTTTGTCTTTATTGACGAAGTCTCTGCGGCTTTTTACAATTATAAAGACGATTATTTAGAAGGCTTAAATATCAAGAGTAAGCTGTTCTGTCAAACACATAATTTTAGTTTTTTAGAAACTTATGTAAACAGTTTGTCCGGGGAAAGTTTTGACAGCTTGGCGGTGGAAATTGTGGAAAACCACCCCTCAATCGGCTGATTTTCGCCCTTTCTTCGAATTGATTTGTGGAAAAGCCAGTGGAAAGTGTGGAATACTATAGGGGAAAAACAAAATCATAAAAATATTTTTTTGTATTATGTAAATCAGCGAAACTAGAAAGAACCCTTTTTCCATGAAAATCATTATAGGATTCCCTTGCATTGGGGACTGTTTTATGTTAAAATAACAACCATAGTTCCACCAAATTATGCAGGAGTAGTTCAGTGGCAGAACATCAGCTTCCCAAGCTGAATATGGGGGTTCGATTCCCCTCTCCTGCTCCAAGTAAAACTGAGTCTGAGCGCATTTCGCGTTCAGACTTTTTTCTTTTTAATGGCTTATCGCTTGTGTTTGCCTTTTTATCTAACATTAAATAAAAAGGCTTTTAGGCTCAAAGAGCTTGTGAGTCAGCAAAAGTGTGATAAAAACACAAAATCTGATAAAAAGTGTGAGAATATTTTTAACTTTTCGATATTTACAAAAGGCCCCAAATTGTATACTCTTAATAGAGTGATTTGGTGATGAGGCTCACTATAATGCAGTTATTGCTAATGGCTTCTACTTTAAGGGATTGAGGTAGGAGCCTATATTTTTGTCTTGAGGGTTGGTATTATTGTTATGAAATTAAGTAAAGTTTTGATCGTTGGGCTTGGGGGATTTCTTGGTGCAGCACTGCGCTATGTGATTTCGACCGCTACAGCTAAATATTTTGGGGATTTTCCTCTGGGAACTCTGATAGTAAATATCTTTGGTGGATTCGTTATGGGATTTATTATGGAGGCAAGTTCCAGTACTTGGCCTATTTCTGCAAATTCCAGAATGTTTTTGACGACCGGAATGATGGGCGGACTTACGACTTTTTCCACCTTTAGTTATGAAACCATTTCCTTCTTTTCCGACGGAAAATATCTGATGGGAGGAATGAATGCTGGATTAAATCTTTTTTCAGCATTGTTTGCCTGCTGGCTTGGAACGATAGTTGCCCACTTATGGTTACGCTGATGTACTCTTTGCCCTATTTTTCGAATCACTTTCAATATTATAATGCAGACTCACCATTTTAAAATGGTGGGTTGTTTTTTTGTAATACAACAAAAAAGTTCTATAGTTATTTAGGGGAGCTTACCTTACAGCAACTGTAAGTGGTATTTGACTGTTCTGAATGCTACAATGAAGACAATCAATGAGCAGGAGGAATTTACCATGAATGCAAATGATCGAATCTTACAGGTGGAAGGTCTGACAAAGAGCTATGGAAAAGGCAGCACCAAAACAGAAGCCCTAAGAGGGATTAGTTTTGATGTGTTGGAAGGGGAATTCCTTGGAATCATGGGGGTCAGCGGTTCCGGAAAAACGACACTGCTAAACTGCATTGCGACCATGATCAAGCCGAGTTCCGGTAAAATCATTCTGCATGGCAAGGATATCTCGACCTTTAACGGGACGCAGCTAGCAAACTACCGCGGCAAAGAGATCGGCTATTTGTTTCAGGAGTTTGAATTGCTCGATAATCTAACAGCAAGAGAGAATATTACCCTCCCACTGGCTTTGCACGGAATCACTGGGGAAAATGCGGAAAATAATATTCGGCAGATTGCCGCAAAATTGGATATTACAGACGTTTTGGATAAATTCCCTTCACAGATGTCCGGCGGACAAAAGCAGCGTGTTGCAGCGGCAAGAGCTTTGATTTCCGATCCGAGCATCGTTTTGGCCGATGAGCCTACGGGCGCTTTGGACAGTAAAAATTCTAAAATTTTAATGGATAAACTTTCCTTTATTAATAGCGAACAGCATAAGACGATTATGATGGTTACTCATGATGCCAATGCAGCAAGTTATTGTTCCCGTATCCTCTTTATCCAGGATGGCCGTCTGTTCCACGAGCTCAGAAGAAACATGGCAGCGGAAATACCTGCTTTCTTCTACGAACGGATTGTAACAGTGATGGCTCAGCTGGGAGGAGGAAGCGCAAATGTTCTTTAAGCAGATTCGGCGCAATGCTGCCAGAAATCGCAGGGGGAACGGTTTGTTCTTCGGCTCTCTCATCATTGCTATTGTTGCTTTCTATACGCTTCTTTCATTGGATAAACAGGATGTTATGCGCTTCTTGAGCACGATCGAGAGCGACGCTGTTCATAAGCTGATGATGCTGATTCCATTTGTGTATGTGATATCGTTGTTTTTCGTATTTTTTCTGGTATACTTTGCTTGTAAGTATCAGATAGATAGCCGGCGCCGTGAATTTGGCATGTATCTTATGCTGGGGATGAAACGCAGCCGCTTATTTTTCCTCCTGCTGTGTGAAACACTATGGAGCAGTCTGATATCCCTGCTGATCGGATTGCCGGTGGCCCTGTTTCTCACAGAGGGAATCAGCCTTGTAACAGCGAAACTTATTGGCTTGGGGATTATCGGTCACAGAATTTCATTTTCCGGGGATGCCATCCTATGGACAGTCTGCGGCTTTGTCATGGTACAGCTCCTTTCCATGCTGATTATCTGTATCCCGTTAGGAAAAACAGAACCGGCAAAGCTTTTAAGTTCGGATGCTTCCGAAAAACAGGAACCAATGTCGAAGAGAAAAAGCAGCACTTTTTTTATTTTCGGAATATTGTTATTGCTGATTGCTTATTATTTCGCAATTTTCCAGCTGAGCAGCACGGAGTTATCTGCTTTGATGATTTCTGTTCTTATACTTTTCGTGTGCGGCATTTTAGGAACTTTTTTTCTATACCGCGGACTTGGTGGTTTTATCGGCAAGCGAATCAGCCGCAAAAGCCAAAATGCAACCGGGCTTGCAACTTTTACCGGACGTCAGGTTCAGGAAAATGTACTGTTTGAGCATAAGTCCCTCGCAGTATCGTCCTTGCTTCTGTTGATTGCACTTTCCTGTATCTCTTATGGAATTGCCATGGGGATCGGCCGAACAACAGAGTCGAGAAGCACCGATTTTTCGATCATGGGAACAGAAGCGGATATTTCTGCCGTTTTAGAAAATCCAAAAATCAATGAAATGATAGAAACTTCGTACCCCGTTTATCTGTCTATGACAAAGACGAAATTTGATACAAACCGTATGATCGATGCGTTAAAGAAGATTCCGAAAGCTGATAATCTTGTGCAGAACTTTCATTTGGAATACATTCTGTCAGAAACATCTTATAATCATATGATGTCTGCCATGGGAAAAGAGCCGATCGACCTCAGCGAAAACAAAGCGGCGCTTTATTCGACGATGGGCAGCGGAGAAGGCAGCCTCTATGATCTGCTTAATGAAGCGCTGAAGAGCAAGGTGACTATAGGGATCAACGGAGAAGAATACAGCCTTTTGCCTCAACTGTATCACGACAACATTGTCGCCAACCGTTCCATTACGCTTTATACCGCATTGATTGTTCCCGATGAGCTGTATCAGAAACTTACCGAAGATACACAACCGTTTTGCCAAAATATACACCTAAAGAAGAGCCTAACGGATGAGTTGGGACTGATGCAGGCAATTCAAAAAATGGACGGCTGCCTTGCGGGAACGGGCCTTCAATATGACAGCTATCTTGGCGGCATCGGAAGGAATCTGTTTTATACTGTGGCTGCAAGCTATCTGACGATTTATCTTGGCATTCTGTTTTTGTTGATTTCCAATACTTTGGTCGGTTTAAAATATCTGATTCAGCAGCGGAAGAATAAGCACAGATATATTACCCTGCTGATCCTTGGTGCAGATACGGAAGATTTATGCTGTTCTGCAAAAAAACAGATTCAGATGTTTTTTACACTTATGCTCAGTGTTGCGGTCTGCAACAGTATTGTTGCGATCTTTGTCATGTTTACAAATCTTACACGACTGCCGACCGGCACTCCAATCGCTACCGTTGCTGCGCTTGCGGCGATTGCACTCATTGTCTTTATTATGACGGAGATCATTTATATATCCATTGTAAAACGGACGGCCTGCCGAGAAATCAGGATGCTTGAAATTACGGATCGGGGGTAAAGCCGATTGATAAAAATTGTCATAGTGGAAGACGATGAATATTTGTGCGAAGAAATTGTGATGACCTTTCAAAAGAAGGGATACTCGGCCTCGGGTATCTCTTCCTTTGCTGCTCCTCAAAAGGAGATCCTTGATCTTCATCCTGATCTTGTTGTGCTGGATGTTAATTTGCCCGGTGAATCAGGATTCGAACTCTGCAAGTGGCTAAAAGCAAGAACCTCTTTCCCAATACTGATCCTAACTGCCCGTGATACGCTAAATGATGAACTGACAGCGCTTGGCCTTGGAGCGGACGATTTTTTGATAAAACCGTGTCATCCGGATCGGCTGCTTGCCCGTGCAGGAAGACTTTTGCAGACCTATGGCAAGGTGAAGAATGTCATTCAGTGCGGCAAATTGTCGCTCGATACCGATACCTATAAACTGGTTTTAAAAGACAGATACCTGATATTGCCAGAAAGGGAGGGCAAAATTCTTCGCTTCCTGATGGAGAAGCATCCTGAGCCTGTTTCTCGTACGGAATTAATCTCTTTTGTATGGGGTACAGACGAATTTGTGGATGAAAATATTCTGCAGGTCAACATGACGCGGCTTCGCAAGGACCTTAGCAAAATAGGACTTAAAAATACAGTCATGACGATTCGGGGAAAGGGCTATCAGCTGGAGGTTTCAGATTTATGAAATTGTTTCTAAAAAGAATTGGGTGCTGGCTTATTCTGCTGCTGTTAACGGATTTGACCTTTATCCTGATGACATGGCTGCTTCGTCCGGATGCGATGAAAAGCATAGGCCTGTTTATTTTGCTTTTTACAGCGATCATTATTGGGGTTGGTTATTTTTTGCAGTGTCGAACTCAAAAAAAAGAGATCAATGCGGTTGAAAGTTTTCTTAATGATCCAAATGAAGCTACAAAAAAGGCCCTTGTCGTTACACTTGACGATCCATGGGCGCATGTGATTGAAACGGTGTATGCAAGGCTTAAAAAGCAAAATGCTGATCTTAACGAAAAACAGCTTAATTTGCAGAATTATCAGGAGTATATAGAGGCATGGACGCATGAAATCAAAACGCCGATGTCTCTGATGACTTTGGTGTTGGAAAACCATAAAGACGAAATGAGCCCGTATGTTTACAGCAGGATGGAGCATTCGAGGTGGCAGATCAGTGAAGATGTCGAAAAAATTCTCTATTATGCCCGCTTACAAACGACTCATGTGGATTACAATTTTACCCGGTTTAGATTGGATGAGTGTGCCCAAGAAGTCATCAGAGAATTTGTATCTCTTATAGAAGAAAAGCAGATAGACCTTGTGACGAAATGGAGTCCCGCAACAGTTGTTTCAGATAGAAAAGTTCTTGCCTTTATGATTACACAACTGCTCAGTAATGCCGTCAAATACGCAGCAAAAAAAGGCGGACAAGTTTTTGTATCCACCTGGCAGGACGATGATGATCATAAAATTCATCTTTACGTGAGGGATAACGGAACGGGGGTTCCGCCGGAGGATGCACCGTTTATTTTTGAGAAAGGGTTCACCGGAAACCACCCTGACCGTCAAAAAGCAACCGGAATGGGTCTTTATTTAGTGAAAAAATACGCTGAGGCGCTTTCCGCTGAAGTAAACTTGAAAAATGGATTCTCGGGAGGCAGCGGGTTTGGCATTGAACTGATCTTTCCTTGTGTATTATAAACAATTAATAGCTGCAGTTATGACGGGATTTTAATTGAAAAGTTATAGAATATTACGAATGAAAAAATAAATTAATTAAAATATTTCCCTAATTAGTTAGGGACTTATACTACAATAAAGGCAAAATATAAAATGAAATCCTTATACTGTTCCATATTGTGTCTTTAAATTCTTGAAAAAATATTTGACACGTGTCTTTTTATAGTGTATAATTCGACACATAACAGCAAAGGCGCTGCGGGTTTTTCCCGCAGCGCCTTTTTTGTTAGCGTAATTTGTTATGGTAATTTTTGAAAAAGGATCTTATAAATCTTGGCAGGCCGTCCCCGTAAATTAAGTTGGCGATTATATTGAACGGTCGCAGCCCCTCCGGCTTCCAGCTTTGAAAGAATACGGGATGCGCTACGGGTAGTAACGTTCAAAAAGAAGGCTAACTCTTCTGCAGACAAAGTATCACTGCCCTTCTGATTGAGAACAGAAATGATTTTGCTCAGATAAAGTGGGGAAACAGAAAGGCTTTTGCTTAGATTTGAAAGATGCTGATTCGGAGAATCTGTATAACTGATTCTCCGAGCGCTGGAAAGCGGCCCAATGATTACATTATCCGCGGTGACAATAAAAGCAGCAGAACCTTTGCGCAGAAAAGCTTCTTTTATTGCTCGCTGCGCGTTACGGTGTGCGTCGATCACGTTATTGGAGCAGCCCCAGCCTACACAGACTGGAAAATCCAGATTATTTTGCAAAAATGTCATAACAGGACAGGTGGTGTATTGCTGAGACATTTCTTTTAGAACTGCAATATTTGTGGTTAATTCATAATGGTTTCCATGCTCATAAATAAGAAAAGGCATACCAAGCTGCTTATTGCAAATCTGTAACTGCGCAGATAACGCGACGCGTTGTGCCTCTGTCATAGTGTGTGCCGTGCCAACCAGCCCGATACAGGCTGCGGAGTCATGCATAGAAACAGCACTGAGCTGCATAATTAGGCCGCGAAAAGTTTCTATCATAGATTCAGTTGAAGGGTATAAAAACTCATGCCGAATATGATTTTCATTGAAGTATTCGTCCATACTGCCGAATCGAGTGACTAATAAATCAGCCTTGCCACTGTCCCAAACCTGGCGATAATATTCGCGTAAGGGCTTGTACCACTCAACAGCATCTACTGTATCCCAATCAATGGGAGCCGTACCAAGGAGAGGCATATCTGGTTTGTTAAAAATAGAAGTAAAATCAACCGGTATTTGTGGCCGATCAAAATAGACCCGCGAAAAATCTAGCTGTGGGTTTTGTATCGCCAAACGCGCAATCAGTTTGTAATAATCGCGGTCAGTAATATTGAAATAGGTAAAAGGTTTTAGAAGATTATTATACTTTTTAACAATGATTTCATAAGGATAGGAGCCACTGAATAAAAGCCCATCAAACTGGTTAGCATTTTTTTCATATAAAAATTCCAAATGCTCCAGAGAAGAATAAGGCAAATAAGTGATGTTGCTGTATGTGCGCATTTCCTTATCAATGCGCATGATATACCGCAGAGACTGCTCCGTAGTGAATACACCAATAAAATACATGAAAACGTCCTCTCACTATACAACTATTATTCATTATAGTTATATACTACAAAAATGATAAAAGCAAGACAAATGTCCAAAAATACGTCTAAAAATTTTAAAAGAGACAAATAGGATATAAAATGTCTGAAAAATAGTTTCTTTATTAAATAATGACCAAGTCTTGAATTTATCCTTTGTAGAAAAGGGAAAAGATTGTTTTTAAGCATAAATTTTGCTTGACCGAGTGATGCCTTAATGGTATATTTTAATTGAAATTTCCGAAAGGTGTCTGAAAATATAGTAAAAATTTCGTTTATTAGTTTAATGATTTTAGATTCAGCATCTTTTACTTTATTTGAGAGTCCATGGGTAACTACTTTAAAAAGCAGCAATTACAGCATAGACGGAAAGGACCACAAATATTATGTCAACTCGTAAAGAACAAGCAATTAATTTTATTGATGAAAAGGAGAAAATGCTCACTGGAATGAGCGACTTTTTATGGGATCATCCGGAAATCGGATACCATGAAACGAAGGCCGCCAAATTGTTTTGCGAGACCTTGCAGCAAGAAGGGTTTACAGTCGAACGTCCATTGGCCGGAATCCCGACTGCATTTTCCGGAACATTTGGTTCAGGAGCACCTATCATTGGATTTTTGGGAGAGTTTGATGCACTGCCTGGTCTGAGTCAGGTTTCCCAATGTCCGGAAAAAAAGGCGATTGAAGTTGGTGGAGCCGGCCACGGCTGCGGACATAATTTGTTGGGGGTAGGATCCCTTGCGGCGGCAATCGCAGTAAAGCATTATCTGGAAGAAAGCGGCTTGCCGGGAACTGTCAAATTTTTTGGGTGTCCGGCTGAAGAAGGCGGTGCCGGAAAAGGGTTTATGGCGCGTGACGGTGCTTTTGATGAATTGGATATTGCCTTTAGTTGGCACCCTGGAGAAGTGAATAGCGTGGCACGTGAAAGCACGATGGCAAACTATCAGGCCTGTTATCACTTCTATGGCGTTTCTTCTCATGCCGCCATGTCCCCGGAACTTGGACGCAGTGCATTGGATGCTTTGGAACTGATGAATACTGGCGTGCAGTATTTGCGCGAACACATGCCAATGGATAATCGCGTTCACTATGCAATTACGGATACAGGCGGTACACTCCCGGGAGTCGTTCAGCCTTATGCTGAGGGATTATATCTAATGCGTGCACCGCAGCTTGGACAAGCGAAAGACCTGTATGAAAGGGTCAACCGTATTGCTAAGGGTGCGGCAATGATGACGGATACACGGGTGGAAATTGAATTTGTAAAGGCCTGTTCCAATACTGTACTCAATACCAACCTGCTTCAAGTTTTACAAAAAAATCTAGAACAGATTTCTGTACCGGAATTTTCAAAAGAAGATTTTGCGTTGGCAAAGGCTATGCGTGCAACTCAAAAAGGGAGTGCTTCCTATTTTGATGAGCTTCTTCTGGATGTCACTGACCCGGAAGAACAGGAAAAGCTTTCTCAAAATTCTGACAGCGATATACATAATGTGGCGATGCCTTTCCCAATGGAACATCAAGGCTTTGCCTCTTCGGATGTGGGAGATGTTAGCTGGGTGTGTCCGGTGGCTCAGTTGAATATAGCCACGATGCCCGCAGGAACTGCCATGCATTCCTGGCAAGAAGTTGCGGTAGGAAAAAGCGGAATGGCGCATAAAGGAATGCTCTATGCCGGTAAGGTACTTGCAGGTGCAGCGATCGATGTATTAAAAGACCCTGCTGTTATTGATCGCGCTAAACAGGAAAAGCTGAAAAGAACAAAATCCCAGGTGTATTGTGCTCCTATTCCAAAAGAGATAAAACCAAAGATTCCTCAAGACGTATAAAAACAGATTCAAAATGGTCAAGTTGCCTTTTCTGTGCAGAGAAGTTCAACAATATTAATTTGGTTTAATAAGGAGGAAGAAGAAATGTCCCAGATGACAATATGTTTATTAATTTTTGCATTTATGATTGTCTCGTTTTTTATGAAAAAGATACCAATGTCAGTCACCTCAATGCTGGTTATGGTGCTTTTAATTATCACTGGATGTATCGACGTAAAAACAGCATTGCCGTCTTTTGGCAGCACAACTGTCGTTACAATGGTTTGTATGTTTATCGTTGCTGCGGGTTTAAGCCGTACCCAGATGATCGCTCATCTATCTAAAATGCTTTATAAGGTGACCAAAGGTTCCTTTACGAAAGTTCTCGCTACTTATGTTGTAATGACTTGCATTCTGGGACAGTTTATTCCCAGTATCGTAGCACTTTTTGCTTTGGTTTATCCGTTGGTGCAGGGCATGTGCGACGAAATGCATATCAGTCCGTCTAAAATGATGTATCCAATTGCAATCGCATCAGTGTCCTGCGCATTTATTATAGAGCCTATCGGCCCTTATGCAGCATGGTATATCACTGATAACGGCTACCTGCAATCCTATGGTTGGACTGCTACTCAGTTTAACATGTGGACAGAAACATCTGTTATATTCCCAGTTGGAATTATCACCCTTTTGTTAGCAATCTTTGTAGTTCCAAAATTTTTACCGGAACAGCCGGAAATGCCAACCAGCATGGTACAAGGTCATGAACTCAAGCATCAGGAACCACTTAGCCCTGTGCGTGAAGTTTTGGGATATGGCGTGTTTGTAGCAGTTATTATTGCTTTGATGTTGGGTGTTCCTTCTTGGGAAGCTACCATGATTGGTGCTATCGTGATCGTAGCGAGTGGTGTTTTGACCGAGCGTGAAGCAATCAATAACATGAATATGGACATTATCCTGCTGTATGTAGGCGTAGTTGTTATGGGCAATGCATTGGGTCAGACCGGTGCTGCAGACATGTTAGGAAAATGGCTTGCTTCTATACTTGGCCATACAACCAATGGCTATCTCATTGGAGCGGCATTCTATATTGTTGCTTTCTTAATGACCTCAGTACTGTACAATCGTGCTGTTACGACAGTGCTGGAACCGTTAGCTATTATGACCTGCGTTTCTATGGGCTGCGATCCGCGCGGACCAATCATCCTGTGCGCACTGGCATCCATGTCTTCACTGATTACCCCGATGGCAACTGCCGTTGTGCCAATGGCTATGGGCGCTGGCGGATACAGCCAGAAAACTATTTTGAAAGCTGGGCTGCTTCCTGGTGTTATTCGTGGCGTGGTTGGTGTCTTAATTGCAATGACATTATACCCGATAGGATGATTTGTTTGATCTGCACAGAAACAAATCTTGATATAAGAAAAATGGCTTAATAATAAATACTGACAGAGCAATCCATCAGAATCGTAATATAGACGAAAATGTGGCAGCAAAGAACAGAGCGATTTTAATACCATTGGGTATTTTGATTGCTCTGTTTTTCTATAAATGGCTAATTAGTATAAATATTGAAAAGATAAAAAAGAAAATATCTTAATAATAATTTTTTAGTCATATTTTAGAATAAAACCAAATTTTTTAACAGATCATTAACAGATTACTGGAAAAATATGATATACTAAAAGCAAGAATTTAGTCATTTGTCGGATGATAAAAGAGAATCAGCGCAGATGGTTGAATCCAAAAAATCAAAGAAAAAGGAGTGTTTTTTATGTCCAAACTGAAGTTCTATATTTGCCGTCATTGTGGGAACATTGTCGTCAAAGTACATGATAGTGGAGTTCCGGTTGTGTGCTGCGGAGAGAAGATGCAGGAGCTTGTTCCGAATACGACAGACGCAGCTGTTGAGAAGCATGTTCCAGTGATCGAAGTTTCAGGCAGTACTGTTACGGTCAAAGTTGGCAGTACTCCGCATCCGATGACCCAAGAGCATTCAATCCAGTGGATCTGTTTGGAAACCAAAAATGGTTATCAGCACAAGGCATTGCACCCCGGAGAAGAGCCGAAAGCAGTGTTTGCACTGACATCAGACGATCAGCCGACCGTAGCTTATGCTTATTGCAATCTGCATGGACTCTGGAAAGCAGAAGCTTAAATGGCAGCCAAAAATGCAGTCAAGGGTAAATTGACTGTGCAATAATAAGCTGAAATTTTTATTGTGAAAGAGCCGATCCCTTTTGCTTCCTGCAAAAGCGATTGGCTCTTTTTTGTATGATACGAGGGAAAATATATGCAGATTTTAATCCAGCAAAATCTTAAAAGGAGGAATTTCCATGTCAAAGCTGCAGATCGTTTTAGGAGATATTACGAAAATGCAGGTAGATGCAATCGTTAATGCTGCTAATACAACTCTTTTGGGAGGCGGCGGAGTAGACGGTGCAATTCATCGTGCGGCAGGGCCAAAACTTTTGGAAGAATGTCGGACGCTGGGCGGCTGCTCTACCGGTGAAGCGAAAATCACCGGCGGATACCGGTTGCCGGCAAAGTATGTGATTCATACGCCGGGACCTGTTTTTCACGGGGGAAAGAGTGGAGAAGTACAGCTTTTGAAAAACTGCTATCGAAATTGCCTGAGCTTGGCGCAGAAAGCGCATTGTCACACCGTTGCTTTTCCATCAATCAGTACTGGAATTTATCGTTTTCCACTCTCAGAGGCAGCAAAAATTGCGGTTTCTGAGATCTTAGAATTTTTAAAGTCTGATTGTGGCATTGAAACGGTTTATATGGTCTGTTTTGATCCTATTACGGAGAAAGCCTATCAGAAGGCGTTGCAAGAATTATCCTAATCACTTTTGTTATTTAATGAGAAAGATGTTTAATAGGTTCATACCAGAAAACAGAAATTGCCGCGAGAAAAATGCATACAAAAAACTGAGAAATCGGCAGAGGAGAGAGCTTTAAAAAAGTGCATAAGGGAGAATTAAGCATTAGAAGAATGAGAAGAAGTGTCCCGAGAGCGGAAAACTGTATGACTCGATCTCGCAGAAACGTTCCCATTTCTTTAAAAGTCCAGCCTCGGTCGAAAGCGGAGAGCAGCACCAAAAAGAAATTGGCAGCCATTAGAATGCAGAGCCCAATGGAGCGGGCAAAGGCGGCATTTTCGTGTAAATGATTCAAATAAAAGACGTAAGAACCGAACGATACCAGAAACAAAATAAATCCCTGTAAGAAACTTTTTCCGAGAAGATGGTGCGAAAGCAGAGAGCTTTCTCTTTTTCTTGGGAACTGTTTCATAAGATTAGGCTGTGCCGGCATGCGCTCTAAGACTAAAGAACAGGTTGGATCGATTAAAAGCTCTAAAAGCATAATGTGGACGGGCAGCAAAAAGAGAGAGTCAGGCAGGATCCTCAGAACCGGCATAAAGATCGCCGAAAGCGCAATTGGAATGTGAATGGTAAAGATATAGCTTACAGCTTTGCGAATGTTCTCATAAATTCTGCGGCCGTCGTGAATTGTTTCAACAATAGTAGAAAAGCGGTCATCCATTAAAATTAGATCGGCAGCTTCCCGGGAGACTTGATTCCCCTTTTTCCCCATGGAAATACCAATATCTGCATATTTTAGAGCTGGTGCATCATTTACTCCATCCCCGGTCATCGCAACGACTTCCCCATTTTTTCGAAGTGCCTCTATAATTCGCATTTTGTGGGAAGGAATCGTACGGGCAAAGACAGAACTTGTTTTGACAACTTCTAAAAGTTGCGCTTCGTTCATTTGATCCAACATGGCTCCGGTGATAGCGTGATTCGTACTTTGTATCCCGACTTCTTGAGCAATTGCGCAGGCAGTTAAGGGACTGTCTCCGGTAATCATTAAAACACGGATTCCTGCGCTGCGGCAGTTTTCAATATCCTGCTTGATGGATTCCCGCGGTGGGTCACAAAGCCCAATCAGTCCAGCAAATTGGGGGCGGCATTCTAAAATCGTTTTTGGGACCAGTTCCGATTCTTCTAAAATTTGAATGGCAGCTGCAATGACCCGCAGACCGGATTTTGAAAGAGCTTCATATTTTTTGCGGGCGGCTTCAAGAGTCGTCTGAGAAGGTTGGCAGAGCTTTAACATTTGTTCCGGACTGCCTTTTAATGCAATTTCAATGTGACCGTTTCGTTTCCAGACGTGTCCCATGATTTTGAGATGGTCAGTAAGAGAGTATTCTGCAAGAAGTTCTCCGCGGGAAAAAGGATCAACTAAAATATTTTGTTCTCTGCAGAAACGCAGCATTGCTTTTTCCATCGGATCATAAGGCGGTGTTTCACATCCTAACCCCATGATTTCGGCAAGATAAGACTGATTTATGTTAACTGGCCAAAGTGTTGTTACCTTCATTTCATTTTTTGTGAGGGTCCCGGTTTTATCTACGCATAAGACCGAAACGGCGCCTAGCGTTTCTACGCTGGAAAGCTTTCGCACCAGTGCATGTTTTTTGGCAAGCCGCCATGCGCCCATTGAGAGAAAAACCGTTAAAACGACGGGAAATTCTTCCGGAATCATTGCCATCGAGAGCGTGATGCCGGAGAGCAGACTTTCCGTTAAACGCTCACGTAACGAAAAATCGGAAAGATTCCAAAAGGTTAAAAGAGTGACCAGAACAAAAAGGCCCATGGTAAGGATGGCACAGCTTTTGATTAGTTTGGCAGTTTGAGATTGAAGCGGCGTTGGCTTTTCCGGTGCCTGAGAAATGGCGGTACCGATTTTTCCATATTCCGTAAAACGCCCTGTGCGTTCTACAAAAACAGCAGCGCTTCCGCGCGTTACCAGAGTTCCTGCATAGCAGCTGTCTCGGCGAAAATAAAATTCGGAAAAATTATTTTCCAAAAATGGAACTTTTGATATTGCTTCTGTTTCTCCGGTCAGTGTCGATTCATCTGTCATAAAATCGGAACATTCTAGAATTCGTCCATCCGCAGGAATTTTATCTCCTTCGAAAAGCAGCATCCGGTCACCGGGGACCAAATCACAGCTTGAAATTTTTTGCTCCTTTTCGTCCCGAATGACCGGAATTTGGGGCGCTGAAAGTTCACGCAAAGCAGAAAGTGTCCGATCGGTTTTCCATTCTTGGATACTGTCGATTGTGATCATGCCGCCTACAAAGATCAGCATGGTTCCGCCGTCCTGTGGCTTTCCGAGAAAAAAATACAGCGCTGCTGTTATAAGGAGCAAAAGAAACATCGGTTCTTTTAAAACTTTTAAAAATTTTCGCAAAGGACAATTTTTTTGCGAAATGGAAAGTTCGTTCTTACCATAAATTTTAAGTCGCTTTTCAGCTTCCTCGGAGGAAAGTCCTCGGTACTGCGAAAAGTCATTCATAAAAAAACCTCCGGAAGTTTGGTCGTTTTAGTTAAAAAATTTCCATCTATCTTATGCGGAAACTTTTTAAATGGTATCTTGTCCGGAGTTTTTATTTAAAGCCAAGGAAGCCCACAACTGTAATACAGCTGTGGGCTTCCTTGGTACAAAAAAAGGTAAGAAGAAGGCTAAATTAATGGTTGCGGTAGTAATTGATCAGGCAGCCGGCGACAATAATTTGACGTTCGGCTTCAGTTAAAACACCGGTGGAGACGGAAAATTTGGTAACAGTGCCGTCAGTTTTGACAGCATATGCTGGAAAACTGGGCTTGTTTTCAAGAACAGCCTGCCGTACACCGGGAACAAAGAGATAATCACCCAGCTCGAATACCTCAGGATTTTCTACGAGGAAGGGAGTCATACCCCAGTTGATGCAGTTGGAGCGATAACGCTTGGTGGCATAGGCTTTAGCAAAGTTAGCAAACGCACCCATCACTCTCTGACAGGAGGCAGCTTGTTCACGTGCAGAGCCATCACCGGGCATATTGGCAAAGATTGTGGAGCCAATATCGGTGTTCTCGGGGTCGTTTTTGATACCGGCTGCAGTTAGAGCAGCGTAAACTGCTTTTACTTCATCGGAGAGACCTTTGCCGGTTTCACGGTCACGTTCCTGCTGACGCATTACCTTACTACGGGAGACATATTGAGGATCACGACGAGATAAAGCAAATTCGGAAAGACGCTCAGGATTGGAGCGGTAGGAAGAAGTTTCGCCTGAGGGGATCAACTCGTCAGTAGTGGTAACAGGATCAGTAATGTAAGAACAGACTTTTACCAGCAAATCATCGGTCAGAGGAGGCTGTGCAGGCCAATCCTTAATGTTGGGGCCGAATTTCAATTCAGTCTTAGGTTCAGGCTTTGTCCAGCCGTTGTAAACCCTCTTTTTATAGATGTTGCCATCAAATTTGTACTCAGGATTGGTATACTCAACCTCGATATCGGTTGCGGCGGTCAGTTTACCGCCGTTTGCGGCAGTGGCTGCAATAGAGCGTGCGTCCATAAGAGCAACAGCTGCCATCTGACCTTCGCCAGGCTTGGAGCCTTCGCGGTTTGGAAAGTTTCGCGTGGTATGGCGGATGGAAAACTCGCCGTTTGCAGGGGTGTCACCTGCACCGAAGCAAGGCCCACAGAAGCATTCGCGCATGATGGCACCGGCAGAAACGAGATCGGCAGCTCTGCCGTTCTTTATAAGTTCAGCCAAAGCAGGCATGGAGCCTGGGTAGATACTTAGCGTGAAAGCACCGTTTCCGCAGCTCTTGCCTCTGAGAATGTCGGCGGCAGCACAGATATTATCAAAGGTACCACCTGCACAGCCTGCAATTTCGCCTTGTTCTACCCAGATAGCACCGTCGTGGTACTTGCTGACAATGTCCATTTTTGCGCCCTTTATCTGCTTGTTGGCATTCTCCTGAACAAGATGCAGAATGTCCGCGGCATTTTTCTGCAGCTCATGGATGGTGTAGGTGTTGGAGGGGTGCATGGGCATTGCAATGGTGCATTCCACTGTGGAAAGGTCAATGTAAACACAGCCGTCATAATAGGCAACGTCAGCGGGTTTGATTTCTTTATAAGCTTCGGGACGGCCATGAATCGTAAAGTACTTCTTTGTTGTTTCGTCCGTGACCCAGATGGAGGACCAGCAGGTAGTTTCAGTGGTCATAACGTCAATGGCGTTGCGGTACTCAATTGGAAGATTTTTAATACCGGGGCCGACAAATTCCATGACTTTGTTCTTTACATATCCGTTCTTATAAACAGCGCCGCAGATCGAAAGTGCGACATCATGAGGGCCCACACCGGGCTTGGGGGCCCCGGTCAGATAGATCGCAACGACACCTGGACGGGCAAAGTCATAGGTTTTGCCGACAAGCTGTTTTGCAAGCTCACCGCCGCCCTCACCAATCGCTAGAGTGCCAAGAGCACCATAACGGGTATGAGAGTCGGAGCCGAGGATCATACGTCCGCAGCCTGCCATGGTTTCGCGGTTGTAAGAGTGAATGTTTGCCATGTTGGTGGGAACATAGATACCGCCGTACTTATGAGCAGCAGAAAGGGCAAACTTGTGGTCATCCTCGTTGATCGTACCGCCTACAGCACAGAGAGAGTTGTGACAATTTGTCAGAACGTAGGGCAGTGGGAACTCGGTCATTCCGGAGGCACGGGCAGTCTGGATAATACCAACATAAGTAATATCGTGTGATGTCATAGAGTCGAACTTCAGCTGAAGTTTATCCATATGATCGGTGGTATTGTGGGCTTTAAGTATGCCGTAGGCCATGGTGCCTTTGGTGGCTTCTTCCTTAGAGACGGTCTTGCCGACAAGGCTGGGAAGCGCTGCACTGTCGGTGACGATGGTTTCACCATTTACGAGGTAAATACTGGATTCATATAATTTAACCATTGATTTTTTTACTCCTGTAAGATAGTTTTTATTTTCTGCTCAAAAACAAATTCGGACAGAAAATAAAGGATCACATGACCAGAGAAACAATCAGATTATAGACTGCACTGAGGCCAACGCTGACGGGAACAGCTACGAACAGCAAACGATTAAAGAGAGCGTTGCGTTCTTCCTCGTTGCCGCAGGAACCAAGGATCAAGCTGCCGCCGGAGGAGAAGGGGCTAATTGCAGAGCTTTGCGCACCGAGAACCGTGCAGGTGAAAAGGACTGCAGGGTTCAGACTGGTAGCAGCTGCCAGCGCGGGAATAAGTGGGAACAAAGCCGGGCAGACAACACCAGTAGTAGAACTGAAGAAGCTCATAATTGCCGCGACGATGGACAATGCCATAGGAATGAGCCATGTAGGAACGTTGCTGCCGATCCAGTTGGAGAGCATGGTGATAGTACCTGCTTTAACTGCAACAGCAATCAGCATACCGGCACCGGCAATCATAAGAATGGTATTCCACGGAATCTTTGCAATGATTTCTTTCTGAGGAGCAAGCTTCATCAGAAGAGCGATGACGGCAAAGATGATTGCAACAAGGCCGACATCTATCTTGCCTGCGATGACAGAGAAGATCTTGACGCTGGGGGCAAGAAGCTTGAGAATGGGGAAGACCAGGACGACTGCCATCATGATAAGGATGAGAGCCAGGGTCTTCCGCTGAACCTTATTATAGGCTTCGGGTTTTTCGAAAGCAACACCTTTGCCGATGTTGCGGTTAGACTTAAAGGCAAAACGGAAAAAGGTAATAATGATAAGGCTGGATATAATTGCGAGACCAAACATGGTCAGAGTGGCGGTAAAGTCATCAATGGGGGTAAGGTCGGGAGCGCCTTGATAAGCGGTGCCCATCAGACCGCGGAATATGACGCCAAGGGCTGCGGTTGGAAAGTCGCCGCCAGCGAGAGCGCCGCAGTTGATTGCGATAGCACCGGTGAGCTTATCCATGTTTGCTTCTTCGCAAATCATAAGGGTGATAGGAGCGAGGAAGGCAAGAACGGTAAAGTAGGCAGCGCCCATAACGGAAAGAATAACTGCAACAGCAAACAGTGCATAGGGTAAAATGCCGGGAAAGTTACGGCATGCATAAAGTAAGCTGCGTGAGATCTTTTCGAGAGTGCCGTTGGCAGCTGCCACGTTATAGAAGAGAGAAACTGCCAAAATGACAAACATCGTGCTGGTAGGCCAGAAGGCAATTAGGTCCTTAGGCTTGAGGCCCATCCAGAAGCAGCCGATGAGGTATGCAAAGACAAAGCAGAAAAAGCCGGTGTTGATATTTGTCTTGTAGCCAAGGTATACAGCTAGAGCAATGGCCAGGACGATTACTAAGCTCAGCATTTTTGATTCCTCCAGATTATTTTTCTATCCCCAGCAGATTGCAGGGAGTATCATGAGTCATATAGCGGACCTGTTCTTCGGGAATACCATGGTCATAGAGATACTGCATGTATTCGTGCATTGCAATTTCCCAGTGGGGATTTTCAGTTTGACCGCCGTCAGTATCTACCATTACGTTTTTGTAGCCAACGGTTTTGATAAGCTCAAGGTTGTCGGGTAGGTTGCTGCGATACTTGCCGCCGCCCATGTTCTGCGCATAACAGCGTTCAAGGATTACATCATAGTCTTTGACAAGGCGAACCTGATCTTCAATGCTCATACCGACAACCCACCATTCGGGATGAGTGATAACGATCTTTTTGACTCCAGCGTTGCGCGCGGCCTCTACAACTACAAAAGCTTCTTCGGGGGAGATATGGGCTGTGCCCAGTACAGCATCATAGTCGTTAATGAGTTTAAAGACGTCCAGCATTTCGGGGACAACTTTGCCGTTCACAACGGTATCTACACAGCCGTCGGTAGGTTTGCCCATCTTGACAAGGTGATTGCGGGCAGATTGAGTAGGCAGCCATACTACCTTTGCACCCAACTTAAGGGAATTTTCCACTGCAACGGGGTTAATGCCGCCGACACAGCGGTTGAGAGTGACAGCACCGAACATAGTAAAATCATTTTCTCCATGAACGATCTTGTTGTAGTGATTCACCAGCGCAGCACGACAGGAGGTGTCACCAAGATGTGTTTTGATGACAATGGCGCGCGCACCGACTTTTACGGCGGCATCACACAGCTCAAAGTCATCATAGGCTCGCAAACGCAGGTCTGGATTTGTGTGGACGTGCATATCGATCACGCCCTTCATTGAAAGTTCTGGCATTTTTTTCCTTTCTCACAATTGGACTGATATTTGAAAAAACGATAGATTTTCTAGAAAGATCAAATATCAATCGGCTTTTTACCTAAAAATAGTATTGAAACTCTAATAATTTTATTATATACTAGGGAAAAGTATTGTCAATTAAGACTTTAACATGGCACCAATCGGAAAAACCGATATTACATGTAAGGCCTCACAAATAAAAGTCCTTGCTTTTGTGCAACAATTAAAGAAAGGGGCAAATGAATATGGAATTGAAAGAATTGGAGTATATTGTAACGATTGCAGAGGAAGGCGGAATTAGTAAGGCGGCACAAAAGCTATATCTTGCACAGTCAAGTCTGAGCCAATTCTTGGCTCGCTATGAGGCAGAGTTGGACACGAAACTTTTTGTTCGCACAGGCTCCGGCGTGCGTCCTACCATTGAGGGAGAAATATTTATTCGCAATGCGCGGCAAATGCTTCAGCAGTATCGACGTGTCAAAGAGGAACTTCGGGAGGCAGAATTGCCGAATGGCGGTCAGCTGATTTTTGGAATAAGCAGTTTTCGTGGAGCGGCGCTGATTCCCCCAGTGCTGCAGCGGTTTCGTACAGAATATCCAACCGTAAATGTGATTATTTCTGAGCACGACAGTATTGTTCTGCAAAAAAAAGTTGCAGCAGGTGAGCTTGATATGGCATTGGTTGCATTTCCGGCTAATGAGTGTCCTCGAAAGGATTCAACTGTTTTGCAGGATGAGGTTTGCCTTGTTGCCAATCGAGCACATCCCGTTATGGAGTTTGCCCATTATGGCCAGCTCAGCCGTCCGTGGATCGATTTGAGGGATACTGCTAATTTTGAGTATTTGCTGTCTAAACGCAGCAATGTGCTGGGAGCAGTGGCCCAGCAGCAATTTAAAGAATATGGAATAAATCCTCCTGTTATCAATGAAAATTTGACGGCAGCCTTTGCCCAGTCCATGGCGGTTCATGGGCTGGGGTTGGCATTTACTTACGGCTCGTGTGCGGTACCTAGCGCAGATGTGGAATATTTTAGCTTGGGGAAAGAACGATATTTTGTAGATCTTGCTCTGATGTTTCCCCCGGATGGTTACCGCAGCCGTTCCAATCGAGCGCTTGAGGAAATGATTCGCGAATTCTTCAATAATGGAGATGTATGAATACGGCTGTATAGTTGAGAGAAACACTAGAATTATATAAAGAAATGCGCCTGATTGTTTTCATAACGATCAGGCGCATTTTTCTATAATTATGAAAAGCCTTTTTAAGGGCTGTGCATACGATGCATTTAACAAAAGACTTTCATTTTAGTACGAAATTTCAGCAATCAGTTAATTTCCTGTCGGCGGAAAATTAAGAGCCCAGCAAAGAAGAATACGACTAAGTGAATGGCAGCGACCCATACAATGTTGATCAGCTGTTCTGGAGCAGTCGTTACAATGCTGTTTGTTTGCATAAAGAGGGTCAGTTCTTCAAACTTTAAGAAAATCGGATTTGCATAGTTCAAAAGTCGGAAGAGCAGTGCTGGAAAAACCAAAATTCCAAAATAGGAAATGCTGAACAGTGCATTCTTTTGGATAATGAAAGCTAAAGCAGTCGACAAGAAGCAGGCAGCAATATAGCACAAAAAGGCAGTTCCAAGGTAGGGCATCAAATCAGAAAACGTCTGAGAAAAACTGCCGTCGGAGCGCATCAGCAGAAAATCGCTGGCCATATATGCTCCGATCGTGATAATTCCGGTGATAAGACCAATGATAAGGGTACTGATTTGTTTTGCAAAATAGACTTTGCTCCGGGAGACTCCGGCTGCAATTGTATTTTTTAGAGAATGCTCTTTATTTTCTTCTGCAGTTGTCATGTCGGAAAAAAGACAGACCAAAAACAGAGGGTAAACGAGAAGTTCCGAAATTAGTTGTAGTGCCTTTTCAACGGAACAGTCCGATTGAGCAACAATCACATTAACAAGAACGGCCAAACCAGCAAGGCAGATGATGATTACATAAAGATAGGCTCGATGAAATGACTTATAAAGATCAGCTTTGATCAGATTAAGCATGCTGCATTCCTCCCACAAGATTGATAAAGTATTCCTCCAAATTAAGTCCGGCTCGCTCTACGCCGGAGACCATCACATCGTTTTGGACCAGCTCTTTTACAACAATCTCTGGGGTATCAAGGAAAGCGTCCAAATGAATTTCTCGTTCATTTTCCACCTGAAACTCATTGCATGAAAGATTTTGTTGCAAGATTTTGGCAGCACGTTCAGTATTGTCTACGGTCAGCTTTAGATTCATTTTACATTTTTCTTCCAGATCGGCGGCACTGATGTGTTCAATCAGTTTTCCGTCATTCATAAAACCAAAAGTAGTTGCGATCTGAGAAAGCTCGCCGAGAATATGGCTGGAAATCAAAACCGTTGTGCCTTTTTCGTGGTTAAGCGAAAGGATCATTTCACGGAATTCTGCAATTCCCATAGGGTCAAGGCCATTGATCGGTTCATCCAAAATTAGCAGTTCCGGGTCATCTAAAACGGCAAGAGCAAGCCCGAGACGCTGTTTCATGCCGAGAGAGAAATTTTTGAATTTTTTAGTTCCGGTTTCCGAAAGACCGACAAATTTCAGTGCTTTTTGAACGCAGCTTTTGTCTTTCATTCCTCTTTGTAAACGATAATATTCCAAATTATCGTTTGCGGAAAGGTAAGGCAAAAATCCGGGAGTTTCAATCATACAGCCGGTTTTCGCACGGGCCTTTTGGAATCCGCTTTCGGTGGTTTCTCCCAAAAGCCGCAGGGAGCCACTGCTTGGTTTAGAAAGCCCGCTGATCATTTTGAGCAGGGTCGTTTTTCCAGCTCCGTTTTTACCGATTAAGCCATAAATTTCACCGCGGCGAAGTTCAAGATCCAAATCGGAAACTGCTTGAAAATTGCCGAATTTTTTTGAAATTTTGTTTGTGCTAAGAATATTTTCAGACAACATCCTCATCTCCATAATGTATTATTGTATTAAGTCTTTAATACAATAATACAACACTTTTGCAGTTTGTCAAGACAAAAATAAAAAATTTTTAAAATGTAAAAAATAAAATGGGGCGCTCTCCTTTCTGCTATGAAAAAAGGAAGCGTCCCATTTATCATTGATTGGCTCGTTTTTTGTAAGTAATTTTAAAAAAGTTCCATAGAGGAATCAGGTATAAATAGAAGGCAAATAAAAGACTGATTTGGGGTGCACCTACTGCAGCCAGTGGAACTCCTCCTGCGATGGACCAGGGGATAAGGGGGGCTAAAACGACTACGGTGTTTTCAAGATTGATTGCCATTTCTTCATGGTCAGAAATCATTTCGTTGCAAAGCTGATGGGTCAGCATAATGGAAAGGGTTTGGTTGCAGGCAATCATTGAAGTGCCGATGGAAGTGCAGAGCAGGCTGCCATAGGGAGAAATCTTTTGGCCAAGTCTTCGAATTTTCTCTTTCAAATTGATAAGAAGACCGGTTCCATTAAAAATTCCGGCATAACAAGAGGAAAGACAAACAATCGCGGTAACATTCACCATCGAAAGGATACCGCCCCCATCAATTAATTTTCCAAGAACAGGGTCTTGTGCATGATAGCCGAAAATCAGCAGGTGAAATAATTGGGTGGGTTCTAGGACTTGTATCCAAAAAGCAATTCCAACGGCAGAAAGAATGCTTAATGACATCGTGATTTTAACTGAAATTTTAAAGCAAGATAGCACTAAAATTAAGATTGCAGGAATTAAGGTTAAAAAGGAGAGATTAAAATTTGTTTCGAAAATTTCTTTTATCCCAATCGAATTAGATTCTGAATTATTAGTAAATCCTAAAAATATATATAATATGCAAGAAATAGAAAAGGGAACAATAGAGGTAAAAAACATTTTACGGATATTTGTAAAAAGGTTTGTTTTAGTCAGTTCACTGACTAAAAGTGCACTGGTAGACATTGGAGAACAGCGATCTCCAAAATAGACGCCAGAAAGAATGGCTCCTCCGAGGAAGGCAGGATCTAAACCCATCGCGTTTCCGATTGCCATCGTGATTACTCCCATGGTAGCTGCCGATCCGAAGGCAGTTCCCGTTAAAAAGGAAACCAAACAATTTAAAAGGAATGTGATTACAAGGAAGAAAGAAGGAAGCATTAGTCCGAAAGAATCAGAAATAATGGCGGGAATTGTCCCTGCTGCACGCCATAAGGCAGTGATCATTCCAATTAATAGGAAGACGATCAAAATATTTTTAACAGTTTTAATTCCTGTAAGGGACATTTTCAAAAGTTCCTGTGGCTTTTTCCCTTTTCGCAGTCCATAAAAGCAAAATAAAAAGTATCCAAAGACCAACGCATATAAAATCGGGAAATTAAAAAGGACACAGCAAAATAGAGCAGCTGCAAAAAGCAGTAAAGTAGCAGTTTCCATCAGAAAGCCTCTTTTCAATTCCAGTATAAATTTTATAAAAACCATTGTCAAACTGTTATTTACGATATAAAATACAGCTAAAATACTGTAATAGGAGAAAGAGAATGAATTTTTTAAATATACACTATTTTTTAATGGTCGCGCAGGAACGCAGCTTTACAAGAGCCGCAGAGCGCCTTTATATTACGCAGCAGACTTTAAGCGCCCAGATTGCCTCTATTGAACAGGAATTGGGATGTAAACTGTTTCAAAGAAAAATTCCACTGGAATTGACTTATGAGGGCCGGATATTTTTAAATTATGCAGAAGAATTTTCGGGAAAATATGAAGAAATGCAACAAGAATTTGGAGAGATCTCCGGCAATCAGAAAGGCTGTCTCCGCATTGGGATTGCCTATACAAGGGAGCATGCGCTGATGCCGAAAATTCTCAAAACATATCAAGAGCGATACCCTAACATTGAGATTCAATTGGTGGAAGATCTGAACGATATTTTACAGCAGAAACTTTTAAAAAGGGAAATTGATTTGGCAATTGCAGGTTTCCTGACTCCTTTAAATGAAGTTCAGATGCGTGATTTCTATGAAGAAGAGGTCGTACTCTTAGTAGGAAAAGAGCTGTTGTCTCAACTTTATGGAGATCATGTAAAGCAAGTGATTCAAAAAATCAAGGAGGAAAAAAAGGTTACCCCATTGGAAAAATGTCCGTTTTTAATGAATGGGCAAAAAGATATTGCCGGAAGAATTGGTCGGCATTTGATTGCGCAGGCGGGCTTTATTCCGGATATTAGAGTAGAGGGGGGGAATATCGAAACACTTTTGGAACTTTGTGCAAAAAATATGGGAGCTTGTTTTTCTCCCAAGATTTTGGCACAGGCGGTTCTTTCCGAAAAGCAGCTTTCAAAAATGGAAGTTTTTCATTTCTCCGAAGATACATGGTATTGGATTCGATTTGCTTGGCTGAAGCAATCCTATGCACAAACTTTAATTACCCATTTTATTGAGATCACAGAAAAATCATGTGTTGAAAAATAAAAATCGGTCCATAGAAGGTTTCTATGGGCCGATTTTATGCTGTTTTAAGATTTCATTGAATGATAATCGGGTCAGCAACCGTATAACGCTTAAGCTGAGAAGCATCAATTTCCACACCAAAACCAGATTCTGTTTCTGATAAGAAAATGGAGCCATCCTGATAATTTGGTTCTTTCGTGGTGATAGTATCTGCCAGCAAAAGTGGCCCAAACAGTTCGCATCCGAGGGTTACTTGAGGAGTGGATGCTGCAAAATGAAGATATGCGGCAGTTCCCAAGCCGGTTTCAATCATACAGCCTACATAGCAGTCCATATGAGCCGCTTCGGCCAGAGAGGCAAGACGTTTTCCACCGAGCAGACCGCCGATCTTTGTAAGCTTGATCCCGAACAAATGGAAAGTGTGGGCACGAATCAGATCCATGGCATTTTGCAGAGAGTCAAGGCTTTCGTCGGCTAAGAGTGGAACGGGTGTTTTTTGGGTCAGAATGGAAAGTCCTTCCCGATCGTCTTTCGAAAGCGGTTGCTCGGCAAAATCAAGATGATAGGGTGCCATTTTTTGTAAAGCTTCCAAAGCCTCAAAGAAACTCCAACCTTGATTAGCGTCAATTCGAAGGTGAAGGTCTTTGCCGAAATGTTCCCGAATGGCAGCGACCCGCGCAATATCCTGTTCCAGAGAGAGAACGCCGGTTTTGAATTTAAAAATCCGAAATCCCTGTGCATATTTTTCTTCTGCTTCCTGAATTTCTTTTTTGATGTCTCCGGTTGCGAGGGACCAGCTCATAGGAACGCTGCTGCGGACTTTTCCACCCAAAAGTTCATAAACGGGCAGATGAAATGCTTTTCCAGTCAGATCAAAAAGTGCCATCTCTACGGCAGCTTTGGCAAAATGATTGCCGCGGACTAATTGTTCCATCCGCATGCGCAGAGATTCTAATTGGGTTCCTTCCTGCCCGATGAGATAGGGCGCGAGATATTTCTGCACCACAGCGGCAGCACTTTCTACACTTTCTTCCGACCAAGTGGGGCCGCCTAAAAAGGCAGCTTCTCCCCAGCTTTCCAATCCCTGTTCTTCTGTGATTTTTACAAGTAGAAAATCGACGTGCTTTACCGTCATCAGGCTCATTACATGAGGGCGCTTTAGTGGGATCTGTACAATTTGCGCAGAAATTTTTTTAATTCGATGCATTTTTATCCCCCTTTTTAAAGAAAAAGGTGTTTCATTTTTCGCTTTTTCGAAAAATGAAACACCTTTGTTATTGCTTTTTATCATAAGAATTCTTTGAGAAAATGTCAACCATTTAAAGGTTTCTTTTCAATGTTATTTTACTGGATAACTTTTTTATTTCTGTAAAAATTCTTTTAAAAAAAGCAGAGGATTTGTTCGGTTAAAAAAACCGCAGCGCAGCTGCAAGCGGCTACCATAACCAGACTTTTCCCCCAAAAGGATACAATGATAGCGACCAAAAAGCCAATCAGACCGCTGATAAGAGAATTTGTAGAGTAAAGAATCGACGGAAATGTCATGGCAGTCAGACAGGCACAGGGGACATAAGTTAGAAAAGACCGCAAAAACCGATTCTTGATCTTCTTTTGAAAAAGTGTTAGAGGCAGCATGCGAATCAGATAAGTTGTCAAGGCCATTGCAAAGATACAGATATAAATATTCACGCCAAGGCCTCCTGCGCATTTTCCTCATCACCTATCGGAAATAAGAGCGCACCAACCGCTGCGGAGATTACCGTGCATAAAATGACCGAGAGGCTGGAAGAAATCCCGTTCAGCACTGGAATCCAGTAAAAGAGGCAGCTGAGAATAAGAGAAATCAGCGTGACGGCCAAAATGGATTTTTGTGCGCGTGCCTGGGGAATTACAATGGCAATGAACATTCCATAAAGAGCAACGCCAAGAGCGGTACGAATCATCAGCGGCAGTGCGGAACTTGCCAAGGCACCGGCGAGCGTTCCACCGGTCCAGCCGATCATTGGAGTTAGGCCGAGGCCCAACAAATAGGGAACCGTCAGAGGCTTTTGGCGTGCCATTGCCAGAGCAAAAATTTCGTCGGTGTTAAAAAATGCAATAATGAGTCTTGGCAGCGTACCGATGCGGCTGCCCATTTTTTGACTGAGAGAAAGGCTCATTAGGGCATAACGACTGTTGATGACTAACTGTGTCAAAATGAGTTCCCAAAGAGAAGCTCCCGCTGTAATTGCAGTTAATCCTGCAAATTGACCGGCGCTCGTCAGATTGGAAAAGGAAATTACTGCTGCATCCCATGCACTGATTCCGTGGGAAGCTGCCAGAGCGCCAAATCCAAAGCTGACGGAAAAGTACCCGATTCCAACAGGCATCCCGTCCCAGACTCCAATTTTATATTCCATACCATTCATATTTTTAGTTAACTTCTTTCCCATTTGTTTTTCTCAAAAATAGTATACCTGTTTCTTTACAATTAGTAAAACAAATTGTTATAATTGATTCATTAGAGAAACTAATGGGATGGGTGAAAATATGACGAGATATGAAGTCTTTTTACAAGTGGTCGAGACCGGAAGTTTTACAAAAGCGGCTCATCAGCTCGGTTATACCCAATCCGCAGTAAACCAAAACGTAAAAGCTTTGGAAGAAGAGCTTTCCACGGCGCTTTTGCAGCGGACAAAAAATCGGGTAGAGCTGACAGCGGATGGAAAAGAATATCTGCCTTATCTGCAGGCGCTTTGCGCGGCACATCGACGCCTTGAGGGAAAAGTGCTGGAGATGCATGGTCTTCAAAATGCGGTGGTTCGGATCGGAACGTTTACTAGTGTAAGCCGCAGCTTTTTACCGCGTGCAATGAAAGAATTTCGAAAACTTTATCCAATGGTGCAGTTTGTATTGGACCAGGGAGAATATACAACAATTGCCCAATGGATCAAAGAAGGACGCGTGGACTTTGGTTTTCTCAATCCGGATGCAGTCAGCGGTTTGGAGACTATCCCTCTTTGTGAAGATGGGATGATGGCGGTATTGCCCAAAAATCATCCTTTGGCTTCCTTTTCCCATGTTGAAGTGAAAGAGCTTGCGCAAGAGCCGTTTATTCTTTTGGGAGAAGGGGAATACAGTGTGCCGCTCAATGTTTTTCGAAGCCTTTTGCTGACTCCGGATATCCGTTATCGCGTGATTGATGATGATACGATTATTGCGATGGTAGAGCAAGGGCTTGGTGTTTCTGCATTGTATCAGTTGGTGCTGAGAAAGATCGATCACAAAAATGTTGTGATTCGTCCGATCAGACCAGTCATGAAACGAACGATTTCCCTTGCGTTTCGAGACAGGAAGACACTGCCGATGGGAGCACGTTATTTTGTGAATTTTTTACTGCAAAATCTAGAACAGCATCAGAAAGAAACTTTATAAAATCGAATTTAAGAGAGACATGGTTGAAGGTGATATTTTTCCATCCAGTCTTCGATCTGCAGAATATAGGCCATCATTTGAGGAGCTGCCATCAGCTGTCCAAACCATGGTTTTCCGTAATCTTTTGGAGAGGATAAAAAGAGGTCTGCCTTTTTGGGGTCAAGAAAAGCATTTACCGGTGCATTGGAATTTTTTAAAAGTGCCGAAAACCGCTCGGCTAAAAGCTTTTCATAATTTGGACTGTACATTTTTGGATAGGGGCTCTTTTTGCGATGAAGAATTTCGTCCGGCAAAAGATCTTTGCAGGCATCCCGCAAAAGCGCTTTTTCTACTCCATGCTGATATTTCATGTTCCACGGCACATTGTAAAGATATTCAATGATGCGGTGGTCTGCAAACGGCACTCTAGCTTCCAGTCCATAGGCCATACTGGTTCGATCCATGCGGTCGAGAAGCGTTTGCATAAACCACCGAATATTTAGAAAGCTAATTTCACGCCGCCGTTTTTCTTCCGCCGTTTCTCCCTCTAGATAGGGAACATCGTGCAGGGATTCTTCGTATCTGCTGTGAGAGTATTCGTCGATTTTCAATTTCTTAATAAAATCGTCATTTAAAAGAACGATTCTTGCAGATGAATCTTTGGACCACGGAAATCCATCGGCTTCAAAAAGATCTTTGCGATAAAACCATGGATATCCACCGAAGATTTCGTCGGCGCATTCGCCGGTAAGTGCAACTTTATTCTGCTGCTTTACAAGAGAGCAAAAATAAAGAAGAGAACCGTCTACATCGGTCATACCGGGAAGATCCTTTGCGGAGACGGCGTCAAATAGAGAATCGACCAACTGATACTCATCGCACTCCAAATAGGTATGATGAGTGTGACAAGCTTTGAGCATTTTATCTACGAATGGGCGATCCTGTGCCGGCTGAAACGAATTGGAACGAAAGTTTTTATCATTGTCCACAAAATCAAAAGAAAAGGTATTGAGAAGAGAACCGTTCTTTTGCAAAAAATCAGCTGCGACCGCGGTGACAATGCTGGAATCGATTCCTCCGGAAAGGAAACTGCAGACAGGAACATCTGCCACCATCTGTCTGGTAATTGAATCTCGGACCAAAAAAGAAACGGTATCCACCGTCTTTTCATAACTGTCCGTATGCTCTTTCGCTTTCAGTTTCCAATAAGCGAATTGGTGAAATCCGTCTTTTGAGAAGAGAACACAGGTTCCCGGTTTTACCTCACAGATCCCTTTGAATACGCCGCAGCCTGGAGTCCTTGCAGGCCCAATTCCAAAAATCTCTCGGAAACTATCGAGATTCACTTCTGGTTTTACATATGGATGACAGAACAAAGCCTTTATTTCGGAACCGAAAACAAGAGAATCATTCTTTAACGTATAAAATAATGGTTTAACTCCTACGCGGTCCCGATATAAAAGAAGCTGATTCTTTTTGCCATCCCAAATTCCAAAGGCAAAGATTCCATTGAGTTTCGTAACAAAGTCCATGCCGTATTCCATATAGGCGTAGAGGATCACTTCCGTATCGGAAGTGGTTTCAAAATGATATCCTGCTTGTTCGAGAGCTGGCTTGATCTCTTCTGTATTATAAATTTCTCCGTTGTAGACGATTGCATATTCAAAGTCGCCTGCTTTTCGGATCATCGGCTGAGCTCCACCTAGAATATCACGGATCGAAAGTCTTGCGTGGGAAAATCCAATGTTTTCCCGTAGATATTCTCCTGATTGATCGCTGCCACGATGGGCAACTGAAGTCCGCATATCAATTAAAATCTGATTCCACTTTTCCTGTTCTGTTGTAAAATTTTTTTGAAAATCACAAAATCCGGCAATTCCACACATAAATACACCCCGCTTTTGCAAAATAAAAAGGGAACGCTCTAAAAAGTAAATATAATTGTTCTGTTCTTTATCTTATTCAGAAAGTAGGAAAAAGGGGTACGAATTTCCGGCAGATAAATAAATTCCTTATTTTGTTAATAAAAACAAATGAAAAATAAATTTGGTGCATAAATTGATTTCTTTTTGTGAATATTAAAAACGGAAGGTGATTTATTATGCAGTTAACACAAAAAGAAACAGGACTTTTAAAAGACTTAAAAGAACAGGAAAAACTTCTTACCGAAAAGTACCAAAAAGAATCTAAAAAAGCAACCGACCCGCAGCTTCAGAATTTGTTTACGCAAATTTCAAAACAAGAACAGCATCATGGAGAGCTTATTCAGGAGATTGAGAACGGAACAGTTCCCACGGCCATTGATAGCAGTTCTCAAGGGCAGCCGACATTTACAGCTACCTATGGAATGTCTCAAAACCAAAACAAAGATGAGGACACCTTTTTGTGCACAGACGCACTTTCAGGAGAAAAATAT
Source organism: Caproicibacterium sp. BJN0003 (assembly GCF_026314295.1). Classification (NCBI taxonomy): domain Bacteria; kingdom Bacillati; phylum Bacillota; class Clostridia; order Eubacteriales; family Oscillospiraceae; genus Caproicibacterium; species Caproicibacterium sp. BJN0003. The sequence continues at coordinate 390,537 of NZ_CP111108.1, forward strand.
CTCTCTCATTCTTATGACGTTTGTGTATTTGAATTCAAAGAGGAAAATGTCCGAAAAGTACTGAATCAGATTCAGGCTGAAGAGCAGGAACACGGAAAAATGATCTACGATTACATGAATAAAAACGGCATGTATTCCTGAGATCATTTTTGTGTTACAAAAAGGAAATCCCTCCGATGCGTTTTCATCATCGGAGGGATTTCTTTATAAACTGATATTTGGGGCTCAATGTTTGCTTCATTTACATCATGTTTTTCGCTTTTAAATGTCTTTATTCGCCGCATTCGTCATGATGCTGATGTTCGTGGCAGATGCTGCCGGTCGATTTTAGCTCGCCCTTTAGGTAACGTTCCACTGCCGTTTTTGCGTCACCGGATGCGCCGGTAATCACTTCAACATTTCGCTCATTAAAAATGTCTACAGCGCCCTGACCCATGCTGCCGCTGATGATAACATTTACGCTTTTATCAGCAAGAAAGTTGGGCAGGAATCCGGGCTTGTGGCCGGGATTAGCCACTGATTCTTCTTTTACAATCTTGTCGTTTTCTACGTCATACAACAGAAAGTTGTCACAGTGTCCGAAATGTCCCGTTACATTTTTGTTGTTAGAAGCAACTGCAATTTTTGTCATTTTCTTTTCCTCCAAGTTAATAAATTATTCCGCCAACTGTTCGCCGACGGTATCAAACCAGTTTTAAAGAAGTTTTTGACTCTTTAAAAATTGATGACCAAATGGCTTCCGGCTGACAAATAACCGATCTGATCTTCCATGATTGTCTTCAGTCGGTGGTAAGCTTCTTCCCCTGTACAGTGGCAGGTGTAATACTGCGTGCCGGTTTTTTTAAGCTCCCGTGCAAGAGTGTCCACAGCTTGGGGCGCTTCATTTTTTCCAGATCCACGGCTAAAAAGATGAAATCCGCCGATCACGACATCGGGAAAACGACCATTGTCCTCTCTAAATTGTCGGACAATGTTGAGAATTCCGCGATGGGCACATCCCGCAATCAGCAAAGCTTTTCCATTTTGCCGGATGACCAAATTTTGCTCATGGGCAAAATCGTCCGGTAAAAAAGTATCCCCAACTTTTTGATACAAATCCGCATTTCCAGAGGGGATGGGTGCTTTTTCTTGGACTTTTGAGAACAGCTCCAATTCCTCATCAATTTTACGGGTTGCTCCGCAGAATACAAAACGTTCATTAGGCAAAAGTGTAGCATCTAGGCCAATATATGCATTGGTTCCATCGGGTCGATGAGCATAATACGGCTCAAAGGCTCGTTCGTTTGCATATACTTTTGCCTGGCTGTTTTGCTGTAAAAAAGTTTTCAGTCCACCGCCGTGGTCATAATGCCCATGGGATAGAATGGCAACGTCAACCCCTGAAATGCCGACCTTTAGTTTTGCAGCGTTTTCTGCGAACAGGCCGCTGGCTCCGGTGTCAAACAGTAGGTGGTGTTTTGGGGTTTCGACATACAGGCTCAGTCCGTGCTCACATCCAAAGTCTTTGGATGCCGCAGTGTTTTCAGTCAGAACTTTAATAATGATCACAATTTTCCTCCATTTCGATCAAGGCCGAAGTTAATCTGCAAAAAATTCACATCTTAAATGTCGGGATTGTCGGAAGATTTTGTTTCGCTACTTTCAGGCGAATGGCTTTCATTTGTATCCATATCTTCAAAGCATTTTCCGCATCTGCATCTTGGACATCCGGCTCTTCTGCAGCCATGTTCCTGGCCGTTGCAGAGACGGTATTCACCGCCTTGAATCAAAAGAATTTTTCCGTTTACCAGTGACTGCGCCAGTTTATTCCGTGCGCTGTCATAGATTCCCTGCACTGTAGTGCGCGAAATCTTCATCTGCGCCGCGCATTGCTCTTGGGTAAAGTTATCTAAATCGATCAGTCGGATGGTTTCATACTCGTCTACCGTCATCGTGACAATGTCGTCTTTTTGCGCACACAGATCCAGTGGGCCAAACCGGCTGTTTTCAGGGAGGCCGCAAACCCGTCTCCATTTTCTTGGCCTTGGCATTATTTCACCTCGTTTCGCAACAAAACAATAAAAAATCTTTGCATGATTTTTGCTTACTTAATTGCAGATTGATCATGGCAAGCTTCGTATTGTCTGCCTTTTATAGTTTCCAACATATGCCGCTTATAATCTTTATTATAATTCATTTTAGACATATGTCAATAACTGCGGCAAAAAAGTAATCAAAAAACCGATCCCAAATATTTTGTTGTTTTGTGAGTAAGTCACTGAAATGAATTTTTAAAAGTTGTATAAAGTTTATAGAGTAAGACAGAATAAAAATTCAGAAACATATGAAAGGAGAATTCCTATGTCTGTAACTACAATTACAAAAAACAATTTTGCTGCCCAAGTACTTAATTCCGAAAAACCGGTGCTCTTGGATTTTTGGGCCAGTTGGTGCGGTCCATGCAGAATGCTTTCTCCGATTGTGGATAAAATAGCTGATGAAAATTCTTCTATCACGGTTGGAAAAGTAAATGTGGACGAGCAGCCGGAATTGGCCCGTCAGTTTGGTGTCATGAGTATTCCAACTCTGATTGTTTTTAAAAACGGAAAAATCACACAGCAATCAGTTGGTGTTCGTCTAAAGGGTGCCATTTTAAAAATGATTGAGGCATGATGCAGAAATCTGAAATTCTTTTGATTCGTTTGATACGTTAGGAGGCAACTATGAAAAAGGTCGTTATAATTGGCGGTGTAGCAGGAGGAGCAAGCTGCGCAGCTAGGCTTCGCCGGTTGGATGAAAGCGCCGAAATTGTTGTTTTGGAGCGTGGCGAATACATCTCCTATGCGAACTGCGGGTTGCCGTACTATGTTGGTGATGTAATCAAATCCAGAAATGCACTGCTTTTACAGACCCCGCAAGCAATGAAAGAGAAGTTCCGCGTTGATGTTCGCGTAAAAAATGAAGTAATCAAAATTGACAGGGAAAAGAAAGTCGTCCAAGTTAAGCGACTGGAAGATGGAAAGACCTACGAAGAGTCTTATGATACGCTCGTGATCTCTACCGGTTCGTCTCCGGTTCGTCCTCGAATTCCCGGGATTGATTCTCCGAGGATTCAAACCTTATGGACGGTTCCGGATACAGACCGCATTCGGAAGATGATCCATGAGCAGGGGGCGCACTCAGCCGCAGTAATCGGCGGCGGATTCATCGGCTTGGAAATGGCGGAAAATCTCAGCCATGCAGGGCTTGAAGTATCCGTGATCGAAGCGGCCGATCAGGTCATGGCTCCGCTCGATTATGAAATGGCACAGCTTCTGCACGAAAATCTGCGGGAAAATTGTGTTAATTTGTATCTTGGGGACGGTGTCAGCGCATTTCACGAAGAAAAGGATGCAGTAAAGATATCCTTAAACAGTGGAAAATCGGTTACAGCTGATATGGTACTTCTTTCGATTGGCGTACGCCCGAACGGAGAACTGGCAAAAGAAGCAGGACTTGCTGTCAATGCACGCGGCGGAATTGTTGTGGATAAAATGCTTCACACTTCTGATCCTGACATTTTTGCGGTCGGTGATGTAATAGAAGTAGAGGATTTTATTTCGAAAAACCGCACCATGATTCCATTGGCAGGCCCTGCAAACAAACAAGGACGGATTGCAGCCAACAATATTGCCGGTGGGCGTGAGGAATATAACGGTACAATGGGGACGTCGGTAGCGAAAGTATTTGATCTTACGGCTGCATGCACCGGTGCAAATGAGAAAGCGCTTACAAAACAGGGAAAAGTAAAAGGGAAAGACTACGAAAGTATTCTTATTACACAGAACTCTCATGCCGGATACTATCCTGGAGCAGTGCCGATGACATTGAAGCTCATTTTCAGCATGGATGGGGCACACATCCTTGGTGCTCAGATTGTAGGGCGGGATGGTGTCGATAAGCGAATTGATACGATTGCTGTTGCGATTCGGATGGGTGCCGGCGTGGGGGACCTTAAGCAGCTTGAACTTGCCTATGCGCCTCCGTATTCCTCTGCAAAAGATCCGGTAAATATGGCTGGTTTTGTTGCAGAAAATGTTTTGTCCGGAGTAGTATCTTTTACCCCATGGAATATTGAAAAAACGAATCCTGACGCTTTGCTGCTTGATGTGCGGGAGGATGCAGAGCTTCTTGCGTTTTCTTTACCGCAGGCAGTGCATATCCCGCTCGGACAGCTGCGTGACCGCCTTAATGAGCTTGATCACAGCCGGGAAATCATTACTTTCTGTGCCATTGGAGTACGCTCTTATAATGCAGCTCGTATTTTGATGCAGCATGGATTCGGCAATGTAAAAGTGTATCCTGGTGGAATGCGATTTTATCAGTCCACACATCCGCAGGAAAATTCTCCGGCGATTTGTTGTCGGCCTAATTTGTCCGAGCATATGGAAGAGAAATCACCTTCTCAGACGGATATTTCGCTGCGCATTGACTGCAGTGGAATGCAATGCCCCGGTCCTATTATGAAGGTATATGAATCCATGCAAAAAATGCGGGATGGAGAAGTGATGGAAGTATCCGCCTCCGATCCGGGATTTGTTCGTGATATCAATGCATGGTGCCGCAGAACCGGCAATGAGCTTCTTTCAAAGGAGCAGCGCGGTTCAGAGTATGTTGCCCGCGTGATGAAAAAGAGCGGTAAACCTGCTGGGATGACTTCTGCAAAAGAAGCTCCAGAGGGGAAGACGCTGATTGTATTTTCTGGAGATTTGGATAAGGTTTTAGCCAGTTTTATTATTGCCAACGGTGCCGCTGCTATGGGACGGCCGGTTACGATGTTCTTTACTTTCTGGGGCCTGACAGCGCTTCGGAAAGAAAAGAAGCAATCTGTCAGTAAGACGATGATGGAATCATTGTTTGGTACCATGCTGCCGCGTGGGAGCAAAAGACTGAAGCTTTCGAAGATGAATATGGGCGGACTTGGGACCGCAATGATGAAAAGAATCATGAACGACAAAAACGTTGATTCTTTGGAAGCTCTTATCGAGAAAGCTATGAAGGCCGGTGTAAAGATCGTTGCCTGTTCAATGAGTATGGAAATTATGGGGATCAGAAAAGAAGAACTGATCGACGGGGTAGAAATCGGCGGTGTCGGGACTTATCTGGGAGATGCCGAAGAGTCCAATGTAAATCTGTTTATTTGATTTTTTGATCATTCGTTTGTACTTTAAATAAAAAACGAATCCACATTTAGAAAATAAAAAATCCGCAGTTGCTTTCACGAGCAGACTGTGGATTTTTTTGTTTGTAATAAAATATTGACGCGTTGATGCGAAAAAGCATGCCACTTTATTTTTCTGTCGGAATGATGCTTCTTAGTTTTTCTTTATCTATGACTTTTACGCCGCCTCTATAGAGTTCTACAATACCTTCGCCCGCAAAATACTTCAGCATGCGGGAGACTACTTCGCGTGCAGTTCCCATATATTTGGCAATTTGTTCATGAGTCAAAGGAATTTTATCTGTATGGTTCTTGTTGCATTCATCCCATAAAAAGATGGCTAGCCGTTTGTCAATTCCCATAAACAGGATCTGTTCCATCGCCCACATCACATCTGAAAAACGTTCCGTTGCAGTTTGGTAGGTAAAGCATTTTACATAGATATTCTTTTCTGCCATCTCGTGAAATGCAGACGAGTTCACAAGCAGCACGTCGGTATCTTCCTCGGCATCAATGAATACATCAAAAGTAATCGTATCCAGCATACAGGAAGCGGAGAGAACACAGACATTTCCGGGAAACAGGCGGAAAATCGTGACGTCACGTCCTTCTTCGGATAATAAATAAGTGCGCAGCTGCCCTTTTTTGACCAGGAGAATTCCAATACAGTCTGCATTTCCGTTATGAACACAGGTCCCTTTCTGATAATGCATAGAAACCGTGTTTTCTAAAAAGAATTTTTTTTCGGCACCTGAAAGATGTTCCCAAAAAGAAAAGTGTTTAGAGAATAGGTCACTGTAGTTTTCTGATGTCATGTTTGTCTCCATTTCTATAGAAAAAGATGGCATATTTCAATCAATAATCTTTGGATAATTTGTCGCAATATAAATTATCATATGCAGAAGAATCTAGACTGTCAAGAGTTCTATTCGTAAATATTACGAAATGTACTGTGATTTTTTTGCAGTGTCGGGACTACCTTGCCTGTAAAGCACTCACCTGCTAATATAAGTGTTAGCTGAAGGGCGAAAAAATTATCTCAAAAGTTGATTAACAAAAAAATTAGGACAACCCCTAACTTTTTTAATTAGTGAAGCGTTATATATCAATGGACGGATAAAAAGGAAGTGCTGCAGTGGAGGACGAAAATCTGATTCAGCGCATAAAGACAGGCGATGTCGATGCGATGGATCAGCTGGTTCAAAAATACTATGGGGCGGTTTATACATACTGTTACCGTAAGGTGGGAAACAAAGATGATGCCCAAGATCTAACACAGGAAACCTTTCTGCATTTCTGCCGGAATTTTGACAGTTATGCGCAAAGAGGAAAAGTGAAAAATTACTTATATACGATTGCTCACAATCTTTATGTGAGTATGATGCGGAAAAGTGTTCCGATCCGATTGGAAGAATGGGGGAAAGAAGAGTCCCATAATGATGTAGATCAATTTGAAGCAGCGGATTCTATCCGAAAGGTATTGTCCGAATTGCCGGATGAGCAGAGAGATGTCATTTTACTTCGGTTTTATCAGGATTTAAAAATCAAAGATATTGCACGGATTACAGGTTCCGGATTATCTGTCACGAAATACAGACTCAGTCATGGCATAAAAACCATCAAAAAACTTATGAGGGGAGATTAATTATGAATCGAAACGATCAAGAAATCCGTAATTATCTGCAGCAGGATTCGGTTCCCTCGTATGACCCGGAAAAAATGCAGCAGACGGTTCGCCTTGCACGACAGGCATATTGTAATCGCATATTATCCAAACGGATTGGTTTTGGAGAGTTTATACGAATGCAGATGCATTTTATTGGGCATTGGGTATGGTTTACCCAGGCTGCACTTGTGTTTGGATTTTTGATCCTCCTTACAAAATGTGATTTTGAGCAACCCGATTTACAGCACGTTCTGCTGCTCTTTTCGGCCGTTTCGCCCATGATTGCCCTTGTTGGTTTTCCAGAGCTTTTGAAAAGCTATTCTCATGGGATGGAAGAAATCGAATCCTGCACCCGATTTTCTATGCGGAAACTGATGGGGGCCAGAATGCTGATCCTTGGCCTGACGGATTTGTTTTGCCTTACAGTGATTCTGGCAGTGTCCACTGCACATAGCGGCGAACTTCTTCTGAGAATGATCTTATATCTGTTTGTACCGTTTAATCTGACTTGCTGTGGGTGTCTTACCGTGCTGAGCCATGTAAAAAGCAGACAGAGCGGGTATTACTGCGGAGCAATCTGTGCTTTATGCGTCGCTGTTTTTGTCAGTCTGTCTTTTATCAAGCGGTATTATGAAGCGGCAGCAACGGGAACTTGGGTGATTATGTTTATCCTAACACTCGTTTATCTTGCTGTAGAGGTTGTGCAGACATTTCAAAGTTTTAATCGCTTTTACGCAAAAGAAGAAGCGATTTCGGTAACTTGGCAATAAATTTATGGAGGAAGCAAAAATGGAACTAACATTTAGAAATCTAACGAAAAAGTACAAAGATAAAACAGCGGTAGATGCGCTTTGTGTTACGCTGACACCTGGAATCTATGGGCTTCTTGGCGCGAACGGTGCCGGTAAAACCACATTGATGCGCATGGTCTGCGGTATTTTGAATCCGACTTCCGGGAAAGTCTTGTTTGACGGGAAAGATGCACTTCGTATGGGCGAAAATTACCGCGATCTATTGGGGTATCTTCCGCAGCATTTCGGGTATTATCCTGTTTTTACCGCATTGGACTATTTGCTATATATTGCAGCCTTAAAGGGACTGAGTGCAGGCGCCGCAAAAGTGAGAGCAAATGAACTTTTGGAACTCGTATCGCTTCAAACGGTAGCTAAAAAGAAAATAAAAACGTTTTCCGGCGGGATGAAGCGGCGCCTCGGCATTGCACAAGCACTTTTAAACGATCCTAAAATACTGGTGCTTGATGAACCGACGGCTGGACTCGATCCCAAAGAGCGTGTCCGTTTTCGTAATTTAATTTCTGATATTTCCAAAGATAAAATTGTAATCCTGTCGACCCATATTGTATCGGATGTAGAGTATATCGCGGATACCATTCTGATGATGAAAGACGGAAAACTCATTCATCAAGGCAAACCGAGTGAAATTACCGCCTCTATCAACGGATATGTTTGGGAGTGTCAGGTTGACCCGATGCAGGCAGAAATGCTCAACAGTGAATATACGATTTCCAACCTGAAGCACGAAGGCAATGTGGACATGCTCCGGATTGTTTCTGAACATAAGCCAACCGAAAATGCGGTGCAAACAGAGCCTACATTGGAAGATTTATATCTTTTCTATTTTTCAGAAGAAGTCTGTCATGAAAAAAATTGAAATCGACGAATGAAAGCAAAACCCTTAAAAGAAAAAATAAAGGAGAGATTATGATCATGCGCATATTTATGATGGAACTTAAACGTATGAGCAAAACACGTGCAACGTGGATTTCAGCAGTCGTTGCCGTTGCCATGTCGATTGTTCTTGCGTTTTCTGTATTTGCCAGCGAGGAATATGAGACCGTCGATAAAGACGGAAATACAGAAAGAATCACCGGCATATCTGCTATTGCTGTCAATCAAGAGCGGATAGCGCCATATGAAGGAGAAGTAACGGTGAGCAAACTTCAATCGGATTTGGAAGTGTTTCATAGTCTGTTTGATCAATATGGAGGAAATATTCCATTCGATCTTTATAACAAAGAACTTTCTCCAAGGTTTCAACGGCTCAATCTGATTGCTTCTGCGTATTCGGATAATCAAGATATTTTCACCGCTTTGGAAAAAGTTCAGCCTGATGATGTACAGAATTTTTATGCTCAGCGAAATCAAAAGTTAGAAGAAACAATAGAAGCGAAATATCCTCATAATTCCGATGTGAAAAATCAAGTGATGCGATCAAACAGTCAGGTAAAAACGCCGCTTACTTATTTTTATGGACTTCCAAATAACAGCTTTTTTATTCTCGACTTTTTAATTTTTATTTTATTGCTGATCTGCATCATGATCAATGCGCCTGTTTTTTCGGGGGAATACCAAACTGGGTCGGATGACATTCTTCGAAGTACTCGAAATGGAAGAACAAAATTGGCAGTCAGCAAACTTTTGGCTGCCCTGTTGATTGATCTTATTCTATTTACCGTCAGCATTGCAATTTTTATTTTGGTGGTGGATAAAACGTTCGGTTGGGAAAGGCTTGTTAGTTCTGCACAAATTCACAATCTCTTTTTGTTCCTGCCGATTACAGTTGGTCAGGAGCAGGCACTTTTGGTTGTGGCAGGCTTTTTAACGATTTTGGCTACTGCCTGTTTTTCAATGTTCCTGTCGACCAAATGCCATAGTTCGACAACTACGCTGATTATTGCTATCGCGTTTTGTTTGTTACCGGATATTTTACACCAGGTGATACAGGGAGCGGGGAACTTTGCTGGATTTATAGGCTGCATTTTGCCGTCCAGCGGCCTTGGCATCAACAATAATCTTTTTTATCAATTGGGGAATATGCTGTTTTTACAAATAGGACCATTCAGTGTTTGGTCTCCATATCTGATTATGGGTGCCGCAGCAATCGAAATCCCCTTGTTCTTTATTCTCGCTGTTCGGGCCTATTGCAAACATCAGGTATTTTGAATGCTTAAAGTTTGAACTCAGGGGATCGGTCTGACGAAAGCAAAAATAAAAGCACAAAATGTAAAAAGTATTTGACATTTTTATGTAGTGGTGTTATACTTCGAAATGTAAAAACAATTTGACATTTTGGAGGCCAAACAATGAGAAAAATGGATGAGATGGAGTTGGCGATTTCTCTGCGGGCAATTCGCTGGGCATATCTGTTTACCGTACTTGCGCTATTCGTGTGGGGGATTCGGGATTTTATCTATCAGGGCAAGGTTACGATGCCTATTTATTTGCTGATTTTTCAGAACTTGGTTTATTTCTTTTCCACTAATATTTCAAAAATTAAAGTTGGAGATGAAGAAGGAAAAAAGACTTTTATTGCATTTCCAATTTTGCTAGTAGTGTTTTTAATCGCATTTGGAGTACTTCTTCTGCTGTTTCCGGGTAAATAAAATGGAAAATAATATCAGAGAACGGCGAAAAGCACTCGGTATGCGGCAAGAAGACCTTGCAGAAAAACTTGGAGTTACCCGGCAAACAATCAATGCCATTGAAAACAACAAGTATAATCCAACATTGGAACTTGCGATGAAAGTAGCTCGTTTGTTAAATGCATCCGTAGAAAGTATTTTTCGCTTGCCGGATTAATTCCTATTGATCAACTGCGAGTTTAAACAACGGAATTTTAAAGAAAGAGCAGCCTTTGGGCTGCTCTTTTTTTATCCCAAAGACTAAAAAGAACTTTTAATACAGAAATCCTCCAAGCTTTCACAGGGCTGGACGATTTTTTGAATCTGTTTATTTTACTGTTTTCTATGTTACCTTGCGCAACCAACAGATAGCAGCTTTTATCCAATTAGCATTGATGCTTAAAAAAGCTCTTGATAAAAACCAGCAAAAATTGTTTACTATTTTAGTCAATAGTGAATTAATTTTTATTAAGTTTTATTGCAATATTAAAAAATTAAGCCTTGTATTTGTAGAATTAGATTTTATTAACAACTAAATAATTGTACATAAGAGCAAAAAAGCTGTTGGACTTTATTAAGACTTTTTTCTATTCTTAAGCTACACCATCAAAACGAATGACGGACAGACTCGAGTCGCTGAATTTTTGTTTTGGAAATGGGGACTTTTATGATAAGGCCCACAATCAAAAAACGGGGAGTTGTGATTATGGAAGAAAATGTTCAAAAACGATCGAAAGGCTTCGAAAAATTTCTGCAGCATGTCGAAATTGTTGGCAATAAGATTCCACATCCGGTCTCACTATTTATTTATTTATCCATCGCAGTGATTCTTTTATCTTTTATATGTGCAAAAGCAGGTCTTTCTGCAATTAACCCTGCTACTGGCAAAGAGGTTGTCGCTTTTAACTTGTTGTCCGTTGACGGTTTCATTAAAATGCTGACACAAGCGGTTAATAATTTTACAACTTTGCCTGCCTTGGGGTTAGTGTTGGTTTGTATGATGGGCGTTGGACTATGTGACCATTCAGGTTTGTTTAATGTAGCTTTAAAAGGTCTTGTAGAACGCTCAAATGCATCTGATACCAAAATTATAGCAATTTTCTGCTTCCTTTGTGTAATGGCTGATTGTACCGGTGGTGCAGGATTTGTGGTCATGCCGCCTTTAGGTGCAATTATTTGGGCAAGCATGCGTAGAAATCCGATGGCAGGTATGTTTGCAGCATATGCAAGCGTTTCCGGCGCATTTGCATCCAATTTGATGATAACTTCTATGGATGTGGTAAATGTAAGTTTTACAGAGACTGCTGCGCAGCTTGTAAATCCACAGTATACGCTGTCCCCCGCAATTAACTGGTATTTTTCAGCGTTTTCGGTTCCGGTTCTGACCATTGTATCGGTACTTATTACAATCAAGTTTGTAGAACCTCATCTTGGAAAATATAACCCTGCATATGCTGATTCTGATAATGACAGTTCTGATTCTGCAACTTCAGAGCAAGAATTAAAAGCATTGAAAAGTGCAGGAATTTCTTTGGTGATCTTTGTAGCAGTTGTTGTTGCATTACTCGTTTCTGGTATTTTGAATGATCCCAAAACAGGATCTGCAATTGCATCTTCTGCTCCCTTTATGAAAGGGTTGACGGTGCTGATTGCTTTTATGTTTGGAATTCCTGGAGCGGTATATGGATTAAAATGCGGTAAATTTCATGGAATTGCCGGCATAGCAGAAGCACTTGGAAAAACGATGGCTGGTATGGGCGGATACATTGCATTGATGTTTTTCATTGCACAGTTTCTTAGTTATTTTAGCTGGTCTAACCTTGGTATCATTTTTGCCATCAATGGTTCTGTACTTTTGAAATCTTCTGGCCTGCCAATCTGGTTGGTATTAGTCCTTTTCGTTATCATGTGTATGATTATCAATCTGCTGATTGGCAGTGCATCTACGAAATGGGCAATTCTTGCACCGGTTTTTGTCCCGATGTTTATGCTGTTAGGCTATCATCCGGCTTTAATTCAGATGGCTTATCGAATTGGCGATGCAATTACGAATCCAATCTGTCCTACATTTGCTTATTTTGGTATGTTAGTAGCTCTGGCTCAGCGTTATGACAAGAGAAGCGGTTTTGGAACATTGATTGCGAATATGTTGCCCTACTCGATTGCATTTTTTGCCTTTATGATGGTACAACTGCTTGCTTGGTTCTTCCTAGGGATTCCTTTTGGACCAGGGGCTCCACTCCTTTTGAATTAAATAGACGAAGAGTGCAAAATTCCATATGATCGATTATTACGAATTTTATTGTTTAACTGTAATGAATAATAAAAGCCCCCTATTTTATTTGGGGCAATTTTATGAAGGAGATCATGATCTTTGAAGAATGACATTATTGAAGGGAAGCGTGCTTCTGCGAAGCTGCGCGGCTACATAAAAAAACGAATTGAAACGATGCAGACTACAATGTCTAGAAAAGGCCTGGATGCAGTCATTATGACTCGCCCCGAAAATGTTTTTTACTTTAGCAATTTTAATCCAATTATTATTAGCAACACACCGTATTTTGTGATTACCCCTGACCGTGGATTTCTGTTAGTACATTGTATCAGGCATGATCACGCGGTCAATGAAGGCGCAGTTGAGGATGTATTTTGCTATGGTAAATGGGGTGCAACAAAATCTGTTGCAATGAACGAATTTGATGCATTAAAAGAACTTTTGGGTGACGGGGAATTAGCTGTTGGAGTTGAAGGCGATTATGCCAGTATGAATTGGCTAAATTCCCTGAGCTCAAAGCTGCATGTGAAAAAGTTCGTCGATATTGCTCAGGATGCTGTTAATCAGCGCTTGATCAAAGACTCGCATGAAATTAAAATGTGTCGGATTTCCGGGCGTTTAGTCGACCTCGGCGTTACCACGGCAATCAAAGCACTCGACAACGGCGCAAGTGAAGCAGAGGCGTGCACGGAAGGCCAATACGCAATGCGTCAGCTTTGGCATAGCGACTATCAGCAATATGAAGTTTCGGGCTTTTCCAATACCGAAACTGCCCAAATTGATACGTTATGCGTTTGGTGTATGTCAAATGAAAGGCTAAATTATGGATGTGACTGTCCTAGTGGTTATGTCCCAAAACACGGAGATCTGACAATGCCGATGAGCTGGGCTCGTGTGTCCGGTTACAATGTGGAAAATGAGAGAACCGTGATTGTCGGCGGCCTGGATGAGATGCATCAGCGTGCCTATGACGCGATGCTTCGGGCCCGCCAGCAGATCTTTAAACAGCTTCACCCGGGTGCAATCTTTGAAGATTTATACTTTTCCGCGATGAAAGAATATGAAGACGCTGGTTTTGGCAATATCTTGCCGGGACGGTGTGGACATGGAATGGGACTTTCTTCCCATGAGTTTCCGTCCGTCACAAAGGGGAATAAGGCGTCTTTGGAGCCCGGCATGGTTTTGACGGTAGAACCAGGACTAATGAGCGCGGAATTAGGGGCGACTCGTAATAGTGATACGGTTTTAATTACCGAAAATGGGTTTGAGTTTTTAACAAATTCGCCGAGAAATCAAATTGTTATCAAGGCGTAAATATGATGCAGCCTGGATATTTTGCCAGGCAAATGAAAGGGGAATCGTTTAGTTATGAGTATGACGAAAAGAGAACGAATTGAAGCAGCAGTTAAAGGGGAAAAACCAGACCGTGTACCTTATTCTTTGTGGAGCCATATGCCTGGAATTGATCTGGATCCAATTGCTATTACGGAAAAGACCTATGACTTTTACAAGACCTATGATATTGATTTTATCAAAACGATGAACAATGGAATGTATGCCATTGAAGATTTTGGCTGTGCAATTGACTATTCCGATATTGCAAAAGGCGGAGTTGCCAAAGTTGTGAAAACGCCCATTAGTAAACCGGAGGATTGGGGCAAATTGAAAGTGTGCCCAATTGATCAAGGCAGTCTCGCAAGAGAATTGAGCTACTTAAAAATGCTTCTGAAAAAGTTAAAAGACGAAGGCGAAGATGTTCCTGTAATCTTTACGGTGTTTAGCCCCATTACGACAGCTGATAAATTAAGCGGTAAAAAAGCGTTGGAACACATTCGTTCCGGTCACGGCAATCAGGTAAAAAAGGCGTTGGAAGTGATTACGGAAACTACCGAGAACGTCGCGCGCGAAGCAATTCGTCTAGGCGCTGATGGAGTCTTTTTTGCAAGTCAGATGAGCAGCTACAATGTTATGACCGAACAAGAATATCTGGAATATGGAAAACCGTATGATGTTCGTGTCCTGAACGCAGCAAAAGATGGTTGGATGAACACCATTCATTGCCATGGAGAGAATATTATGTTCAATGTTCTCAGAGACTACCCCGTTCAGGTTTTCAACTGGCATGCATGGGAAAGTCTCCCAGAGGTTGACGAAGCGCTTGCATTGAGCGGAAAATGCCTCATGGGAGGAATCGATAGGACGGATATTACCCGCTGCAATCGAAACGAAGTTCGCCATCAGATTTACGAATGCTATAAGATGACGGATGGAAAACATTTGATTTTAACACCAGGCTGTGTCATTCGTTGGCCATTAAACGACGAAATGCTTGCCTATGTTAAAAATGCTAAAGATCTCGTGGAGTCATTTCTTTAAGTTTCAGAGGGCTGAATATTTGGCTGAAAATACATTGCTTTCGCCAAATCAATAAATTTTTGGCCTGCCTGAGTGAGTGTTTTTGTACATAATCGGTTGATTCCGACGGGCTTGGAGCCAATGGTGCTTTCCATTTGGAAGATTGTGACTCGAGACCAGCTTTCCTGCCCAAAAAGACTCGAGCTTTGAACTTGGTGAAAGCTTGAAAAATACTTTTCATTCAGTACAAAGGTACTTGGAATCGTACAGACGCCCATCCCTGCGATGCACAGAGCAAGTTCGGTGAGCAGATTTTGAGTAGTCATGACGATATAGGGATTTAGTTTGCTTTCATCACAGATTGCACGAAAAATCTGACCACCCATGGTATTGGGTGCTTGTGCGACAAAAGGGCAGTTGGCAAAGGTCCGCATTGACTGCGGATGCTGATGCATTTGAAAAATCTGATTGGAAGAAAAATAATTTTTAAGCAGCTGATTGGGCGCAACCAAAACGTATTTTTCTGTAAAAAGAGGCACACTGACAATGTGGTTGGGATGAAATGACGTGTAGCCGATCATTAAATCAATTTTGCCCTGAAGCATCGCTTCTTTTACTTCTTGTGAAGTACGTCCTTCATAAATTTCCAGGTGTACTTTTGGATACATCTGATGAAAAGCGGAACACAGATTCGGCAGCATAGCAGTTCCACGCGTGACAGGAATTCCGATGCACAGCTTTCCCATTGTGAAATCCTTCATATCTTGCAGTTGACGCTCACACTGTTCCATGGTTTCGAGTGCTTCTTTGGCGGATTTGTATAAGATTCTGCCGGCGTCTGTAAGCGTCATAGGACTCCCACGGTCAAACAAGGCAATTTGATATTGCCGTTCTAGTTTGGCAATATGATTGCTCAGCGCCTGCTGAGAAATGTACAGGCGTTTGGATGCACGCGTAAAGTTTAGTTCTTCGGCTGTCACGATAAAATACTTCAGGTTCGTTAAACTCATTTTTCATCCCACCATAGTTAACTTTAAATAGAGTATAAACAAATTATTTGATTCTTACAAGACTTAGGGGCACATTATGAATACAAAATTATATGAAAATCACCTTGCTATTTTAAAAGAAGAATTGGTTGCAGCTATGGGCTGTACAGAACCCATTGCAGTTGCTTATGCCGGTGCGAAAGCACGAGAAATTCTAGGGAAAATGCCGGAACATTGCTGTGTAAAATGTTCGGGAAATATTATTAAAAATGTTAAAGGCGTTACAGTGCCAAAATCCGGAGGCATGCGTGGCATTGACGTCGCAGCTACAATGGGGATTGTTGGCGGGGATGCGTCCCGCAAACTTGCGGTCCTTCAGACGGTTACCCCTGAAGATTTAGAGCAGATCCGGAAAATGTTGAAAGAGAATTTTTGCACCTGTGAACTGATTGAAGGCGTTGAAAATCTCTATATTATAATTGAATTGACTGCCGGCGATGAAAATGCAGTGGTAGAAATTAAAGATCACCATACCAATATTACCCGTATTGAAAAAAATCATAAAGTATTATTCGAAAAAAAAGAAGATTCATCGGAAATGGAAACAAAGAAGGAAATCGGAAACCGAGATCTTCTGAATTTGCATAACATTATTGAGTTTGCGGATGAAGTTAAAATTTCTGATCTGGAACCGATTTTAAAGCCTCAGATTGAGTTTAACACGGCGATTGCGCAAGAAGGATTAAAAGGCGAATGGGGTGCTGAGGTCGGAAAAATACTTTTGGAACGGGCGAAGGGGGCTGAGCGAGCCAGACTGCTTTCTCGTGCTTATGCTGCTGCCGGCAGTGATGCGCGTATGAGCGGATGCGCTCTTCCAGTGGTCATTAATTCAGGCAGTGGAAATCAAGGGATTACTTTGACGATGCCAGTTGTGGTCTATGCGAACGAGCTGGATGCTAGTGAAGAGCTCCGTTATCGTGCTCTGGCAGCAGCAAATTTAATCTCCATTCATCAGAAAAAATATATTGGGAGCCTTTCGGCCTATTGTGGAGCTACCAGCGCTGCATGCGGCGCTGCATGCGGGATTGCATATCTAATGTATAAAGGAAAAATTTCTGAGGAAAAGTTTTATCAGATGATTGGGAACACCATCACAAATTCCATCTGCACAGTTGGTGGAATGGTTTGTGATGGAGCGAAGTCTTCCTGCGCAGCAAAAATCAGCATTGCGGTAGAAACTGCACTTCAGGCTCTTGATATGAGCATTCATCAGTGTGTATTTCAGCCTGGAGAAGGCCTTTCCATGAGTACTGCGGAAAAGACAATTGCCACGGTGGGGCGGATGGCTCGAGTTGGAATGAAAAGCACAGATGTTGAAATCCTAAATATTATGCTTGGCAGTTAAAGTAATTTATCTTTCTATTTCTTCCTATTAATAATCATCCATGTGATTGATGCAGCGGTAAAAAAAGGATGGATTAAAAAGAGGACCTTTCTAAAAATTTTTAGAAAGGCCCTCTTTTAGTGTCATTGTATAAGCCGAATCATTTTGCTTATCAAAATAGAAAATCTTCTGAATATGTTTTTCAAAGGATGGTATTCAATTTAGATATATACTTTGAATACGAAAGATATACAATTAACGGATGTTGCTAGTCTTAATAAAAACATTATTTTCAATCACACATTTCTTTCCGGTGAATTTTACATTCAGTTGCTTACCTTCAATATATGTTTTGGTTACCTGTACCAATAGCTGCTTTGTATCCGTTTCAACAAGATAATATGCACTCATATCATTTAATGAATCTGCGGCCTGCAAGACTCCGGGCTGAACAATGAAATCAATCATTGCCTCTGCTTTACTCAATTTCTTTTTTCTGATCAGAGGATAAATTGCTTTTGCCATAGGCCATTTGTCCTTGACTACGGAATCGTACTTCGATCCGAACTTGCTCGCTTTCTGATATTGGTTTAGATCAATTTGTTCTCTTATGGTTGTAATTACAACATCCTCATTACACTCCAATAATGAATCCACGCTGATGTCAAAGAGCTTAGCGATGCACTGCAAATTGTTGATGTCAGGTGTACCATTGTCAGTTTCCCACTTTGTGATTGCCTGCCTTGATACACATAATTTTTCTGCCAACTGTTCCTGAGATAAGCCGGCATTTTTTCTAAATTTTTTTATTTTTTCACCTACAGTCATTTTGACTCCTCCTCATATTTGTCTGTTATAAAGAGCATATCTTTTTATATCCTAAAAGACAAGCAATGGTCTTTTACATTGATGCTACTTTCCGTAGCATCTCAAAAATACAGGATCTATCAAGAGGAGGCTGAACGGAATGCCAAGTATAGATGCAAGTTTTAAGAGTGAACTGGTAAAGTGCATAAAAGAAAAGAGTCTGGCGGAAGCAGTGGGATTAGAGCTCATGAGACTTTGCAGTCTACCTAGCTTCGAGTCTTTTTGAGTGAGTGTTCATTATTCTTTATCATAATTGATACATAGCACGGCTTAATATGTCATCTTTCTATAAAAATTGCAAATTTCTATAAAGATTTTTTAGCGAAAAATGTGGAAATTAACAAATAATCATCATATAATAACACCATAGATGATCTTTGTAATAAGGGATCAAATGCTTACGGATTTTATGTAAATTTAGGGGAGTGATGTGAACGTGAAAGAAACAAAGAAAGAGTGGAAAGCTCCGGAGATTACTGTTTTGTCGGTGAATAGGAATACTGAAAATGGATTGTCAGGTAGTTCGGATGACAATGACATTGGCAGTTGACAGCGATATCAATTATTCTGAACAAGCGCATAACAGCTTGGTATGCTTTCAACCAGGCATTTTGAAATCTATTTAAGGGAGTGATGTGAACATGAAAGAAACAAAGAAAGAATGGAAAGCTCCGGAGATTACTGTTTTGTCGGTGAACGAGGATACGGAAGGTAGCACTGGTCCCTCTTGGGATATGTTTGATAATTCTTCTCCGTCGTAATGCCCATCATTGTGATGATTTCTCTTTCATCGATTGATATCCTTAAAAAGTGGTGATATTTTGAGCGCAATTTGCGGCATTTTTACAAAAAACAAAGCTTTAAATCATGAGAAAGCTCAATCTGTATTGAGAGATTTGGGCAAGTACCGCCATGATAGAACGGGGAACTTCACGGAAGGCCCCGTTTTTTTGGGTTGTCACCAAAACTATGTAACGCCCGAATCCTTCAAAGAGAGGTTACCTTATGAAGATAAAGAAGCGGCCCTTGTTATAACGGCGGACGCGATCATAGATAACCGCGATGAGCTTTTTGAGATATTTTCCGTTCCAGTCGAAGAACAGGCCTTGCCGGACAGCTTCCTAATTTTAAAAGCCTATAAAAAATGGGGAATAAAGTGTCCGGAGTACTTAATTGGTGATTTTGCTTTCGCAATCTGGGATAAGCAAAATAATGAACTATTCTGCGCACGCGATCATGTCGGGAAAAGGTCGCTTTATTATTATGATTCACCGGAGATATTTGCTTTTTCAACGCTGATGGAGCCGTTATTTGAGATCGACGGCATAAAAAAGCGGTTGAATGAAACTTATATTGCCGATTTTCTCTCGATTACCAGTGTACGTCATGAACTTGGAGATGAAATCACAATCTACGAGGATATCTTCAACCTGCCTCCCGCCTGTGCTATGCTTCTCAATAAAAACGGTTTGAAAAAATGGCGCTACTGGGAGATAAAAAAGGCAAAAGAGATACATTTTGACACAGACGAAGAATATGAGGAAGCTTTTAGAAAGGTCTACTCTGAGGCAGTCAAGTGCCGTTTGAGAAGCACGAAAAAAGTCGGTATTCTACTGAGCGGCGGACTGGATTCCGGTTCAATTGCCTGTCTCGCAGCGCCGGAACTGAAAAAACGAAACCAAAAGCTGTATAGCTTTACTCAGGTGCCTATGGAGGGCTACAAGGAATGGCTCCCTGAAAACAAACTTGCCGATGAGCGGGAATATGTGGAAGAGATTTGTGCCTATATGGGCAATATCGAGCCACACTATATAACATCGAAAGGGAAAAGCCCATTGACCGAAATTAATAAAACACTCGGTACGTTGGAACAGCCGTATAAGACGTTTGAAAACTCTTATTGGGGTAATACGTGCTATAAAACAGCGAATGACATGGGCATAGGAGTACTAATGAGCGGACAGACCGGTAACGCCACTGTTTCCTGGGGGAATTTCAGCCCTTATATGATATATTTATTAAAAAACATATATCTGAAGACTTTTTTTAAAGAGATTAAAGCTTACTCAAAGCGACAGAAAACAAATCCGCTGCGACTGATTCTCTCCATCGGGTTTAATTTCATGCCGCGCGGAATAAAAAAGTACAGATATATTAAAAGAAACGGAAAAAATTTTACAGAGCTCCTTTCTCCGATTAATCCAGAATTTGCTAAAGCTATGAAGGTTCAAAAAAGATTTAAAATGTATAAAAATGATCCCTTGTTCATCGAACACGGGGATTCGTTGAGTGAGCGTATGAAGATGTTGGGAAATTCCGGATTTTCGCATTTGGGTGCTATTGAAACAAAAAGTTCGCTTGCGTTCGGCGTTGAAAAAAGGGACCCGACAAGGGACAAAAGAGTGATCGAATTCTGTATCAATTTGCCTGAGAACCAGTGGGTACGCGACGGAGAGGAACGTAGGTTTATTCGCCACGTTATGGAGGGCTATATGCCGGATATGGTGCGGTTGAATACGACTGTGCGCGGAAGACAGGCGGCGGACTGGATGCAGCGAATAGCCCCTGAATGGGCCGAGGTTTACGAGGAAATGGAGACAATCGGAGATAATGAGCTTGAAAAAAAGTATCTTGACATACCAAGAATTAAGCGCTTTTTAGCCGCAAACAAAGAACTTTCTCCCGATGACAATGACGGAACAGAAACCGGCGTAAGGCTTCTTATAAGAGCGTTGATATTCACAAGGTTTTTGCGGAGCTTTGAAGAACAAAAATGACTTTTGGCTTAAAAAACAAGATGAGCCTTATTTCTTATAAATAGTTTAAATTACTATGGAAAATTGTGTAAAAACAATGTAAAATAATTTCAATATCTATTAGGAGATTGCATGAAAGAGTTTTTCCTTTATAAAGCATACGGATTGCTGTTTTCATCTGAAATACCGTTGCCTGAATTGCAAATATCCGAAGGACATCCCGATGTTTCCATACAGCTCGGTACGGTTCCCGAGATGGTATCAGATTCCTCAACAGTGGAAAATCAGGCATCCCGGCAGGAATTTTTACTTCATGTCAACAATGTCGCGTTTTATTATATTACCAATGGAAACAAAATCATCATTGAGCCGAAGGGCGATTATGATGAAGCCGGAATCCGGCTTTTTCTGCTGGGATCGGCGTTTTGTGCGCTTCTACAGCAGAGAGGTTATCTTGTGCTGCATGGGTCGGCTGTGCAAATTGGTGGTCGAGGGGTCCTTTTTACTGGCACTTCCGGCATCGGTAAATCCACGCTGGCAGCCGCCTTTTGCGAAAAAGGGTATCAAATTCTGACGGATGATGTCTGTGCCGTCAAAATTGACAAAACGGGGACCCCTTCTGTTATTCCGGCATTTCCAGGCGTTAAGCTGTGGAAAGATACAGCCAAATGGTTTGACATAGATATACGGGAACTTGAACCGGTAAGAAGAGATATTGAAAAGTTTCGGGTGGGAGCGGGCAAAAACTTCCTTGATCGTATAGTCCCTCTAAATGGAATTTACATTCTGAATGCTGCTGACATTCAGAATATTGACATAAAAGAGATCAAAGGGCTTCACAGATTAGAAGCAATTATTGAAAATACCTATCGGTATCATTTCCTGCAGATGCAAGGGGTCAAATCACTGCATTTTCAGCAATGTGCGGCAGTCGCCGATAAAGTTTCAGTATTTACTGTTATGCGTCCACGGTCTGGCTTTTTGCTTGATGAGCTCGTATCTGCTATAGAAGGGAATGTCGTTTATGGTAATCGATAAAAACACAATCGTTGAGAAAAGAGAAGACATCATCACCGCTGATTTAGACGGAAACGTCGTCATGATGAGTGTCGAGAATGGCAAATATTACGGCATGGATGAGATTGCCACGGCAATTTGGAAGAATATCGAACAACCGATCCGTGTGGAACAACTGGTTCATATCCTGATGGATGAGTTCGATGTTTCGGAAGAACAATGTCAGAAGGATGTCATTACCTTTTTGACAAAGCTTTATAATGAAATCCTTATAAAGGTAAATTAAAAGAAAGGGGGCAATACAAATGAAGAAAAAAAATGAATGGCATGCTCCGGACATTACAGAATTATCTGTAAATGAAGACACACAATACGGTCAAGGTTCAAATAATCTGGATGACAATTATGAGAATTCCTGAGAAGCATGAAAATCTATGCTTTTTATAAATTCCTCTGTGACTACTAAGTTTGCAGAGGAATATTTTTATTTGCAGGAATCGATGTGGCCCAAGCGTGTGGACAGTTTACTTTTATGCCCGATTATAATCCAGATACTTTTTGAAATAGCCATCCTCAATTTTAGCCAGTGATGCATAGGTACCTTGTTCAACAATGCGGCCGTTATCCATCACGAGTATATTATCCGCGTGGACAATTGTTGACAGACGGTGCGCGATCACGACAATGGTCATGCTTTCGGCGAGATTTTCAATGGCTTCTTGTATTTTGTATTCGTTTTCAGTATCCAGCGAACTGGTTGCTTCATCAAGCACAAGAATCCGGGGATTTCGTAAAAGCGCTCTTGCCAATACAATCCGCTGCCGTTCTCCGCCCGACAATCGAACTCCACTATCTCCGATTACCGTATCCAGCCCGTACTCGGTCTTTTCGATAAAATCCTGTGCGGCCGCGAGCTTCAGTGCTCGAACGACTTCTTCTTCTGACGCATTTGGATTGAATCTCGTGAGGTTTTCCCGGATCGTTCCATTAAACAGAAATGGGTTCTGCGGCACATAGCCGATACATTTGCGCCAACTTTTTATATTTAATGCATTTATCGGAGTTGAATTCACACAAATTTGCCCCTGCGTTGGGTGTATCAGTCCCAGCAAAAGGTCAACGACCGTGCTTTTTCCGGCGCCCGATTTTCCAACGAGTGCCGTCATACCTTTATCAGGAATTGTAAATTCAAGATCGGTCAACAAAAATCTATCGCTGTTTTTATAAGCAAAGCTGACATCAAGAAAGGAAACACAAAATGAAGGCTGTTTCAAAAAAGTATCCTCGCTGTAATTGCCACAGCATTCTTCGTTTGCTTTAAAATCTGCGATGGTATTCATCAGTGATTCAAAGGAGGGAAGCATGGACAGTACATTTTGAAGATTGTTTTGAAAAGAGGTAAACGTTGGCCATAACTGCGCAAAAATATAGATTAATATAAGCAGTGTCGCCGGATTTGTTTGAAAATATATCAGGGAAATATAAAATAAAACGGCAATTGCGGCTGCGGCCGCGATTTTGTACAGCATGGAGGCTTTTGTCTGAAGTCTTGTAAAATCAATCACATTGTTTTTCGTATCTTCCGTTGTCTGGTTGATACCAGCAATTTGATCGTTTTCGATGCCGTAGCTTTTAATTTCCTTAATGCCGTCTAGCTGTTCTTGTATCCTACGCATCAAATTTTGATTAGAAGAGCGAAGCGATTCGCCCAACGTTTTCGACTTTTTAAATGTGGATTTTGTACACAAAAAGATAACGGCGGCACATAGCAGGACAAACAGTGTCAGCGGAACCGACATGAGTAAAGCGACGGCTATCTGAAAGGCGGACAATAGGATTTGTGAAATGATCCGCAGGAAAAACAAAGTTCCTCCTGCAATGCGGGTAATTTCATTTGAAAAGTCGCTGGTAATATCGGACTTCCTTTTTTCGTTAAAACAGGAATATTCTGTTTTGACGATGGCCGCAAATAAATTATCCCGCAAATATTTTGTATATCCCTGTACGATGACGGTATTTAGAATCGACATTTTTCGGCTGACTGTGGTTTGGATAATGATGAGGAACAAATATATCGCCAATATGGCAATTAGCCGTACCTTAATATCCACTGTGTTTAGTAAGGCCAGGCCATCGTTGACAAACGGAATCGAAGAAGTCGTTTGTCCGGTAATCCCTGTCAGCGACAAAAGTGGCACCAGCAAAACTAAACCGATACTGCTCGTCACGCCGTCGATCAATATAAACACCAGATTCATGATAAATTGACTGCGTGAGTAGGCATATAAGTTTTTTATATAGCTTATGATCAATTTCATTTTATTTTCCTGTAAATCAATTTTTTGAAGATGGTGTACAGACGAACAGCAAAATAAAGAAAGAAAAGACGGTCAGAAATTGTATAGGAGGAAAAATCATCTATTGTGGGCGTCACATTTGCCATAAAAAATGAACGCTTTCTTTGCAAACCGTGTTTCTGTAAAAAATCGTATTTTTTCCTCTGCAAAAATAATGAATCCTGTTCTCCGTTCTCTTCTGCTGATTCGAAAAAAGGGATACATAATATTGAAAGCTGTCGGGCAAGCGCTGTCTCTTTCGTCTGTCCAATCAGTTTAGGAGGCAGCTCTGTTCCGTAAAGTGCATGGGAAAGAATCAGAGCTTGAATCAACATATATTCCTGCTTACGCTTAACCGATTCCCTTTGAATATAATCCCAGTCCAGTAGGTTTCCTCGAATCAGTTCGGCAACGTCATTCAGCCACCGCAGCCGTTTCCAGGCATGCTTTGAACCGTGAAAAACAAGATATAAAAAGTTTTCTTCAGGATTTAGAATATGGATTTTTGTACCGAATAAATCCGCGTCGGTTTTGTTCGCCCATACCCTGTCAAAATCAAAACGGTCATAGCTTGTTTCAAATCTCCAGTGTAGTTCAAGCGTAGTACCATTGCTTATATAGCCCAGATGATGTGCTCGTTTCTTATAATAGGCAAGCTGTTTTGGAGTCAATTCCGCAAGAGATTTATCCAACACATACCCTAAATCCAAGAGTATGTCGACCGCCTTATCCAATTCTTTCTGATTGACTAATACGTCCAGATCTCTCGATACCCGGGATGAAACGGAATGATAAATAGACATAGCAAGAGCAGGGCCTTTTAAAGAAATCATACGAACGCCCTGGCTTTCGAAGGCGGAGGCGACTCTGCAAAGCTCTTTTGTCAGATTCAGTGAATTCATCATATTCATCGTGCATAACTGCTTTAGGTACGTTAAAGCCTGTTCGTCTTTATGTATACCCTCAATTGCCGTCAGATTTTTATAGACATAAGGGTAAACCCGGTGCTTTTTGACCAACCGGCAGAATCGTTCCCAGTCAAAGGGCTGATCGGTCAGCTCCGCAATTGCTTTTCTATCCTCACTGTATACTGATTTTTGAGAACATAGACAAAGCAGTTGAAGTTCAGGAGAAAATCCGCAGCTATTGAAATAACTTTCGGTTCTGATCATATGGTTGTCCTTCTATTTTTTGATACATCCGAAAAACGGTTCGTTATGGAAAAATTTTTCTGACCGTTTCCGCCGGTTACAAATATAGTACCGCAACGGAGCCAGGCATGCGCAATCATGTTCCCTTGCTCATCTTTAGACACACCGAGATAAACGGTGGCTTTTTGTTTTCGTTTCTGAAGCATCCTCTTTGCGGCATAGGCTTGTACTAGACATTTGCTTTCCCAAAAAGTATGTCTGCTCATTATCCTGACCGCTGCTGAAATTCGTTTGACTGTTGTGATATCCACGCCTTCATCGGATACAGGCGTCTCCGTATTTCCTTCACCGAGAAAGTGGGCTGTTTTTCGAAATGGACAAATCAAAATCAGCAACCTGTAATATCCAAGATACCATAATGCTTCCATAAATAATATTTTATTTTTGAACGATAGTCTAAAAAATTTTTGTAATATCGTCATATTAAATCCTTTGATTTATGGGATTGTAGACAATTCATAATTAGACAAAATATTTCTAAAATTATACCATATGATACAAATAATTTCTACTATTACATTACAAGTAGAACTCTTTTGATATGTGAAACTTTGATGCCATTACTTTTATATAGTCATCGCATATTTCGTTTCTGTAAGTGTGGTGCCACGTTCCTCTTTTGACAATGAAGTAGAGATTTTTTATGTCATACAGAGTTAGAATTGAATTTATAATTTATGACTTTGTATTTTTCTTACGAAATGCCCACACATATGTTGGTTACAGCACTTTGCTGAGTAAAACTTGCTCTGTGAATTGGGATAATAGGGATGCATTACGGTCGCAAATATTTACTCTCATTTGGATTTCAACTTAAAGTTACAGTCGGAAAAGGCTATTGGGAAACTGCTGGTCGGAGCTGTACCGGAAACTGAGACAAAAATTTCATCGGAAAAACCGCTGTTGTTCCCTGAAAAAGTGCCATCTAACAGAATGCCCATAAATGAAAAGTTAGGTTATAAAAGATGCAGGATAAAAACGCGAGCAAAATGGTTCCAATAAAAGAAAAGAGTCCGGACGCGAATTGCGCCCAGACTCAGTTTGGCGGAAGCGGTGGGATTCGAACCCACGAGACCTTGCGGTCTACCTGATTTCGAGTCAGGCCCGTTATGACCACTTCGATACGCTTCCATCTTGATTCAATTGCAGATAAACGCAGAAGCTCTAGAAACCTTCCGGCAGAAGTCTGCATTTTTTATTCTAAAGAATTTGCCTAAAAAAGTCAAGGGCGAAATCTGGTTTTTGCTTGACTGAAAATCAGTCAACAGGTAAAATAATAGACATAATGAGCAGATTTTCTATTATTTTGCAAAAAGAGGTATATTATGAACCGCATGAAACAAGCCGCTGCAGAGCTAGCTTCTCTGTCTATTTATCACGGCATCTTAAATCGAACTGTACCCAAGGCACTTTATCGCCTGCTTTGGGCTGATACAAAAGAAACTTTTCTCAATGCGTGGGGGGAATTCTTTGCTGTCCTTTGCGAGAGAGAGAGCAGTGAAAACTTTGCCGGGCATCTAACCAGCACAGCACTATACGATGAAAATGCGTTTTCGCTAGCTTCAGCTGCAGGGAATGTGGATTTTTCTAATTGCATGCAGGCAGCTGTAGAGCGTGACCTCGAAATCATTTTGGATCTTTCCCGTTTAACCCCCGATGATCTTTTAGAAAGCTGTGGCTTTGAAGATCTTCCGCCGCTGCCGCGTTGGGAAACGGGAGAACCGGTGGAACTGCTGCGCGGAGATGCAAAGACCTGCGCACAGCAGATGGCTCAGTATTATCAGAAAAACGGATGCGGAATGTATGCGCGGTATCGGGCATTTATTTGGAGAGATAAGCGGATTTTGCCGGTAGCGCATCCGGACAAGCAGAAAATGAACCAGCTCAAAGGCTACGAAGTACAGCGCCAAATGGCGATTGATAATACAGTTGCATTTTTAAAAGGGTATCCGGCGAATAACTGTTTGCTTTATGGCGATCGTGGTACCGGAAAGTCTTCTACTGTGAAGGCGCTTTTGAATGAATTTTATCCGCAGGGACTGCGTGTGATTGAAATGCCAAAAGAATATTTGATGGATTTTCCATATTTAGTCGATCAGATTGCGGAAATCCCGATGAAATTTATTATCTTTATTGATGACCTTTCTTTTTCACAGCAGGATAGTACCTATGCAGCACTAAAGTCCGTTTTGCAGGGAGGATTGGCAGCTAGGCCGGATAATTCTCTGATTTATGCCACCAGCAACCGCCGTCACCTTCTGCGGGAAAGCTTTTCAGACCGTGATGGAGATGAGGTGCATCAGAGCGATACCATTCAGGAAAGTCTGTCTCTTGCAGATCGTTTTGGACTTTCTATTAATTTTATGCTTCCTGATAAAGTGCGTTTTCTGGAGATCGTTGATCAGCTTGCCTATCAGCTTGACCTCAAAGAATATATTCCTTTGTTGGAGTCCGGTGCGGAACGTTGGGCGACTGTTCATGGAGGCCGCTCTCCCAGAGTTGCTCAGCAATATATTCGCGATGCACAGGCAAAATTAAGCTTGGGAAAATCATTGGATGACTGAGATCCTTAGAAAGAGAGGATTTTATGAAAAAAAGATGGCTTGCAGGCTTTCTTTGCATTCCCCTTTTTTTAATGATGGTTACCGGCTGCGCGCGGGCACAGATATCTTCTGTAGTTTTCGGGGCTGCAGCTGCCGATTGGCCCGTAAAGGTAGCGAATGTTATTCTTGCAAAGGAACCTGCTGGTGTTGCGGTACTTTCGGGAAATATTGCCGATATTCTTTTAAAGCTGCGGTATGAGACTGTTTTGAAAGCCCGCAGTGAAGACTGTAGTCAGAACGAGCTGTCTTCGCTTCCAGTATATAGTTTGGATCAAGCAAAGGAGCTCAAAAATTTGGGCGTTGATCTAGCTCTTACGGATCAGACCCCAACACAGGATCAAACCAAAGCTTTTTCTGATGCGGGAATTATTTTGCTTAGCCTTTCGCCGGCAAATGGAAGAGCAGATCTCTGTCGCCTTTATACAGAAGTTGGAACCGCAGTGAAAGGCGAACGAACCGGATACGAGCAGGGAGCTAGAATGGCAGAACAGGTTTTGATGGGGATTGATTCTGTTGCACGGATTATTCCCGATAAAAACGTTCTGCTGACTGGAATTTATGTTTCGGATCTTGGTGGATCAACGGTTACTGGGGATATGTTTCAGAATTCCATTCTGGAAAGTGCCGGCATAACCAATGTGGCCGCAGACTTTAAAGGTGGAAAAATGGATTTGACTGCTCTCAAAAGAGAAAATCCGCAGGTGATTTTCTGTCCGATTGGGTTAAAGGAAAAGCTCGAAAGTGCGGATATCTTTGAGGACCTTTCTGCAGTGAAGGAAGGTCGCGTCTATGAAATTGATCCCAATTATATGAAATGGCAGGGGGAGACCGTGATTTTTGCAGTAACGGAGATTGCAGGATTCGCTTATCCGGAATTAAAGCAGACAGGTTCTTTGTCTGCTTTATAAATTGCGGTTTCGTAAGGAGCCTAATTCAATCAACAAAAATCAAAAAGCAGTACAGTCTTTTGGCTGTACTGCTTTTTTTATCGTGATCTAAATTTGTCCTTTGCTAAAACAAATAAATTCTTTTTATTAAAGTTCGCGGGGAAGAAAACCAACCTTCCGCATGACTTTACTAAGGGTGCGGTTTGCAATCCGTGCTGCTTTTTCAGCACTTTCATTCCAGCAAGACTGCAGAAAAGCTTTGTCTTTGCTGTATTTTGCATACCGCTCTTGAATCGGGCGAAGATGCTCTACAACTGCTTCTCCAACGGCTGTCTTAAAATCACCATAACCGCGTCCGGAAAATTCTGCTTCAATTTCCTGATAATTTTTGCCGGTGACACAGCTGTATATATCCATTAGATTATTAATTCCATCTTTTCCTTCGCCATAGTGGACACAGGCTTCACTGTCTGTGATGGCACGCTTAAACTTGCGCATGATATCTTCCGGCTTGTCCAATACATAAATACAACCATTTACATTTTCATCGGATTTGCTCATCTTTTTGGTGGGATCTTGAAGGCTCATGATTTTGCCGCCCTGCTTCATGGTATAGCCTTCTGGAATTTTAAAAGTGGGGCTGTAAAGACCATTAAAGCGAGTTGCAATATTACGGGTCAGTTCCAGATGTTGCGTCTGATCAGCACCAACTGGAACTAAGTCGGCCTGATAGAGCAGAATGTCTGCTGCCATCAAACTCGGATAGGTAAAAAGTCCAGCATTAATATTATCCGCGTGTTTTTTAGACTTATCCTTAAACTGCGTCATGCGGGAAAGCTCTCCAAATTGTGTATAGCAGTCAAGGACCCATGCAAGCTGTGCATGAGCGGGAACATGGCTCTGAAGGAAGAATAGACTTTTTTTAACATCAATTCCGCAGGCGAGAAGAAGCGCATAGGCTTCCAATGCATGTTTGCGGAATTGTGCCGGTTCCTGCCGAACCGTGATTGTGTGTAAATCTGCCAAAGCAAAAATACAGTCAAATTCATCCTGTAAGCTAATCCAATTTTTAAGTGCCCCAAGATAATTTCCCAGTGTAATATTTCCACTGGGCTGGATAGCACTGAATATGCGTTTTTTAGGTGCTTCGGAATTCGTTGTAGTAGGATTGGTAATCTCCATATTTGTTTTTATCTCCTCATAAAATGGTATCAAAAAAAGTCAGCCGCGATCTTTCCAGCCTTTTGCAAGTTCTCCCAGACGGTGAATTCCTTCTGCGAGTTCTTCATCGGTAGGAGAAGAATAATTAATGCGGAAGCTCTGGCATGGCATCGTATCATCAGTGTAAAATGCGTTGCCAGGTACAGCACAAACTTTGCATTCCTTTACGGCAGCAGCGCAGAAATCGAGCATTGGAATGGAATTCGGCAGTGTACACCAGATAAAAAGTCCGCCTTCAATTGCGCGGTAAGGCATCAATTCCTGATAGGGAGCCAAAGCTTCCTCTGCAATGGAATATTTATTGCGGTAAATCGTGCGCAGTGCGGTTAGATGTTCCGAAAGATCGTAATGAGTCAAAAAGCGGTGGATCACCATCTGACTCCAAATGTTGGTATGGACGTCCTGTCCCTGTTTGCAGACGACCATTTTTTGAATCAGTTCATTGCCGCAGACCGCATAGCCGACACGCATGCCGGGAGAAACGATTTTGCTGAAGGTACCGCAGTAAAGGACGCGGTTGTCAGTATCCAATGTTTTAATTGCAGAAATCGGTTCGCCGGCGAACCGGAGTTCTCCGTAAGGATTGTCTTCGATAATAAGAATGTCATATTCCTGCGCAAGCCTGTAAATTTCTTTCCGCTTTTCCCAACTGGTTGTGATGCCGGTAGGATTCTGAAAGTTTGGAATAATATAAAGGAATTTAACGCGGCTTTCTTCTTTTAGCGCTTTTTCAAGTTCAATCAAATCGAGTCCGTCGTCCTGCAGAGGGATTCCGCGCAGACGGGCATTATAAGAGCGAAAAGTATTAAGAGCCCCTAAAAAACTGGGCTCTTCACAGAGAACCACATCGCCTTCATTTAAAAGAGATTTGGAAACGAGATCCATAATTTGCTGTGCACCGCTTGTGATGATGAGTTCGTCGTTTTCATGATAGATATTTCCTTTTCTCAAAATCTCGCGTAGATCCTCACGCAAAGCGGGTAAACCCTCGGTGACACTGTACTGTAGTGCATCAATTGGGTGGTCTTTCATAATGGCGGTACTGCATTCCCGCAGTGGGACAACCGGGAAGGCTTCCGGTGCAGGATTCCCAGCAGAAAGAGAAATGACATTAGGGTCACTTGCATACTTTAAAATTTCGCGAATAGCAGAGGGTTTTAACCCCATTACGCGGTCAGCAAATTGATAATCCATATAAATTAGCCTTCTTTCTTTTAAACTCAAGCGTATATTTTATTTCAATGATTACTTTAAACTTTATTCTATCACAGAACGGCCGATGATTCCAGAAAAAAGTTCATCTTTCCGGCGGTTTCTGACAAAGTTGTAAAACCGGATTTCCTTATAATGGAAATATCACAATCCCTGTGTTTTTCGGGAAATTTGGAGTCGAAAATCATGCCGAAAAACGCGGAATAAGAAAGGATGGCTTTCTCTCTATGACAACGACGAAAAGCAGAGCAGCGGACAAGCCTCAGGAAGACGCACTTTTTCGGAATCTGTGCGGTCAGATTGTCTTTTTTGCCTTAGGGTTGCTCTGCTCAAAAGCAACTGTATTTGGGGAATATGCCCCGTTTGGGGTTGCGTTGGCGGCGGCAGCGCCCGGAACCCTGATCTGGGGAGGTACGGCGGGTGCCCTTTTGGGGTATCTCCTTCCGGGAGTCGCAAGAGTTCCGGTGCATTATCTAGCGGCGCTTTTGGCTGGCGGAGCACTCAGATGGGCTTTAAATGACTTGGTTAAACCAAGCCAAAAAGCATTGCTTTCGGGGGGAGCTGCAGGACTTTCAGTACTGTGTACAGGGCTTTGTGTTGCAGTTGTCAATGGGGCCTCCGGAGGAAGCACAGCCCTTTTTGTGGCAGAGTCTCTTTTAAGCGGCGCATGGGGCTATTTCTTTGCCCGCACTTTGGAGGTGCTTTGGGACAAGCCTTCTACCGCCGGCCTTTTGCCGCAGGATCTTTGCTGCTGTGCGTTTTCGGCCGGAGCTATATTGCTGGCGCTTTCCGGTGTTGCAGTGGAGGGAGTCTCTCTTGGAAGAATCTTGGCCGTTTTATTTATTCTTTATGCGGCACGGTTTGGCGGCGCTGCAGGAGGGGCTGTCTCTGGAATAGGAGCAGGAGCAGCCTTTGCACTTTCTACAACCGGACTCAATTATCTTTCCGGCGCTTATGCACTTGGAGGTTTGATGGCAGGCTTGTTTTCGCCTTTGGGAAAGCTTGCAGGAGCTTGTGCCTTTGTAATGGCAAATGTGATTGCTTCTTTGCAGGTGGGTTCGACGCCGACTGTTGTTGCTGGAATTTATGAAGTCGCAATTGCGACGGTTGTTTATATGATATTGCCCTCTCGCATCGGTGCCAGATTCTTGCGCTTTTTTGCGAGAAAAGATGATGCTCCCCGCACGGATGGGCTAAGGAGATCAATTGTTTCTCGGCTGGATTTTACGGCACAGACTATGGAGAAAATATCAGATACGGTAGAGCAGGTTGGGGATAAACTGGATGAAGCAGACCAGCTTGAAAGTGCGCGAGAACATACCATGCCGATTCTGCCGGGAAAAAATCTTGCACGCGGTCTTCTAATCCAACAATTTTCAACTGTAGGAACTGTTTTAGAAGAGATGGCTTCTGATCTGGAAATTTATGAACGCTGTGATTATCAGACCGCGAGGGCGGTTCGAGAAGTGCTGCGGGATTTCAACCTGACCCCGGTAGATGTAAATTGTATGGTGGATCGATTTGGTCGGATGAAAGTAGAAGCCCTAGCAACGCGCAGTGGAGCGGGAGTCGTTAATAAAGCACAGCTTGCGCAGGAAATTTCGCGCACCTGTAGTCGACGTTTTAATTCACCGGTCATTGTGCGTGTCGGTGCCAACTGGCGGATGGTTTTTAGCGAACGGGTTCGCTATCGTGTATTGGCAGGATGTGCACGTCATTCGTGTGATAATCAAAAGCTCTGTGGGGATAGTTATCAGTATTTTTCAGATGGACAGGGGCATGAGATTGCCGTTTTAAGCGATGGAATGGGGACCGGAGGCCGTGCTGCTGTTGATGGAACAATGGCCGCCGATGTTTTTTCAGATTTGATGAAAGCGGGAATTGGATTTGACAGTGCTCTTAAAATAGTCAATTCTGCGCTTGTGGTTAAATCTGTTGATGAATCGCTGGCAACGCTGGATGTTTTGAGCCTTGATCTTTATACCGGTTCGGTAGAATTTTATAAAGCAGGCGCACCAATGAGCTTTGTGCGCAGAGATGGGGATGTAATTCCCATTGATGCGCCTGGAGTGCCGGTAGGAATTTTGGAAGAAGCAAAGTTCCATAAAATCAATGAAGAAATAGACGCAGGCGATTTAATTATTCTTTTGAGTGACGGAGCGCTTTCTTCAGGAGCTAACTGGATTGCGGATAAAATTTCCGGCTGGGATGATCGCATGCCGCAGGAATTGGCAGAATCTATTGTAGCGGAAGCGGTTGCCCGGCGAGTGGATGGACATGATGATGATATAACGGTGCTTGTATTTAAATTGATTGACAATCACTGACCGAAAAGTTGCAATTTGCTTGATGTCATGATATGATTCTCCTTGCTAATTGTTTTAAAAGCAGGGGGATTGCGGTATGCTGTTTGTTTCTGGGGTATTGTTTATTTTAATTGGCATTTATGTTGGAATCAAGATTTACCGAAAATCACAGAATCAGGAAGAAGAAAAGTTCGGAAGGATTCCCAAATTTTTAACTTTGCAGGAGATATTCGAAAAGTTGGGGGAGCATCCGGATTTTAAACGAAATGAGGTCGTTCGTTTGCAGGGGACCCTCTATTGTGATCATACGGAAGAAACACCGCTTTCCGGGACTTCGGCGATTTATTATGAAAGCCGGGCGGACGCAATGGAAAAGGGTGGAATCGAAAAACCGATTTTTGAACGTTCCAGCCAAAATGTTCTTTATTTCGAAGAGAAAACCTCAGGCAAACGAATTTATTTAGATTTGAAAAACTATGGAAAATATGCACAGATTCTTCCAGCATGTTTTGAAACGGTCTTGGTTGATTCTCCCGATTACGAAAAATTTCAGGACAAGCTTTCTTATCAGCCGGAAAATCCGGATAATTTCAGAGGCTTTAAGGTAACGGAAGGATATCTTCCAGAAGGACAAACCGTCTTTGTAAAAGGCAGACTCATAGAAAAAGAGGGAAAGATATGGATTTTCCCGAATGCAAGAGATCCTTTCTTCTCCTATCATCAGCAATGTGTATCGAAAAAAGATAACTCCATGAAAGTGGCTGCAATTGGAACGACAGCTGTTATGGTGATTTTAGGAGTCTTTTGCCTCATTACGTATTTTCAGCATGGCTTATAAAAAATGTAAGAACTAAAAAAGGAATCTCCTCTGTAACGCCCGAAAAAGCTGTAGAGGAGATTCCTTTTTTAAACATTTAAAGAACCTTTTTACGATCAATCTTACTCATTGTGAGACGGCGGCTAATATTTTTACGTAAGAGCGTATAAATAACGGAGCCAAGAGGAATTGAAAGAAGCATCCCCACTAGGCCCATTGAGTTTCCACCCACTGTAACTGCAAGCAACACCCAAATAGGAGGAAGCCCAACACTGTTTCCAACAACGTGAGGATAAATGAAGTTTCCTTCGAGCTGCTGCAGAATCAGGAAAAAAATCACATAGTAGATTGCCTGAATAGGATCTACGGTTAAGATCAAGAGGCCGCCGATGACTGCGCTGAAGAAAGAACCGAAAATTGGGATCAGAGCCATAAAGGCAACAAAAACCGAAATTAAAGAAGCATAAGGAAAATGGAAGATATTCATTCCGATAAAGCACAAAAAGCCCAAAATACATGCTTCTGTGCATTGACCTGCAATAAAATGAGAAAAAGTGCTGTTCGTTAGCCGACAGAGATTCAAAAAGCGGTCAATCTTTTTTTCCGGCAGATAAGCATAAAGAAGACGCCGGATTTGCCGCTGCAGTTTTTCTTTTTGAGCCAATGTATAGATTGCAAAAATACAGCCCATGGTAAAGGTGAAGATTCCGCTGAAAACATTTGTGGCAACTGTAATGGTGGAGCCCATAATATCGGAAAAAGAAGAAACAACTTTTTGTCCCATCTGAGTAAAGACTCGGCTAATACTGGACCAATCAATTTGAATTTGTCCCAATTCTTGTTGAATTTTGGGGAAGTTCTTTCCCAGATCCTGAATCCATATCTGCAGCTGATTAAAAAATGTAGGCGTATTTCCAATAAGTGTTTCAAAGGTGTGCAGAAGTTCCGGCATTACCTGAAAAATGATTGCAGCGATCAATCCTAAAATTAAAACAATTGTCAGGATAAGGCATAGCGGACGGCGAAGATGCTTCCATGTTTTGGAGTTTGCATACTTCCGGTTAATGCCTGCAAAAAGCCGGGTCTCGATTGCTTTCATTGGAACATTGGCAACGAAAGCAAATGCGAGACCTAAGAGAAATGGCTTAAATATATTGAAAATCCACCAAAAGACATCAGAGGCGTAGCGGAGATTCATAAGAGCCAGAAACAGCACAATTGCAAAAGCAATTAAGAACATTAGCTGCTTTGTATTTTGCCGATTGAATTCCACAATACCAATCCTTTCTCCAAGAGATAAAACCCATTTCAATTTCTTTATTGTACTCCATTTTAAGGGGCATTACAACTGATATCTTTTTTAGAACAGAAATGAAATCTCTTGTATCTATCTGCTATCATTTTGTTGTAAAAAGGCTTATAATAATCACAAATTAAAATAAAAAGGAGAGATTATGATGCGGAAAATGACGGCTGTGAATACAAGAGTGATGCTGCTTTGCATCTCGGCGGCATATATTGTTCTAAGTTTAGTCTTACTTTGCAACAGTAAAATTTCCATGCAAAATGTCTGCTCTGTTTTAGGGATGATCCTTCTTGCAATGGGTGCGGTCAGTATTATTTGGTATTTTTTAAAAAAAGAATATCTTGATTCCAGCCGCTTTGGATTTGCAATCGGAGTAGGGGAAGGAATGCTGGGCTGTTTTGCATTATTTCGGGGAGAAATGGGTGCAGCCGTTATACTGCAGATTTTGGCTTTCTGTATTTTATTGGATAGCCTTTTAAAATTGCAGTATTCTATGAATCTGCTGCAGATGAAATTTCGCTTTTGGTGGGTTGCTTTGCTTTTGAGTTTTGTAACAATTGGATTAGGAATGGCAGCTTTAAACTATCCGTTTGGAGATGAGACCTTTCACGCAAAGTTTACTTATATTTCATTGATTCTGGATGCTGTAATCAATGCTATCGTTGTTCTCTTCCAAAAGCTTGCACAGAAACAGGTTGAAAAATCATTAATTCCGGCTGGACTCCAAAAAGAAGATAACGATTTCACAGAAGATGAAACAAAATAAGAATAATGTTTTTAAAAGAAGAAAAAGCTTTGTCATAAGGGAAAATTTCTCTTGTGGCAAAGCTTTTTTATTTGTTTTTTAATTTTACAGTTCTGACTGTAAGATCTCTTCTACTTGATTGCGGCGTTCAAATAAAACACATCCGCCTGCATGTTCGTCTTTTAAAACATCATGCTGTTTTAAATCTTTAAAAAATGGACTTTCGAGTGCCTCCAAAAGGGAAATCTCTTTTAAATTACGGTCGCTGTAGGGAGAAAAAGGACACGGTTGTACATCGCCGCAGGGATCAACGTGAAAAAATCCTCTTCCGGCAGCTAAACATCCTCCGGAAGATTTTTCGTCGCCCGGAAAGGAAATTAGAACGGGACTAAAATCGCTATTTCTAAGCATTGAAAGTCTCGAGCTTAGATAGGCACGCTCGTTTTCTCCCGGGGCAAGTGCCCTGGAATCTTCGGTAACAGGCACATATTCGACGAAGATAATAATTTTGCAGCCGCAGGATTCGAGATCTTGGAGAAATTTGTCTCCGGTTACTTCAGTAAGATTTTGTGTTGTTACGGTAACGGAAGCGCCAAAAAGCAGGCGCTCTTTTTTCATGGTTTCCATAGCGTCGGTGACTTTTTGATAGACGCCATCCCCGCGCCTTAGATCGTTCTTTTTTTGCTCTCCTTCTATGCTGAAAATGGGAACCAGATTTCGGCAGCGTTTTAAGAGGGTTAGAGAGGATTCATTCATCAAAGTGCCGTTAGTAAAAATTGGGAAAAGAATATTGGGAATTTTTCCGGCTTCTTCTAGCACATCTCGGCGCATAAAAGGTTCTCCACCTGCTAGAAGAATAAATCCGATTCCAAGGGATTCTGCTTCTTTAAAAATTCGCTGCCAGTCTTTTGATGACAAAAGACCAGCGGGCAAATCCTCTGTACAGGTCCCATTGGAACGGGCATAGCATCCCTTGCAGTGCAGGTTACAAAGGCTTGAAATGCTGGCAATTAAAAAAGGGGGGATATGATGCCCCTGTGCTTCTAACTCTTCGCGGCGGGCGGTACCCGCCTTGCTGGAGCGGGCAAAAGCTGCCATAAAAAGGCTTTCTTTCGGATCTTTCAGCGTGGCACGCAGGATTTCTTTTACGATTGATTCGACCCCGTTTGCCAAATAGGTTTCCAAATTCCATGAAGATTCCATTCGATTTTCCCCTTTTGCAAAAAGATGCCCCATACAAGTTGCTTTGTATGGGGACGTCTTTTAAAGATTCAATAAAATTAATAAGCGCTTGTAGAAGTAGGCGGAACCGGATTCTGAGGAGCATTCAGACCAAGCTCCGAAGGATCCAGCATTCCGTTTTGAATTGCACGATCCCGCAAAAAGATATAAAGTTCCGCACCGCTTGCATGTGTATAAGGCCGCAGAAAGATAAACCCAATTCCAAAAGTCATCCCGCAGAGAATAATCCAGCCGATGAAAGATAGTCCAAACACGAAAATGGAACCCTTTTCTCCCATTGTGAGCTGATTGCTGATTTCCCGTGCACGGGCACCAGATAAGTTTGGATTGTCACTGAGAATATAATTGATCATGCTGTAGCGAAGAGAAGCAATAATTCCAGGGACTACAAACAAAAGAGTCCAGCCCAAAATGATCAGATTGGTAACCAGTTTTACACCGACGGTATTGAGCCAGTTAGCAGTAAATCCACTGAAGATTGCAGAAAAGCGGGTATCTCCGAAACGATTATGTACATAAAAGCGGCTTTCACCGATTTCGAATGCAGGGCTTACAAAGATGCTGTAAGCGATCATAAGCATCAAGATAGGAATCACAAAGATGAAAATTAAAGGCAAAAGGTGGTTAATTCCGAAAAAGTGAAGAAAATTATAAAAAGCGTCTCTAAAGTCATGCCTACTCCCATAATAAGAATAGGAATTAAAGTTATCCGGAATCTGATAGACCGTTTTTACGGATGATCCCTGTGAAAAAAAGCTTCCTGTTAAAATAGCGCAGACAAGTGATGCCGCAAGGCATAATCAATAGCGCCCCCGCAGGGCAAGTTTAGCATTCGATTTAATAATACTGCGATCCCACATGGCTTTTCCCTCCTTGTATTTTAGGATGTTTTGTCGGACAGTCAAGTAAGTATTTTTATTATATCAAAATTGTTGGAAAAATCAATTCAAAATAAAAAAAGCCTCTTTGAGAAGATCAAAAAGGCTTAGATCATTCATCTAGATTAAAAATCCATTTTAGGAGTCAAATATGCAACTAATTCATCAATCTTGATACGTTCCTGCTGCATCGTATCACGGTTACGAACAGTGACGCAGTTGTCTTCTTGTGAATCAAAATCATAAGTGATGCAAAATGGTGTGCCAATTTCATCTTGACGGCGGTAACGCTTGCCGATGGAACCTGTTTCGTCAAAGTCGACCATAAAAGATTTTGAAAGGGTCGCATAGACTTCATGGGCTTTTTCAGAAAGCTTTTTCGAAAGAGGGAGAACAGCAGCCTTAAATGGAGCAAGAGACGGATGCAGATGTAAAACGACACGGACATCTTTCTTCGCTTCGTCAATGACTTCTTCGTCATAGGCGTCGCACAGAAAAGCTAACGCGACGCGGTCAGCACCGAGAGAAGGTTCTACAACATAAGGAAGGTAATGCTCACCGGTTTCCTGATCAAAATAGGTAAGATCTTTGCCGGAATGTTCCTGATGACGCCCTAAGTCATAATCGGTACGATCAGCAATCCCCCAGAGTTCCCCCCAGCCAAATGGGAAGAGATATTCAATATCAGTTGTCGCTTTGGAGTAGAAGGAAAGCTCTTCTTTTTCATGGTCGCGCAGACGCATGTTTT
This sequence comes from Caproicibacterium sp. BJN0003, assembly GCF_026314295.1. Lineage (NCBI taxonomy): Bacteria > Bacillati > Bacillota > Clostridia > Eubacteriales > Oscillospiraceae > Caproicibacterium > Caproicibacterium sp. BJN0003. The sequence continues at coordinate 429,958 of NZ_CP111108.1, forward strand.
CTTTTGTAAGCCCCAAAGAGAGCAGCCAGTTTTCGCAGTAATCTTTCCAGTAGTGAAACCACTCAAGATCGGTATTCGGCTTGCAGAAAAACTCACATTCCATCTGCTCGAATTCGCGGGTGCGGAAGGTGAAGTTGCCGGGAGTGATTTCATTGCGGAAGCTCTTGCCGATCTGGCAGATGCCAAAAGGCAGCTTCTTGCGGGTGGTGCGCTGAACATTTTGGAAGTTTACAAAAATTCCCTGTGCGGTTTCAGGGCGCAGATAGATTTCATTTTTAGCATCTTCGGTAACGCCCTGAAAAGTTTTAAACATCAGATTGAATTGACGGATATCAGTGAAATTTTCGCCCCCGCAGTTTGGACATTTGATGTGATTTTCGCGGATGAATTTCATCATCTTTTCATTGCTCCAGCCATCTGCCGGTTCGCCGGTAAAGTCTTCAATCAGTTTATCAGCGCGATGGCGGGCTTTGCAGTCTTTACAATCCATCAGGGGGTCGGAGAACCCTCCAACATGACCACTTGCGACCCAAACTTCTGGATTCATCAAAATAGCGCAGTCTAACCCAACATTATAGGGACTTTCCTGAACGAATTTTTTCATCCATGCTTTTTTGACATTATTTTTAAATTCAACGCCGAGAGGACCGTAATCCCATGTGTTGGAAAGGCCGCCGTAGATTTCGCTGCCGCTGTAAATAAAGCCGCGGTTTTTGCATAAGGATACGATCATGTCCATCGTTTTGTCGGTTGCTTTCATTTTAATAATTCTCCCTTTATTTTTTCTTAAAAATAACCAATTTGCTTAGAACGTAGTTAATGATAATAACAAGAATATTTGAGATGATCTTTGCGCTTAGATTAGAAGTATGCAAAACCTCAAGGAGTAACCACATGGTGCCCATATCGACACCTAAAGATAAGAGCCGTGCTCCAACGAAAGTTGTAACTTCCCATAAAAGCTTTTTGGGAGTGGCTCTGCGACTTTTAAACACAAATAGTTTATTGGTGATAAAAGCAAAAGCGACGCTGAGAATCCATGCCAAAAGGTTACTGGGTTCCCATGCACAGTGCAATATATCAGCCATTAACCAGAAAACTACAATGTTGATGACTGTTGTGCAGACGCCAAAGAATAAATAGGAGAGCATCTCTGGGGAAGTGAAAAACTTCCATAGTTTTTTGATTTTTTCCATATCCCAGCTCTTTTCTGATAAAATTGCTTAGATATTCAGTTTATCATTAACAAAGTCTGCTTTCAAGAGCTGATAGATGATTTTTGTATTTTGTCACTTGACTTTTACAGTCGTTTTCTTATATAATAAATAAGCTTCCTATTGAACAACAGAATTTCGGGGTGTAGCGCAGCTGGTAGCGCGCCTGCTTTGGGAGCAGGATGCCGCAGGTTCAAATCCTGTCACTCCGACCAAAATCCTTAAAAATCTTTGAAGTCATGTGATTTTTAAGGATTTTATTTTTTACACGTTTTATGTTTAGTTGTATTTTTGAAAGCATCTATTTGCTTTATTAGTAGGCTCTTGTTATAATTAGGAGAATAGATAGAACCCGGTTGAAGACAATTAACCTCTGATATGTTATGCTTTTTTTCGGAGATGAGATATGGACATATGGGAGAAAATCAATGCCGCACAGCGAATGCAGGACTACATACATCAACATATTGACGAGGATATTTCGCTAGTGGATATTTGCAAAGCAGCCTGGTATTCAAAGTGGCATTCCTTCCAAATCTTTAAAGAATTTTTCAATAAAACGCCATTTGAGTACATTTGAGCATTTCGGCTAACAAATGCCGCGCATAACATCAAAAGCATTATCAGCGCTCGAGGTTCCCGTTGATTACAGCGGGAAGATACCAGATGGTTTTGAGGTAATTGGTTTACCATCGCATTTTTACATGTGGTTCAGCGGCGCTCCTTATGAGGATGAAAGTATGTTTGGAGGGGCTCGTGAAGAATTATATCGTGCCATTGCCAATTACAAGCCAGAGTTGTATGGATATCATTTTTCTGCGCGAGTTGTATCATAAAATCAGCGATGTGGTGGGAGAAGAACCGATGGAACGATTAAATCAACTGACTCAGCAGCGGTTCCTGATTGGCGCGCCGCTGTTCTGCTTTGCACAAGGTTATGACAAACGATTTGCTGTATTCGCTGCGGTGGCGAGATATTGAAACCAATAAAAACGGTTCTTCAACTGATTTTAGACACTACAGACAGTGAATAGATATTTTTAAATCAAGCACAGCCGGTGAACGCTCATCAACGTTCACCGGCTGTTTTTCATTTCCTTTGATTTGAATAGTCAGCTTGTTCAGTCGATTATCCCTAACAGATACCCATAGCCTTCTTGTTCTATCTTGTCTTTTGGGATAAAGCGAAGCGAGGCGCTATTGATGCAGTACCGTAATCCACCCGATTCTTTTGGTCCATCGTCAAATACATGTCCGAGATGGGCGTTTCCAACCCGGCTTCGTACTTCGGTTCTTTGCATTCCATGAGAAGTATCCCGCTTTTCATGAACCACGCTTGGATCTATCGGCTTTGAAAAGCTAGGCCAACCGCAGCCGGATTCAAATTTATCGTTTGAAGCAAAAAGTGGTTCACCGGTTGTAATATCCACATAAATACCGGACTTGAAAGAGTTCCAGAACTCATTTTGAAACGGCGGCTCGGTGGAGTTGTTTTGTGTAACCTCATACTGTGTTGCCGTCAGATCTTTTCGCAGTTCACTGACATCCGGCGCTTTATAGGCGACAGGGCTTACAACAGCTTTCGCCGCCTTTTCAAATTTAGCCTTTGAAATATGACAATATCCACCCGGATTTTTATCCAGATATTTTTGATGATATTCTTCCGCAGGACTGAAATTATGAAGCGGCTCACCCTCTATCGCAATCGGTTTGTTATACCGTTTTTGCAGTTGTGCAAGGGAACGCTCAATGATCTGACGGTCCTCGTCATTGATATAATAGATACCGGTTCGGTATTGCGTTCCGACATCACCGCCCTGTCGGTTCACGGAAACCGGATCAATCGATTCATAAAACAGTTCCAGTAAAAATTCCAGTGGAAGTACCGCAGAATCATAAACGACACGCACGGTTTCAGCATGTCCGGTGTCATGATGACAGACATCCTCATACGTAGGGGCTTTCGTTTTCCCATTTGCATAGCCAACCTGCGTGGACAGGACGCCCCGAATTGATGAAAGATATTTCTCACTTCCCCAAAAACAACCGCCTGCAAGATAAATCTCTGACATGTCGCACCTCTTCTCTTTTTATATATACGCCTGTTCCAAACAAAAATCACTATGTAATTTTTCCACTAAAGTTAGCTGTTATTCAATCGACGAAGACGAGACAGCCGGTGTGAGATTCCGGCTTGTTTTTAATAATTATAGCTACGCCCATAGTCTCACGTGGGCACTGCTTAATGTGAAAGCATCTCTTTAATTGACTATGATTGGAGATGGTAAAAGAGTTTCATCTGCCTGAAAAATGCCGTCCACGGATACATCATCTGCTATATTTTGAAGTGCATTCAGTGCATTCAAAATCTTATGTCTCCAAAGAAATGCTGTATTTCTGTGAATGCCACAAGCAGTTGCAGTTTTGCGAATGGATAAGCCATTCATCATGCAGTCAAGGTGTTTTTTCCACACGGATAAATCTTTTCGTGTGCCAGAGACAATAAAGTTGGTGGCAATAACAAAGGATTTACCACTAGTATACACTATTTATCAGCAAAATCAGCCATATGTCGTGACATAGCCTAAGAAATAAAAATCGTGTAGGCGAAGGCATAAGGCAGACCTATCATATGCCATATATAAAGAAAAAGGTTCCGAAAAGACGGAACCTTTTTCAATGAGATTTCTATAAAGAAGATTAGCCTTTGAAATTTAACGCCAAAGAGGCAAGCAGTGCTGCACCACGCCATAAGATGTCTTCGTTGGCTGTAAAATGAGAACTGTGCAGCGGCCAGATTGGATCTCCTTCTTTTGAAGTGCCGATCCAGGCGAAGGCACCTGGAACATGATCGAGATAAAAAGCGAAATCTTCTGCGCACATGGAAGGATGGGGAACAAGAACGGATTTTTCTGCTCCAAACAAAGAAGCCGCGGTTTTATGGACGTAATCAGACATCGCTGCATCATTATTAACGGCCATATAGCCCCGTTCATAATCAAGCTCTCCGGTACACTGTGATAAGGTGCAGATTCCCTTTAATACTTCGCCTAGACGTCGCTCTGCAAGGTCTCGAACATCAGGGTCAAAAGTGCGGCAGGTTCCCTCTAGAGCACATTCTTCTGCAATAATATTATAGCGCGTGCCGGCTTTAAAGGTTCCAATGGAGATGACTGCCGATTTAAGGGGATCTGTGTTGCGGCTGATAATCGACTGTGCTGCAGTTACAAATTGAGCACCGGCGAGCAGTGAATCGATTCCCGCTTCAGGAGTAGCTGCATGACCGGATTTTCCGTGAATCTTAACATAGAAATGATCAGAAGCAGCCATCAGCGGACCGGCCTTTACACCGAAGGTACCAAGCGGAAGTCCCGGCCAGACATGCAGACCGAAAATTGCGTCGATTCCTTTTAATGCACCGGCTTCAATCATAGAACGGGAACCGCCTTTTGGAGAGAATTCCTCGGCAGGCTGAAAAATGAGCCGTACTGTTCCAGAAATTTGATCTTGAAACTGTGCGAGTAAACGCGCTGCACCCAACAGCATCGTAATATGATTATCATGACCGCATGCGTGCATCATACCCGGAGTTTGAGAACAAAATGGCAGCCCTGTTTCTTCTGGAATCTGAAGAGCGTCCATATCGGCGCGAAGTGCAACCGCTTTGCCGGGCTTGTTGCCGTGAATTTCTGCAAGAATTCCATGTCCACAGATGTTTTCTGTAATTTGGTAGCTACCGATTTTTCGCAGTTCTGCTGCAATCAAAGCGGAGGTCTCTTTTTCCTGAAAAGCTGCCTCCGGATGGCGATGGAATTCTTCCCGCAGCTCGGAAAGATGTGATTCTATCTTTTGCGCGGATTCAAGAATTGTCATGAATAAAATTGCCCCCTTTTCTATTGGAGAAAGCTAAATGAAACGATCTTATTTTTTTGCATTACTATTTGGCATGATTTCCGGCGGGATTGGACAGCGATAAGGTTTTCCATCTGTTTCGGATAAAAATTCTTCCTTAGCCTTTGGAAGAATGGTAGGATCGTCAATCAGCCTCTTTGCCGTGTCAGCGAGAACTCTTGCAGCATAAAGCATCCCTTTGACCGCTGTGCCTGAAATTCCCTGTGCTACGGCTTGCCATGAGTGTGCCGGTGTACCAGGCACAAAACAAGCACCAATAAACTGAGCGGTAGGGACGACGTGACTGCAGTCACCGACATCTGAAGAACCCGGAATATTAATATCCAGGTGCTTGTGAGGCAAAACAAAATTCATCATTGGCAGTGCTTGACATTTCGCAATCATTTTGCGCTTTTCTGCGGCAGAAGATGCTGTCAAAGAGAGATCGCTTGCCATATCTATTTCTTTAACCGTCTTTTTGATCTCTTTTGCAAAATGCAGTTCCTCTTCAGTATAAACGGGAAGAGGAACACTCGTCATACTCTGATAAAGAACCTCTTCCAGTACGGAGTTTGAGAGCACATTCGAACAGGCTTTATCAAATCGGATTTCCACTTCGGTTTCTGTCATCAAGGCAGCACCCTTTGCAATCTTGCAAACACGGTCATACAGTTTCTGTACTTTTTCAGAATCAGTCGAGCGGATCAGATAGATGACCTCTGCGTGGTTTGGTATTACGTTTGGAGAAATTCCGCCGGTGTTGGTAATTGCATAATGAATCCGATCGGTTGGCTCAATATGTTCCCGCAGATAGTTAGCGCCAACGTCCATCAGTTCCACGGCGTCCAGAGCACTACGCCCTAAATGCGGGGCACCGGCAGCGTGAGCAGAGATTCCTTTAAAGCGGAAATAAGCCTGACAATTTGCCTGCATGGAGCCGGTCGCAACAGCGTTGCCTCCACCGGGATGCCATGTGATGGCAGCGTCTAGATGATCGAATGCACCGGCTCTCGCAAGATAAGCTTTTCCGGAGCCGCCTTCTTCTGCAGGACAGCCGTATAGAACCACGGTGCCGGATTCTTTGGTTTCTTTCAGATAATCCCGTACCATCAGTGCAGCACCGACAGAGCCGCTGCCCAGCAGACTGTGTCCACAGCCATGCCCATTTGGTGTTTCTTCTCTGGGAGAAGGAGACGCCACGTTGGCTTTTTGACTGAGCCCCGAAAGTGCATCATATTCGGCTAAAATGCCAATAATAGGATGACCGCTGCCAAAGGAGGCAGTAAAAGCTGTATCCATTCCGGCTAGACCGGATTCTACTGAAAACCCTTCTTTTTTAAGAAGATCGATGATTGCTCCTGAAGAACGATATTCACAAAATTTCAATTCTGAGAAATCCCAGATTTTCGCATTCAACTGAGTAAGCAGCTTTTCATAAGTTTCCATATTACGTTTCTTCCTTTATGTAGGAAATCAGTTTCCTTTAAATTCTTTGCCAAATGCGATACGGCTCGAAATGATAGCACCAAGCAAAGAGACAACGCCAATGCCAAGACCAACAAGTGCGGTAAATCCTGCACCGTTGCTCATTGGCAGAACGATAAACATGTTAAGTAGCGCAAAGTAAATAATACTGGTAACGGTGTAAGAGAGTGAATAGTTTGCAAGAGCAGGGCTCTTGAGGTCCGGATCGCAGATTCTGAGAAGCAGAACGCCTGTTAGGAAAACACCTGTTGCCATGCCGAAGGTGCCGATCATCTGCTCAAACCAGTAGCCTTTCAGCAGACGTTTGCAGAAGAAGAACAGAACCGCGGTGGTAACGATGTAGCCGATGACGACCATGACGAGAATTGGAACGATATAAGTGGCAACTGCTTTGAGAGGGAGGCTGGCAATTGCTGCGATGACAGCAAATTCAGTGCAGGAACCGGAAATCTTGCTCTTTACGCGATCATCGACCAAATAATCGATCTTCAATTTGCACATAATTCCCCAGATGAGGAACATGACGAGCATGCCGTAAGCCCATACGGAAATACTGCTTAATACCGGAATCTTAAAAGCTTTGGTTATTTGAAGAATCCAATAGGAAATTCCACAGGCGAGAAAAATGAGAGCCATATGAAATGCAAATGCATCAATAGAGGAAGACATTGTGGTTTCACGGCCAATAGAAGCTTGCTTTGCAGGATCTTTTTCAAAGCCTACACGGAGCGGCTCCGGAATATCTGCTGGCTTCTTTAGCATAGCGGTCTGACCATGACGGGCAGCCCAGTTGATCATTGCGATGCCGATCAGAATGCCGCCGACAAGACCAAAGGTTGCCGTGGTGATTGCAACGCCCTGAGAAGTTTGCCAATATGGTAAATTCATTTCGTTGAGCATATTGCCGAGGGTACCTGCGGTGCCATGACCTCCGACAAATCCAATCGCAAGTTCGATTCCGAAAACGTCATAGAGATTCTGATTGCTGAAGGCGACATGCGTGCCATAACCGACTGCAAATTGTAGCATGCTGGCACCAAGTCCGATAAACATCAGAGGAACAATGTTCTTGAGGACACTGGCATCTTCTCCTGTAGAAGCATCTTTCCCTGTTCCAATGCGCAGACCAAGAGGTACAGATGCGACAACAGGAACGATTAAAATGCCTGGTAATAGAGAATAGATGTTAAACCAATCGGTAGGAACCGGAAGAATGTTAAAGCACTGCGGCCCTAGGAGTAGGAGCAGAAATCCGCCGATCACGGAAGCCGGAATAAAGGCTTTCTGAAAGACTTTGACTTTGGCGCGTAAAAACACACCGATTAGTAAGAATGCGCCTAAAAGTCCCAAACTTTTAAGCAGGTCGGTAAGGATAGCACTGGTCATTAGGTATTCCCCCTCTAGTTTTATTTAAGGACTTTGATTTTTAAGTCCTTAATTATGCATTCACAATATCATCAACAGCAACAAAAGTCAATTCTTTTTTTGACGAAATAAAATCTTTGTGATATATTAAAGAAAATCCACGAAAAAGTTTGTGATAAATTAATTTTCGACATAATAATCTTAAGAAACGGATTGGGAGATTTTATGATTTCTGTTGCGATTGTTAGCCCAAAGCGTTCGTTGGAACCGATCAATAAAGTCATTGAAAGTTATGATTTTGGGTGTGAATTTCACAAATATATCTATAACGAGCTGTCTGATATTGATTGGATTTATGAGGACTGCAAAGATCGGTGCGACGTGATTTTCTTCTCTGGAGAGCTGGGATATCATTATATTCATAACCATATCCCCAATATTGCAATTCCTTGTGCTTTTACTGCTTATGGAACCAAAGACATTCTGGGAATTCTGCTGAATTTTTGTATTGAACATCCAGAGGTCCCCTTAAATCGTGTGTTTGTGGACTTTTTGACCCCGCTTAATCATTTTATGGATGTGCAGCGGTATATTGATCCGAAAAATATGCCTTATTTTTATGAAGATAAAATCTATGACTATAAACGGATTACTGCCCGTACCCAGGAACTTTGGGATGCTGGAAAAATTGATCTGGTTATCAGCCGAAGCATCAATAATCTTAAGGCATTGGACGAGCTGAAGATTCCCTATCTTGCAGTTTTTCCTTCTGCTATTATGATTCAGGAGTCAATCGAAGCTGCAGTAAAAGAACTGCGGCTTTCTCAGGCAGAAGAGATGGATCACCTAGTCGTTATTTTGCGGCTGCCTATGGAACGAAGCTGCAATGGAGAAGAGCGCGAGTACAGAGAGGCAACACTGCATAAGCTGCTGGTGGATTTTCGCCGAGATAATGGAATGGACTTTTTGATTACCGCTGGATTTGGGCGTTTTGAACTCCAGACGCAAGCACCGATTCAGACAATCTCGGTGGAGAGGATTCAAAGATTGGTGCGTTATCTGCAGGAACATTTGAATTTTCCATTCCGTATTGGAGCGGGACTCAATCCTTCCGGAGACCGCAGCCATTATTATGCGGAGGTTGCATTGCTGGAAGCTTTAAAATACGGCGGAAACGACGGCTTTTTGGTTAGCGGAGACAATGCGGAGATGACAGGCCCCCTTTCTGCTACACATGCGGTTACTTATAGCTATGAAAATCAGAATGCGGTTTCATTTGCAAAAAATAGTGGAATTAACCAGACCAATTTGCTAAAGCTGGTTGGGCTGTTTCAGCTCAATGAGTCGGCACATCTGACAGCGGCTTCCGTCGGAAAACTGCTGAATGTAACTTCCCGCAGTGCAAATCGAATTTTACAGCAGCTTTTAGAAGCACAGCTCATTCATGAAATTTCGATTTCAGGACCAAATAAAAAAGGAAGACCAACGAGGACGTATGGTTTTTCAGCGGAAAGTTTCAGAAAAAGACTTTTATAATCAGAGGAAAGATAAAAAGACGTACTGCGAATTTTCGCGGTGCGCCTTTTTTATGTTCCTGAATCCTATGGAGGAGGTCCTTTTTTGATTAAACCTGTTTGTTCTTTTTGGGAGAGTTCGGCAGACGGTTTTCCTCTTGCAATTTCCAGTTCTTGTGTCAATTTATCAAGTCTGTGAATTGTAGCAGGAGTTAAAAAATGCTCGATTTTTTCCGCTTCTTCCAATTCGTCCTGAGAATGGTTGAGGATACAGAGAAAACGAAATAAAACGTCATGACGGTAGAGTAGATATTCTCCAACTTGACTGCCTTTTTGAGTTAAGCAGATCAATCCGTATTTCTCTGAACGGAGATATCCGGAGCTGGTCAGCTGCTGAACCATTTTTGTAACGGATGAAGGCTTTACGTGGAGCCTTTGGGAGAGCTCTCCTACCTTTACGGTTTCCCCTTGCTGCAAAATTCGGCAGATCATTTCTAAATAATCTTCCATTGCAGAGGTCATATCTGCGCTGTCGTTTTTTTGATAGCCTTTCAGAGTATAGAATCCATTTTGCTCTTTCATAGAATTCACCTTATTTTTAATGATTCAGCTTTTGGAACGAATATTTTGGAAGCTGAATAATCTGTTGATAGACCAAAAGTTTCCTTCTCCTAAAATTTATTCGAAAGGTGTCATTTCTATGAATCAGCAACTTTGCTTAAATGATATTGTACCGGGACAGCACGCAGTTGTCCGTTCATTAAATTCCAAAGGCAGCATGAGACGCCGACTTTTGGATATTGGGCTCATCGAAAATACAGATGTGGAATGTCTCGGAAGAAGCCCGGGAGGGGACCCATCGGCATTCCTGATTCGGGGAGCGGTAATTGCCATCCGTTCAGAAGACTGCCAAAACATCCTGATTAAAGCTTAGTCGGAAAGGGGCTTTCAGAATGGGGTTAACAAATCGTTCGGTTGGAATTAACGCCGTGGATTCCGGGTTAAAAATTCAAAAGCATACACCGCTTGATCGGGTGATTGCGTTGGCAGGAAATCCAAATGTGGGGAAGAGTACCGTCTTTAATGGGCTTACAGGCATGAATCAGCATACCGGAAATTGGCCGGGAAAAACGGTCACCAATGCGCAGGGGTATTGTGGAACAAAGAAACATTCTTATGTGATGGTGGATATTCCGGGAACCTATTCTCTGATGGCGCATTCTGCAGAAGAAGAAGTCGCCCGAAATTTTATCTGCTTTGGGGATCCAGATGCAGTGGTCGTTGTCTGTGATGCGACTTGTCTGGAACGTAATCTCAATCTGGTTTTACAGACGATGGAGATTTCTTCAAAAGTAGTTGTGTGCGTCAATTTAATGGACGAAGCCAAGAAAAAGAACATTTACATCGATTTAAAAATGCTCCAAAAGCGTTTGGGAGTACCGATCGTCAGTACCGTAGCCAGAAAGAAAAGTAGCCTACAAAAGCTAATGAATACTTTGGATAGTGTAGTTGATGGGAAACTTTCAGCTTCTCCGCTAAAAGTTAGTTATTCAGAAGAAATTGAAGAAGCAGTTGCGATGATACAGCCGCTGCTCCAAAAAAAATTAAATGGAAAGTTAAATAGTCGGTGGTTGGGTTTAAAGCTGCTGGACACAGACGTATCTTTAATGAAAGAGATTGATTCTTATTTAGGAGAAAATTTTCTCAAGGACCCAACTCTTTTTGCAGGGGTTATGCGGGCAAAAAGTTTCCTTAAGGAAAAAGGATTTAGTAAAGATGGGTTAAAAGATCAGATGGTTTCTTCTTTGGTAACTGCTGCCGAAAATGTATGCCGCGGCGCGGTTACATACGAGAAGGAAAAATATAGCGCATTTGACCGTCGACTGGATCGGATTCTCACAAGTAAAATGACTGGATATCCAATTATGCTTGTACTTTTGGCTTTGATTTTCTGGATTACGATTACAGGCGCCAATTATCCATCAGAACTTTTATCAAATGGCTTATTTTGGGTACAGGATCGGCTGACAGATTTCTTTCGTTCTATCAATGCGCCGGAATGGTTTTATGGAGCGCTGGTATTTGGAGTTTATCGGGTGCTTGCGTGGGTCGTTTCGGTGATGCTTCCACCAATGGCAATCTTTTTCCCGTTATTTACGCTTTTGGAAGATGCCGGATACCTGCCTAGAGTGGCTTATAATCTCGATAAGCCGTTTAAACGCTGTTGTGCCTGCGGAAAGCAAGCACTTACTATGTGCATGGAGAGTATAAATTTGTATTATAAGAATGTGAATTATATTCACACAGAAAAATCACCATCAACTGCCGTATGTTGGACGGGTGGTGGTGATTTTTTTAGTTGGAAAATATTAAATATGAAGTCAAAAAAGTACTGCGTATTAAATTGTGTACTCATAATGCAGACAAGTTATTTATAAACAATCTGACATAACAAAGGCTCAATGAATTATCATCATGGTAAGATAACTTTTGGAGATTGTGCGCTATTGAAATCTATAAAGTCGATAAGGCTATTAATGCAATCATATATTGCTTTATGTACGTCTTTTAGTACAAGCAATGAATCATCCAGATCAATTTCTATTGATTCGAAGTTAGAAGATTCAGCGACAATGTTTCCTTTTGTGTCAGTCATACTCATATGAAATGGTTCAGGGGGATTAAGCCCCTTAAAAGATATTCCACCTTTATGTTTTATATAATTGGCCCATGAATTAATCTCAGACAATGCATTATAACATTTGATAATAATTTCCCACAGCGCCTTATAATTGGGGACTGTCTTATATTGGCTATATATTTTCCCCATAGTATCATAAGTACATTTTTTCAACAAATCTTCATGAGATGTCTGATCGGTATATTCATCAGTCTTTTTATAAATACCAAAAGCAAAATAGGCTACCTGCAGTATATAATCAAAGCATGAATTATACCACACAACTGCTGTCGTAAAATCCATTGTCCTTAATAAAAACTGGGGAACATATCCGGAGGACCAATTAACTTCAAAATCCGTTTTTAGCAAATCGTAACTATTCAGTAAATAGTATCTCGCTGTTTGAAAGCATTGTTCTGTTTTCTTAATGTATTTAGCAGCTTTATAATAATCACTATTTCTCATAATGAGGAGGTATTCTAAAGGATATATTTCTTTGTTGTATCTATCTACAAATTTTAACTCTTCGCCAAAATCGTGGTTTGCTTTACAAAATTCGTCATAGGTCATTCTTTTGCCACGGTATACAATAGTAGACTCTTTAAGCTTCTTATCGAGTGAAAAATCATTGGTCTTATATTCCTTAGCAAATTCCTCAAGTAAATATTTTTTATCATCGTAAATTATATGCAAGAAATCTTGACATTCTGATATTGTTTCAGAGGTAATCGTTACATTCATACTCACTTTTCGTATCCTCCTACGTCAAAAGATATTATTTATCGCGTTAATAATACTCTTAACTCCTACAGAGTTGTTGCACTTTGGTTCTCCTTTTCAATTAGACTAAATTGCTATTTTATATAATTGAGTACCGCTTAGAGAGTTCCATTTTGACAAGTCTTGAATTTTTCATTTAACGTCACTTTTATCGTGCAAAAAAGAAGAGGGCTAGGCACAAGACATTGTACTTAGTAGGAAATCTGTTGAAAGTCGTTTCTTCAAATTTCTTAGATTTTTGTCAATTTTAAAACATAAAAAAGCAGAGCTGATTTCTCAGACCTGTTTTATGTATGGCAATAGTAGCTGTTTCAACAAGTAGTAAGCTACTAATCTTTAATTCTTATTTTTATGAATCATATTTCGTAAAATCTCAAATGTTCGCTTGGCGTTTTTCTCCATATTTGACAGAATTAATCCTGAGAAGAATGATAAAAACGCTGCTATTGCGATAAATCCACATGTAATTAATGTGGGAAATTTTGCTACGAGACCCGTCTTAACATAATCTGTTAAAACCGGTATAACGTTCAATGTTGATACCACAGCTAATATTGCTGCAAATATACCGAAAAATCCCAATGGTTTATAATTTTTATACAGATTGAAAATAGTCTTGAGTACCTTAAAACCGTCCGAGTAAGTGTTTAGTTTCGATATGCTTCCTTCCGGACGATTGCGATATTCAATAACCACGTTATCGATCTGCATATTATTATAAACCGCATGAATCGTCATCTCAGTTTCAATTTCAAATCCTTTTGACAGGACTGGAAACGTCTTTACAAAATCATAACTGAACGCACGGAATCCGGTCATAATATCTTTTACATCGCAACTAAATAATTTGTTAATACTCTTTCGAACTAATGAGTTACCAAAATTATGAAATGGACGCTTGTTTTCTGTGAAGTATGTGGAGGATAACCGATCTCCTACCACCATATCTGCATTATGGTGAAGAACTTTGTCTGCCATTTCTGGAACAGCGTCTATAGGATAAGTATCATCTCCGTCTACCATGATATAGCACTTTGCGTCAATTTCTCGAAACATACGTCGGATTACATTCCCTTTACCTTGCATGTATTCATTTCGTACGATAGCACCTGCTAGTTTAGCAATTTCAACAGTTCGATCCTGTGAATTATTGTTATAAACATATACTGTTGCTGATGGCAAAACGGCTTTTGTGTCTGCTATTACTTTTCCTATCGTTTTCTCCTCATTGTAACAGGGAATTAAGACTGCAATTTGATCCATATTCAATCGTCACCTAATTTTAATATATTTTGTTCATTTTTTAAGATAAGCCCTAAAAGGACAGGTGTAGTTATTACAAGTGGGTAAATATATCTATATAAAACAACTGGTCCTAATAATAATGTGAGCCATAATGCAAATAGGAATGCTGCCGGAAATAAAAGTTGATAGCTATGCTTATAAAATGCATAAGTTATATAGAGTAGCATGTTCCACACAAAAAAGCCAGAACTAAATAGCATTGAAAATATAGGCATAGACTGATAATTATTGTTATAAGATAAATTATGTAACCATTTTTCTAGCCATTGGAAAGATGTAGGTGTTTGTCTTGTAATCAAAACCCAATTTTTATTATTTTGTGAAGTATTATCATATTCCCAATATGGGTGATATGCTTGTGGATCACGGTAATTCATATCTGGATACCATAGACCAATAGTCAAGCGCAAGAACGCATCTACATATGAAGTTGGGCATTTTTTCCCGACTTTTATCCATAAAGCTATAAACCTTTTTGGATCTGACTTACATAAATCGGAATTAAATGTCTGTTTCATAAGGTCTGAGATACCTTGTTGATTATTTGTGTATTTTGAATAATCAGGTATGTATTCAGCTATTTCACTAATATCTTCAGAGTTTAGCTGAGGGGATCCAACGGTTGCCGCACGTGACAACTGCATAATTGGAACGCTCAACATCTCTTGGAGTGAATCGGACTTTACGCCACCAGCGAGTGCTGTAATTGGTCCTGAATAAACTCCAAAAAGGACACATGAGATGATTCCAATTGATAAGATCTTTTTATTAATCTTCCATTTATGAAAAATTAATAAGCCAATGATCATTGCCATAATATTTACATATATAGCATTATTCCTAAAAATTAAGTTTATGAATACAATAACAATTGTCAATGCGACGCTTTTTTTTGATTCAAGATACTTGTTATTGACAACCAGTTTTGCCCACTGCAAAACCATTAGTAGAAATGTTGCAGAATAAATAATATCTTTCGTTGAAGAAAACGACATTATGGAATTTGTCGGTAGGAACATGAAGAGAAGCAGCATTACTAGTTGTACAATAAAAGGCAAATGCCAATTACGCAGATTTCTTATGGTTTCAGCAAATGCAAAAGAAAGAATGGCCATCTGAATAAGAATATACAGTAAAAATCCTATTTGTCTATTTCCTATAGCATCGCCAACTGTGATTGTGAAAAAGCCAAGAAGATATGAATGAATGATTGGGTGATGTAAACTAAATCGATGATTGATATAAAAATTTATCTGGTAAACACTATCATATCCATAAATTCCTGGAAAAGATGCTATGAGGTTTGGCACCCATGATAAGAAAATAATAATCCATACTATTATTTCAAATAGTATAGGGAACTTTTCTGAGAGTTTTGTTATACATTTGGGTTCTTTAAATACTTGTAGATTTAAATTTATTTTAGAAATAGACTTGAGTGCGATTGTGATCAATGGATACCACAAAAAGGTGCCTGAAATGATTGCTACCCATGTTTGTCCTTTGTTCGCTTGCGCATATCCACTTTTGATGATAATTGAGCCAAAAACAAGCGAAGCAGAAAAAAATAGAGCGAGAAGTATTCTTATAGCAAGTGCATTAGAATTATCAATTTCTAACGTTTTATACCAAAGAAACATTAGTATAACAAACCAGATCCATGAAAAAATACTATTAGAATATGATAAAAGCGTTAGTTCACCTTTTATCATATTCTGAATTCCCCATGTTGCTATTGTAGCAAAAATTATAGACATAATAATTTGTTTATTTGATGCCAATTTATTCAAATGCAATTTCATATTTACCTTTACTTTCAATCGTTTTTATACAATAATCTCTTTACATCGCTATAACATAAATTTCTATATTACTATATTATATTAATAATACTCTTAAATACCATAAAATGGAACGCTTTGTATGAAAATTCGTCAAGATTCAACATAATTGAAATAATACAATTAGACGTATTAACAACAAAAAATCCCTCAACCGTCTCATAACCGGTTGGTGCTGGGTTCGAGTCCTAGATGGCCCACCAAACAAAAACCGTGTCAGATAGCCATTTGTTGGCATTCTGATGCGGCTTTTTTATATCTTAAATTAACGCAAAAACACGCAAAATAATGGTAAAATTCGAAAACATGCAAGTCACATGCAAGTCAAAATATGCGTTGTAATATGCCAAAAACATGAATTAGATTCACAGTGGTGTTACAAAAATGCTTGACCATTACGATTTAAAAAAAATATATCTCTGCTGTATATGGTAACTAACAAAAAATAAAATAGTGTCAATGATTATCTTAACCACGACTTCTGGAATTACAGAAAAAATTCTTACAAATGTGGTAACAAGAAAGGCGCTCATACTCATTTGTACTGCTGCTAGCATCGCATATTTAATACCAGAGGTTTTAATTGATTCACTGCTCTTAAAAACGACCTTATAATTCATAAAATAATTATATGTTGCAGATATTATTCTTGCTAGTACCGTTGAAATTGCAACATATAAATTCAAATTTTTATTTTTAAGTATCAAACAAAAAAATGAAAACAAAATTAAATCTATAATGCTTGATGAAAATGATGAAAAGATATATTTTAAAATTTTTTTTCCGAGAATCCTATAGATTTTAATAGAATCTTTTATTGGGTTAAAATGTGTCTGATGATTTTCTTCTGAATCATAAACTGTTTTTATTGGTATTTCAACTATATTATATTTACCTGCACTTTCTAACAGCATTTGCATTTCAAATTCAAATCTATCGCCTTTAACTTCAAGAAGTTGTTCCATAAATGAAATAGGAATCCCACGAAGTCCTGTTTGTGTATCACTTACATGAACGCCCGATACCACTGCAAATACTTTCTTTGTCAAATTATTGCCAAATCGGCTTTTCCACGGTATTCCAGCTCCATTAAATTGTCGCACCCCTAATACCAAACATTTTGGTTCATTGTAGAATGCATCCATAACAGCTTTTATACATTCTACGGTATGTTGTCCATCTGAATCAGCTGTAATAGCCCCTATTGCATTCTGATAATTGTTTATAATATAGGAAAATGCTGTTTTTAGAGCTCTCCCTTTTCCCATGTTTTGTGGATGTTTCAATAAAACACCATCATGCTCATTTAAAAGTCTTTCTGCTTTTTCAAAAATAGGATCATATTCATGACAGCTACCATCATTAACCAATATAACTGGACCAATATCATTTTCATTAAATTCTTGTAACAATTTGATCAATCTATTATCTGGTTCATAAGCAGGAATTACTATTGGTATTTTTTCCATCTTTATCATTTTCTAATAATTACCTCGTTACCAACTTGTCCAGGGTAATTTGTGGAGATCCATCCCTGCACAGAAGTATTTTCTTTATCGTAAACCAAAATATATTTTGAACTAATGGTATCCATGTCCTCTTTGCTCGGACTAATGAGAGTCAATATATCATTTGTCTGAAATATATATTTTCCCAAATAATATGTGTAGCCCGAATCACTCGAACTAATTACAATGCAACAAGATTCCCCCATAGGTATTCCATACTGATTTTTAACATTTTGGATCCAATTACGTTCTGATGCATTAGGTACATCTGAAAATACGGTTTTAAATGTCCCTAATGTTCCCTTCATCGCTACGAACATTACAACTACTAATGTCAGAATACTGATAATTCCTGTTATCCTTTTTAATTCAATATCAGAGATAATTTTTAAATAGAGAAGTATTGTCCCGTATACAATGGCTATTAGTATCGTTTTACAATAGCGGGATGAACTGGAAAGACTTGTAGCTTCATCTCCTGGCATGGAATAAAGATACATAACAAGCGTTCCTACTTGGTACATGATATACATTACCAAGTTAAAAATAAAAATTTTGATAAAAAATTGTCGATTTGCTTTTGCGACAGTAAAGCACACAATCCCTGCAAATATCAAGCATAAGAAAATAAACCATACATCTTTATAGGTCAATGAAAATTTTAACATAGCGTGACATATTGTTCTAACATCTTCCGCCGTTTTTGATGCAAAAACATTTTTGTAATTTGCTACCGTCATAGCATGCTTGGAAGTTGCAGAACTAGCATACACATAACTGCAGTGATTCTGCCATAATTTCAAAGTGATGTATGGCAATAATGCTATAGCCAATCTAGAAATGATAGCCTTATCGTTCCTTATCCTAATTAAAATCCATATTGAAGCGATTGCAGAAAAGAAGATCCCAGAATTCTTTATTTGTATTATTTGAATCATGTAAAAAATTGACAGCCATAATTCAATGTGATACTTCGCAAAATTAACGGAATAACGATATACATATAAAAGCGCACACATCGATACTAATGGCAGCAATGTATCAACCAACAAATCCGTTACATTTATATTGTATAAAAAAAGAAAATTTGTAACAAAAAACATTATGCCACATGATAAAATCTGATTTTTCTTTGTATAAGTGAATATTGGTAGCAAGCATGTAAGCATCGTGTATATTTGTGCAAACATCTGTAGCGATTCATTCTTTCCCACAAGTTTAGCAAAATAGTAAATATAAGTTGAACTTCCTAATGGATACTCTTGAAACATAATAATTGTATCTTCGAAATTTGGATATCTGTTGGTAGACAACATCTGCTTGACAACTAATGCCCAATGTGAGAAATTATCATAATGAGTAAATATTTTCCCTCTCACATAAAAAAGCATAATTGCTGCCGAAATAACCAGATAAACAAAGCCAACCTTTTTATAATTGTTAATAAATTTTACGTTTCTGTCATTTGTGATAAAAAATATCAATAAAGCCAAGCCACACCCCCATAAAAGATAAGTAGTTCCCTTAAGAATATTAAGTAACCCAGCAAAAAACAGGATTGTAGTCTGTACGGCTATAGTTAAACTAGGTAAGAAATAAATATTAATTTGAGTCTTTCTTCTTAATAATTCCCAAAATCCCAGATTAGATAAGAAAAAAGCTGTCAACTTAATAAAAAGAACCAGATAATGCATTGGACCCATGCTCCTTCATCTAAATTATTGCTCCTTTTTGAATTTTATGATACACAAAAAGACACCATATTATAGCACTTATTCGACAAGAATGGTAGTAAGATCCAATTGCTTTTATGCTTTTGTAAATGTTAGTTTCTCAAAACAATTAGATTGTGAACTATATTTACACTGGATTTTTCACATTTTTAAATCAAAGCAAAAAAAATAAGCCCATCGAGGATTTTTGAACTGCCCCCAATTGTAGTTATATTATCCTACGATTGGGGGCCTTTTGTCATTGTCCGTTTTTTACGGACCTGTTCATTTCTCCTCGATAGGCTTATTTTTTATAAGTTATATTTTATTACTTTTGATTGCTGGCATCATCCGGTACCTGAGAGTCGACCTTACTCTTGAGCATCGAAACGAGGCGCCCTAAGAAACCAGGCAGCGGAATTCCGATATCTCCAATGTTTTCGAGAATGCTGATTAATTCGTTGCAGATCAGCCAGACAGCTACAAGCGACGCGATCAGCATCGGCAGATGAATGGTCATTCCGAGCTTGTCACCTGCATAAGAAAGAAGCCAGTCAAGCACTGCACCGACCGCTACCAGCAGCCACATACAAACCTTTTTCGCAATACCCTGAATGCCTCGATAGCTACTGATCTTTTGGCCACGCTTTGATGCTGCGGCTAAGCCGGTCACATAATCAATCAAATTACAAATGACTAGTACCAACATCGGCACGGCAAGTTCTCCGAGCCAAGACGCCAGAACTCCTACGATGGCAGTAAATACCGCCTTCGTTTTTGTTAATGTATCCATTTTATTTTTCTCTCCTCATGCTCTATAAAGATTGTTGATGTTTACAGCGGCCGTGACATCTCCGCCAATGCCAATAACTGCGCGGTCGCCGGAAAGTTCTAGAATGTTGTAGGTGGTCTGGTACACAAAGTCTGCAAGGTTGTTTCCGTCATAATCGCAAGCGCCGGATTGTACCTTGACGTTGTCACCTATTCCGATAGCAGCTGCAGGAGCAGAGCTGTCACTATACTGTTCGCGGATATCTCCATCGTTTACCCAGCACATCCCGTTGTCCAAAAGGTATGGGTTTGCGGCGCCTTCTGCGATGTATGTAATGACGCCATGATTTTTGAGCATATCTTCTGCTAGAATTGCTTTGCTGTTTGGTGCGGTGCTGGACGTATAGCAGGTAGAAAACACAACGTCCTCACCGATGCCGTGTGCATTACCGGACGGCTGTTCCGCCGATGCCTCCGACTGCTGCGGGGCAGGAGAGGGAGCGCCTTCCCAAAGAGGACACTTGTCCGATTCGTTGCCGTCGAAGTTTCGACCGCAAATGTTAAGGCAATCCGTAAATTGCCAAAGGTGATGAGATGCGGGGCTGGTGCAGTGGTCAGCCCACTGTGCAATCCACTTGTCGTAACGATCAAGCCGGCCGCCGGCAAGACAGCCATCGATCCAAGACTGGCTTGCATAAATACCGGAATAGTTTCCATCTGCCTCCATGGCACTGCAGAAGATATCACAGATGGACTGCAGCTGATCATTAGACGGAAATCCGTTGTTGCGTTTATATCCGTCCGCATCCTCCATGTCGTACCAAACACCCATAGGCGGGACTCTGCCGGCCAAAATCCGACGGGCATGAGCTACCTCACTTCGGGCGTCGTTATCGTTGAGGGCATATCCGTAAAGATAAGCGCCCCAGGGCTTTCCCATTTGTTCGCAAAGTGCAACGGTATTTTCAAATTCGCTGTCGTCCTGCGACTGGATATCAGATCCAAACCCGAGTCTGATTATTACAAAGTCCACATTTTGCAGCACATCACGGGTGATTCTCCCATTGTGCTCGCTTGTGTCAATTCCTCTCATGATTTTTATCCTCCTTATTGTGTATCGTGCCTTTTCCCGCTGGAATCGTAAGCTGAGATCAAGACAAAGTGGGGCTTTCCACTTGCATCATAGGCAGTCACGAGTCCAACGTGTTTTTTGCCGGCTGAGTCGTACACCGTGATCACACCGGATTTAACCTCCACGCCAATCCAGCAAATGGGGGAGGATGGATAAGATCCGTACCACTCGTGTACTTCCCAGACAGCGTAATAAACCCAGCCTTTTTTAAAGTCCTTGTTGGCTGCTATTATCCGATTGTAGTAATTATCTTTGCCATACTGATCAAGTATTTTGCTCGGTACCGTCTGAATACTTGTTCCGGATCCAACGTACAGCCGCGCACCGAGTCCGTCGGTAACTTCGAAGTGGTCAAAGTTTGCATTGCCCTGTGTGCTGGATTTGCTCCACGATAACGTGATCGCCATTCCGATCGGCACTTGTGTTTTAGATACATTTGCGGACGGAGCGCCGGCAGGATAATAGGGGCGTGCGGGAATTGTAAGAGTCCCGTCGACTTCGCCGTTGTTGCCGGCAGGACCGTATCCGTTGACCGTATCGCCCCAGTATTTTCCGAATACGGTAACGTTATAATCACTGGAACCCCGGCTAAAGTCCCAGGAACCTTCTACTTGTCCGACCCAGTTTCCGTTTCCGCTGTAAATTCCTTCTCCGTCCGCGCTGTAGTTTTCAACACCGCACTGCGTATGAACACCATATTCACTCATTCCACCATTGATACAGGCAGTGGATGTATGTACATGAACTCGTGCCGTATATTCGCTGATAATTTCGACATATGCGGATAAGTATGCTTGGGTTGTGCTGCTACCCCAGTAATAACTGTAGTCACTATTGCCGCCATACCATTCAGCCACCTAAATCACTTCCAATCATAATAGTTGAATATAAAAGCTGTTGGCGGCTGCGGTGGTAGGCGCTGCCGAGGTGCCCCAATTAATCCCCATTGCATGCAGACCATCTACACGGTTATTACATCCGTGACCGCCGTTTGCGATTGGCAGCGGACCGGTTGTATTGCCTAATCCAGCCGCATTGCGAAAAGCAGGAAGTGACTTCTGCCCGGTACCGCCCTGCTCCAGAGGGACAACACCGTTACTGTTCAGTCCGGCAATTCCGTTTGCCTGACCTTTGCTGTCTGATATGGCATTGATCAGATTCAGTAAATGCCCTGCCGTATCGCTGCCAAGTGTGTTTTTAATTCCTGCAAACCAGGTATCAAAATTACTTTCCGACTGTGCGGTAAATGTATCGTACCAGTGTTTGAAATCTGCTTCGTTTGCTGTCTTCTTGTCAGCAAACCATGATTCCATCTGAGAGAGTAAAGTGTCTGTTTTTACCTGATTGATGACCCCTGTTACAAGGCCGCAGAGATTTGTATCCAGCCTGGTGTCCCGAATATTTGACTGCGTGATTTTTGTAACTCCTCTGGAAAGACTGATTTCAGCGAGGCAAAGTTCATATATGTCTGACGTTCGCTCTAAAGCGGGGGCAGCCCCGTTCGATCCGGCCTTCACTTCGAAATGAATATCCCGGTCTATTTGATCCAGCTGTGCTACAATGCGGTATATCGTCGTAGCATCGGGGGTTGGGACAGTCAAAGTGCTGCTTCCCAAATCATACGCATACCAGCCGTTGATAAAAATATCTCCCGGCTTTAATGTCACAACTAAGCCGTCCCCGGCGACTACCTGAAAATTATCAGATGTCTTTCCATAAACACCGTTCGAAAGAAACATGGAATGATATCGCGCGAAGTATTGATCATCAACAGCACGGTCTGAGATCGGAAGTCCGTCTGTTGTTTCTCCTGTTTTAATACCGGGAAAGATTCCGTATTTTAGTGCCATTATTTTTCACCCCCTGTAATTTCATCGGCTTCCGCCTGTGTCAGATTTTTCCCAATAAGAGAGTGAATCTGATCGACGGTAACGCGCCCTAGTTTATACTGAAGCATTAAAAAATTGGCGCTCGCACTCATCATTACGCATTACCTCCAATCATCTGGGACAACAGTAATTCTTCTACCGCCGCCAGTCGATCAGGAATAGTCGGCGTGCTTTTTTGCTTTTCGATTGCTGCCAGTTCGGCAGCGGTATAGGGGATATAGCGCTTTATATCCTCGTACGTGTCATAAGCGTCGCAGCCCAATACTCCCGGTACGTCGATAACTTTTTCAACATCTTTTCCGCCGTTTTCATATTCTTTTATAACTTCAATATGCGACTGCTCTGCAACAGCCGTCACGGCGTCATGGTGGATTGTCAACTTGTCCAGTTCCAGGTGTCCTTTTTCTAAATCTGGATTCAAGATTTCATTGCCATGCTGATCTAAAATTTTCATAACTTTTATTCTCCTTTTAAGACAACCGTTTCCACATATGAACACCAACATATGGAGGCATAATATCCATTGCTTTTCCACCTCCGCCTAAAGCTCCAATCCAATCAGTCGGATCGTTTGTAAGATAGTCTCTGGCTCGTACTTGTACGGTGCTGCCATCGTGATTATTGTCGACTGTATAATATCCGTGCGTATAGAGTCCTACATTGGGTAGATTGTCTTGCGAGATGGTCTTTGTTTTGCTGCCGCCGTAATATGTTCCATTCTTCATTTCATCTTGAGTTGAGCCATAAAGAAAAACATCTTCCTGCCGCATCCATGTACCGCCTAAAAAAGATGCAGGACTCACATTTTTAAAAGAAATATAATAAGTACCGACTGGAAAAACATATGTTAATAAGTCTGCTTTCGTTAAATAGCCTGTGGGAATTCCTTTTAAGTCTGAATATTCTCCGGAACGCGCAACTGGTGAAAGCTGCGGAGTTTCAGCGCTCTTGCCGACTTCGTTTACCTCGCGTTTGACCTTTCCTAATATGGTAGACGGAGATTTCCCCAGTGTGGGGGTGACGGTATGAGAGCCGTTCTCCCAAACTTCTTCAATTTCCTCCACTCGGGCAGTATATTTAATCCCGGTCTCCTGATCGATCACCGTTCCGAGATCGCCCAAATCGTAATCTTCACGGTAAACCAGGGTGTTGGAAGTCAGCACCGAGAAATCAGCGGATTCCGCAATCGGATATTGGGTGAGCTTTTCCTTTCCTCTCTGAATGAGTTTTGCTTGGTATGTGGTATCGGTATCATCTTTTTCCCGCTGTAAATCGCGGGCATCAACCCAAAGCTCCTTTCTCGGATTGCCGTTTGTTTGGTCAACGGTCACGATAATACGGTCAGCATCTTCACCTTCACCAGCGACATATGCAAAGTTGCGGTAATCTCCGGCGCTGCGGGTATAAGTGGATAGGGAGGATGTTTCCTCTTCGTCTGAGAACACTGCGAGCGAGTGAACGGCTTGATTTTCCGTGCGGTCAAGCCCCTGCCATATTTCGGCGTACATTTGGTCATGAGGATAATCGTACAGAATCCGGAATCCACATTCCTGCGGTGTTGCAATCTCTCTGATTTTTGAAAGCAGATCGTCCCCTCTGGTTTGCACCGGTACCGGCGTTCCGAGACCGTGCATTGCCCCTAGAGACAGCTTGGCTATTTTTCGCTTGCTGTCAGCCGGGGTAATGCAGTAGTTTGTGATCCATTCCCGCGCCCAGACTTCCGGTGTCTTGGTACCTGTGACGATGTCGGTAATTAAACGGCCGCAAAGGATATCCTCTAAGAAATGACCTTTTACAATGGTGTCGTGTTTCTCTTTATCGTAGGACACATCTTGAATGATCCCGGTTTCAACCAGTCCCTTAGACCAGATGTATTCTGCTCCCATAAAAAGCGGAAAATATTTTGGAGAACAGTGAAGTTCAAAATTTCCCGTTTCATAATATTTGCGGTCCCAGATTAAAGAAGAGAAATCATCGAGCGCACCGAGCTCTGCGAAATCAGCATTTAAGATAATTAAATCGATCAATCTTTACACCCCCAAATATTTTGCAGACCAGCGGGGATATACCTCTAAATTGGTATACCCATCATCTGCGGTATAAGAAAGCGTATTTTCTCCTTCCAAAATCTGAAAGAAGGTACTGGTGCGGTCTTTTTTCTGACTGATGTTGACCCCGTTTAACTCAATGCGTTTATTTCCGTGTTCGGTCGTAACGACTAAATGATCTCCGGCTTTCATGTCTACGATTACTCGTAAAAATTCTCCGGTTGTCAAATTGTCTATTCGTGGGTTCTTTACGACGTTTGTTGCAATGAATTCTATTTCGAGTCCGGTCGATACGGCGCCGGGATTTATGACAGTTAGTTCATTGTTGTATTTGCGGTATGCCAAAGTAAGGTTTGTTCCCTTGAAAATCGAAAACGGCGTCAAGAGTACCGGCACTTTCCCGGCGATATTGTCTGAAAACTCATCCCCGATAAAATAGGGGTTGGGGCAGGTAAGCTCAAAATAAAAAGCGAACGGATCGTAAAGATTCGCTCGCTTATCTTTAAAAACGGTTGTCCGATAGGAAATATGACGTTCTGTTCCGCAGTAATTTACAGTTAATACACCGGGATGATGTACTACAAAGAAATCCTCTATTTGATGACGTATTAATTCCGTATCGCCGCTACCGCGATATTCTGCCTCTATTGCAACTACTCGTGGTTCCACACGATATCCGAGTTCCTGACTTCCGTCGAATTGGGCGTTTGCTTTTAAATTGTAGGTAATATCAGAAGATTCAATCCCTTCAATGGTTAGAATGCCGTAGTTCGTTCCGGTACCCATGGACAAGGTGTGATTGTTGCTTTTAAGTGTCAATGTGAGCTGCTTTTTATCAATCATAGGCTAATTCCCTCTTTGCGCGTTTTACGGCTCTTGCATGAGCCTGTGGGGTAGGAACCGGTTCGTAGAAATTAAAGGTATCATTGCTGGAAACGTTGGGAGTGCTGCTTTCTGATCCTCGGGAAGGAATACGATAATAGTCAGCGGCTCCTACAACTGCAGCGGAAGTGTTTGCAGACTCTGACCGTACAGATTCCCGCATAGCGGTAATAACACCGGAAAGCTTTGCAGGGGAGAACTGCCGCACAATTCCCTTTGCAATCTCGTTATATACGGACTGCTTTAAAGGTAAAAGTGCTTCGTGCCCCTTTTCTCCGTACTCATTGACACCGGTAACCGGATCCCAAAGCCTAGTTCGGTGTGTAAAAACGCCGACGGCACCGTCTGCATGTTTGCTGATCTGATATCCACCGTTTGCGTATCCGGTAACGCCGCCGTTTGCTCGTCTTACATAGAGTGGACCTTCCTCTCCTCTGGCTTGCGGATTATCATATACGACTTCACCCTGAACTACAATCCGACTGGTAGCGTTAGACTTAACATAATTGTTGAAGGCCCATAAATCATTGGAAAGTTTGTCCCAATCAACTTCTGATGCAATTGTTACCGTTATGGGTGATTTAGATTGTGCCGTTTGATTCATTCCATCGATTTTTGCCCCAGTGGCTTGACGATCTTGGGCGTCTGTAGCGCTCCACCCATCAAGGAAGGCCTGGCCTTCTTTATCGCCACCGGTGTACATCAATCCAACACCGTCATCAATTTTTAAGCCCATACCTTCCAAAGCTTTATTCACGGTATCCTGTGCGCCGGGGGGCAGCTTTGTAAGGGACAGCAGAAAGGAATCAACCATTTGTTGAGCAGACGAATCCATTTCGGAAAATTTTCCACCGCTGTCGGCCACCATCTGAGTGAGGGTCCCAAGCTGTTTTTTTGTTTCAGCATCTAAGTCGGATGATAATTGGGAATTAAGATCAGTAAGAACATTATTATGACGATTGTTTTCCTGCTCTTCTTCCAGATGTATTTTACCGGTTGCATATCCCTCAGCAGCTCTTCTTGTATAGCCCTTATTCATATAATCTTGTGTATATTCGTCATATTTGGCGTCAATAGCTGCTAGATTATCAGTGTGTTTCTGATTTTCTTCTTCTTCCTGTTGATTGATAGCAACTTGTTTGCTGAGCCAGTCTTGGGCAGCAGACGCACGAGAGGAATAGCCGTCAGCTACAATCGACCCTACCTGATCCTTTTTGCTTTCTGCGGCAGAGACAGCATCCTGACATTCTTGCGCAGCCTGTGCATCTGCAGTTTTTAACCATGCTTCGCCGTCTGCTCCCATTGTTTCAGCAGCCTTTTTATTTGACGCCACTTTTGACATATAAGCATCTTCGGCGTATTTTTTAGTGCTTTCGCATTCTTCGTCGGCAGCTTTTATCATTCTATCGGATTGTGCCTGATATTCGTCTGCAGTTCCGGTAAAGCTGTCTTTTAAAGCCTGCGCCTGGTCAATTACAGCATCTTGCCGCCCTTTATGCAGTTCCAAAAACTGATTCGTGATGTCTTCCATCTGCTTTAATAAATCCTGCAGGCTCTGTACTTCTGCGCTGTTTGCATCGATTCGCCCGGCAGAATAATCAGCCGCGATTTGAGATATTTGCT
The DNA here is from genome assembly GCF_026314295.1 of Caproicibacterium sp. BJN0003. Classification (NCBI taxonomy): domain Bacteria; kingdom Bacillati; phylum Bacillota; class Clostridia; order Eubacteriales; family Oscillospiraceae; genus Caproicibacterium; species Caproicibacterium sp. BJN0003. The sequence continues at coordinate 457,598 of NZ_CP111108.1, forward strand.
GCTGAATCGAACTCATTTTATCTTTGAGCTCCACCTGCTTATCGGAAGCCATTAAGGTTGCATCATTAAATCCATCCATGGAACTTGTAGCGCTGTCCACTCCGGTTTGATAGTCCTTCATATACTTTGCTACTCCGGAATAAGCTTCTCCCAGCTTATCCTGGGAGTCGGCGAGTAAATCTGCACTGCTGGCAGCTTTTTGCTGTGTGGCAGAATAAATCGCGATTCCTGCGCCGACGGCGGCGATTAGGGTAATCACCACGCCTAGAGGACCGCCAAGAGCAGCACAAGCCGCGTCCCATGCGGCAGTTGCAGCAGTCGCAAGTGTGATTTTGCCAGTTAAGACACCAACGATCCCCTGCATGATTGTCATTTTGCCAGAAGTGGCATAGGTTGCGATCGCTGCGGCGTCCTGTGCTTTCGAAAAAGTATCCCACATTTTAGCGGCGTCTTTGATTTTGGCAATGATTTTCACGAACTCGGATACGGCTTTTCCTGCTGAAGATAAATCCTTCGTAGTGCCTTTGATTGCAGACCAAGTCTTAAAGCCGACTCCTACGGATGCAATTAGGGGCAGCAGATTGTTAATATTTCCTGCAAGGAAGGACACGGCAGAAGAAACGACCGGCAATAAAGCATTGACGATTTTGCAAATATCCGCTATTACATTTTTGACGGTAACCCCTAAACCAGGGAGGGCGGATTGCACGGATGCGGCAATTTGAGAGAATCCTGATTTTACGGTGTTCCCGACTTGAGTAATGTCCCGCCCAATATCGTACCCGAATAGTTGCTTTGCAAAAGCGGTAATCATATCAAGACCAGCCTGCCCGACTGCTGGAATAACGGTTGTAAGGGCCGAAAGAATGGACTGCCCAATGCTGATTGCCGATGCCGTGATCGTATCACTGTTGCTTGTAAGACCTTTGATAAAGGCTACAAGTACCGTGGTGCCGGTTTGCAGAAATTGAGGAGCATACCCTGCAGCCTTTGCGATTGCTTGCGCTAACACATCACCGATTGCCGGTATTAATTCAGTAGTTCCTCCATGTTTAAATGCAGCGGAAAGCTGAGATACCCACCCACTGGCAGTAGGAAGCAAATCGTTTTTTAAAGTGTCCTGCATGCCCTGAGAAACATCACCGAGAAGAGTCATAACGTTGTCTTTCAGGGTGGAAAGCTGGCCATTAAAGGTTTTGCTTTGTGCTTCCATCGCACCGTAGAACTGTCCGCCCTCGCTGGTAGCGGATTTGAACGCCTCTGCGACTTCCTGCGCAGAAATACCGCCGGCCTCCATACGCTTACGGAGATCGCCCATGCTTTCGCCGGTCTTTTTGGAAATCTCACTCAGCGGGTTGAATCCGACGTTGATGCACTGAAGTAAATCTTGACCGGAAAGTTTTCCGGCACTGGAAATCTGCGAGAAAGCCAAGGTTAGTCCATCAAATTTTGCTTTATCGCCCTGAGAAATATCACCCAGCATTTTTAAGTCGGGCATGATGTCATTTGCGGAAGTCCCAAATGCAAGTAACGTTTGTGCGCCTTTTGAAAGATCAGACATTTCAAAAGGTGTTTTATCTGCAAAATCTTTAAGATTTGCAATCATGCTTTGTGCTTTGCCGGCGGATCCCAGCATGGTTGTAAAAGAGGTTTGGTACTGTTCCATTTGGGCGTTGTACTTAATAATGGTACCAAGTGAAATCCCGCCGATCGCTGCAGAAATACCGCTGATTGTTTTTGTGATCCCGGATACTCCGGATTTAACGGTAGAGCCCAAATTGGATAAGCCTTTTTTGATCCCGGCCGTGTCTAGGTCCGTTAGAATTTTGATTGTACCGTCTGCCAAATAATCACCTCCATTTGGGCATAAAAAATCCATGCCCGGTTAAAGGCATGGAAAAAGTTAAAATAACGCAGAAAACGAGTCCGCAAAGTCTGCGTCTTTCTGTTCAGCAGATCGCATGTCGGGGAGTCGATAGATCCTTTTTAGCTTTCGTAGCTGCTTTGCCTGCTCTTTCGGCATATCTCGGGTGATCTCCGCTTGTCTGATCGACATGATCTTTACGATTTCGTTATTCTCTCCAAGACCTGAAAACAACGCCCGGAACTTCCACCAGTGCAGATAGTCGATCAAATTAAGATCGATTCCATACTGAGTGAGGAAGGCAGCGTAAATGTACGGCGCATCGTATTCGTATGAATAGATCTCCGTAGCCTTTTTTCCTTTTCCGGTATCTTCAGATTCAGGCTCTCCGCAGCGGTAAAACCACATAAGGGCATCGATTGTCTCTTGTAGATTCTCAGTGACATATTCAATATCATTAGGGAAGAAAAGAGACAATATTTTTAGAAGTAAGTCATTTTCTGATAGTTGATCAAGCTGCTTTGTTAATAGCAGTTCATACCGGATCGAGGTTCGAAAATTAGTGTCAATCGGAACCGCTTTGCCTCCGATTTTGACAGTATCGGGGAGAGAATCAATCAATAGGCTCATTTCACGCGCCGAAGCAAGGCGCGCATTTTATCGTAGTCTTCGGCTGTTAACTGGGGAAGTCCTTCGGGTGCTTTGGGCGGTTCCTCCGGTTTAACGGGCAGCAGTGCCTTATTGTTGGATTCAACCGTTTTGGTGATTCCCTGTACCTGAGCCTGTAATTCCGCGTCGAAATTTCGAATGAACTCATAGAATACGCGGAGACAGTCTTTTAAATTGCCCTCCGTATACGGCCTGCCGAAGATGTTTTCAGCAGATCCTGCGCCAAGAAAAGTATCGAAGAAGTCATAGAGGTTTTTGCACTGGCGTTCGATCAGCACAAGCATACTGTCGATTTTACCTGTCCTGGCTTCGCTTTCTATCTCGTTTTGCGCAGCATTACATGTGCTTTTTGCTTCCTCAATATTGCGTAAAACACGCAGATCGGTAAGATCCAGATTGATTTCCTTCCCGTTGATTTTCATTGTTTAAATCCTCCTAATTAAGCAGTTTTTTCTGCACCGGCAGTGAATGTACAGGTGTTTGCCGCGTCGTCAACAACGGCGAAACCTTCCTCTTTGCTGCCTTTCACTTTGAAGTTTCCACTATATGTATAGGCATCAAGGGATCCGCCTTCTGAATCGGGAATCACGGCAAACGGACGCTTAATTGCGGCATAGGTGTTTGCACCTGTTCCGGGATGACTGAGATCAACAATGACGATTGACCGAATAGCGTCATTCCCAATCAGTTCGTCGTCTGTGATCTTGACAATATCGTCGTGTACGGCGTTCCCTTTGTACTGATCAAAACCGTATGATTCGGACGGGGAATAGCCGGTCACGTCAGTCTGCTCGAAAGATTCATCTACATACTGACGGTTATATTCTTTTGAATTTTTGCTGGTAGCTAGATCGGTAAATCCCTGCATCCGGTGAAAAACAGGATCTCCGGTTCCGCCTGCAGCAGGAACGCCATAATAAGCGCGCTTTGCTGCTCTTGCTACAAGAACTCCATCCATATTAAAAAGCCTCCTTAAAATAAATCAGTTTGCACTGAATTTGATAACGTTGTGTTTTGTTCTGCTCGTCCGCAGAAAAGGCATACCCGTTTGTGATAGCTTTCACGCTTTGAGCAGTGCAGCCGGCCGGCAGAGAAGGAAGATGATTTAGTGCGGTTTCCTGTTCCATCCAGTCGGAGAGAGATTCAAAAAATTGAGACGCAGCCATGTTTTTGACTGCGTCTCTGCTGTATGCATCTTTACTTGCTAGAATGAAAAGCGTTTGTCGGCGTGAACTGCCGTCAAAATACTGTTTGACAACAGGCTCACATGGAACTTCGTCAATCGTGTATTCTACAGGCTTTGGAGCAAGATAGTTCACACGAATTGTTTTTCCGTCCAGCAGGGGACAGGAAAGAAAAAATTCCCGAATGCCCTCTATAATAGAATTCATTTTGGCTGACCTCCTACATAATGCGCTAGACTGTTGAGAAGTTCCCGGCCGTGATCGGCAATCATACGCTTATCCCAATATTTCCCGCGCTGTCCATTATCACGATTATTTTCGTAGTATTGCTTCCTGGCGTACGGCTGCACATATAAGACACCGTCTTGCTGAACCTGTGCGGTGTTCTTTAAAGGACCATGTAAAAGTGGAACATATGGATCGCAGAGACGTTTGATTTCAGAAGCCATGAATTTTTGCGCCGGACCGTTATTATTTAAATAACGTCTCGCAAGAATCGTCTCAACTGAATCGAGTTGAATTTTAACGGATGTTCCCATTAGACCGCCTCCAGCTTCCAGTGTGCGCCCTGTCCGCGCCGATTATCATGTACGGCCGAAATTGTCACAGCATTATAAGTGCCCCTCAGATCGGCGTCATTTGTTCCGATAGGGGCGTCACAATCACCGAGAACCAGCATATCGTCTTCGTGTGGTGAAAAGCAGCGGGTGTTTTCTACTGGAATTCGGCATTGAATCACTTTCCCCAGGGAAACGCTTTTGTTTGAAACCGTTGCTACCGTATGAGCGTACCAAGACGCGCCGGAAATTACAGTGCGGGATACGGCGTTTCCGTCATCATCCAAGTGATAATAAGTGACCGTTTCATTTGCCATCTGCATATCAGTCCACCCCCGCATAGCGCAGAGGGTGGGAAAGAGGAAGGTACAGATTTACTGCATCCTCTTTCTGTGCTGCATACTGGCTTTTAACAATCTGCATGGATTCATAGGTTTCGCTGTAGCCGTCATTGCTGTATGATTTGATATCCTCATGGGATGCGGCCTTTTTAGCTGCCGCATGTTCATTCAGTACGACATTGGCGACTGCACAGACTGCCAGTTTTACTTCATCGGGAATATCTTCCGTATGGTTCCACTTTAACCGCCAGTAAGTCAGTAGGTTAACGTACCCTTCGGCTTCTCTCTCAATAGTCGGCCAATCGGCTTCCGATACGAGGGAACCATGGTAGGTCCCCTGATAGTAAGCAAAATCTGCATACATGTATTTTCCTCCTTAAAATTAGGCGTTTGCAGGTAGAGTAATATCTTTTGTAACAGCCGTACCCGCGACTGTGATGGTATCACTTACAGTGCGGTATCCGGACTTCTTGACCGTTACAGGATAAGTGCCGGCGCGCAGGTTGTACACAGCTTTACCGCTGTCATCCGTCTTTGCACGTGCACCGTCAACATCTACTGTTGCACCGGAAACTGCTGCAGGCGTTTCTGCGTTGTCCTTAACCGTTAAAGTTACCTTTTGATCAGTAAAAGCAGTAGACGGCTCTATATAAGCGAACGGTACGGCGAGACGATCGCTGTCCAAACGGGTTGCATAATTTGGCAAAGCCCAGCCGAGACGCATCACCACACGCAGGGCAATCATGTCCTGCTGCGCAAGGTTATAGACAATTTCTTTTGTGGCAGGATCCTGGATAACGCCCTGATCGAGAATTTTAACAGTGATGTCTTGCCGCATTGCGTAAACGGCCTGAGACCAGTCGCCGGCGACCATGAGTGCAACGGAATTATCAAAACTCCCGTTTACAGGGAAAGAAATTGGTGTGCCGTCCAGCGTGTAAGGAGTTGCCGCTTTCATGTCGCTCATAAACAACGGATGTCCAGTTGTATCTTTGATTCCGCGCAGAGCAGAACGAGTCTTAACGGAAGCGATAATTCCATTGACCATATGTCCGGTATCTTCAACTTTGGAAATCAGACCGCCGGTTCCGAGTAAAGAGTCGTATGTAATACCGCCGGAAACGTTATTCCCGGCATTGCGTGCGCGGGTGATAATATCGGTCTGCCATTCGTCCGGGCGGTTGATGCCGAAAGCGATTGCCTGATCAATCCGCAGTCCCATAGCTTCATTGACACGTGGGGTAACTTCGCCCATGATGTCGTAACTGGAATCGTCGAGGACTGCTTCCGGGATAGGAACAATGACGGCCAGTTCTGCGGCAGTCATGTAAACATTGTCCCATGCCTGCATGCTGGTCTGCTTAAAACCGTTGTCTCCATTAACCCAATATGCCATAGGCAGCATATCGAGAACTGGAATTTTAGTCTGTTTGCTGGTCATGTTCGGCATTTTGCGCATAAGCGGCAGTACCGAGGACTGTTTTGGAACGTCCTGAAAAATGGTCTGTGTAAGCTGCTCCTGAATTAATGCAGAAGCCTGTTCTCTTGTAATCATATGTTATTCCTTTCCGCCGCCCAGAGCTTCTCGCAGGGCGGCATTTGCTTTTTCATGATCTGTGAGTGTCCCAGTATTGGGACCGGGAGTGCGTGCTGAAAATTGTGGTGGTTTTTCGTCAGACTCAAAAAGAAATCCATAATCATTTTTGACATTATCAAGCTGTTCTTTGAGTCCGAGAATCGTGTCACCGTCAAGTTTCAGCGCATCTGTCTTAAGGTGTGCTTTTACTCCGGTTACGTCCTTGGCTTTTGCCGATTTTAGCGCATCGCTCAAAGCGTAGTCGAATTTTAGAGCATCGACCTGTTTTTGAGCGTTTTCTGCGGCCGTGTCGGACTTTGTTTTCCACTCCGGATCATAACCGGTCAATTTTCCGTTGGCAGTATCCAGCTGCGTTTTGTAGTTATCACGCTCAGTTGTGAGTGTGCCGACGGAATTCTGCAGTTTCGTGATATCTTTTCCATGCAGAACCATTACTTGAGAGGCCTGTTCGTCAGTTAAACCAATAGATGTGAGTTCTTCTGTTTTCATAATTTGTCCTTTCCTCATAAAAGCAATAACTAGGCGTTTTAAGTGGTCGCTGGCACTCGATTATTGCTTTCATGCTCTGCTTTATTAGGGCTGCAGATTGTCCAAAAATTAAAGGTATGAAAAAAGCAGCCCTCAAAAAAGGCTGCCTGTTTCTAAAATTGAGCATAAAAATACCGCCGAGCAATACGCCGGGCGGTTTAAACATTTATTTAAAAAATGGCTCTAATGGAATATCAGATTTAACATAAACAGCATCTATTGAGACGTCATTATAAACTCGAATTGTACTTTTTCCGCTTCTATAGATTTGAATTAGTGAGTTGTCTACATCGGTCAATAATGAATCTTTATCAAGGTTAGGAATGTGCTTTTCAATTGCTAAACATTGTTTATAAAAAATGTTTTCATCTGCTCTATTGCAAATATTATAGTCGCACATACTCTATTCCTCCAATCCTAGCTGCTTATTAACTGTTTTGTTAGGTTTAGCTGATGTCTTAACAATATCCGCTAAGGCTTCATCTCTGCTAATTCCTTTTCTCTTCATTTTATCTTGGACTGTCTCTTCAAAGCTTTTATTTGAATGTTCAATATCCAATGCTTTTCTCGTCTTTTGATCCCGCATTAAATCTCTTGCCTGAGTTCTATATCTATTTCGCAATTCGCAGGCTTGCCTTGCTTGCCCCTCGAGTGAAAGACTTTTATCGACGATTTCAGGTATTTTTTTATCATGAGCAATATACCACTTGCGAACAGTGACATTGTCAAGGGATTCAACAAAATCAGTTAATTCACTAAAGTCACTATTTATAACTTTTTCTTTGAACTGGTTTTTAATAACTTTCCATTTTTCAGGTTCATTATATCTCAATTTTTGAAAATCTTCAACGGTTTTAGAGAGAGTTGGTGAACCTAAAAAAGATGCGTATTTTTGGAATTCTTTTTTATTGACATATACAGCTTTTTGTGCCGTACTCCGTCCGAATCCAAATACCTGTTCCAGGTTTCGCTGGCGTTCGAGTCCTGTCTTCTGCGTAAAATCTTTCAAGATTGATTCCTGCTGTTTGAGTTTTACCGCTGCAGAGTTAAACTCCTGCTTCATGGCTTTTGCAGTGGCTTCATCTTTTGCGGACTTTACTGCCTCATCATATCCGGCTGCCTGCCGCTTGCTGTCACGAACGGCGCGTTCCATTGCCCGCTGCCGTTGGGTAGCATCGTAATAGCTCATTTTTTCGCCCTGATATTCGACGGTCTTGTTCTTGTATTCATCCAGCTTTTGCTTTGGATAAGCACTTTCGGATATTCCTTCAAAATATGGGTAAAAGTTGTGCCGGCAGTTCCATCCACAAAGGCCGTCTCCATATCCATACCGTGTGTTTTCCACAAAGTCAGGGTATTTCCGATTGTTTCCCGATCGGCTGAATACTTTACCCTGCCAGACAGCATGTTCCGGGCGTGCACCAATATGCGCCGTCGTTTCCACGAGATCGCATCCCATGTCATCGGCATAAGCAAGACTTACCTGTGCCGATGTTTGATTGACGCCGGTCATCACAGCGCGGCGGGTTGCAACGTCCAAACGGTCGTGATGGCCGGTAGGATACGTGATCCAGTTCCCGCCTTCAATAGCAGAACGTACTGCGTTGCGGATCGCTGTCGTGTAATCAAAAGCGCCGCTGTCAACCTGCATTTCTGCAATTGTTGCGGCATGGATATAAGCTTGCTGTGCGCCGCTGGCGGTCGTCTGAGTTAGGTTCTGCAGATATCCGCTTGTCTTGCGAAGACCAGCATTCAATACCTGCTGTGCTGTGGGTGACATGGCAAGCGGAGGAGGAGAAAGGCCGGCTGCTATGTAAATGGTACGATCGTAGTTGATCGCTTCCACTCCAAAGTCTTCGAATAACGCGCGGACTTGTGATTCTGAAGCTCCGCTGAATTTTGAAACTTCGGCGATTACCTCATTGTAAAGAAGGCCGGAGTCCTGTACTCTATCAATCTGCCATGCCGCTGTGTCTGTAATGCGTCCGGCTTTCATGATGCGCCGCACAATATCACGGATGATGATCTGATCAAGCTGACTGTACAAATCAACAATATCATCCGTGACGTGTTCAAGATATTCAGGTGGCAGCATTGTTATCACCAGACTGTTGTTTAAAATCAAACGGATTACTTAGACTGCTGGCAGCTTCATTCGCAATCTCTTTGGCATCCTTTTCGGTATAGTGTTCAAACTCAACCAAATAGCGCCAGAACGGGAATTTCCCAGCAGTAACATACTGCCAGTACATTTGCTTGCGCTGCTGTGGATCGTTGACGATACTGTCATCCCAATCATAGGCAGTTTGGTAACTTCCCTGCGGCGCTAATTGATACAGCGTCGCAAGTTTATCCATGGAATAAATAAGATCGTCCAGAGCGCTTTGCAGGGACTTCTGAATATCCCGTACAGTGGAGAAGCTGCGCTGCTTTGATGCCTGAATTTCTGTTGCAGTTTTAGCAACGTCCTGCGGATCGGATAGAGTTCCATAAGCAAGCCCGCACTGCATTTCAATCTGTTTCAGCATAGTATTCATGCCGCGTGCAAGACTTTCGTCTCGCAGTTGAGGTGCAAAGATTTCATAGAATGACTGATCCTGTGCACGAACGCTGTGTCCACGGTAAAGACGCTTATCGCGTTCCGGCATTTTAATGGTGCCGTCTAATTGGGTCTGCAGTAAATCATCTGCCGCATCAATAGCCAGTTCGCCGCCTTTAAACTCCCAGAGATATCTTCCATACTGCTCATCAAAGTTGTGTATGGTATCGACGGCATCCGCAAAGACTGAAGTCCCAAGTGGTGAATGCCGGTCCTGACGGTTTGCCTGCGGTACTCGGAAATAAGCAAACAGAGGACGATCAACCTCTTTAATTTGCATATCCGGTGTAAGCTGCGCCCATTCCGGCACGTCGGACAGGGCAATAGGAGTTCCGATGGATTCGGAAGAATGACTTTGGAACGCTCGGTTTTGAATGGTATAGGTTCCGTTTGAGTATTCATGATGCTCTGCACGGGTAAAGATATTGTTTTTACGCTTGATTTGCTCAACAAATACACAGCCGGTCATTTTCCCAGAAGTGTCAAATGAGGTAGGAAAGAAGTCGTCCCCCTGCACTGAATCAATTACAATCTGGTTATTACTCACATATGGTTTAAATACAATGCCGCCCAGGGCGCATCCAAATTCTATATAAGCGCGGATATCAATTAGAAAGTTTTTAATCTGTTCCTGCAGAAAGTCCGCACGCGGAGATCCGGTTATATCAACTTCCATCTCCAACGTAACCAGCCTGGCAAATTCAGAAGAGATAATGACGGGCAATTTGCAGCTGTGCAGTCCTGTCTTTTCGTTGCACCAGGGACCACCATCTTCATACATTCGCGCCCAAAGATCAATGGCTGCACTCATCTTTTCAGACATCATCACGTCTTGCTCGGTATTTTGATCAAATATCTGATTGAGCATTGATCTAATCCATTTCAATAACTTTTTGAACATTTAAATCACCTCGCTTTCCAGTCAGCCCAACGGAACTCACGTGCTAAAACGGTATAGCAGAAGTACCGCATATCATCCATGGCGTGATCGTTTTCTTTGATAACTGTATCTGAGTTTTGCTTTTCATCCCATCGGTATAGTCCAAATTCCCGGATAATATCTTTACAGGATTCGTGAAACTGCAGCATGCCTGCGTGGAGCAGGGAAGAAGTTACTCTGATACCGTCAAGAACGTCATTATCTGCAGCCCAAACACTGAACTTTCGATGTCTCCGGATGCATTCAAGAAATGATGCGGCCGAAGGATCAACAATAACTTTTCGTATGTAATACCCAGCGGCCAGTTTTTCGAGAGCTTCGTAGTATTCCTCATCTGTCCACTGGCCTTCTTTGCGCCCGTCATGGTACCATTCTTTTACTCGGGTAGCTTTGTGATCCTGTACGCACCATAGTCCCATACTACAGGGATTGAGAGTACCATAATCGATACTGACAAACCATTGCCCATCCATACCGGCGAGTGATCCGTGCCGAATAAAAGAGTCTGGACTATCAGTGAACATAGGATAAACTCTACCTTCGGCAACAACCCACAGGCCGAGAATATAGCGATCATAAAAGACGCCGGTATAACTGCTGTAATACTCCTGCTTTTTTTCTTCGCTCAATGAGGGATTATCGTCCAGCAGGAAATGCAGGTGCAGGGCGTTATGTTTTTCGGGATGCAGCACCCAGTCTTGATAGAACCAGTGCTGTGGCCCTTCCGGGTTACAGTTGAACCAGTATTTTGAACCGTCCACACTGCAGCGGGCAAGCGCCTGATTCACAAATGATTCAGGCATTAAGGCCACTTCATCCAGCAGCACTCCGGCTAATGTGATGCCTTGAATCAGCTGATAGCTGGATTCGTCTTTTCCTCCGAAAATATAAAAATGATTGCTTTTATTTCCACGGGAAACAGTAAGCACATGATTCGCAAAGTGAATTTTGAATTGCTGCTGTAGATAGCGAATTCCCATTAGTGGGCGGATAATGTTGCGTTCTGCCGAAACGACGGTTTTGCCGCAGATTCCAAAATTCTGTCCGTTAAAGCTGCCCATTGCCCAAAGGACAAATGATAAAGACATCACGCAGGTCTTGCCGGCACGAACGGCGCCATCACAAATAAGCGCAGAATATTCAGAGTAAGGGAAAGTGAGAATTTGCTTTTGCTTTTCAGAAAAACTCATTTTTTCTCGAACTCCTCCTTCAGTGATTTTGTAATTGGATCATCTTCGACGGCAACGGTAGACTGCTGTGCTTCTGGATGTTCAGACCAGCCCTTAAAATTGTTTGCAAGGCTGAACTTTGCACCATTGCTTCCGTCTTTATCGTAGAGCCTTGCTTCCGCGTATTCTTCGCATCTGGACTTTGCGCGCGTAAGCGTGTCATTAAATGCTTTACTCCTTGCTTGGTAATTAAGAAGCGCCTGCCTGGAATTGAATCCTAAAGCAAGCGCTAAGCCTGTTACAGTGGGGGGCTTTCTGTTTAAAATGATAGGATAGCCGAATTTATTAAGAACGGGATTTCCTGTTTTTAAGTCAATTAGAGGTGCACCTTGGCATTCCTTAAAATACTGATCAATCGCTTCCTGCATTTCTGTGGCATTTTTATATTTTCTAGGACGTCCAACAGATTTCATTCAGGACCACCACCCGGAGGGCGCTGACCAATCAGCATCAAGTCAGTAGCCCATTGTGCCCGAAGGCGACGAAGATCAGCCTCTTGCTGGATAGAACGATGGGGAAGACACTCAAGATTGCGTATCTGCTTATCGAGGTCGATCCGGTGATGCGGATCCAGCGGGCAATAGGGGAGGGCACACGCTGGAATGCCGGTCTTTATAGTGTTATTCTGCGGACAACGATCACATGGCAGCATGGTGCCACCTCCTTAAAAATGAGTATAAAAAAGGACGGCCTGAAGGTCGTCCAAAAACAAATCCATTTTTAGCTATTTGACTGTTGTATTATAAAAACTTTTAACTTCATCTATAAATGGTTCCATAATTTTAAAGGCATCAATTGCCTCTTTGATTTTTGGCCTGTAATTAGTTTCATAGGCTTTTAAAATATGGACATTATTTCTCAAACGATATAAACTAACGATTTTGTCTTTTGTATTTTGTGAAATTATGCCTTTACTGACGGCAAAATCCGTCTTAAGATCTATTGTTTCTAACTTTATTGGCTTTTTGACCATTTTTTTAGTACATGGCAGATAGTTCTGCGATTTATATGTGACTTTCAATACTTGCATTATAGACTTGTTTAAATGGTACTCTGTTCGCAGATACTTTTTTTGAAAATCATTTTTAAAATATTTTTCAATCGTATATTCGAGGATTGCTTCATATATGGAAGCGTACTGTATAATTTGAAATTTTAAAATAGCATAATACTTAGCCTTTGATAACCTAAGTCCGCTCATAATTTTATACATAAAACGAGCTTGATAAAAAGCTTCCCCTAAATGCTTTACTATATTAGTATCATGCAGAAAACTAAAATAGTTTTCAAACCATTGTGATGGATAGTCAAATTCGTCTCTTGAGGTTTTATTGGGTATAATATCCAAATTACAATAATTTACAACCGCTTTTCTAACTTTTTCGTCTAACATTTTCTTATCCCCTTTTTACATAATATCCATTATATAGACGAAATTCAAGAATAAATTCGCATAAAAGTGAGTGTCAATTTTTGAGTATAAAAATGGTGCCAGCCACCAAAGGGGAGGGCGCTTGAAACATTATTTGTACAGTCTGTTAATTATTTCATTGCTTCCTTTAATTCCGATGTTATCTCTTGGGCATCTTGAGTGGCTCCGATACAAATAACCTCCGTAGACACGATGTCTCTGTGATCATATATATATTTGCCATTTTTATAATCCCTTGCACTATTGCTTGAACGACGGAAATCGGTAATTCGCTTTTCCAAGCCTCTGCCGGACTCAGTTGCACAACCAAAGCAAATTACGTTCCCTTTAGGATCCTTGAATCTGTAAAGTCCAAAAACACCTTTTAATTTTGATAAATCTGCGCTATCCAAAATACCTATCGGTTTCCAGCAATTATTCCATTCCGTAACCGTTTTACCATGAATTAGTATTTTCATGCTTTTTCTCCTTTTTCCTTTCATAATATTTCCAATTATTGAAAAAGTAAAGAGAGATCCTATATTTCTACATAATGCAACAAAAATGGTTGCAGACTTTGTAAAGTAAAAGCACCTAGCTTATTGACCAGGTGCTTTAGGGGGTAGGAAAAAGACTATTTGTCTTGTAATCGGTTTATAGCTGTTTGGTAATACTGCCGGTCAAATTCCCAGCACACATAATTTCGCTGGGATTGTTTGCATGCGACCGCAGTCGTTCCGCTTCCGCAGCAGCTGTCGAGGACGAGTTCGCCCGGGTTCGTGTAAGTTTGAATCAGGTAGTCAAATAGCGCTACCGGCTTTTGGGTTGGATGTAGGCCGCGCTCGCACTTGATTTCCAATAGCTGACGCGGATAATGTACGAAGCAGGTTTCTGTGTCATGGGATAGACTGTTGTCCATGCGGTAAACAGAGTCTCCATGGGCGGGAATCTTTTTGCCGTTTCTTTTGATTGGTTTGTCCAAAATAATTAGTCCCTGTGGATTGTAAGTGGGAAGGTGCTTGTAAAATACACACACTTCTTCAATACACCGCAGGGGCATTCTTTTGGCGTTGGCGAATCCGGTCGGCTGATTTTTGTACCAGTACCAGCAATACCGAAAAAGTTTTGGTTGACTGCTGATAAGCTGCGTCGTGAAAGGCTGGCATCCGGTTAAACAGATTGCACCGTGATCTTTGATGACTCTGAGATATTGTTCCCATAGTTGATCAAACGGCAAAAGGCTGTCCCAGCGACACCCCGTGATCCCATACGGGAGATCGGTGAGAATCATGTCTACACTGTGATCGGGCAGCCGGTGCATTCCGGCAATGCAGTCTTCGTTAAAAATATGATTGATATAGTTTTCCATGTGTAATCTCCTTTTTGTCAGAGACCCGCATGGCCTGCACTAAAAACGGTATAGAAAAAGGAGCTTCTTTTAAAAGCCCCTCTCTGCGAAATTCCGTAATTATATGTTAGCACACATTGATGCCGGAGTGATCATGAGAAGCTTTGAGTCATAAAGAGAAATGTCGAGAAATTGGGAGTGTTTTCAGTTTATCCAGCTAAAGACCTCTTGCGGAGATAAATCAGACAACTCTTTTAAAAGAGAATCTGCTTTTTGACTGACCCATCCGGCGTCACAGTATTCTGTATCGGCGGCAATTTCTTTCCATGCTGGACGACGCCCACTCCACTTTTCACGCTGACGCCGATCTTTCGGACCCATATATGCCAACTCTAGAATCCTTCGTTCAGCTCGTCCCAATGTCCCTAATGCCACTCGGCACCAGTCACGCTGTTCCTGTAGGCGAGAGATGCGCTTTTGACAGGATTCAATCTGCCGGTCAAAATAGACGGTATTATCCCGCATGGCTGCGTTTGCGGTTTGATCGCTGGTGCTGCCTTTTCCAGTTGGTAACCCAGAGAGGATGGGGGAGGAAAGAGAAAACTTTCCGCGCTCTTCCTGACAGTGCCTGATCGTTGCCAATTCTTCATCAATCATTTGAGGAATGTCGTAATATTTCTGCAAAAGTTTCTTGATCTGATCTGGCGTCATTGGTTCCATTCAAAACATTCCTCCTAATTTCAGTCTACAATAATTTCTCGGAAAGCCCATCCATTTGGACGGCAGTATTTTTCGATGAATAACCTTCGGCGGTATATGTAATCTCTTTGGAGCCTCCGTATAGCCTTTGATTTCGTTTCTATGGCTTCTATGGTTCCATTGCGGTAAGTTATGAGAAAGTCGGGAGTGTAACGCGCTGAGGGCAATTTTAGGCCGCAGTACTCGCTTTTCGGAAGCAACTCAAAACTTTTGTGTAACTCTATATCAATGATCTGCCCGCTTAGAATTTTCGGAAGGAGATCGGTTATGTAAAAGTTGCGTTCCAGCTGACTGTCAAATTCATCGGATCGTTTCGGTTTGCAGTGCTCTTTTTGCTCATTTTGCTTTTGACGTTCTTTTATTTGCCGTTCTAGTTCGGCACGGACAGCCGGACCAAGTTGACTTAAGTCGTCAATTCTCATGGAAAAACGTTTCTCCCATTTTGCATTTCTTTTTTGCGCCGAAGGAGTTCGGCCTGAATGATTTCAATTTCTGAATTGGCAGCGGATACCGATTCCTTTTTCCCAAGTTGCCGGTTAAAATTGAGCGCTTCTTTGAGACTATCAATGCGGTGCTGAAGCCTTTCAACAGGGAGTGTATGGTAATCAAGACTCATTTTTCATAACCTCCAATTTTGGCAGTATGTATTTTTCAAAATCCAGCCGTTCGCTGTCAGAGAGAGGACACCAGTCCGCAATCCCCTTCCAGTGTTTGTAGCGCTTATACAGCGGCAGAACGGCCGGGTGGTTGATATTGACCCGAAACCCATATGGATTGTGTTCCAACAGCAGCCCGGTTTCTGCCGGATCGTTATTATAAATCATGGGTCATTTCCTTCATACTGTTTTTAAGATATTCGTCCCAATCATTTGTTATTCCGTTTTGGGGCTGAGGGATTTCCTTCTGACCCTGTGACCTGGAAAGCCATGAATTAATAAATTTTTTGATCCCGCTTTTCGTCTTTCTGCGGCTTGGGTTGGTATCACACCAACCTTTCATTTTCCGAAATTCCTGTTTAATATCGACTGCTGGATATAACGCTCTCCATTCCTCAATCTGGCGTTCAGTAACCTGATATTCGGAATTATCACGAAGAATAAGAGAGATGAATGGAGGAGAGGCGGGTGAAACCGCTTTTGCGGTTGAACCTATCTGTTCTATACTCTTCTCTCCTTTACTCTTCTTTCCTTTACTTTGGGGATTAATTTGCAAATTAACGGCATTATTTTCTAAATTAACATTGGTTTTCTCTGAATTTACAGTTTTAAAGGTAACCTTATTAAGAATGCTGGTTGGAACGTCTTTTTTATCAGATGAATCCAGTAACCAGTATTCTTTTATGATCTGTATTTCTTCACGGGTAGATACTGCACGTATGTACCTGCGCTGGATACCCGCCGATGTCAAAATGCCGAACATCTGAAAAACCCCATTATTGAAAATGGAACGTCGCAGACACCCTTGCACCACCTGCGTTATGTTCTCGGGGACGATCCCACAACCGACAGCGTCAGCCATGAGGAGGCAGGAATCTTTGTCCCACACTTTGTAATATCCAGTCGTGCGATAAATATCGCACAATAGAGAGATCACAATTAGGATCCCTTTTGATCCGAATTCGGCTTTAATCAGCCGGATTTTATCATCTTGGAGAAAATCAACATCAAGAGGAAAATAATCAATCCCGTCCTTAGCAGGACGAGCCATAAGATCACCTCCCGAATAAGAGCCTGTACCACAATCCACCCACCCGGCTCTGTGCCTTGCCTTCTGCGAAAACGGTTATGGTTCTTTGACCTCTCCGGTTTCTTCGTCGACTTCAACGCTTTCCGCTTCGATGTATTCAGTAGGAACGCTGAACATATCGTCGGAAATCTCAGTCTTAATGGTTTCATCTGCTGACATTCCACGGACAAATTCGGTCTTTAATGGAGCATATTTGAGGGCACGTTTCAAAACAGTTTTCTTTGCCATTTCTTCAAAGTTGGTTGACCAGGGGGAATAGCTGCTGCTGTATGCTTTGCTGTATCGTTTAGCAAAGGCGCGTACGTCATCGACGCTCATTACTTCAAATCCATATCCGCCGTCTTTTGTCTTGAACATGCCGTAGAAATAAACAGCGTTTCCTTTGTCGGCGTCTTTGCACGGTACATGGTGAAGCTTTGGTTCAAGCCCCAATTCATAGTCGAATTCATCATG
Source organism: Caproicibacterium sp. BJN0003 (assembly GCF_026314295.1). NCBI lineage: Bacteria > Bacillati > Bacillota > Clostridia > Eubacteriales > Oscillospiraceae > Caproicibacterium > Caproicibacterium sp. BJN0003. Next base: position 474,823 of record NZ_CP111108.1, read on the forward strand.
TTCGTAAACGGTGTGCGCTTGGATAACGCTGATTTGGCCGGATCTGTATGCAAGGTCAATTAACCCTTTATAGCCGAGTTGAAACTGGCATTCCAGAGTCCCGTGATTTTTATATGGAATCAGATAGGCTTGCCCTAAAGGGGTATTCGGTTCAACGCCGAGCTGTGCGGCAGTCATCATTGCGCCGAGGAAAGACTGCGGTGTTGTTGCTCCCAACTGCGGATTGGTAGAGAGAGCCGATAAAATAATTCTGGTAAAGCGTTCCGGCGTCAAAACGGAAGGAAGGGCTTTCTTGATTTCTCCCTGCATCTTTTGAATGTAGGTTTGAATAGTGTGCTTTTCGACTTTCGCGGTTGCTGTGCTTTCAGTAGCTTTTTGGATGGAGGTCATTTTGAATTCTCCTTTATATCAAATTTTCTGAATGTTGATTCTTTGAGATAGGAATGGAGGTCTATTTCCGGATGATCGGAAGCAAATTGTTTGAGATTAAAACTGCTCCTGGTTTGTGGCTTCCAGCTGACGGTATAATTTCTGCATATTCCTGACTCGCGCTCTCCAAGCTCACTTTGCAGCGCCTGTTTATATTGATTGAGTTCTTGCTGATAGGACTTAATGAGATCTTTGGTGCTGCAGTATTGCTGAATGAGGTTATTACAGGTCTGCAGATCTGCCGGCCCTTTTGCTGGATCACTGTTTTGAAAGATGGTTTCGAGTGTTTCACTGGTAGGGGGGAGGCCATCTACCGGAGGCGGTATATTTGGGACAACATATGTATTCCAGAAGTTGGATTCCGCTTTCATCAGCGCGTCAATCTCGGCTTGATCACGTTCGATCGTGAACCATTTGAATCCCTGTCCCAAAATCACGCATGCTAAATACCAGCGGTCCCATCCGGTCACGGCCAGATAATGAACGCACTGGACGTAATAGTTTTCCGGGAATTCTCCATTTTTGAACTTTTTAAGGTTCATAACATTGGTGGTCTTGCATTCCAGTCCTGCACGTTCCCCGACGACTGCGCGGTCAATGTTCGCATGGGCGAACGGAAATGACTTGCCGCGGAAAAAATCAGTCCGGCGCCGCACTCTTTTTCCGGTTTCTCCCATGAAACGGCTTGCAACATACTGCTCCAAGTCCCGACCTTGCCGCATGGCTTCGTTGTCCGGTTTGTCCGGAAGTTTACCGGTCTTATCCGCCCAAAGCATATATGGAGTCACATAATGGTTTAAACCAACAATGGCGGCGGCATCGGAACCACCGATTGACTTACGACGCTCAGACAACCATTGCTTGTGCGTTAACTTCAAAGCAGATACTCCCTTTCTATTGTGATGGGCATCCAGTTTCCGGAATAAAACCAATCGACTAGCGTTTTGACAAATTCCTGTCGGCAGTCGCCTATGTTTTCAGAGCAATCGAATGTGATTCCACAGCGAAGCATGGCATAGGGAAGAGCGTCATCTGCGGACACAGTCGTTCCTCTTTCTGGACCGATCCCTTTGTAAGCGACGATATTCCGCTTGACAAATCCTTTATTCTGCGGTACTTTTAAATTATCGGTAGCTTTGTTTTCCGCCCGAGTGTTGGTAGCGCTCTGGGCGGTATTTTTATATTCGGACATTAGTACATCTCCATTTTTAGTCTTTAGCTTTTTTAGCAGCGTTTCATTCAGACCCTGTGATTTTTGTAGTAGTTCTTGATATGCCTCTAAAACTTCTGTATTGTCGCTTTCCCGAGCGGCACTCAACGCGTCAATGGCTGCTTTTAAAATTTCTTTGTCATGCTCAAACACATTATCGGGTTCATTCTGGTCAATAAATGAATTTCGATCTTTTATCAGGTCTTTAAGGCCATCAATGATTTCAGGTGTTTCCATTGGATTTCCTCCTTATCACGTTCAAAATGTCAGCCGGATTATTTCCAGATGATCGACAAGCACAGATCAGTGCTTCCTTGAGTTCTGTGGTTGTCCATGTTTCTGGTTCATATTTTCTCAGGACGATACAATCACCATCCACAAAGATTTCCACCGAGTCACCATTTTTAATGCCGCGAGTCTTGCGGATTTCCTTCGGGATTACAATACGACCGAGATCGTCAATTCTGCGGACTATTCCTGTTGCTTTCATTAGTACCACCTCCATTCTTCACGATTTTGTGTTTTTTTGCGATCAATTTGCCTTTGCTCGTGAGCCCAATTACGAATGGCCTTTTTGCGGTAACATTCAATCGAGATTGCTTTGACGGCACGGATCGCAATTGTGATTACCGCGACGAGGCCGATATACTCAAATAGATTCATGCCGATTCCTCCTTTCTAAACTTGTCCTCTTCCGCTACCGGTGGTATTATTTGGGCGGGGAGGAGGTGATAAGAATGAGTGCACAAGCTAAAATACATTGTTTTAATTGCGGATATGATTATTATGCTTACAAATCTGAAATGCGCAAAGAACATGTTGTTAATTGTCCTCACTGTGGTGCTAAAATGGATGAGCACATGTGGGAGATGATTATCAATGCTGTCTGCGTAGTGGACGAAGTAAATTACCATTTCCGCAAATACCACAGTGAAAGAAATGAAAACCAGTTTGCAATCAATGCTGAAAGCCACGAAGTTCCCTTAGAAAAATTCAGATTCGAGAAATAGCAATATCATTAGCAACGTAGTCTAAAAGATCTTTCAAAACCCCTGGTGTGGCGTCCAGATTATTTGCAGTAATCGTGGACGCTATTTCTTTACACACAGAATGAAATTTGCTGTCTCCCATAAACGCACTTAGGGTTTTACCTGATTCCATATGTTGTTCAATATTCATAAAATCTTCTCCCTCCTTTTTCAGGTTAATTAGGGCTTGTCCACGTTTGAAAATTTAAACGTCCTGGTTCTTTAATTACTTTTCCTTTTTCTTAGCTTCTTCTTCCATCTTTTCTATACACGCTTGGGCGATGAGATGATAGGCGGGAAGCGTTGTCTCATTAACAGGTACTACATATCCGTCCATCGATTCTCTGATGGTTCCGTCTTTCATGCGATTAGTAATATGTACGGTTTTTCCCCCGAGTTGCATATACATAAAATCACCTCCCAAAATGTATATGATTGCTGGATTGTCCGACTTTACGCCGATTTTTCGGTTAAGCCACTTCTTGCTTTACCCGATCACGTACGTTTGCCATGCCTTCGGCAAATGTAGTTAATCGGTCTTTATCATCATCAGAGAGCTTATTATAAATAGCAGCTAAGTTCTTAAGAGCTTTTCTTTCCAAATCGGTCATTGCATTTTCACCTCACTTTTATCTCTTTTGCAATATTATATTATCACTATAGTAATTAAATTGCAATACTTTATTGAAAAAGTTTAATAAAAATATTGCTTTTGTAATATTTTAAGATATAATAATATCTGAAGGACGTGATATAATGACTATTGGAAGTCGAATTAAAGAAATAAGAGTATCTCTTGCAATGAGTCAAAAAGAATTCGGATCAAGAATTGCGGTTGCTCAAACATACTTGTCTCAAATTGAAAATGGAGAGAGAGAGGCAACTGACAAAATCATCATATTAATTGCTCAAGTGTTTGGTGCAAATGAAAATTGGATCAGGACTGGAAAAGGAAAAGCCTTTCCAGACCCTGATCCAGCTGAGGAAGTAGCTGATTTTTTAGGTAAAGCATTAAAGGATGAAAATAGTTTTAAAGCACGATTTATTTCAGCTTTATCCCGTCTCAATGAGTCAGACTGGGAAGTTATAAAAAAATTTGCAGAAGACTTACAAAAAAAAGACGATGCATAAGCATCGTCCTTTTTCATATCCAACTCTCTAAAAATTGTATTAATAATTTCAATTGTCTGTTAGTTGCCCCTTTTAACTCCTTTTTAATTTCATCCATTAACAATTGTCTTAATTCCATTTATCCCCATCTCCAAAAATCCGCACATTTGTTCCGGTAGCGTGCTTTTATTATAGAACGTCTATTCGACCAAATCAACTAAAAAATCGACTAAATTTAGAATAACATTTTTGTATGGGACAAATTTGGGACATGAGATTTTAAATTGATGGTAAATTGGAAATAAAGTATTGCATGCTGTCATATATTGGGATATATTGTAAATATCTATAGTTAAAGGAGAGATATTTATGAAATGCCCAAAATGTAATGCTGACTTAGGAGATCAAGATTTTGCTTTTTGTCCTAAGTGTGGGGAGAAGCTCCCCGGCAAAAGTGAGCAAGAGAATCAATCCGAGCAAGGGTCTGACACTACTAGCCAGACAGATTCTAAAACTTTTGAAAAGTACCAAGATCCATCAGATAAAGTTGCTAAGCCTAAAAAGAAATACGTATGGATAGTTGTATTGGTTCTTGTTATTCTCCTTTTATTTATTTTAATTAGAGCTTGTTCGGGTGGTGGAAAGTCAAATAATAACTCTGGGGCTTCATCTGCATATTCCAAAGACATTAGTACGTCTTCTGCGGAAAAAGTGGATTTGCAGAGCCTTTCAACTTCACAACAATGCTTTTATTTTGCCCCTAAAAATGCCTATTCAAAGGAAGATAAAATCTACGGAAGTTATGCTTTTGAAGTGACAAACACTTTTGATGTTCCAATTATGGTTTCTAGTTATACAGTGGATTTTGTTGATGCTTCTGGAACAATTTTAGGTCACGATGACAACGCTAATTTAATTCCGCATATTTTACAACCGGGAGAAAAGGGGTATTGTGGGAGTTTTGCTAGAGCAATTACTTCTGATCCTGCAAATGTTTCTCAGATGAAAGTGACACTAAATGTTGAAAGAACTAATAAAAAGGTCGAGATGTTTGACTTTGAAAACGTTAATATGCTATATTCACAAAATGATGTCAAAGCAACAGGGACTGTGATAAATAATACTTCTTCGGATTCAAATAATATGACATCAATCGTAGTTGTATGTTTTGATAAGGACGATCATTTAATTGGGGCACAATTTGCTGCAGTTAACAGCAAAATTGAAAAAGGAAAAAGCGCAACATTTGAAGCGAATTTTTCTAATACTAATTTGACAAAAGATAAAGTAGCAAAGGTTATGGCTTTCGGATATGCTAGTCAGTTGATAAGATAAATTAAATAAAAAACCGCCCTCCGGCGTTACCAGCACCAGAGAGCGGGATCAGAGGTGATACTTTGCAGCAATCGTCGTTTTCCCATGTTGGGTGTTATGTCCGTGTGTCAACGGAAAACCAATTAGAGAATTATTCCATACCTGAGCAAAAAGAGCGGTTAGAAGCCTATTGCAAAGCGAAAGGATGGAGAATATATAAGATCTATCCGGATGCCGGATTTTCAGGTGGAAATACTGACCGTCCGGCGCTACAACAGATGCTAAAAGATATACGCTTACGCCGGCTTGATATGGTAGCAGTCTATAAACTTGACCGTCTGTCCCGTTCTCAGAAAGATACACTGACTTTGATAGAGGATGAGTTTATCGCGAACGGTGTGGAATTTGTCAGCATGTCAGAAAATTTTGACACGTCAACCGCGTTTGGGCGTGCCATGATTGGAATCCTGTCTGTCTTTGCACAGTTGGAAAAAGACCAGATTACGGAGCGCTTTACGATGGGCCGCATCGGGCGCAGTAAAGCCGGATATTTCCATGGAGGGGGAAATGCTCCGCGGGGATATGATTACATCGACGGAAAATTGGTTGTAAACGAGTTTACGGCAAAGCAAGTGCAAGAGGTTTATCAAAAATTTTTGGCTGGCGAATCCGTCAACTCGATTTATAAGTATATGCACAAAAAATACGGTGGTTGGAATTCATCACGAGCCGTGCTTAACACTTTAAAAAACAGTGTGTACATTGGAAAAGTGAAATTCAAGGGAAAGTCTTATGATGGAGTACAGGATCACATCGTATCAGACGCCGAGTATCATCAAGTACAAAAACTGCTTAGTTCATCAGCGCGGGAAGAAGCCAAAACCAGCGCCCAGAAAACACCTTTTCGAGCGGGGTATCTTTTATCCAGTCTCGTCTATTGTGCTCGCTGCGGGGCGAGATACAGCGCTAATCATGGGTATTATAAATGCTATTCCCGTTCTAAGAGCAGTCAGAAATTTATAACTGATCCGAATTGTAAAAATACCAATTACAAAATTGAGGAATTAGATGAGGCCGTAATTGCGCAAATAAATCGTTTGCAGTATGATAAAGATTATTTCAATGAAGTGGTTGGAAAGCCTAGGAGTACGAAAGATGAGACCAAAGCGTTATCAGATAGACTTGCGGAATTGGATCGGCAGATATCCAGGATGCTTGATCTGTACCAGGTAGGAACAATTCCGATAGACCAAATCTCTTCTAGGCTGCAGGAGCTGCAGAGTAAACGGGATACCGTAAAAGAGAAACTGATATCTGCACAACAAGGGGCAGACAACGGACGAAAAGAAGATTTTATAAAGGCCTTAAAATCTGCAGATGATATCCTTGCTTCTAATTCGCTGGAGAAAAAAAGATTACTCTTATCTACCATGATAGAGTCTATTTGGATTGATGGAGAGTCCGTAGAAATTAGCTGGAGAATCTAGTACAAAATTGTGACATCTATGTGCATGGGATTTGGGTGCAATGCGGCCGGAATTGTCGGGTGCCGAATTATTGATTCCCCAAGAGAGAGATTACTCGCAATTTTGACAAATAATTTTGTACCATGTAACGGTAGATTTCCAACGCTGATTGCGATCATTACCATGTTTTTTATTGGTGCGGCGGGCAGTACAGCTTCTTCTTTCCTTTCGGCGCTGCTTTTGACCGCTGTGATTGTGCTAGGAGTCCTTGTAACTTTGTGGGTTACGAAATTGCTTTCTAAGACGCTTTTAAAAGGAATTCCTTCCTCATTTACACTAGAGATGCCGCCTTATCGAAAGCCGCAGATTGGAAAAGTAATTGTACGTTCTATTTTTGACCGAACCCTTTTTGTTCTAGGAAGAGCGGTTGTAGTGGCAGCACCTGCCGGCCTTATCATTTGGTTGATGGCAAATGTTACCGTTGGAGGAGTGAGCCTTTTAAATCACAGTGCAGCTTTTCTCGATCCATTTGCAAAGCTTATGGGATTAGATGGCGTGATTTTAATCGCGTTTATTTTGGGATTTCCTGCAAATGAAATTGTAATTCCAATCATTATCATGGCATATATGGCAAAGGGAAGTATTTTCGAATTGGGCAGTTTGCTGGAGATGAAACAGCTGTTTGTTGCAAATGGGTGGACTTGGCAGACTGCAATTTGTATGATGCTTTTTTCCTTAATGCATTGGCCTTGCTCAACAACACTTTTGACCATTCATAAAGAGACTGGCAGTAGAAAATGGACAGCACTGGCGGCGCTGATCCCAACTGCTCTCGGAATTCTCAGCTGTATGGCATTTCATTTGATTACAATCCCATTTTTGTAAAAGTCAGAATACACATATAAATTCACCGGCTTAGGAATGTTTTTTCTAAACCGGTGAATTTTATATTGTAGAACACAAATCAATCAAATTTGGACTGCCGGCCTTGTCGATCTTGGTCATCGCGGGAATAACTGTAAAAACATCTATATTTAGCCGGGAATTTATCAGTTGTTTGTTCGTGCTTTTTCGTTTTTCTGCTTTATTCCTGCAACCTTTTGTGATAAAATAAAAAAATATGGCATACCGTGATTTTTCACGGGAATCATTGTTACAATGAGTCGATCTGAAGGTCGGCGGAACGGGGGAACGAATGTCAAAGGTCATCAGAGTATTTGTAGAAAAAAAGCCCGGATTTGATGTTGCGGCGCAGCAGATGCGGAAGGATCTTGTGGAAAATCTGGGACTTAAAAACCTCGAAGAATTGCGGCTGATCAACCGTTATGATGTAGAGGGACTTTCCAGGGAGGATTTTGTACGCGCACGGGATCAGATTTTTTCTGAGCCCAATGTGGATAACGTTTATGAAGAAATCTATCCTGTGCCGGAGGGCTTTGAAATTTTTGCAATGGAATATCTGCCGGGACAGTATGATCAGCGTGCTGATTCCGCTGCCCAGTGTGTTCAGCTTTTAACCCAAGGAGAGCGGCCGCAGGTCGTAACTGCTCGTGTGGTTGCGGTTAAGGGAAAGCTTTCTCAAGAAGACCTTGATAAAATCAAATCCTATATGGTAAACCCTGTCGAAAGTCGTTTAGCTTCTCTCGAAAAGCCGGAAGATCTCAATCTTCGGGCAGAAGTTCCGGCAAATGTTGCTCGAGTGACGGGCTTTACAATATGGGACGAAGAGAAGCTTAAGGAATACTATGACTCCATGGGATTTGCCATGAGTTGGGAAGACCTTTGCTTTGTAAGGGATTATTTTAAGAAGGATGAAAAGAGAGATCCTTCCGTTACGGAGCTGAGGGTCATTGATACCTACTGGAGCGATCATTGCCGCCATACGACATTCAGCACTCGTCTAAAGAAGATCGACGTTCAAAAATCAGCGGTTAGTAAATCGATTGAAGAAGCGGTCAAGCTTTATTTTGATACTCGTAAAGAAGTATATGGAGACCGTGATAAAACGGTTTCTTTGATGGATATGGCCTGCATCGGAGCAAAAGCTTTAAAAAAGCGTGGCTTGATTCCGGATTTGGATGAGAGTGAAGAAATCAACGCCTGCTCGATCGAAGTTCCGGTCACGATTGACGGAAAAACTGAGCAGTGGTTGGTACAGTTTAAGAATGAGACCCATAATCATCCGACGGAAATTGAGCCTTTTGGCGGTGCGGCAACTTGCTTAGGCGGTGCAATCCGCGATCCGCTTTCCGGCAGAGCTTATGTTTATCAGGCGATGCGTGTTACCGGCAGCGGAGACCCCCGTACTCCGTTTGAGAAAACACTGCATGGAAAACTTCCGACACGAAAAATTACGACCGGTGCAGCCCAGGGCTATTCGTCTTATGGCAATCAGATTGGTCTTGCTACCGGACAGGTGCAGGAACTTTATGATCCCGGCTATGTTGCAAAGCGGATGGAAATCGGTGCTGTTATTGGGGCGTCTCCCAAGAAGAATGTCGTGAGAGAAGAGCCGCAAGCAGGTGATGTGATTGTTCTTTTGGGCGGCAGCACCGGCCGTGATGGAATCGGCGGCGCAACGGGATCTTCTAAGGCACATACAGAAGAAAGTGTAGAAGAGTGCGGTGCGGAAGTACAAAAAGGAAATCCGCCGACAGAACGAAAGCTGCAGAGAATGTTCCGCAGACCCGAAGTTTCTACGCTGATTAAACGCTGCAATGATTTTGGAGCCGGCGGCGTTTCGGTTGCAATCGGAGAGCTGGCCCCCGGATTAAAAATTGATCTTGATAAAGTACCGAAGAAATATGAGGGCCTTGATGGAACAGAACTGGCGATTTCCGAAAGCCAGGAACGCATGGCCGTCGTTTTAGCACCGGAAAATGTTGATGCATTTATTAAGGCTGCCGGAGAAGAAAACTTAAATGCTAAAATTGTGGCGGTCGTCACAGAAGAGCCGCGTTTGCAGATGTTGTGGCGCGGAGATGAGATCGTCAATATCACCCGTGCATTCTTGGATACGAACGGCGTTACACAGGAGACAGATGTAGAAATCTGTGCACCAAAGGGCGGAGATGATCTTTCGAAGGTAAAGGCAAACGCCTATCGCGAAATCGTTCCGCAGGAACTTTGCGGAAAGCCTCTTTCTGAAGCATTTGAAGAAAACCTCTGCCGCCTCAATGTTTGCAGCCAGAAAGGGCTTTCGGAACGCTTTGATTCTTCCATCGGCGCTGCAACAGTGTTGATGCCGTTTGCAGGAAAATTTCAGTTGACGCCGGAAGAAGCGATGGCAGCAAAACTGCCGGTAGAAGGTGAAACGGATGATGCTACGGCAATGGGCTATGGCTATATTCCGGGAATTTCAGAGTTTTCTCCGTTCCATGGAGCACAATGGGCAGTCGTAGAAAGCCTTTCGAAACTTTGCGCGATCGGTGCAGATCCATTAAAAGCACGGCTGACCTTTCAAGAATATTTCGGACGGATGACAGAAGACGCAAAACGCTGGGGAAAACCGACAGCAGCGCTTTTGGGCGCTTTGACCGCACAGTTGAAACTTGGACTGCCTTCCATCGGTGGAAAAGACAGCATGTCCGGTACTTTTGAAGACTTGGATGTTCCTCCGACTTTAGTAAGCTTTGCAGTTGCGATGACAAAAGCAAGCAAGACGATTTCGGCAGCATTACAAGGAGCCGGCCATAAATTGGTGCTGATTTCATTGCCGCAGGATTCCGAGACTGGATTGCTGCCCAATTTTAGCGGCATTCAAAAAGTTTATCAGACGGTTCATCAGATGATGGAAAAAGGAGAAGTCGTTTCCGCTTCCGTTGTCAAAGAAGGAGGCGCAGCAGCTTCTGTTGCAAAAGCTGCTTTTGGCAATAAGATCGGTGTTCGCTTTGCGAAAGAAGCCGAAAATGAAACACTTTTGTTCCGTCCGCACAGCGGAGACCTAATCTTGGAACTCAAAGAAAATATTTCTTTGCCGCAGGGGGCAGTTCTTCTTGGAGAGACCACAGAAGAGTCTGTAATCGAACTGCAGGGACAAAAGATGGAAATTGATTCTTTGATTTCCCACTGGATGGGAACTCTTGAGAAAATTTTCCCGAGTCATGCGAATGAACAGCCGGTTCAGTTTACAGTGCCGCTCTTTACACAACGCAATCAGAAAGCGCCGGCGATTAAAACGGCCAAGCCCAGAATCTTCATTCCGGTATTCCCTGGTACTAACTGTGAATATGATTCCGCAAAGGCATTTCGTCGCGCTGGCGGCGATCCTCGGGTATTAGTGGTTAAAAACCTTTCTGCTTCGGGAATTGAAGAGACAATCCATAAAATGGAGCAGATGATCAATGAAAGCCAGATTATTATGCTGCCAGGAGGATTTTCTGGTGGTGATGAACCGGATGGTTCCGGTAAATTTATTGCGACTACTTTCCGCAATCCGAGAATTGCAGAAGCAGTTTCTCGCTTGCTGGAGCAGCGGGATGGCTTGATCTTGGGAATCTGCAATGGGTTCCAGGCGTTGATTAAGCTGGGACTTGTTCCATATGGAAAAATTACGGAGCCCAGCGAGGAAGCTCCAACCCTGACTTTTAATACGCTGGGCAGACATGTTTCCCGAATGGTTTATACGCGTGTTGCCAGTGTAAAAAGCCCATGGCTGTCGGGGGTAGAGGCAGGAGATTTGTTTACGATTCCTGTTTCTCATGGAGAAGGACGTTTTGTAGCAAGCGATGCTGTGATGAAGCAGCTGATTGAAAATGGACAGGTTGCTACACAGTATGTAACGCCATGCGGAATTCCTTCTGGGAGCGTCGAATGGAACCCCAATGGTTCTGATTGTGCAGTTGAAGGCATCACCAGCCCCGATGGCCGTGTGTTTGGAAAAATGGGCCATTCTGAGCGCAGAGGAGAAAACCTTTATCGGAATGTTCCGGGAGAAAAAGATCAGAAAGTGTTTGAATCGGGTGTAAAGTATTTTGGATAAGTATTTAAAACGTACTTGGGCAGAAATTGACCTGGATGCGGCAGAATATAATTATCATGCAATCCGCAGTGCACTGCATCCGGGGACTAAGATGTGCTGTGTCGTAAAGGCGGATGCTTATGGACATGGTTCCGAAGTGTTGGCTCGTCTTTATGAGAAACTGGGTGCTGATTGGCTGGCAGTTTCCAATTTGGAAGAGGCTATCCAGCTGCGAAACGAAAAAGTGCATCTGCCGATTTTGATTCTTGGCTATACGCCGCCTAAGATGGCGGGACAGCTTTGTGCTTTAAATATTTCACAGGCATTGCTTTCTGAAGAATATGCCGAAGCATTGAACCAAGAAGCGGTTCGGCAGGGGACAACCGTTCGCTGTCATGTAAAATTAGATACCGGCATGAGCCGAATTGGGTTTGTTTATCAGCAGCCTGAGCGCGATGGAGCTTCGCTCGACGCGATCGAGCGTGTCTGTAATCTGCCGGGTTTGATTCATGAGGGAATTTTTACCCATTTTGCAGTAGCGGATGAAGGAGAAGCAGGAAGAGCATTTACAGAGCATCAATTTGCATGCTTTTCCGGTGCAATTAAAGAACTGGAGAAGCGTGGAGTTACTTTTAGGCTTCACCATTGCGATAATTCGGCAGGTGTTACGGAATATCCGCAGATGCAGCTTGATATGTGCCGTCCGGGTGTAATCCTTTATGGAATGCAGCCTTCTTCTGCCCTACAGAATCCGCTGCAGTTAAAGCCGGTGATGGCGCTTAAAAGCGTAATTTCACTTGTCAAGACACTCGAAGCTGATACGCCGCTCAGCTATGGCTGTACCTGCAGAACAAAGCAAAAAACAGTGGTGGCAACCGTGCCGATCGGCTATGCAGATGGCTATCCTCGGATGCTCTCCAATCAAGGAGAAGTCTTGGTACATGGCCACCGAGCAAAGATTCTTGGAAGAGTCTGTATGGATCAGCTGATGATTGATGTAACCGGAATCGAAAATGTTCATGCGGATGATGAAGTGATACTGATTGGCGACGAAGGGAAAGAAAGTATTTCTGCAGCAGAGATTGCAGACCTTTGCAAGACAATCAATTATGAAATCACCTGTGATATCAATAAGCGGGTATCAAGGGTTTATCTGAGAAATGGAAAGCCAGTTTCCGTAACAAATCTTATTTGCTGAACTTGATCATAAAAAATGCTCTCTGCAGTTTTTGGCTGCAGAGAGCATTTTTATTGTGTAGATAATTTTTAAGAGAGCAGCATGCGGTCATTTGTAAGCGCTGCACCTTGAGCAGTATGAAAGCGTGCTAAAAGATCATCGACAGTAAGAGATTTTTTCTCCTCTTCTTTGATGTCAAAGAGGATCGTTCCCTCATTCATCATGATAATCCGGTTGCCATATTTAAGAGCATCGCTCATGTTGTGTGTGACCATCATGGCGGTAAGTTTATCTCGTTTAATAAATTCGTCTGTTAGATTTAAAACAGTTGCAGCTGTTTTAGGGTCAAGTGCTGCTGTATGTTCGTCTAAAAGCAAAAGCTTGGGCTTTTGTAGGGTCGCCATCAAAAGAGTCAGCGCCTGACGTTGCCCGCCGGAAAGAAGACCGACCTTGCTGGTCAAACGATTTTCCAGTCCCAAATCTAATACTTTTAATTTTTCCTGATAGAGTTTGCGCTCTTCTTTTGTGATGCCCCAGCGCAGTGTCTTCCTTTGTCCACGACGATAAGCCAGTGCAAGATTTTCTTCGATGCCCATGTCGCCTGCAGTACCGCGCATCGGGTCTTGAAAAACACGGCCAAGATATTTTGCACGTTTAAACTCAGGTAAACGAGAAACCTCTGTGCCGCCCAAGACAATCGAACCACTGTCGCAGGGAAAAACACCTGCCACTAAATTTAGTAAGGTGCTTTTTCCGGCACCATTTCCGCCGATAATGGTAACAAAATCTCCAGGGTTGAGATGGAGATCAATGCCAATTAGCGCTTTCTTTTCATTGACGGTTCCTTTATTAAATGTTTTACATACATTTTTAAGTGTTAACATCTGGCATTCCTCCTCACTCTTTTTGATCAATTTCGTCCGGATCTTTATCCGAATCATCAATGCTGTCTTCCACTGCGCGGTCAGGGACAAGCGGCGGCGGAAGTTTTTCCTTGCGGCGTGCAGACCATATTTGGACTTTCTTTTTCAATGTTGGGAAGAAAAGTGCCAGTGCCACGATGATGGAAGAAAGCAGTTTCATGTCCTGTGATTTGAGGCCCATAAAGAGAACCAAAGCAATAATGATACGGTAAACAACAGAACCTCCCAGCATAGCGATGAGCCGTGCAATAAAGCTGAGGTGATGTCCGAGCAATACTTCACCGATAATGACAGAGGCAAGACCGATTACGACGGTACCAATTCCCATGCTGACATCACCAAACCCCTGTACCTGTGCGACAAGGGCACCGGAAAGACCCACAAGACCGTTGGAGAGGACCAATGCCAGAATGGTCATGGTGTCTGTGTTGACGCCCAAAGAACGTACCATGTAGGGATTGTTGCCGGTAGCGCGGATAGAGCAGCCGATTTCGGTACCGAAAAACCAATACATCAAAGCAATGATAATTGCGGCAATAATACCGCCGAGAAGCAGTTCACAATTATATTTGGAAACGCCGGGCAGCATTGCTTCGACCTTCATATCAACGGTATCAACGCCTAAAAGCGGAATATTTGCCTTATCTCCCATAATGTGCAGGTTAATGGAATAAAGAGCAGTCATAGTAAGAATGCCAGCTAAGATCCCCGGGATTTTCATTTTGGTATTGAGAAAACCTGTTAAAAATCCGCAGACCATTCCACCCAGAAGTGCCACCAAAAGCGACAAGAACGGGTCCATGCCCTTTGCGGTTAAAATGGCAGAAATTGCACCGCCGGTCGCGAAAGACCCATCTACCGTCAGATCGGCAAAATCCAGTACCCGAAAGGTAATGTAAACGCCTAAAGTCATGATGCCCCATAAAATTCCCTGCGCGGCTGCGCCGTGAACGGCACCCAGTAAGTTTGAAATATCCATATTCTATAACCCCGATATCATTGATTTTCAGCGCAATGGGCGGTGAGTTGCCCCACCGCCCGAAAGTGCAGATCTAGTTTTTCTGTATGTTAAGAAGCACTGGAGACATCTTGCCCTTTTGTGATTTTTTCGGGCAGTGTAATACCGAGCAGTTTTGCAGTAGCGCTGTTGTAGGAAATATCGTAATTTTCCTGATATTCAATAGGCATTTCGCCGACCTTTGCTTCACCGCGCAAAACCTTTGCTGCCATTTTGCCTGTCTGTTTGCCGAGTTCTTCATAATTAATACCAACAGTGCACAAACCTCCATTAGAAACCATGCCGCTTTCGCCGACGATAACGGGCAGCTTATTTTGGTTGGTGATTGCTGCTACGTTTTTCATACCGGAGGCCAGCATATTATCAGTTGGAATGTAGACTGCCTGCACTTTTCCAACCATGGACTGTGCTACTTGCTGAATTTCATTGGAATTGGAAACCGTAAATTCCTGAGACTTGATTCCCAGAGCATCGCAGGCTTCTTTAGCCCAACCTGCCTGAATCTGGCTGTTTGTTTCACTGGAGCAATACATAATCCCGATCGTTTCAACATTCGGAACAATTTCTTTAATTAGGTCAATCTGTTCTTTAACCGGCGTTTTATCGCTGGTTCCGGAAACATTTTTTCCAGGCGCTTCGTTGGAAGCAACCAATTTGGATTCGGCTGGATCAGTGACCGCTGTAATGAGAACCGGTGTATCTGTAATGACCTTTGCAACAGCCTGTGCCGCAGGAGTGGCAATCGCAAGGACTAGATCCGGCTTTTTATTGGCAAACGTATTGGCGATTGTTGCACAGTTTGATTGTTCCCCTTGAGCATTCTGCACATCGTAAGTAACGTTTACGCCCTCTTTAAAGCCTTCGTCTTCAAGCGCTTCTTTAAACCCCTTGAGAGAAGCATCCATCGCAGGATGGGTCATCAGTTGTGCAACTCCGATTGTATAAGTTTTACCGTTCGCAGTTGAAGTAGCAGTGCCGGAAGTGGTGGCAGAACTGCTGGAGTTTCCTCCGCATGCCGTCATCGAAACAGCACATACCGCAGCCATCATGCCAGCTAAAATCTTATGAAACTTTTTCATGTTGGTTCCTCCTCCATCGCTTTTGGTAGTTAAACCGTTTAATGCTTTAAAGCAACGATTAATAGTAGTATTTTACAAGGAAAGCAGGCTGATGTCAATAGAAAATCAAAAATCTATTAAAATAGAAGAATTTTTTTAAAAAGCGTAAGGAGCCGTGTTATAATAGAAAAAAACAAATCGGAGGAACCGGAATGGAAGCTGTATTATACTGTTATGACGGGGAAAAGCCGACTTTTAAACTGACTGCAGATCCGGATGGAAATGATGATGGAGGAAGACCATATGATCTTCCAAAAGGATATCATGTGGAAGAGACGAAAGACGGGCCTCAAATTATGGGAGAACTCCCCTGCACATTGGAAGAACATAATGGAAAGCCGGTTTTAGTAGACCGTAAAAGCCGAAAGGCTTATCTTTTGGAACGTAGCCGCCGGATTACGCAGCGGCGCGAAGAGATGGGAATGACCCGCCAGGAACTGGCAGATGCGCTGGGAGTTACGTTGATGGAAGTGTATCAGTGGGAGACCTATGAAGTAGAGATCGGCACAGCTATTTTGGGGCGGATTGCGAAAGTACTGGATTGCGAAACAATGGATTTAATTAATTAAAAGAGAAAGCAAATTTTAAACAAAAAAAGGGTGTGATTTTCGATCGAAAATCACACCCTTTTTTAAAAGAATTATTGTCCTTTGAGAATACTGTTTAAAAATTCTTTTGTGCGGGGCTGTGTTGGGTTGGAAAAAATCTGTTCAGGGGTTCCCTCTTCCAAAATCACACCTTGATCCATAAAGATCACTTTATTTGCGACTTCTCTTGCAAAGCTCATCTCGTGAGTGACCACGATCATGGTCATACTGTCACGGGCAAGCTGCTTCATGGTATCGAGTACCTCGACGGTCAATTCCGGGTCCAAAGCCGAAGTTGGTTCGTCAAACAGCAGAATATCGGGGTGCATCATCAGTGCACGGGCAATCGCGACCCGCTGTTTCTGTCCGCCGGAAAGCTCGCGCGGATAGCTGTCCGCTTTTTCCGAAAGTCCGACTTTGTTTAGGTATAGCGCACAATCATCGGCCGTGATTTTAGGATCCTGCTTTTTCACAAGTTTTGGGGCCAACTCCAGATTCTTTCGAACGGTCAAATGAGGGAAAAGATTAAAGTGCTGAAAAACCATTCCAGTTTTTTCCGTTGCCGTCATAATTTCAGAAGGTTTTCGGTAAACTCCATTTTCTACTAAAGGATCTTCATCAATCCAGATAGAGCCGCCGTCTATTTTTTCGAGGTCGATCAGTGAGCGCAGCAGCGTGGATTTTCCGCCGCCGGATGGTCCGATTACGGCAACAACTTCTCCTTTTTCTACTTCAAAAGAAATATCCCGGAGAACGCAAAGATCGCCAAAAGATTTTTTTAGATTTTTTGCTTTTAAAACAGGCATCATTGTTTCCTCCTTAAAAATTGAATTTCTTTTCTAATTTTTTGAAAATAACAGATGGGATAGTGGTCAAAACCAAATAGAAGATAGCGGCAAAAACATAGGGGACGAAGGTTGCCTGAGAGTTGACAATGTTGGTGGCATTCTGCAGCAGCTCTTCAATTCCGAGTGCAAAAATCAGCGAAGTGTCTTTTACAAGTGTGATCGTTTCATTTGCGGTAGAAGGCAGTGCAACCCGGAACATCTGCGGAAAAACAACGTGCAGATACATTTGACTTTTGGAAAGGCCAAGCACTTTGGAAGCTTCGTACTGTCCGGGGTCGACCGCTAAAAGCCCGCCGCGGAAAATTTCGGCAAAATAAGCGGCATAGTTTAAGGTAAACGCCAATGTACAGGCAAATGAACGGCTCGTAATGACTAAATGAGGGCCGATTCCCGGTATGTAATAAAGCCCGTAAAATAAGATCAGCATCTGTAGAAGTAAAGGTGTTCCGCGAAGAATATAGATATAAAATTCAAAAAGCCAACGAACGGGCTTGATCGAACAGCGAACACCGAGCATTACCAAGATGCCAAGAATTAACGACAAAGGGAGTACAATGATAAAAAGCTGCATGGTTACCAAAGATCCCTTGCACAGTTGTTGGAACATGACGGAAAAGTCCATGAAAGAACCTCCTCAAAAATAAGATGGAAAAAGGCCGCGATATCGCAGCCTTTCAGCGCTTTTTAATGGATTTTAAAAAATTAGCCTTTGTACATTGTATCAGAGCCGAACCAGTTGGTTGCAATCTTTGCAGCGGTTCCATCGCTGATTGTCTCGTCAAGTGCTTTCTGAATTTCTTCCATGAGAGCTTCGTTGCCTTTCTTTACAGCAACTCCATAAAGCTCATTTGCAAGAGAATCATCAAGAATGACGAAAGGATACTGATCGGCTTGCTTGGCAAGATAATAATTGGCAACAACCGAATCCATAATGGCGGCGTCTGCACGTCCGGTAGAAATTTCATTGAGGCACAGAACGTTGTCTTTCAGCTCCGTCACATTTGCGGTAATGCCGGCGTCTTTCCAAGCATCAACTGCTGTGGATTCTTTCTGCATGACAACATTTTTGCCATTGAGATCCGCTTTGCTTTTAATATCGGAACCTTTCTTGACGACAATCACCTGTTTGTTTTCCATATAGGGCTTTGAGAAACACATTTTTTCTTTGCGTTCATCGGTGATGGTCAGACCGTTCCAAAGCAGGTCCACTTTTCCGGTATCGAGTTCTGCTTCTTTAGAGCTCCAGTCGATGGGCTGAATCACAAGCTTTTTGCCCATCTTATCTTCAATGACCGCCTTTGCAAGATCAATATCAAAACCGACGACATTATCTCCATCTTTAAATCCCATCGGGGCAAAATTGACATCGCAGCCTAAAACTAAGGTGTCTTTGCTTGCTGTAGAAGCAGCGGCAGAAGAAGCAGCTGTTGATGCGGAACTATTGGAACTACTACCGCAAGCGGACAACGCCATTACAGTAGCGGCCGCGAGTACCAAAGAAAGTATCTTTTTCATTTTGTAAATCCTCCTAAATTCCTGAGTTAAAAATATTCAGTAATTCACTTTTTCACTTTATCATGCTATCATGATAATTGTCCAAAACTTATTATATCGAATTTTTCTTGATTTGGGAAGAGAAAAAGAAAGATTTTTTTGAAAGAATCGGTTTTTATAGTATTTTTGGAGGATTCGTTTGAGAATTCGTCTTTCTCTTGAAAAAATTCATCAACAATGCGATAATTAGAAGAAAAGAAAAATATTCAGAAGGAGGAACCCAAAATGAGGGCAATCTGGATCGTTTTAGATAGTTTTGGAGCGGGTTCTTTACCGGACGCTGCAGATTATGGAGATGAAGGCGCTAATACACTTTTGCACATTGCACAGAATGCAAAAAACTTTTCTTTGCCGAATCTTGAAAAAATGGGATTGGGAAAGTTTTTTCCGACCCCTCACCTGAGAAATGATCTGCCGGCAGAGGGTGCTTTTGGCAGAGCAGAAGAGCAGTCCGCCGGCAAAGATACCACAGCGGGGCATTGGGAAATGGCCGGTGTGATTACAAAACAAAAATTCCCGACTTTTCCAAACGGTTTTCCAAGCGATTTTATCGAAGCGTTTGAGAAAGCCTGCGGACGCGGCATCTTAGGAAATAAGGCGGATTCTGGTACGGCTATTATTGAAGAGCTGGGAACTGAGCAGTTAAAAACCGGAAAACTGATCGTCTATACTTCTGCGGATAGCGTCCTGCAAATTGCGGCACACGAAAAAGTGATTCCGCTTTCGGAATTATATTCTATCTGTAAAATTGCGCGTGAGATGATGCAGGGACCGCTCGGCGTCGGCAGAATCATTGCACGCCCATTTATCGGGGAGCCGGGACATTTTGTGAGAACTTCTAATCGTCGTGATTTTTCTTTGGAGCCAATGGGGATAACGGTGCCAGATCTTGTGAAGAAGTCTGGACTGCCCAGCATTGCTGTTGGAAAAATTTCCGATATTTTTGCGGGTCGTGGTTTTACCGAAAGTGTTCATACGGTTGATAATGCAGATGGAATCGAAAAAACGCTGCAGATGATGGGACGCTATGAGGAAGGGTTGATTTACACCAATCTTGTGGACTACGATATGAAATACGGCCATCGCCGCGATGTGCAGGGATATGCAGATGCGCTGATGGCATTTGATCATCGTTTGCCGGAAATTCGTGCGAAAATGAATGATCATGACCTTCTGATCATCACTGCAGATCACGGCTGTGATCCAACGTGGAAGGGAACCGACCACACGAGAGAATATATCCCGATTTTGGCAGTGGGTACATCTGTACCTGCAAATACGAATCTTGGTATTCGGGAGACTTATGCCGATATCGGTGCGACTGTCACGAAATTCTTGGGCTGCGGATCACTGCTGGCAGGAACTTCGTTTCTTAAATAAGAAAGAAAAAAATCCCGCTGATTATTTTAAAAGCGGGACTTCCTTATTTTCTAAAGGGAGTAAGACATGATATTTCCAAACCAAAATCCACTGTAGCGGCGATTATATTGCAAAAATTCTTCCAGACAAAAATATCCTTCTTTTCCCCACGAGGCTGCGTGCAGAAAATGACCTTTTGGAGAGATGATTTGATCGCCGAGAAATAGCAGATAGTGGGAACAAAGCCGATCAAATGGGATAAAATTACCATTTTTAAAGGAATAGAAGGGGATGGAATGTCCCCCAAACGGATTGGGGAAATTTTGGCCGACTTCGACAATAGAGGGACAGCCTTCTTTGAGAAGCTTTTCGAGAGCTTTAAAAAAAGCAGTTTGTGTGGTTTCCCAATGCGTGTGAAGAGAAAAATTGTAACATTCAGCATAGTGATTGATTGCGTGAGAAAGCATGGGACTTTGGATGCCGATTTTTGGAAAAATGGGAAGATAAAGTCGATACAGCAGCAGTAAAAAAGAGAGATACTCTTTTTCTTCAATCCAATCATTTTTAATAAAGGAAACTTTTTTGGTAAGAGGGGTTTCAGGCAAAAGACCATTTTTAGTCAGCAATAGGAGAAAATCTCCCATAGAAACAAGCCCACAGCCTGATTTGCTGAGGATATCAGCCCGCCTTTGAGAGATAAGGGGGGAGCTTTTGAGCCAGGCTTGGTTTCCAAAAAAAGAAAAAGAACCATCTTTGCGGTGGATTCGTATCATGTTCATGGAGAAAACTCCTTTCAGTTGGAGAGTGAATGAAATAACGGAGGGTAATACATATGGGGGTACAGGCAGGAACACAGGAAGAAAAGTTTGATCTAATGACAAAGACACCAGTAGACCGCTTAATCTGCAAATTAGCGGTACCGACAATTTGCAGTATGCTGGTTACAAGTGTCTATAATATGGCTGATACCTATTTTGTTGGACAAATTGGGACCAGTGCAACGGGAGCGGTTGGAGTTGCATTCTCAATGATGGCGATCATTCAGGCACTGGGATTCTTCTTTGGACAGGGTTCAGGCAGTTATATTTCCAGGCGGCTGGGGGCAAAAGATCTCGATGATGCATCTAGAATGGTGACAACCGGCGTCTTTTCCGCAGCGATCTGCGGAGCAATTGTCGGGACGTTAGGACTCATTTTTTTGAAATCACTTGCATGGGCGCTTGGTTCTACCGAAACCATTCTTCCATATGCCTGCGAGTATTTGAAGTATATTTTGATTGGTACACCGTGGATGGTAGCTTCTCTTACCTTAAATAACCAGCTGCGCTTTCAAGGACGTGCACTTTATTCCATGATCGGGATCATGACCGGTGGAATTCTAAATGTCGGGCTTGATCCGCTTTGTATTTTTGTATTTCATATGGGAATCGGAGGAGCGGGTTTTGCAACGATGATGAGTCAGGCGGTCAGCTGCGCACTTTTGGTAGCAGGAACTTTCCAAAAGGGAAATCTGCGGATTCATTTCCGTAATTTTACCCCCAACGCCAAGTATCTAAAGGGTATTTTTCAGGGCGGGTTCCCGTCCCTTTGCCGTCAAAGCCTTGCAAGTATTGCAACGATCTGCCTTAATTTTGCGGCGGGGGCCTATGGAGATGCTGCAATCGCTGCTATGTCCATTGTCATGCGTATTTCAAACTTTACCGGCTCAGCTGTTATCGGTTTCGGCCAGGGATTTCAGCCGGTTTGTGGATTCAATTATGGCGCGAGAAAATTTGACAGAGTTTTAAAAGGATTTTGGTTCTGCGTGCGAATTGGAACGATTATAATGCTCTGTCTCAGTGTTTTGGCTTTCATATTTTCACCACAGATTGTTATGCTGTTTCGAAGAGATGATCCGCAGGTTATTGAAATCGGAGCGCTGGCCCTTAAGGCGCAATGCATGGCTATGCCGCTTTTGGCGTGGATTTCTCTTGGCAATATGATGCAGCAGGTTATTGGTCAATCTGTCCGTGCAACCATTATGGCACTTGCCCGTCAGGGATTATTCTTTCTTCCGCTTCTGGCAATTCTGGTGCCGCATTTTGGCCTTTTTGGAATCCAGATTTGTCAGCCGGCTTCTGATTTTTGTACAGCATTGCTGGCAATTCCGGTTTGTGGGAAGACGATCAAAGAATTAAAATTGGGTACGATTATCGAGCCATCAAAAAAAGCGGAAAAAGCAGGCTGATTTTTTAATTTTGCTGTCCGTAATTGTAAAGTGCAAAATGGCGCATCG
Source organism: Caproicibacterium sp. BJN0003 (assembly GCF_026314295.1). NCBI lineage: Bacteria > Bacillati > Bacillota > Clostridia > Eubacteriales > Oscillospiraceae > Caproicibacterium > Caproicibacterium sp. BJN0003. Next base: position 497,199 of record NZ_CP111108.1, read on the forward strand.
CAGCAATATCATTTGGGTCGAGAGGATCCGGCATCTTTCCGATTGCACGGATACGCCAATAAATTTCAGATGTCATTTCGAGAACTTTGGCTGCTTTGAATGCTTCTTTCTGTGTGCGGCCAATGCAGACTGCGCCGTGTGATTTTAGAAGGCAGGCATTTTCTCCATGGGAGAGCGCATTTGCGCAGGCTTTAGCGAGTTCTTTACTTCCAGGCAGCGAATACGGACATACTTTTACTGGAGCACTGAGCGCCTGTGCGGCTTCATCAAGAAAAAGCGGAATTTGTTCTCCAATACAGGAAAAAATGGTCGAATAGATCGGGTGTGTATGAATAACCGCATTGATTTCTGGTCGGGTGCGATAAATTGCGAGATGCAAATCTTTTTCGACAGAAGGCTTTCTAGTGCCGCAAGAAATTCTGCCATCCGGAAAAAGCACAACAATATCTTCTTCCGTGCAGGTTTCGTAGTCCATCGCGCTTGGAGTTAAATAAATGAGTTCAGTTTCCGGATCACGGAGACTCAAATTTCCCCATGTTTCCACTGTTAGTCCGGAATGAAGAAGTGTTTTTCCGGCCTCAATCAATGCTTTTCGATAAGGATACATGATAAAACCTCTTTTTTATGATAAACTCTTTTATCAGTATAAAAAATCTGTTTGCAAAAAACAAGGACAAGAGAGAAAATTTCTTTTTAATAAAAGCTGCATATTTTTGCGCGAAAGGATGAATTTTTGTAATGACTGTTTTTCAAAAATTAGAACGCTGTTTTCAAAGCGTAGAGAATAAAATTCCGTTTGTCCCAAAAGTAGCTTTGATTCTGGGTTCCGGATTAGGTGATTACGGAGATTATGTAAAGATGGAGGGAACAATCGATTATCATGAGATCGAAGGGTTTCCGGTGTCTACCGTTCCCGGACATAAAGGGCGCTTTTTATTTGCCCATATTGGAAAAGTCCCCGTCGTGATGATGCAGGGAAGAGTTCATTATTATGAAGGATATTCTATGCAGGACGTAGTATTGCCGACGCGTTTGATGAGACGACTTGGTGCGGAAATTCTGTTTCTCACAAATGCTGCGGGCAGTGTAAATCCGGATTTTTGTGCGGGTGATTTTATGCTGATTAAAGATCAGATTTCGGATTTTGTGCCGTCTCCGTTGATTGGAAAGAATCCGGACGAGCTAGGTCCCCGTTTCCCTGATATGAGCGAAATTTATGATCGGGATTTACAGGAGCTTCTGAAAAAGGAAGCCGAAAATCTTGGAATTTCGCTTCGGGAAGGGACCTACCTTCAGTTTACCGGCCCCAATTTTGAGAGTCCTGCTGAGGTTCGTATGGCACGCGTTTTGGGTGCAGATGCGGTTGGAATGAGTACCGCTTGTGAGGCAGTTGCTGCCAATCATATGGGAATGAAGATCTGTGGGATTTCGTTTATCTCGAATCTTGGGTGCGGAATCGGAGACCATCCGCTTTCTCATCAAGAAGTAGGAGAGGCGGCTAAAATTGCGGCGCCCCGGTTTAGAAAATTGGTGACGGCCGGGATTACTGCTATGGGAGAGACTGTTTTGCAGAAATAATGGGAGGAGAAAAAATGAAATTTCAGTATCCGGAGAATGTTGCACTGAATGAATCGGAAACGGCAGTGGTGATCTTAGACCAGAGCATTTTGCCCAATGAAACCCGCTTTTTAACGCTCTTAACACCGGAATCATGCTATGAGGCAATCCAAAAGCTTCGGGTTCGGGGGGCTCCGGCGATCGGGATTTTTGCGGGATATGCACTCTATATCCTCTCTAAGACAATTCGTGCGGATTCCTTTCCTGTATTTTTTCAAAAGCTTTGTGAAGTTGGTTCCTATCTCAATTCCTCGCGGCCAACAGCGGTTAATCTGAGTTGGGCGATTAAGCGAATGGAAAAGACTGCCGAAAAGAATCAAGAAAAATCGATTGCTGAAATTATTGCCATATTAGGGAAAGAGGCTCATGCCATTCAACAGGAAGATATCGATATGTGCCATTCTATTTCGGAATATGGACTTTCGCTTTTTAAAGAAGGGGATGGCCTTCTGACTCATTGTAATGCAGGACCTTTGGCAACTTCCCTTTATGGAACGGCGTTAGGACCGATGCTTCTCGCAAAAGAAAGGGGCAGAAATTTTCACGTCTTTTCGGATGAGACAAGACCTCTTTTGCAGGGAGCCCGACTTACGAGTTACGAACTGCAGAAAGCGGGCATTGATGTAACGCTGATCTGTGATAATATGGCTTCTCTGGTGATGAAAAATGGTTGGGTAAATGCCTGTTTTGTCGGTTGTGACCGAGTCGCAGCAAATGGGGATGTCGCCAATAAAATTGGAACAAGCGGAGTGGCAATTCTTGCAAAGCATTATGGCATTCCTTTTTATGTGCTCGGACCTACTTCTACCATTGATCTTTCCTGCAAGAGCGGAGATGATATTCGGATTGAACTGCGTGATCCGGAAGAAATTCGTGAAAAGTGGTATCGGGAACCGATGGCGCCGGAGCATGTAAAATGCTATAATCCGGCGTTTGATGTGACAGATCATACGCTGATTACTGCGATTGTAACGGAAAGCGGAATTTGCCGCCCGCCTTTTACAGAGAGTTTAAAAAAAGCATGTCAAACTTCTAAATATCAATCTGCGAGATAAGGAGGAAATCTCTATGAAAATTCGGATACGAAATGTAAAAATAGAAACCATGGAAGAGGGAAAATCTGTATTTCTCGGAGAACTTCGGACAAATGATGATCAAATTACTTATGTCGGTCCGGAAAAAGAGGATGAAGAATCTTTTGACCGTACGATCGACGGCAGAGGAAATCTGATTCTGCCTGGATTCAAAAATGCGCATACCCATTCTCCGATGACCTTCTTGCGTTCTTATGCGGATGATTTACCGCTTTTAGATTGGCTCAATCAGCAGGTGTTTCCGATGGAGGCACAGCTCCGAAAAAAAGATATTGGCCCACTTACTAAACTTGCCATTCTGGAATATCTAACAAGCGGGATTACGGCATGCTTTGATATGTATCTTTTTCCGAAAGAGGCAGCACAGGCTGCTGTTGAGAGCGGATTTCGAATGGTCCTCTGCGGCAGTGTCAATGATTTTACCAGCAGTCCCGAAGAACTTTCAGAAGACCATAAGACGTTTAATCATTTTGACCCGTTAATCACGCATCAGTTGGGATTTCACGCGGAATATACCACTGCTCCGGAACGTATGAAAAAGATTGCAAAATTGGCATATGAATTTGAGGCACCGGTTTATGTGCATAATTCTGAGAGCGTTTCTGAGGTGGAGCAGTGTAAAAAAAGGACCGGGATGACGCCGACCGCTTTTATGGATAGTCTCCATTTGTTCGATTTCGGCGGGGGCGGATTCCATTGTGTCCATATGACGCCTCAGGATCTTGATATTTGCGTAAAGCGCGGAATTTCAGTCATTACGAATCCGGCTTCCAACGCAAAGCTTGCCAGCGGAATTGCTCCGCTGTGCGAGATGGAAAAGAAAAAGATTAATCTTGCGATTGGAACGGACGGACCAGCCAGCAATAACTGCCTTGATATGTTCCGAGAGATGTTCTTGACGACGGCATTGCAGAAGCTTTCACTGAATGACGCCTCTGCAATGGATGCCAATACGGTTCTTCGCATGGCAACGGTAGGCGGTGCAAAAGCCATGCGGCTGTCAAATTGTGAAACACTTTCTCCGGGACAGCAGGCCGATTTAATCATGATTGATCTTCATCAGCCAAATATGCAGCCCGAGAATAACCTTTTAAAGAATCTGGTTTACAGCGGCAGTAAACAAAATGTAAAGATGACAATGGTTGCTGGAAGAATTCTTTACGAAGATGGAAAATTTTCAATTGGAGAAGATCCGGAGAAAATTTATCAGCAAGCAAATGAAATTATCGCCGAAAAAAAAGAAATGGCAGAACAGGCCGCAAAAAATAAATAAAAAAAGTCCCATTCGGCATATTTGCAGCCGAGCGGGACTTTTTATTTTGATTAATTAGAAAGATGCTTTTGGGCGATTGGAATCAGTCGCGGATATAAAAGCTCAATGCCCATTGTGATAACTGGTACCATAACGGCACTCTTGATAAAGCGAACAGAGAGCAGCGCTGCAAGGGAAGTATCTGTGATCATCGAAAGCCAGAAGCTGTTAAGAAGCAGCTGTGTGGTGCAGACACAGAAAGCGGCGGTCAGGGAGCGCAGCCAAGAGATCGGGCGTTTATGAAGGATCAGCCCATAAAGAGCGCCTGCGAGAAAACTGGTCAGTGTGATTCCGGGAAAATAAGCACCGGTCGGAAAAAGAAAAGTTCCAAGGATATCTGCAACAGCACATCCAAGGCCACCCACCAAAGGGCCAAAAAGAAAGCCCAATAAAGAAGCAGGGATAAAGCCAAACCCGATTCGGGCGATTGGGGTGCTGATGGAACAAAACCGACCGAGAATGATATCCAGCGCTACAAGAAATGCGATTGTAGTCAGCCGGATCAGCGTGGAATGATTTTTCATATTGATTCCTCCTCTGAAATCGGCGATGCCACAAACAGAGAAGACTCTTTTGTGACAGCGGATGCGAAAGCACATCATCCGGTCGTATTTCGACCGCGTCGTCCGACAGCAACTTCCCGTCCATCGGCACTTTATGCGTACTTTCTACTCTGTACAAAGATTTACAATCTCATTCTACACGCTTTTTTATTTTTTGGAATAGCCAAAGCCCAAAAAAATTAAAAAGGGCAATCTTAATAGAATGAGGAAATTCACTTTCAATAAAAACAGAAAAAATCACGAAGAAAAGGGCCAAACACATAGGGTGAAAAATTTCACTCGCTGTGTTTGGCCCTTTTTATTTATGTTTTATGAAACTGAATGAATCAAAATAAGTCTGTGCTTTTAAAAGTCACAGCTTAATTTCACCAAAACTTTTAGAATCTTTGGCACATGGGACTCATCCCTTAATCTTTATTTTTGTTGATACAGAAGTTTCGCCCGTAAGAACTTGGTGCATTGGAATCCACTCCCCGTAAAATTTTGCCGCTTCCGGAATACGGCGTTCCGTTTTTTCTATGCCATTGGATTCACCCCTTTTGTTTTTCTTTGTCTGTATTATAACAGGCCGTTTTATAAATTGCAAGCTTATTTTGCAATATTTTAAAATAAAATTGCAAAATTATTTTAAAATAATTAATCTATGAACAAATTTTAAACGTTATTGAAAAATTATTAAATAATTATTCAAAATTAACTTTGGATGAGCTTGAAATTTTTCAAAAATTTAAACAAAAAAGTTAATTTTTTTGAGGTGAGCCTCCATAGAATCTCGATCAAAACAGCGTTCCAGAGCAATCCTTTTGGTGATTTTACCAGCTTTGCAAAGATTAAAAATGCTGGTATCCATTGAGATCATTCCTTCTTTAGTACCGGAGAAAATAACAGAATCCAGTTGATGAACTTTTTCTTCGCGAATCATATTTTGTACAGCCAGATTACAGATCATAATTTCAAAGGCTGGCACCATCCCACCATCGACAGAGGGGAGAAGCTGCTGTGAAACAACGGCCTTGAGCACCATCGAAAGCTGTAAGCGGATTTGATGCTGCTGATTGGTAGGGAAAACGTCGATGATGCGGTCGATTGTGCTGACGGCGTTATTGGTATGCAGAGTGGAAAAAATCAGCTGTCCGGTTTCTGCGGCAGTCATAGCCGTTTCGATTGTATCGAGATCGCGCATTTCCCCCAGAAGCAGAACGTTTGGTGCTTGCCGAAGTGCGGCGCGCAGAGCAGTTACATAGTTTTTGGTATCGGAAGCGACCTCCCGCTGAGAGACAATACATTGATTATGGCGGTGAATATATTCAATCGGGTCTTCCATTGTAATAATATGGCCGCTGCGGGTTTTGTTAATTCGATCGATTAAACAGGCAAGTGTCGTGGATTTTCCATTCCCGGCAGGGCCTGTAACAAGTACCAGCCCGCTAGTTAGTTCGCTTAGTTTCATTACTTGGTCCGGAATGCCCAGTTTCGCTGGGTCCGGCAGCTGAAAGAAAATGATGCGGATCACGGCAGCAAGAGAACCACGCTGACGATAGGTGTTTGCCCGAAACCGACCTAAGCCATTAATGGAAAACGAAAAATCATCATCTCCGGTTTGCAGAAGAGAATCCATTTTTCGGTTTTCTGCAAGAACATAAATCTGAGTAATCAGTTCTTTTGTTTCCTGCGGAGAGAGAAGCGTTTTATTTGCATGGGTAAACTTCCCATTACATTTAAATGTGACCGGCAGATGAGAAATAATAAACACATCAGAACAAGATTTTGTAACAGCTTGTGTGAGCAGTTCTTCAATTTTCATAAGATCAATTCCCTTTCCAAAGATTTTGGGACTGTCCGGAGAGATCATCGGGCAGAGAAATCGTATGGGTAGATAAAACGGTATAGCGCGTTTTTTCGGATGGCGCATTAATTTGGATCACTTGCAGCAACTTGGATTTTTCGCTGATAGAATAAGTCAATGTAACCGTATGATCTGCTTCTTCATATTTGGCATCCTGCCCAAGTGTTCCCAGGAAGTTTGAAGCCTGTGCATAATATTGAGCAGGATCGCTGGTATTTTGTTTAATCGTAGAAAGTTCAAGATCAAGTTTTTGCAGGGTTTCCTGACTGAATTCGTCTGCCTGATAATAACTTTGCGTATAATCAAGACTTCGTTCTGTAAGGCGGCTGTCTTTTGAGGCGGTTGAAAGAGCCAATACGCAGAAGCAGGTAAGACATAGAGTGAGAAAAATCATCAGCAGCGAGACAAACCCGATATTGGTGCCCACTCCAATTTTTTCTCTGTGATTCCATCGATTCATGAAGCTGCCTCCTTAGGAAAATATTTTTTTGTTTCCAAAGAACAGAGAGACGTGCTTTCTGAATGAACGGAAATCTGAGCGGTTTTCATAATACCGGTTTCGTTTTGCTCCTCGTTTAGAGAGGCAGTGAGCTGATAAGCGTCGGAGTCGGAAGAAGTGGGCTGCATATCTTTGTCTAACGGGATTACGATTTGGTTTTGCAGAATAGAAGCATTTGGATATTGTTCTTTGATCAGCTCATCAAAATCTTCATTAGAACGAAATAAATCAGCAACCGATTGTGCACAGTTCATGGCCTTCGTTTTAAGCACGGAATTTTCACTCATCGTTTTTGCATGAACAAACAGCTGCAGCGCAATGGCACAGAATAAGGAAAAAAACAAAACGGAAATGGAAATTTCGATCAGCAGACCTACTGATTTTGAGTGGCTTTTCATCTGCTAAGAGCCTCCTTCCCAAGATAGACAGTACGCGTATCTTGTTTTCCATCTGTTCCGGTGATGGAAAACGAAAGAAGGTCAGAAGCAATCCAATGAACGGAAAAATCGGAAGCTTCTACAATCTTTTCAGAGTCGATTGGTTCGCTTCCGGAAAGAACGGTACTTTCCCAAAGAGTATTGTCAGAAAAATAAATATCCGTTTCATAAGTGCTGCCGTTTTCATTTTCAGTAAGAAGGATGGTGTGATTGTCCTTTAGAGAGATAGCTCCTTCAGTTCCACGCAGACGGTTTGCAAGATAGGAGGCACCTGTACGACTTTGATAGGCAAGGTCGGTGTCTTTCTGAATCTTCAGATAAGTCTTCAGACCCAAAACCGTCACAATAATCGTGCAGACTGCAAAAAGGCAAACGAGAAGAAACGGGATCAAAAGTCGTGGAATCGGATGTTCCTTTTCGGTTATAAAATGCTGCATAGGTACCTCCTTTCTGTTGATTAATCCTATTTAAAAGATTTAGGTAGAGCGCGGGATTAGGTGAACTTCCGGCATTAAATTGGTGGAAAATATGCGGTAGTCCACTAGGTATTTTTTATGGTCAATATACAATCCGTAATTTTGTTCCAAATAATCTGTGCTGGAAGGATAGCAGCCTTCCACCGCATAGCAGGTCATCAAGGCCTGATTGACGGCAGTTTGTGCTGCTTGTTGAGATTGCGTTTCCAGAGATTTAGAAAGAGCGCCGGTATGATGAAAGAGCAACGCAAAAAGAATTCCCAACAGACAGATGGTCAAAAATAGAGCTTTTAATCCGCCGGAAGAGCGTTTTTTCATCTGAAAACCACCCCTTTTTTAGCCCATAGAAGACAGAATACCGATTAACGGCAACATAATGCAAAGAAGAATGATACCGATTATTACTGAAAGCACCGCAACTAGAATGGGCTCAATCAAACCCATTGTATTTTCGAGGGATTCCATGGAATCCTCCATAATCTCTTCGGAAAGCTTTTTTAATGCTTGGTCGGTTGCGCCGGCTTTCGCGGAAGTTAGGAGAATACTGGTATGAAATGAGCTGAAAATTTGATTTTTTGCCAAAGCCTCTGCAATAGAAGTTCCATTTTTAAAATCTTTTTTGCAGTTGATCAGTCTATCATCCAGAATTTCATTTTGAATAACACTGGAGGAAAGGTCCAGAGCACGTTCAGGGTCCATGCCGCTTTGCAGCAGCATCGAGAGTGCGGAAGAAAACTGCGAAACTAAAAATCCAGAAATGATTTTTTTGACTTTTGAAATCTTAGCAATCATATGAAGCACCTGCTTTCTTCCTCCGGGGGACAGCGTCATAAGCGCACAGATTCCTAGGAAAAGAAGCAGAATCAAAGAGAGAATCATCGCAGCTTTTCCAATGATCAATGCAGCCAAAATCATAGAATTTTGCTCCATGTAAACGCCTAACTGTGCATAGACGTTCTTAAAAATAGGAAGAATTTTAATAACCAGAAATGCAATCACAGCACTTACTATGCAGATTAAAATTACAGGGTTTAAAATGGAATGCTTGATTTGTGCAGTAATGGTATTTTTTTGTTCGTAATAATCTGCAAGAGATTCACAAACTGTTTGTAATCGCCCGGAAGTTTCTCCGATTTTTACCATCTGTATCGCATATTGAGGGAAAAGGCCAATTTTCTGCATAGCAAAATGCAGCTGAAAAGTTGTTTGAATTTCTGCGTTGAGCTTGGAGAGGATTTCTTTTAGGCTGTCGTCTTTGGAATCCTCCAACATTAGGGAGAGGCAATTCTGAATTGGAATTCCCGCTTTTAGCAGAACCCCCAGACTGTTAAAAAAGAGAGAAAGCAGAGTAGGGGAAAGTTCTTTTTGTTTATGAGCGCGCATGAAATCCCTCCTAGTGTATCGTATATTAAAAATTATTTTAAGAGTCAATAAATATAGCGATTTGTATAGTGAGAACCGTCTCCGATAAAAGTTGACAGGGAGCTGTTGCTCATGCTGGCTGCAAAGGTGGGGTCGATCCGGTTCCATTCATTGGGATCCGCTTCGAATTTTACCGAAATCCATCCGGCGTTTTGCAGATAAACCATATCCCATGCGTGGTAAAGATCGTTTTCTCCTACATAGCCAAAAATCATTTTGGTAGGAATTCCGTTTGAGCGCAACATCACGGCTGCAAGAGAAGCATAATCATAGCAGATTCCTTTTTGACTGCTGAGCGTCTCATCCGGATTCGGAATATAGATCATTTTTAGAGAAGCAGCCTTTTCTTTATCGTAAGAGATATGGTCTTTGATATAATTATATATTTTTGATAGAACCTCCGCATCTGAATGACAATCAGAGGAGAGCTCGTACGCTTTCTGCACAGCGGTACTATCGCTGGAGAAGGGAATATATTGAGTGGAAACCAAAAACGGAGAAAATTCATCTTTGAGTTCTACGGAAAAGGAACTGGTTAGAATTGCAGCATAACGGTCATCTGCAATCTGCTGAAAAATGGTCGCTTCGTAAGTTCCGTTTCCGAGAGAAAGCGGAAATGCATCTGTTTTTCCATAGACCAAATCATAGTAATACGTTTGATCGTCTTTTACGACGCGCAATTTAGCCCGCTTTGTCTGATCACCAGAATAGGAGGCCAAAAAATATCCCTGCGAGATATTTCCAATATCTAAGGCGGCATTGTTTTCTTGAATTACCTGATTCGTTGCAGAAACTTTTGGAAGATTCTGAATCGGAAAGGAAGTGGCTCCGACTATAGTTGAAGCAGGAGAATTTTTTGCATTGAGATTTGAGGAATCTCCACAGCTGCAAAAAAAGATAGTACAGAAAAAGAGGAGACAAATCATTTTAAGAACAAAATGATAAGAAGATATTTTAAATAAATGGCTCGGTTTGCTTTGTTTGAAGTGAGTCATATCTTTTCGAGATTTAATGAATAGCCCTCCTCCCCAGAACAGTCAAAAATAGAAAATGATGGCTGCTTCCATGTGGCATGGCAATTTAATCATTATAAATTCCTTTTTTATGATAGCATATTCAATCATAAAGTAAAGTTTTACCATTCATCTATTCAAAAATCTTCAGGCCTAAATAAATTGATTCCGTGGGCGGGTTTAAAATTAAGATTTTATAAAAGGCAGTTGCCTTTTAGTTAAGGCTAATTTGTTGCTGTTTATAAAACAATAATAATTATTATTTCTTTGATTAAACTAAACAAATTTAAAAATATTTTAGTTGAAATTAAGTATAATTTATGCTATTATAATTAATAGAAACGAAAAAGCTTTTATGCGTTTTAATTTTAGAATTTTGAATTATAACAACAGAGTTGTTTAATCCTATGGGGGTGATCATGCTTATGAATGGATTACATTTAACGGTATATATTTTTAGTGATTCCTTAGAATTGGAATCTTGCTTGCGGAAGGTGCCATTGGAAAAAGATGTTACCTGCGGATTTCTAACATGTCAAAAAATTTCCGAGATTAATTTTAATGAGGGGATGAGTCTTATTATTATTGATCGGGTATCTCTACTATCGGAAATTCGTGCTTTTAAACAAAAAAATGTTACTTCGATTTTTTATGGGCAAGAAAAAGAATTATTACAACTTAATGAAGAAACGTTGTTTTTAGTAGACGGAATCTGGGAAAAATCATCTTCTGAAAAGATGCTTCAGTTTTATTTTGTCAACCGGATCAAAGAGACACGATATAAATATGACGCGTGGCTGTATCAGAACCTCCTGACGGTAACGATTGATAGCATGCCGGAAATGGTTTGGTATAAAAATATTGCCGGTACCCATATGATTGTAAACTCCCAGTTCTGCAAGACCGTACATAAGACAAAAGAACAGATTAAGGGGAAAGGACACTGCTATATCTGGGATCTTCCGCCGGAAGAGTACAAAACTGGGGAATATGCTTGTCAGAAGTCTGATAATGCCGTGATGCAAAAAAGGCAGACATGTATTTCTGAAGAAGCTGTTAAAACAAAGGACGGATTAAAACAGCTTCGTACTTTTAAATCGCCATTGTTTGATATTGACGGCTCTATCATGGGAACTGTTGGAGTTGCACACGATATGACCGACTTTAGCAATATTGGAGTGGAACTGGAAATCTTAATTGAGAATTTTCCATTTCCGCTTGCAATCTGTGATAAGCAATGGAATGTTGTCCGAACCAACCAGAATTTTAAAGCTGTATTTGGGGCTTCAGATTCTGTGTTGGATTATAAAGTGTGGAAAACTTCAACATTTCAGAATGTTTATTTAAAAAAGCGTGATCATAAAAAAACAAAAGTGGAAGAGGTCGTTTTTCAGCGTGAAAATCAGCGTTTGATTTTTGAATTGATTGAACGGGAGATTATAGATGCATTTGGCTATGTATCTGGATATTATTGCCTTTTTACCGATATTACGGTAGAGCGTTCTTACGAAAACAAAATTATAAAGCTGGCTAATACGGATCCTTTGACGCAGGTTTATAATCGCCGTTATTTTTATAATTATATGAAAGATCATTATGGAGAACCAATGACACTTTTTTATATGGATCTGGATCATTTTAAATTGATTAACGATACTTATGGCCATCAGTATGGCGATTATGTGCTCTCTGTTACTGCAAAGCAGATTCAAAAAGTATTTCCGGATGGGCTGGTTGCACGTATGGGCGGAGATGAATTTATAGCTGTTCTTTGTGGCGAATATGATATTTCTGAAATGAATCGGCGGGCACGCCAGTTAGCGAAAATTGAAAGAAATGCGTTTTATAAGAACATTGTTTCAGACGAAAAGTTCCGCAAAAATATTACAATCAGTATTGGAATTGCGCAGACAGATGGGACGAATAAGAGCATTGACGCATTGATTTTAGAAAGTGATGCGCAAATGTACCATCAAAAGAGCAGTATCGAATAAGCATGGATTGATCAGTCTGTATCAAAGAAACAAAAAGGCATGACGTTTACGAATCAGTAAGGTCATGCCTTTTTGTGCGATTACAAAGGTCTAAAATTTCTATTTTTATGCAAAACACGATTTTACATAATCAATGGGGACATCCATACGAATAGCTGTTTCTTCAATTGAAAGTCCAGTGTTTATGAATCTCTTAACGACCATATTCATGTTCTCACCGACTTCAATGATATGTTTATCCAAATCATAGAAACGAACGACTCGTTGGCCCCATGAATGTTCAAGGAGTGGGTGAACATATAGAATGCTTTTGATACTGTTTAATTTTTTAATAAAGCCGTCCATGTCATCCTCTTCAAAATATAACTCACAAGCATTGTTTCCAAAGACAATTTCTTTCTCTTGCTTATGAATGAAATTTCTCCAAGTATCAACAGTCTGCAATGCGATACCGCCTGTCAGAGTGACATTTGCTCCAAAATCAGAAACAACTTCTAATCCTAAAACATCGTGGTAAAATTGCTTTGCTTTTTCCATGTCTTTTACCGCGATTAACGTGCAGGTATATTTCATCCTCATATCCTCCAGCGCAGATTTTTAAATAAATTCAATATAACATAACAAACGAGACGAAAAAATCCATGTGCAGGTTTAATCCCTTACACATGGATTTTTGTGGTGCGCCCGACTGGATTCGAACCAGCGGCCTTCCGGGTCGGAGCCGAACGCTCTATCCAACTGAGCTACGGACGCAGATTGACAACGCTTGTTATTATATCACAGGGCTCTTTCTCTGGCAAGTTGTTTTCTTGTGAAACATGCAGAAAAATTTTTAGTGGTTGACTTTTTTCGTCAAGATATAGTATACTGAAACCATAAAGATCATATGACTGACGGAAGTGGGAATAACCACATGGAGTATGATCGGAAAATGCCGACCGTCTGGGCGTAAATACCCGGATGATCGGTATTTTTATTTGCGTTTGTCCGGAAAAGGAAGGAGCAGAGAGATGACGCTTGCTCGAATCCATTCGATTGAGAGCATGGGATTAGTAGACGGCCCGGGAATTCGTGTAGTCGTGTTTATGCAGGGGTGCCGACTGCGGTGCAGATTTTGTCATAATCCGGATACATGGGACTTATTAGGCGGCACACAAATGTCACCGCAGGAACTTTTAAAAATGCTTTTGCGCTATCGTCCATATTTTGAACGAAGCGGCGGCGGAGTGACTTTTTCCGGCGGAGAACCTTTGATGCAGCCACAGTTTCTTGAGGAAATGCTTTTCCTTTGCAAAGAGGCGGGAATCCATACTTGTTTGGATACAGCCGGCTGCGGAATGGGGAATTATGAGGCAATTTTAAAGAATACCGATTTAATTCTTTATGATGTAAAAGAGATTACATCGGAAAAGTATCAAAGTATGACAGGTCAAAGCTGGGACGAAACAAATCGCTTTTTAAGAGCGGTACAAAAAAGCGGAACACCAGTATGGGTGCGCCATGTAGTGGTGCCGGGACTGACGGATTCGCAGGAACATTTAAAAGAACTGCGTCAATTCATTTTGGAACAGGTGCCAAATGTGAAACAGGTGGAACTTTTGCCGTACCATTTGCTGGGAGTCAGCAAATATGAGACGATGGGGATTCCCTATTCCTTAAACGGGGTTCCTGCTATGGATCCCAATGTATTGGAAGAAGACCAGAAAAAATATTTTCAGAACTTTTCAGGAGGAATTTAAAATGCAGAAAGCTTGGGAAGGTTTCCATGAAGGAAACTGGCAGAATACAATTGATGTTCGCAATTTTATTCAGAAGAATTATACCCTTTATGAGGGAGACGAAAGCTTCTTAAAAGGGCCTACCGAAAAGACTCAGAAAGTCTGGGGAAAATGCACCACACTTTTACAGGAAGAAATGAAAAAAGGCGGCGTCCTTGATGTTGAAACGGAACGGATTTCCGGCATCAACAATTTTGAACCCGGCTATATTGACCGCGAAAATGAAGTGATCGTCGGGCTTCAGACAGATGCTCCGCTCAAAAGAATGGTGAATCTTTATGGCGGAATGCGCATGGCGGAACAGAGCCTTGAGCAGTATGGATATAAGCTTAATCCGGAAATTGAACGTCATTTTTCAGAATACCGCAAAACCCATAACGAGGGCGTTTTTGATGCTTATCCCCAAAGGGTAAGAACGGCGCGCCACGCAGGATTGCTTACTGGGCTTCCGGATGCTTATGGACGCGGCAGAATTATTGGAGATTATCGCCGGATGGCGCTTTATGGGATTGATTTCCTGATCAGCGAAAAAGAAAAAGATCTCGACGAGCTGGATGGCCCGATGGATGATGAGAGAATTCGTTTGCGGGAAGAAGTCAGCATGCAGGTTAGGGCTTTAAAAGAGATTGCAAAAATGGGTGTAGGCTATGGGATTGATTTGACAAAGCCTGCTTCCAACGCCAGAGAAGCCGTGCAGGCGGTTTATATGGGATACTTAGCGGGCGTAAAAGAAAATAATGGTGCTGCAACTTCTCTAGGCCGCACCTCTACTTTCCTCGATATTTATATTGAACGTGATCTGCAGAACGGACTTTTGGATGAAGAGGGCGCTCAAGAGCTGATTGACCAGTTTATCATCAAGCTTCGTCTGGTGCGCCATCTGCGTACCCCGGAATATAATGAGCTTTTCGGCGGCGATCCGACGTGGATTACAGAATCGCTTGGCGGCGTCGGTGTAAACGGGAAGCCGTTGGTCACCAAAAACTCTTTTCGTTATCTGCATACGCTTAAAAATCTCGGTACTGCGCCGGAACCGAATCTGACCGTTCTTTGGAGCGAACATCTGCCGCAGACATGGAAGAATTACTGCGCAGAGGTTTCTATTGAAACAGATTCCATTCAATATGAAAATGACGATATTATGCGTCCAATCTACGGAGACGACTATGGAATTGCATGCTGCGTTTCCGCTATGCGCATGGGCAAACAGATGCAGTTTTTCGGTGCACGCTGCAACCTTGCCAAGTCTTTGCTCTATGCGATTAACGGCGGAATCGATGAGAAAAAGGGAACATTGGTTGTGCCGGGAATTGAGCCGATGACGGACGAGATTCTCGATTATGATAAGGTTTGGAAAAGCTATCAAAAAGTGCTGGAATATGATGCTCAGCTTTATACGGATGCCAATAACATCATTCATTTTATGCACGATAAGTATGCTTACGAAGCAAGCCAGATGGCTTTGCATGATACAAAAGTAGAGCGTCTGATGGCTTTTGGTGTAGCAGGCCTTTCGGTTGCTGCGGATAGCCTTTCTGCAATTAAATTTGCAAAAGTAAAGCCAATTCGTGATGAAAACGGAATCGCAGTGGACTTTGTGACCGAAGGGGATTTTCCCAAATACGGAAATGATGATGACTGCGTAGACGATCTTGCGGTCAATGTCATGACAACGTTTAGTACAGAGCTTAAGAAGCATCCGCTTTACAGGGGTGCGATTCATACGCTTTCTGCGCTGACGATTACCAGTAATGTTATGTATGGCAAAAAGACCGGGACGACACCGGATGGCAGAAAAGCCGGACAGCCTTTGGCGCCAGGCGCAAATCCGATGCACGGAAGAGATCAATCAGGCGCTCTGGCTTCTTTAAACTCTGTTGCAAAGCTACCTTATCGCAATATCTGCCAGGACGGCGTTTCCAATACATTCTCGATTGTCCCGAATGCTTTGGGAAAAGATGAGACCCAGCGCCAAAATAATTTGGTATTTATTTTAGGTGGGTATTTTGCACAGGGTGCACATCATCTGAATGTGAATGTACTTAATAGAGAGACTTTACTGGATGCAATGGATCATCCGGACAAATATCCGACTCTGACCATCCGCGTTTCCGGATATGCGGTCAACTTTAACCGCCTTTCCAGAGAGCAGCAGCTGGAAGTCGTCGCCCGTACGTTCCATGAATCCATGTAAGGAATTGCTCTTGACAGTCATTCTTTTCGGAATATAATTAGAAATCAGATAAAGATAAAAACACGTTCCGGTTGGTAGTCCGGAAGCAGCAGAGATGCTGTCAGTAACCTGCCTCCTTGGTTGTCCGTTCTTTATCAGGCAAACGGTCAAAAAGGAGGAATTATCGTGGGAACAATCCGTACTTCTGTTACGGTTCTGTTCGAAGATCCGTTTTGGATCGCGCTTTATGAACGGTGGGAAGATAGACGGTACGAAGTTTGTAAGATCACTTTCGGGGCGGAACCCAAGGACTATCAAGTGTATGCGTTTCTGTGTAAAAATTGGAAAAGGCTACGTTTTAGTCTGGCGGTTCAAACGGAGAAATCTGACGCAGAGAGAATTAATCCAAAGCGGATGCAGCGCCTGATTCATCGGCAGGTTGGGAATACTGGAATCGGGACTAAAGCACAGCAGGCACTCAAACTTTTTCAGGAACAGAACAAACTGGTTCGAAAAGAAAACTCCCGCGAACGGCGTGAAGAAGAAAAAGATCGTCGCTACGAACTTCACAGAGAAAAAGCAAAAGAAAAGCACAAAGGCCATTAAAAGCCTTTGTGCTTTTTTGTTTGATCGGGTTGATCAGAAGAATTTTTAGGCGACTTTCTTTTTCATAGAAGCGGCTACCGGGATCGAGATAAAATTTTGAACTGGTTTCCAGACTGCAACCGCGATGGTGAAGTCCACCATGCTGTGAAGAATGGTGCCGCCGCCCACCAGCAGAATGACCGAAAATAAGAAGCCATTTGCATACCATTTTCCAGTCATTGCGCCGCCAAAATAGAAGGCAGTTACGACGAGAGTTTCGCAGAGGGCATGTACTAAAGACAGCGCGAAACCGAAGCCCATAGCGGAAGATGGCTTTTGCAGAACGTCACTTTTCTTTTTCAGGATAAGGCAGCCTACCAGTACAAACCCAATATGCGAAAGTGCACGCATAGCGATCACTGGAGAAGTCGTGATGAAAAATCCAATTGCAGAAGCAATACAGGTAGCGATTGCAACGGCTGGCGAAATAAAGATTGCCAGAAAGGTCGGAACGTGACTCGCTAGCGTAAAGGACATCGGTTCAATTACGACTTTAGGAAATACCATTGGAATCATAATGCTGATTCCGCATAGAAGTCCGGAAAAAACCAGATACAAAAGATTGTTTGATCGACTCTTATTCATAAAAATACCCCCATAAAGTTGTCATGTGATTATATATGTGTCTTGACAACTATTCTAGGGGGCAAATAAAGACTTGTCAACTGTTTTTTTGCTTTTTACAAATTTTGTTTTAAGAGTTAAAGATTTTCCTCAAAAAGGATTCCAGCTTTTTTGAGTTCTTCTAAGACGCGTCGAAAAGAAGCTTCATCTGGGCAGGAGAGTGTATGGAGATGGACGCCTCCTGTCAGTGCAGAAAGCGGAACAGAATGGGTCTTATTTAGACGGCTTAAAAATTCATCGGCATCATGGCGGGAAAAAATATGTAGCTGACCAATAATTTGTCCGTAAAGATCATGATCAACGATGACATCAATTAGACCGCAGCCATTATCCACTACCAGATAAAGCTCTTTTTGAAGAAGAGAGAGTGATTCGTGCCGACAGGCGATCGTGTGCTTTTGAGAACCGGAATCCCGGTTGAGAACATAACCGCGGGGCGTTGCAAAAATTTTAATTTCAGACGCACGCAAAAGTGCAACATCACCGACAATGATCTGTCGGCTGACGCCGAATTGGCGTGCAAGTTTTGTAGCGCTCAATGGCGTTTCGGTTTCCTCGAGTACTTTTAAAATTCCATTTCGACGCTCGTCCGGTGTCATTGTCCTTTTCCTCTTTTCTTTTATAACTTAAAAGTATCCGGATCAAATTTTGGGAGTGGCGGCTGAACGACAGGCTCCCTTTTAAGGGGATCATACTGAAATTTTCTACAGTCTTTTTCTAGGCAAGAAAGACCTCTTCGGCAGCTGAGCGAACCATCATAAGAAAGGCTGTTTACGCAGTATTCACAGCTTGCTTCAATTCTGTTTCCAAAAAATTCTCCTTTTTTTGTTTTCATCAATCAGCCTTCTCCTTAATAAAAAATTATTTTTATTATAGCACGGGCTTATTGGAATTTCCAGCGATTTGATTGGAAGGCAAAGAAGTACAGGGTGGTTCGCAAGCTTCACGCTGGATGAGAAAAGTATTAAAAGAATCTCCAAGCTGCGTACAGACGGCGGATAAAAGCTGCAGTTCCTCATTGGAGAGGTTTTTTGCGAGGGCAGAAGCAAGAGAAGAGACAAAAACAGTCAGTTCACAAGGGTTCATATTAATCACCAATTTATTCTATGCTTTTTCCCGCCTTTTTGAGAAAGAACAGGTGTCCAATAGAACTGCGATACAAAGAAGCAGTAAAACAGCACTTCCAATCATTGGGCCGGAAAGGCTGGGAACGGTAGCGGAGTTACTTCCAAAAACGGGAGATGCGCCTGGGAATAAGTGAGCGAGTGGAAAAATAAGGATTGCTGATAAGATCCCATGAAGCAGGCGGCAAAGGAAAAATTGCCATAGAGAGACTTTAAATTTTAATCCCTGTAAAACTTGCAGATGGACGCAGAGCCCGCCCCAGCCGGTTGCCAGGGCAAAACACCAAAGCGGCATTCCGGAGAGAGCCATGGTTTTGCAGCCCAAAGTTACTTCACAGATAGCGGAGAGAGCAGAAAGCTGGGGAAGAGAAAGGAGCTTTTGGACAATTTGAAGGAAAGCTGCAAAAAGAATGACAAATCCACACATAGAGACCATGGAAGCTGCGGCACTGCGTGCAGCTGCAAGTAATGCTTTTGCAGGGGAAGGCAATGGCTTTTGAGGAGATTTTGGAAGAGAAAAATGTCCCCGAAAGTGAATTGAAAGAAGAACGCCAAGAAGAATTCCGCCTAAAAGATGCGCACATAAAAGCAGCTGGCCGGCAACGGGATTTCTTAAAAAACCGGCACCAACTGCGGTACAAAGAAAGGCCGGCCCTGCGTTTACACAAAATAAAAGGGCGTGAGAGGCTTCCTTTTCGGTGAGCTCATTTTCTTCGTAAAGTGCTTCGATTCCACGGGAACCGGCCGGATAGCCACCGCACATTCCCATCAGAATTGTTCCGGCGGCAGATTGAGGTAAAGCAAAAAGTCTTGCGATGAACTTTCCAAGAGGAGAATTTCCAAAAGAGGCGGTAGCTCCGCTTTTTACGAGAAAGACCGTCAGAACCAGGAATGGATATAGAGACGGAATTAGAACAGAGAGACAGGTATCAAGCCCCAGCTTTGCGCCGGCGGCTCCTTCTTGAGGAAATCGCAGCAGTAAGGCGATTAAAAAGAGACCTCCTCCAAAAGTGAAAATCTTTTTCAAGCGGGAACATTCCTTTCCTATTAGATTCTTCTATGTATATGCGAAACAGCCGGGACATATTTTTTAAAGAAAACAACCGGAAAAGAGGGCGTCAAATGAAAAGAAAAAAAAGGGCGAACAAAGAACCTTTCCGGATAAACGTGGTGGAAATGGCAATGCAACCACGTCTGGAAATTTTCGGAAATCGAGAACTGGTAATCGATGGCTGTGCCGGGGTCCTAGAATATTCTGCAGAAAAAATTCGCGTTCGCTATGGCAGAATGGTTCTGCAAATTGGCGGACGAAATCTTAAAATCAGCAATTTGGGAGCGAAATCGCTTTCGGTAACCGGATTCTTTACGAGCTTTGAGTTTTTATCATAAGGGGGCTAAAATATGCCGAAACTGACCCGTTGGCTTGTTGGGTGGGTACGCTTTACCGTGAAAAGCGGCGGAGAGCGTTTTTTAAATAGTTGTGCGCGCAAAGGAGTTTTGCTTTGGGATATTCGACCGGGTCCTCCGATTTCTTGCTGTATCAGGGATTCCTCTTATCGGGACCTCCGCCCGATTGCAAGACAGGCAAAAGTGAAAATCCGTTTACAGAAAAAAGCAGGACTAAAACGAAGAATATGGGCCTTGAAAAAGCGTCCGGGACTCGTGATTGGTGCCATTCTTTGTCTACTGAATCTTTGGTTTCTCTCTCATTTTTTATGGACAATTAATATACAGATGCAGGGAGCAGAAACGCTGACTCCACAGAAAATTGAGGACACACTAAAACAGCTTGGAATTACATCCGGGACTCCAAAAGCAGAAATCCCGACGGGAAAGGTGCAGGCTCATTTGATGGATGCTTTTCCAGAAATCAGTTGGGTAACGGTTAATGACCGAGGCTGTGATTTGGAAATCCATGTAACGGAAAAAAGCAATGCGCCGGCGGTAGAAGATAAAACAGGCTGGTGCCATCTGCGGGCAAAATGCAGCGGTGTCATCACCAGAACAGAGGTCTTTGCAGGGAAGGCTCTTGTTAAGGCTGGTGACGGTGTTTACGAGGGGCAGCTTTTGGTTTCTTCGGCAGTTGTAGATCATGAGCGGGAGTTTTATCAAATGACACATGCCTCCGGAAAAATCTATGCAGATACACAGCACGTTTTAAAAGAGCAGGTACCGCTTTCTACAGAAATTTCAGAAGAAGACGGAAGCGTCATTGTTCGTCGGGGACTGCGTATCTTCGGAATGCAGATCCCGTTGAGCTTCTCTTTGCCGCCGCAGGGAGAAGCAAGACATGAATTCGAAAGTCAAACGCTTTCTGCGGGGAATACCGCACTTCCAGTCAGTTTGGAAGAGGAAAAAATTTATCCGCTCAAAAAAGTTTCTGTTGAGCGTACGGAAGAACAAGCTATGGCGGAAGCAGACCGGCTTTTGAGCGAGCAGGAGGAGCAGGCGAACATCGATGGAGAGGTCTTAAAAAGAGAAGATCAGTCCAAAATCGAAAATGGGGTGCTCTTTGTGGAACGCACTCTAAATTGTGAGGAAAATATCGCAGAAGAGGTAAAAATTTCTGTCGATTAATTCTAAAATTTTTTTATCATTATAGTGACTTTGCACGGAATTTGTGTTATAATTCTTTTTTGTAATGGAGCTTTTATAAACAAGGAGTAAAAATGTTTGAACAAAGACTAAATATTGACCGAATGGAGCAGGCAATTGCACTTTTTGGCAGCTTTGATGAGAACATTAAGCTGATCCAAGAACAATATCATGTTTCCATTGTTGGGCGCGACAGTGAAATTAAAATTTCCGGAGAACCCGAAGATGTTGCACGGGCGGTTCGGGCGATCGAGAGTTTGCTTTCGATGGTGAATCGCGGAGAAGCCCTGAGTGAGCAGAATGTGCGGTATTGCATTTCGTTAGTAAATGAGGGTTCCGAAGAAAAGCTGCAGACTCTTTCGAGAGACTGTATTTGCATTACTTCGAAAGGAAAACCGGTAAAGCCTAAAACACTGGGACAGAAAAACTATTGTACTGCGATTAAAAACAATACGATTACGCTGGGTGTTGGCCCTGCTGGTACGGGCAAAACGTATCTTGCAGTGGCGATGGCTGTTACAGCGTTTCGTGCGCAGGAAGTCAACCGCATTGTTTTGACCAGGCCTGCCGTAGAAGCCGGCGAAAAGTTGGGATTTTTGCCGGGAGATCTGCAGCAGAAAGTAGATCCGTATCTACGTCCGCTTTATGACGCGTTGTTCGATATGTTGGGCGCAGAGACCTATCAAAAATATGTAGAGCGCGGTAATATTGAAGTTGCGCCGCTTGCGTATATGCGCGGGCGTACATTGGATGATAGTTTTATCATTTTGGATGAAGCGCAGAATACAACCAGAGAACAGATGAAGATGTTCTTGACCCGTTTAGGATTCGGGAGCAAAATGGTGATTACCGGGGATGTGACGCAGATCGATCTGCCGGATGGAAAACACAGTGGTTTAAAACAGGTTGTTCACATTTTAAAGGATGTTCCGGATATTGCACAGGTGTTTTTTACTGGAAGAGACGTTGTCCGCCACAAACTGGTGCAGGATATTATAAAAGCATACGAGAAAAGTGATAAGAATGAGGAGGCCAGACACTGATTATGGAAAAAATTCGTGTCATTATTGAAAACCGTCAAAAAACTGTAAAGATTCCAACTGGATTGAGGATGCTGATTCGCCGCTGCTGCAATGCTGTGCTGCGGATGGAAAAATTTGAAGGCCCTGCAGAGATTAGCGTGACTTTTGTGGATAATGAACAGATCCGCAAATTGAATGCACAGTACCGTAAAAAAGATGTAGAGACCGATGTATTGAGCTTCCCAATGGGCGAAAACGGTGTATATGATATCAATCACGATACCGGCGCAAAAATTCTTGGGGATGTTGTTCTTTCTATGGAAAAAGCGGAAGAACAGGCCAATCAGTTTGGGCATAGCTTGGAGCGTGAGGTCGGCTACCTGACAGCACACAGTGTTTTGCATTTGCTTGGATACGATCATGAGAACGGCGGAATCGAGCGGGTTCGGATGCGTGAAAAAGAGGAGCAGGTTATGACACAGTTGGGACTGCCTAGTACCAGCAGCTATGTGTTGACAGACGAGGACGTGTAAAAATCTTGCGATTTCGAAAAAGCCTAAAATATGCTTTTCGGGGAATTATTTACTGTATCAATACCGAAAAAAATATGCGGTTTCATACAGTGGCAATTCTCTATGTGCTGCTTTTAGCGCCTTATTTTTCCCTGAGCCGTGCAGAGTGGGCAATCCTTTTTTTGACCTTCGCTGTGGTTACGGCAGCAGAGTGCTTTAATACGGTGGCGGAAAGGTTGAGTGACTTTTCGGCTTCCAACTTTAATACAGTGGTGCGGGTCGTCAAAGATATGGCGGCCGGCGCCGTGCTTTTGTGTGCACTTTTTTCGATTGCGGTCGCAGTCTGCCTTTTCTGGAAACCAGAGGACTTTTGGAATCTGTGGCAGACGTTTTTCAAGAATCCGACTTTCCCTGTACTCTTAATTTTGCTGGCCTTTCCATCTTACTTTTATGTTTCGTGGGGACCACTGGAAATTCGGGATCGGATTCATCATCGAAGAATTGTGGGACTTCGGGTTCATCAGAAAAAATATTCCTCTGAAAAATCCGAAAAGAATAAA
The DNA here is from genome assembly GCF_026314295.1 of Caproicibacterium sp. BJN0003. Lineage (NCBI taxonomy): Bacteria > Bacillati > Bacillota > Clostridia > Eubacteriales > Oscillospiraceae > Caproicibacterium > Caproicibacterium sp. BJN0003. The sequence goes on from NZ_CP111108.1 coordinate 520,505, forward strand.
AATAATTTAGTTTAAGGAGTTACAAAAATGAAGGAACCACCCAAGGAACGCAGTGCATATATTGCGATTGTAGGACGTCCGAATGTAGGGAAAAGTTCTTTGATGAACCGCTTATTAGGACAGAAAGTCGCGATTGTCAGCAGCAAACCTCAGACCACCCGTACCAGAATTATGGGAGTTCTGACCGAAGGCGAAGATCAGCTCGTTTTTTTGGATACTCCTGGACTTTTAAAACCGAGAGACCGTTTGGGAGAATATATGGTTAAAAGCGTCGTCGCTTCTGTTTCGGGTGTAGATGCCGCTCTTCTGGTGGTTGAAGCGGGAACTAAAATTTCTCCTGCGGACCGCGATTTAGTGGAGCAGTTTCAAAAGCTGCATCTGCCGGCAGTTTTATGTATCAATAAAATTGATTTGCTGCCGAATAAAACGGATTTAATGGCACAAATTGCGACTTTGAGTGAGCTTTATAATTTTGATGCCGTTGTGCCGGCTTCCGCTATGGACGGAAACGGACTAGACGATTTAAAAGAAGAATTGAAAAAACTGTGCATGGAGGGTGGTCATCTTTTCCCGGATGATACTTTGACCGATCAGCCGGAACGGGTGCTTGCCGGAGAAATTGTGCGCGAAAAATTGTTGCGCCTTTTGCAAAAGGAAGTCCCTCATGGTTTGGCGGTGGTTGTGGAACAGCTGCACGAACGGGAAGATCATTCTTGTGTGGATATTGGAGCTACCATTTATTGCGAAAAAGAGAACCATAAAGGAATTATTATCGGCAAAGGCGGCTCTATGCTTAAAAAAGTCGGCACTTATGCCAGACAAGATCTGGAGAAGTTCTATGGAACAAAGGTCAATTTACAGCTCTGGGTCAAGGTAAAAGAGGATTGGAGAAACAAGGAAGCAGCGCTTCGTTCCTTTGGATTTAACGGCGATGATCTTTTGGATCATTAATTCCTTTTTTAGAAAATCTTTCAAAAATCCTTTTTCATAGCACAAAAGAAGAGAAAAAAACGTCTGGTTTTGACGAATATTCATTTATTTTCCACTCATACTGGAGCGGATTCCTGTACATAATGATTCTTGTACGGCAACAGGAAAGGAGCGTTTTCAGTATGGACGAAAAATCAGCTTGGTCTTGTTTTCAAGAGACCGGCAGGGTGCAGGATTATCTTGTCTACGCCCAGCTAAAACACAATGCTCAGCAGATAAAGGAGGTGCCTGATGCGGTTGAATACACGGGGACTGATCATCAGGACTTCGGAAGTGGGCGAAAGTGACCGCGCAGTAACGGTACTTACCAAAGACTGTGGAGTTGTACATGCGTTTGCACGCCGCAGTCGTGCCGCAAAAAGCGCGCTTGTTTCGGCAACTCAGCTTTTTTGCTATTCTGAGCTGACCCTTTTTGAAGGGAAAACAGCAAATACAATTGATGATGCCCAGCCGATCGAAGTTTTTTTTGAACTTCGGCAGGATCTTGCACGGTTGTCCCTTGCCCAGTATTTTTGTGAGCTGGTGGGTGTGCTGGCTCCGGAAGATGATGGTGCAGGGGATTTTTTGCGTTTGCTGTTAAATGCTTTTTATTTGATGTGCAAACAAAAACGTTCACTTCCTATTATCAAGGCAGCCGTCGAAATGCGCATGCTTTCTCTGGCTGGATATATGCCGGATCTGATTTGCTGTAAAGACTGCGGTGCTTATGAAGCAGACCTGATGCTCTTTTCTCCCCGGGAGAGAACAATCACTTGTGATTCCTGCTGCAAAGGGGATTATAAAGGGATGGTTCCGCTCCATAGAGGGGCATTGACTGCACTTAGGCATACTATTTATGCAGATTTTTCAAAATTGTTTTCATTTTCCCTATCGAAAGAGGGACTAAAAGAATTAAATCGCGCCAGCGAATCTTACATAATTAATACGTTGGAGCGTTCTTTTCAAACGCTGGATTTCTATCATTCCATCAAAGATGATGAAAATTCGGCTGATTCCAATCAAGAGGATAAAAATCATGAGACTTGAAAATAATCATCATTTAAAAGCACTGGAACTTCCAAAAATTCTTGCACTTTTGGCGGAGCAGGCCGACTGTGAAGACGCGGCGCAGATGGCTCGGGAATTGCAGCCTGTCGGCACTTTGGAGGAAGCTTCTGCACTTTTGGAAGAGACATGGGATGCTTATCGGATGATCGCGCAATTTGGTGCGCCGTCGTTTCGGGGCCTTCATAATGTGACCAATGCGGTTCGCCGGGCAGAAGCAGGCGGGCTGCTCAATTTGACGGAACTTCTCAGAATTGGGGAGACGCTGCGCACCTTGCGGGGCATTTATGACTGGCGGCAGAAAAGCGCCGGGCTAAAAACGGTATTGGAGTGGAGATTTTCCAATCTGATGCCGAATAAATACATGGAAGACCGAATCTTTAATGTGGTCATTTCGGAAGAAGAAGTGAGCGATAATGCTTCTCCGGAGCTTGCTTCTATCCGGAGAAAAATGCGTGCGGCGGGAGCAAGAGTCCGGGAAAAACTTGACCATATGATTCATTCTATAACTTATCAAAAATATCTTCAGGAACCGATTATCACACAAAGGGAAGGCCGTTATGTTGTTCCGGTAAAAGCGGAATGCCGCGGGAATGTGCCCGGCCTTGTTCATGATACTTCGGGCAGTGGCGCTACCGTTTTTGTGGAGCCGATGGCTGTTGTGGAAGCGAATAATGAAATCCGGGTGCTGGAAAGCAAAGAGCGCGCAGAGATTGAACGAATTTTGGGAGAGCTATCTGCAGAAGTTGGCAGCTTTGCCAGTACGATTGTGACGGGATACAATTCCGCAGTGGAAATCAACATGATTTTTGCGAAAGCAAATCTTGGATACCAGATGAAGGCTACAAAACCGGTTCTCAATGATCGGGGAGTGATCAACCTTAAAAAAGCACGTCACCCTCTGATTGCGGCGAATAAAGTAGTCCCTACTGACATTCGTCTGGGGGAAGATTTCGATACACTGGTGATTACAGGCCCTAATACCGGCGGCAAGACGGTTTCTCTCAAGACGGTGGGACTTTTCTGCCTGATGGCGATGTGCGGCTTGCTGATCCCTGCAGCCGAACAGAGCGAAGTATCCGTTTTTAACAGAGTGCTTGCGGATATTGGCGATGAACAGTCCATTGAACAGAGCCTTTCCACGTTTTCGGCCCATATGGTGAATCAGATTGCAATCTTAAAGCAGGCGGACGAACACAGCTTGGTGCTTCTTGATGAGCTTGGTGCAGGAACCGACCCAGTTGAAGGAGCGGCGTTAGCGATGGCCATTCTGGAGCAACTGAGAACGACCGGAGCTAAAATTGCTGCAACAACGCATTATGCGGAGCTAAAAGCATATGCTCTGCAGACCCCGGGGGTGGAAAATGCCTGCTGTGAATTTAATGTTCAGACACTATGCCCTACCTATCGGCTTTTGATTGGAGTGCCAGGGCGCAGCAATGCATTTGCAATTTCACTTCGTTTAGGCCTCTCAGAGGCGGTTGTAGATCGGGCTAAAACATTCGTTTCCAATGAAAATCTTCGCTTTGAAAATGTGGTAAAGCAGCTGGAAGAAAATCGTCAGCAGTTGGAAACGCAGAAAAAAGCGGCCGAAGAGGCAAAGCTGCAGGCACAGGAACTCAAAAAGGAAGCTGCCGGTGAGCGCGAAAAAATTCAGAAGAAAATGCAGCAGGAAATGGATGAGGCACGGGAAAAAGCAGCGCTTTTAGTTTCCCGGACCCGCGGGCAGGCAGATGCGCTTTTAGAAGAGCTGGAAGCGTTAAAAAAGCAGAAAGACCGTGTGATTTCGGCCGAAGAAAAGGCGAGAATTAAAGCGGGACTGCGGGGCTTGGAAGAGCAGGCAGACCCAGTGAGCCGGAAAAAGGATGATCATTATGTACTGCCCCGTCCACTGAAACCTGGAGACCCTGTTTTGATTTTTGATCTGGATAAAGAAGCAGCTGTGTTGGAAGTGGAAAAAGGCGGGAAAACGGTCTTAGTGCAGGCAGGTATCATTAAAACACAGGTGCCGATTGAAAATTTGCGTCTTCTCACAAACCGGCAACAGAAAAAGCGTGGGACTGTAGGAACTCGTCGGGCGGTAACCCGTACTGCAGTAGAAACGCAGGCAAAAGCAGAACTTGACTTGCGTGGGGAGAATGCCGACGAAGCAATTTTTCATGTGGATCAGTTCTTGGATCACGCTCAGCTGGGTGGCCTTTCGCAGGTGACACTGATTCACGGAAAAGGAACCGGCGTTTTGCGAAAAGCGGTGCAAGAGCATTTGAAACATCATCCCAGTGTTAAGAGTTTTCGCTTAGGAACTTATGGTGAGGGCGAAAGCGGCGTTACCATTGCAGAATTAAAATAAACAACGGACAAAAGGACGAATTTTTTCGTCCTTTTATTTTTTAAGGTGGCAAAAATTTATGGTTGACATTTTAAATCGAATACGGTATAATTTTTCTTGCGTGTAAAAGTAAAGCACTTTACAGAAAGAAGGAGACAGCATGGCAAAGAACTTGGAAGTATCTGTTTTGTTGGATTATTATGGCTCTATGCTGACTCAAAAGCAGCGTAAAGTACTGGATTATTACTATAATGATGATCTGTCTCTCGCTGAAATTGCAGAGAATGAAGGGATTACCCGTCAGGGCGTAAGGGATGCCATTAAGCGCGGTGAAACGCAGCTTTTTGAAATGGAAGACCACCTGGGATTTTTAAAGCGATTCCGCGAGATTAAAGAATCTCTTCAGATCGTTGATCAAAGCACGCACAATATTCAGGATTACAATAAGCGGTTCCTTTATAACCGCGATATTACGGGAGAACTCGATAAGATTCTCTCTGCGGTCGAAAATTTGAATAATCTGACTGAAGAATGAAAGGAGTGCATCTATGGCATTTGAAGGCTTATCGGATAAACTTTCGGCAGCTTTTAAAAAGCTAAAATCGAAAGGAAAACTTTCTGAAGCGGACGTTAAAACAGCGATGCGTGAAGTTCGCATGGCACTTCTGGAAGCAGATGTCAATTATAAGGTTGCAAAAGATTTTACCAACCGAGTAACAGAGCGTGCAATCGGCAGCGAAGTTATGGAAAGCCTGACCCCGAGCCAAATGGTGGTCAAAATTGTCAATGAAGAGTTGACAACGCTGATGGGCACCGACGACGCGGATATGCGCCTGAAGATGCCATCTTCAGGTCCCTGTATTGTATTGCTCTGTGGATTGCAGGGCGCCGGTAAAACGACGCATGCCGCAAAGCTTGGAAAACTGCTTAAAAGGCAGGGTCATCGTCCATTGCTGGTCGCCTGCGACGTTTATCGCCCAGCTGCAATTAAGCAGTTGCAGGTAGTCGGAGAACAGGCCGGTGTCCCTGTTTTTGAGATGGGCAAAGATGATCCGGTCAGAATCAGCGTAAAAGCGATTAAACATGCCAAAGATTATGGCAATGATATTGTTTTGATTGATACAGCCGGCCGACTGCAGATCGATGATGTTCTGATGGATGAACTGGAGAATATCAAAGCGGCAGTTAAGCCCAGTGAGATTTTGCTGGTAGTCGATAGTATGACCGGTCAGGAAGCGGTCAATGTTGCAAAAGCATTTGATGATAAGCTTGGAATTACAGGCGTCATTTTGACAAAGCTCGACGGTGATACCCGCGGCGGCGCCGCACTTTCGGTTAAAGCTGTTACCGGAAAGCCGATCAAATATGCTGGAGTCGGTGAGAAGCTTGATGATCTGGAAGTCTTTCACGGCGACCGTATGGCAAGCCGAATTCTTGGCATGGGCGACGTTTTAACTTTGATCGAAAATGCTGAACAGACGATGGACGAAAAAGAAGCCCGTAAGACTGCTCAGAAGATGATGCACAACAAGCTGGATTACAATGACCTTTTGTCTCAGTTCCAGCAGATGCAGAAAATGGGACCGATGCGTTCCGTTCTGGAAAAATTCGGCGTCGATACCCGTAAAATTGATGATAAAGCGGTAGATGACCGCATGGTTGATAAACAGATTGCAATTATTCGCAGTATGACAAAAGAAGAGCGCGAAAAGCCTGCTGTAATGAATCCAAACCGGAAGCGGCGTATTGCCGCCGGAAGCGGAACCAAAGTGGAAGATGTGAACAAACTGATCCGCAGTATGGAACAGATTCAAAAAGTCACGAAGATGATGAAAAAGAGCGGCAAAAAAGGAAAGTTTCGGCTTCCGCCTGGTATGCTCAATGGGATGGGCCCCGGAATGGGGTTTTGATTTAGCTGGATACTTTTATTAACTTGTTATCTATTAAAAAATTATTAGATAAATAATTATAATTCAATATGGAGGTGAAAATTATGGCAGTAAAAATTCGTTTGCGCAGAATGGGTGCAAAAAAGAACCCTTTCTATCGCATTGTTGTAGCAGATTCCCGTTACCCTCGTGACGGCCGTTTCATTGAAGAAATCGGTTATTATAATCCGCTTACTGAGCCTTCCGAAGTAAAGGTTGACTCTGAAAAGGTAAAAGAGTGGATCAAAAATGGCGCTCAGCCGACCGATACAGTGAAAGCACTGTTTAAGAAAAATGGCGTACTGTGAGAAGGAGTGAATAAAAATGCAGGAACTCTTACTTGCGATTGCCAAGGGTTTAGTCGAAAAACCTGACCAAGTTTCCGTTACAGAAGATGCTCCGATTGAGGATGGTACGATTGTTTATCATCTGCATGTTGCAGAAGAGGATATGGGTCGTGTGATCGGAAAACAGGGCCGAATTGCAAAAGCAATCCGTGTGGTTATGCGTGCAGCAGCCACCCGAAAGGAAACTAAAATTTCTGTGGAAATCGACTGATAAAATGAGAAGCAGTGGACTGCCTTTTTGCAGAACAGCAGACAGCGTTTTTGTTTGCTTTTTGCAGAAAATGTCTGCCGCTTTTTCTTTACTCTAAGGAGGGGCGTTTATGCAGTCTGAATATTTAGAGGCCGGGCAGGTCGTTGGAACACATGGTATCCAGGGAGAACTGCGCCTTTTACCATGGTGTGATTCGGCAGATTTTCTGTGCCGCTTTAAAATGTTTTATCGGAAAGATGGCACTGGCCTAAAAGTCCTTTCTGCAAGGACCCATAAGACGCTTTTGTTGGTTCGGTTGGAAGGAATTGAGACAGTCGAGATGGCCGATGCTATGCGCGGACAAGTCCTTTATTTTGCAAGAAAAGACGCGAACCTTCCGAAAGGTGCTTATTTTCGTCAGGACTTAATTGGTTTGTCGGCTGTAGATGCAGAGACTGGAAAATCTTATGGCATTTTAACGGATATTCTGGAGACAGGTGCAAATGATGTTTATGAGGTCACAGATGAAAAGGGAGAAAAACATTTGATGCCGGCCGTTAAAGAAATGGTGGAATCCGTTCATATTGAAGAGGGCATTTTAAAGATTCGTCCGATTGGGGGAATCTTCGATGAGGATTGATCTCATTACGCTTTTTCCAGAAATGTGCGAACGGGTGCTTTCCGAAAGTATCATCGGAAGAGGCAGAAAAAAAGGTGCATTGCAGGTGTGCTGTCACCAGTTGCGCGATTATGCGCACGATAAGCATCAGCGGGTAGATGATACGGTTTTTGGCGGCGGAAAGGGAATGCTGTTGATTGCAGAACCAATCGCTGCATGCTTTGATGACCTTACAGAGACACTTGGGAAAAAGCCGCATATTGTATATATGTCACCGCAGGGGCGCCCGATGAATCAAACCGTAATTCGTGAACTTTCCCAATACGAAAATCTTTGCATCCTTTGTGGCCATTATGAGGGCGTAGACGAGCGCGTTCTGGAAGCGTACGTAGATGAAGAAGTGTCGCTTGGAGATTTTGTGATGACCGGAGGCGAAATCCCGGCGCTGTGTTTGACCGATGCTGTAGGACGGATGCAGCCGGGGGTTTTGGCGGCGCAAGAGTGCTTTGAGGAGGAGAGCCATTATGATGGTCTCCTCGAGTATCCACAGTATAGCCGCCCGCAGGTTTGGCGCGGTCACAGTGTACCGGATATTCTGATGACCGGTCACCATGCCAATATCAAAAAATGGAGACATCAGCAAAGTGTTTTGAGGACTGCCCAAAAAAGACCGGATTTATTGCAAAAACGATCATTATCAAAAGAAGACTGGGAATTTTTGGAACAACAGAATCTTGTGGAGCAGAGTCAAAATTAAGACTTTATTTGACATAAATTTGTCATTCGTATGGCAGACAGCCCAAAAGTTTTCAACAAATATGGCAATTTGCACGATAAAAAACCTTGCAAAGCCTGCCTAATTAGGGCAACGATCCAAAGTTTTTTCTCGAATGTTGACGACGAAAGGAATTGTGCTATAATATTTTCGATGCTAAGGGAACTTAGATTTTTTTGTCTTGTTATGTTGGATTTCGTTTGATGAGCGTAAAATTCATCAAATCATTTGAGCGGAGTTAGGAGCGTTTTATATGTGTATGAAGGAAGTTTTGGTACAGAATCAAGTTGGGTTGCACGCGCGGCCGGCTACATTTTTTATTCAAAAAGCAAATGAGTTTAAATCTTCTATTTGGGTGGAGAAAGAAGAACGCCGTGTAAATGCCAAGAGCCTTTTGGGAGTGCTTTCTCTGGGAATTGTCGGCGGTACTACAATTCGTATTATTGCAGACGGCGCCGATGAGGAAGAGGCTGTTGACAGCTTGGTAAAACTTGTAAAATCCGGCTTTGCCGAGTAATTGTTTTAAAAATTAAGCACCGCCTTAAGAAGCGGTGCCTTTTTTATTTTTGGACGAAAGGAGAAAGTTTATGGAACAGACGCCGGACCAAAAGAAAAAAGAATTACGGAAAAAAGCCATGAAATTACCGCTTTCTCCGGGAGTCTATTTGATGCATGACCGCTCCGGAAAGATTATCTATATTGGAAAAGCAAAGGCACTCAAGAACCGGGTCAGCCAGTATTTTGGCAGTGAAAAAAATCATGATGACAAAGTGCGTCAGATGGTGGCGCATGTCGATTGGTTTGAATATATTTTGACCGACAGCGAATTTGAAGCATTAGTTTTGGAATGCAGTCTGATAAAACAGCACACACCGAAGTATAATATCCTTTTGAAGGACGATAAAGGTTATCATTATATTAAAGTTACAAATGAGGAATGGCCCAGAATTTCTCAGAGCAAACAAGCGCCTGATGATGGGAATACCTATATCGGTCCTTATGTAAGTTCCTGGGCAACGAAGGAAAGTGTTGATGAAGCACTCAAGATCTTTTGTTTACCAAGCTGCAACAGACATTTTCCAAGGGATATTGGAAAGGGAAGGCCATGCCTTAATTTCTTTATTAAGCAGTGCTGTGCACCCTGCCGCGGAAAAATCAGCAAAGAAGAATATTTGGAATCTGTAAATGAAGCCATTGATTTTCTCAAAGGCGGCAGTTCCGAAAGCGTTCGAAAGCTGACGGAGAAAATGAATCGAGCAGCAGAAAACTTAGAATTTGAGTATGCTGCCAGAATCCGTGATCGCCTTTCTGCAATTCGAAGGATGGGAGATCGACAAAAGGTTGTAGCAATCAGTGTGCCTGAGCAGGACGTGGTTGCGTTGGCACAGGGACCAACCGCTTGTTGCTTTCAGGTATTTCGCTTTCAGGATGGGAGACTTTGTGACCGCGAGAGCTTTCCAATGGGCAGATGCGGGGAACCAGAATCCGCTAGAAGAGAATTTTTAGAGCGCTATTATACGATCCGCGACCGTATCCCACCCCGCGTTACGCTCGATGGTCCGGCAGAAAGCATGGACCTTTTAGAGCGATGGTTAACAGAGAAACGCGGTTCTCGTGTCCTTTTGAGTGTGCCTCAGAAGGGAGAACAGGCAAAACTTGCTGAGATGGTAAGGCAAAATGCGGCGGAAGCAGTTGCGCAAACAACCGGACGCACCGTAAAGGAAACTTCTGCTCTGGATGAACTGGGGAGGAAGTTGGGCCTTTCTGAGCCGCCGAAATATATTGAGTCCTATGATATCAGCAATCTGCAGGGCGGTGAAAATGTTGCCGGGATGATCGTCTTTGAAAACGGGCGGCCATTAAAATCAGCTTACCGGAAGTTTAAAATTAAAACAGTAGAAGGACAGGACGATTATGCTTCTATGCGGGAAACACTGGAACGCCGCTTTGAGGAATATGAGCTGCATAAAGAAGAAGGCGAAGGCTTCGGCCGGCTGCCCGATTTGATCTTGTTGGATGGCGGAAAGGGGCAAGTCGGGGCGGTCAAACCTGTTCTGGAAGAACACCATCTTGAGATTCCACTCTTTGGTATGGTCAAGGATTCCTCTCACCGAACAAGGGCAATTACAGGCGACGGCGGCGAAATTTCGATTAGCTCTAATCGTGCTGCTTTCACGCTGGTTTCTTCCATTCAGGACGAAGTGCATCGCTGGGCGATCGGATATCATCGGCAGCTGCGGAAAAAGCATTCAATCTCATCTGCATTGACTACCGTGGAAGGAATCGGTGAAAAACGAGCAAAAGCGCTTTTACGGTATTTCAGAACGATGACGGCAATTCGGGAAGCAGAGCTTTCCCAATTGGAGCAGGCTCCGGGGATGACAAAACCGGCGGCGCAAAAGCTTTATCAGGCGATTCACGGAGCAGAAAATCTTGACGAAAAATCGCAAAAAAGTTGACAGAATGACGAGAGAATGCGATAATAAAAAAATCAGGAAAAAAGGAGTCAGAACCTATGCGCGTAATTACAGGCTCTGCCCGGGGAAGAAAATTAGTGACCCGGGAAGGGGAAGAAACCCGTCCGACTCCGGAGCGGGTCAAAGAGGCACTGTTCAGTATTATTCAGTTTCAAGTGGAAGGGCGGCGGGTGCTTGACGCATTTGCCGGTTCTGGTCAGTTGGGAATTGAAGCGCTGAGCCGCGGTGCAGCCCATGCGGATTTTTTGGATCAGAGCCGTGAAAGTATTGCGGTGATTCAAAAAAATCTAGCAGAAACAGGCCTTTCAGAACAGGCCGAAGTTTATCACACAGATGCATTGGTTTTCCTGATGCGGAAAAATGCACCTTATGATCTGTGCTTTCTAGATCCGCCCTATCGTACCGGCCTTCTGCAGAAAGCACTGCCGCTCTGTGCGGAATGTATGAATCCCGGAGGGATGATCATTTGTGAGCATCCTACGGATGAAAAACTGCCGGAGCAGGCGGGAAAATTCCAAAAAGAACGAGAATATCGTTACGGAAAAATTCTGCTGACGACCTATACGTGTAAGGAAGTAAATATATGAAAATAGCAATCTGCCCGGGTAGCTTTGATCCGGTTACTTTAGGACATCTCGATATTATCAGTCGTTCCTGTAAACTCTTTGATAAAGTAATTGTCGCTGTCCTGGTCAATCCGGAAAAAAAGACGTTGTTTACAGTGGAAGAACGTATGGAGCTGCTCAGACGCTGCACCAAGGATTTGCCGGGAGTAGAAGTGGGCAGCTTTTATGGTCTTTTGGCCGACTATGCGAAAGAGAAACATGCAACTGCGGTGGTTCGTGGGCTGCGGGCTCTTTCGGATTTTGAATATGAATTTCAGATGGCGCTGACCAACCGGCAGCTGAATCCGAATCTTGAAACTATTTTTTTGGCAACACAAGCACAGAACATGTTTATCAGTTCCAGTATCGTCAAACAGATTGCTAATTTTGACGGAGATGTGAGTGGTTGTGTTCCTAATTGTATTATTAAAGATATTCAAAAACGTGTTGAAGAAAGCAGGAGGGAATCCCTATGAATGCTGAAGATTTAATCAATGAATTATACGATTTGCTGGATAAGGCATGGAGCCTTCCGTTGAGTCATGGCCGTGCGGTCTTAGACAGCGCGGAGGTTAAACAGATTTTGGATGAACTGAAAGAAAGTCTTCCAAAAGAGATTCGGCAGGCAAAAGGAATCGTAGCAGATCGCAGTCAGATCCTGACAGATGCCAAGCGCGAGGCCGAAACAGTAATCCGTGTTGCGGAAGACCGTGCCAAAGCAATGGTCAATCAGGAAGAGATCGTTAAGCAGGCACAGCAAAAGGCAAACGAAGTGCTGCTGCAGACAAAGCAGAAGGCGCGGGAACTGCGTAAGGCCAGTAACGATTATGTAGATGACCTGATGCGCCGTGCTGACGAAGGTTTGACGGGGAATCTTGCGGAACTGCGCAAAACACGGCAGAATATCAAAGTGAGCCAGCGTGCGGCAGCACAGCCGCAGGAGCATGCTCCTCATCAAAGATAAAAATTGAATGATTAATAAAAAGCAGAACCAAACGACGGTTTTTACGTCATTCGGTTCTGCTTCTTTAATTTTCTTTTTTAAGTGCTTTTGCCTGTGGATATTTTTGAAGAAACTTTTCTTCGGCATTTTCCATTTGTTTGCAGTATTCACAATAGGACGGACTTAAGATTCGCAGAGCCGGAAGAAAAACTGTGTAATATCCATAATTTTGACTAAATTTGAGAAAAAGCTGCTGTATCTTAAAAGCAGGGGAATTATAATATTCCTTTGACTGTCGAAAAGTAAGATAATGATTCATCATATCTTCATTTTCTTCCAGAAAAGAATCAATATTTTGAATGGAAGATTGTGCCTGTATTTGAATTTCATTCAGTTTCTCTTTTCCAAGAAGAGCTGCACCCTTTTTAAATTCGGCTGAAAGTTCGTCCGGAACTTCAAACGATGGAATTTCATCGAGAAAAACGACGACCGTTTCATATGCTTGCTTTTGTTCCTGCGTTTCAATGGAAAAATTCAGGAAAGGTGCAAAGTGAAAGCAGAATAGTTCCCCATAAATTCCTGGGAAAGCATCTAATAGCTTTTGAAAAATTGTTTCCTTTTGAGAAAAACTGTCCAATGCTTTGGAAGCAGTTTGATAGTCAAAGTTTTCGCTCAACTTTTCCAAAATTTTTGACTTTTCTTGATCTAACTTTATCTGTACGTCTTTTTTCGATGCATATTTCTGTAAAACAGAATCATCAGAGAGTATATTTTGAATTTCCGTGCCGGATAGTCCAAGCTTACGAAGTACTTTGACCTTCTTTAACAAATCGACCTCTTGCTCATTAAAATTACGATACCCATTTTCCATCGTTTTTGGAGTGATTACTCCCTGCAAAATCGCATATTCAATTGCTTTTCTGGTTAGCCCGGTTTCTTTTTGTACCTGCCCTATTTGCATTTCGTTCACCTCCCTTTTATTATGAATCATCCCCTAGGGGTCAGGTCAAGAGATTTTTGAAAATAATGTTTGTAAATACCAGATTTTGTACAAGCTAAAATAGAATATGCAACATCTTTTGAAATATAGAAATTCTTAAAATTCGGTTGACATAAATTTTAAAAAGCACTTGCAATTCCAATTGGAATCCTTTATAATGAATTCACAAGTGGTGAAAAGTGGAGAGAAGTGGAACCAGAAGCCACAAAAATGCAGATTAGGAGAGTTTCGTTATGCTGATCGGTGAGTATCAACATAATATTGATTCAAAAGGCCGCGTGATTGTGCCTTCTAAATTCCGCGAGGATTTAGGAGAGCACTTTTATATTGCGAAAGGTCTTGATCGTTGCCTGTTTGTATTCTCTCAGGAAGAATGGAGCAGACTGCAGGAAAAAGTACGTGCCATGCCAATTTCTAAGGCACGCGGACTGCAGCGCTTTTTCTTTGCAGGAGCTTGTGAGGCCGTTCCTGATAAGCAGGGCAGAATCCTGATTCCACAACTGCTGCGCGAACATGCCGGGCTGAAAAAGGATATCACTTTTATCGGTGCGTCCAGTCGAGCAGAAATTTGGGACACCGCTTCTTGGAATGCATTTAATGCAGAATTGACACAGGAAAGCATCGCTGACGCGATGGATGATCTGGAACTATGAATTATCAACATCGTCCTGTTTTATTTGAAGAAGCAATTGAAAGCTTACAGATACGCCCCGATGGGCATTATATTGATGGTACAGCCGGAGGCGGCGGCCATTCGCAGGCAATCCTTGATCGTCTGACATCCGGCAAGCTGCTTTCGATTGACCAGGATCCAGACGCAATCGCAACGGTTACAAAGCGCTTTTCCGGCAATCCATGCAGCATTATTCGGCAGGCAAACTTTTCTCAGATGCAGCAGATTGCTGATGAGGAAGGAATCCTTCCGGTGGATGGTGTTTTGCTGGATATTGGCGTTTCCTCTTACCAGCTGGATACACCGGAACGCGGCTTTTCCTATCATTATGATGCACCCCTTGATATGCGCATGAGCAAATCCGGGCCTAGTGCAAAAGACTTAGTGAATACGCTTTCAGTAGCAGAATTAGCGAAGATTATTTCTCAATATGGGGAAGACCGAAATTCAGCTAGGATTGCGCGTGGCATTGTAGCCGCACGAGAAAAAATGCCGATTGAAACAACTCTTCAGTTGGCCGAAATCGTGAAGGAAAGTGTTCCCGCTGCAGTTCGACGTCAACCTGGACATCCGGCTCGCCAAACTTTTCAGGCACTGCGGATTGCGGTGAATGGAGAATTGGATCGTCTTCACGAGGGTTTAAATGCAGCGTTTGCCAGTCTGACGCCTGGAGGTAGGCTCAGTGTGATTACATTCCATTCGTTGGAAGACAGGATTGTGAAACACCAAATGGCTCAGTGGTGTCAAGGCTGTACTTGCCCGCCGGATTTTCCAATTTGTGTTTGCGGCAAAAAGCCGCGGGCTGAGTTGGTTTTTAAAAAGGGATTGGTTCCAAATGAAAAAGAATTGGAAGAAAATCCCCGCTCCCGCAGCGCAAGACTTCGCTGCTGTACTAAATTAGAACAAAGGTAACAGAAAAGTTACATTATTAACAAAATGTTCATAAACGTGACAGCAAAAGTATGGTAAAATAAATCCATAACAAAGGAAGTGGAATCATTGGCAACTTTACATAATAGTAGTGCAGCGTATGATTTTTCGTTGTTTGAGGAATATGCTCCTGAAGTACAAAAAACTTCTCAGAAAGCTTCAATAGATCATCCAATTAACAATGTGGTAGAAATGCCGCAGCAGAAGAAAAAAATTGGTTTGCGTGTGCGCAAACGTGCTTTAAAAGTAGTAGGAATGGGAATCGGGCTTGCAACTATGGTCAGCATGGTTGGGGTTCTGATTTTTGGACAAGTTCAACTGACAGAATTAACAGATCAGATCGGAAAGCAAAAAACGGCTTTAAGTGAGCAGCAAAGCCTTCAAACTCAGCTTCAGGTGAAGGCAGATTCTCAGCTCTCTTTGTCTTCGCTGGAAGAGCGTGCAAAGGAAATGGGAATGCAGAAGGTAAATACGACACAGGCAACTACCATTAATTTATCGCAGGGAGATAAGAGCCAGGTCGTTACCAGCACGAAAACTCCTTCTTTTTTAGAGCGTGTATGGGATCAGATTGTTTCTTTGCTGTCATAAGTTTTTTATGATTGAAATATGAATCATACCGAAGGCTATTATATTTGTAGCAGGAGGTATTTTAAAAGAGAGTTGAGATGAGTGAATCTTGACTCTCATTTTTGTAACGGAAGGAATTGGAGGTAAAGTATGGCAAAAGGTACCACCTCGAAAATGTGGAAACGGACGACGACCCTTTTGATTACTCTGATCGTTTTGGGATTTGGCACGGTGATCTTTACGTTGTTTCATCTTCAGATCATCGATGGAGAAAATTTAAAATCAAAGGCAGTCGCTCAGCAGTTAAAGGATAATATCCTTTCTGCAAAACGCGGTACAATCTATGACTGCAATATGAAGGAACTGGCTACCAGCGCTGATGTTTGGAAAATTGTGTTGGTGCCGGCGCAGATGGATGAGACAAAATATCCGGGCCAAAAAGAAGCAATTATTTCCGGACTAAGTCAAATTCTGGGAGTTGACCGCTCTAAAATTGAAGATGCCTGCAATAACCGAGATTCTTATTGGCAGGTGGTCGGCTCTAAGGTGGAAACAGATGTTAAAAACCAACTGGCAGATTGGATCGAAGCAGATGCTCAGAAAAAAGATGGCTATCTTGCTTTGGGAAATTGCATAGAATATGAAAATGATTATAAACGCTACTATCCGTTTGGTGATTTTGCTTCTGTTGTTTTAGGCTTTACCAATGCGGATGGAGACGGTGTAGAAGGCCTTGAGTCTGAATATAATTCCTATTTAAAAGGTACAAACGGACGCCTTGTTACGGCGAAGAATGCGCAGCAGGGAGATATGCCTTTCCAATATTCGCAGAGAGTAGAGGCCCAGGATGGTTCTTCTCTGGTTCTGACGATCGATGAAGTTGCGCAGCACTATCTGGAAAAAGCACTGGAGGAAGGTGCCATTGCGCATAACGCTGGAAACCGTGCATTGGGAATCTTGATGGATGTTAATACCGGCGAGATTAAGGCAATGGCAGTGAAAGGCAATTTCAACAGCAATGATGTAGTGAATGTGAATAAGAATATGCTGGCTGATTCCGGCGCATTTGACCCCAATAACCCGCGGGTATTAACAGATACGGAAAAAGCGCGCATTGCCAAATTACCGGAAGATCAGCAGAGTACAGCAACCCTCAATACACTTCAGCAGAAATGGAGAAACAAAGCGGTCAGTGATACATATTATCCTGGTTCTGTCTTTAAGATGTGTACGGGCTCCATGGCGATGGAAGAGGGCGTTGTGAATGAAAATACAACGTATACTTGTACCGGCAGCTACCAAATTCCGGGCGCAAGCAAACCAATTAATTGTTGGAAGACTGGTGGACATGGAACAGAAAATTTTGTGCAGGGACTGTGCAATTCCTGTAACACCTTCTTTATTCATATTGGCGTAGACCTTCTCGGAAAAGAGCGTTTCTTTAAATACTTCCAAGGATTTGGATTTACAGAAAAAACAGGAATCGATTTACCTGGTGAAGCGAATTCTCTCTATTATAGTGAAGAAGCACTGGATCCAATCAACTTGGCCGTTGAATCTTTCGGCCAGAACTTTAGTATTACGCCGCTGCAAATGGTTACTGCCTGCGCAGCAGTCGCAAATGGCGGAAATTTGGTAACTCCGCATGTGGTAAAGCAAATTGTCGGGGCAGACGGAAATATTCAGAAAAGTGTCGGAACGGAGGTTCGTCGGCAGGTAATTTCAGAGGATACCAGCAAGCGGATGACTGCAATTATGCAGCAGAATGCTACTAGCGGCACAGCCAAAAATGGTTATCTGATGGGATACCGGGTCGCAGGAAAGACGGGCACTAGTGAAAAAGTGGATAAAGATAACCAAAAGAAGGCTATTGACGGAGTAGAGGGCGAATATTATATCGCTTCTTATTGCGGATTTGCTCCGGCGGATAATCCACAGTATGCATTGTTGATTTTTGTCGATGAACCGGATGCAAGTGTAGGCAGTTACTATGGCGGTGCAGTTGCCGGTCCGATCTTTAGTCAGGTGATGGGAGAAGTCCTTCCATATTTGGGTGTTGATGCAAAATATGATGAAGCAGATGCAGCAAAGCTGGATATTAAAGCACAGGATGTTACTGGAAAATCAGTAGCAGACGCAAAAGCGGCACTGCAGGGTCAGGGCCTTTCAGTTGAGGTACAGGGATCTGGAGATTCTGTGTTGATACAAATTCCTCAGGGTGGTCAATCCATGCCAAAAGATGGAACCGTTGTGCTCTTTACAGATCAGGCAAGCAGAAGCACGACAGTAGACGTTCCGGATTTTTCAGGAATGACGGTTTCAGAGGCTGAGGCGACAGCAGCTTCGCATCATTTGAATATCGAACTGGCAGGTGCCGGCGAAACCGGGAGCAGCGGCATTACCGCTTCCGGCCAGAGTGCAACAGCTGGCAGTAAGGTAACACCGGGTACAATTGTGACGGTTACCTTTATTGAAAAAGACACTGTTATGTAAATTTGATCAGACTGAAAATTTCCTATTTGCATGTATTTGTGGTATAATCAACATAACTGTGTTGAATACCAGATATTGAGGGTGGAAAATATATGAATATTATTTGGATCGTCTCTGCGGCGGCTATTTCATTTGGTGTAACTGCGTTGCTTGGAAAATGGATGGTGCCCTATTTGCACCATATCAATTTTGGGCAGACGATTCGCGAAGTTGGTCCAAAATGGCACCAGAAAAAAAACGGAACCCCCACGATGGGTGGATTTATGTTTATGGCAGGAATCGCTTTGGCACTTCTTGCGACGATTCCCTTCTGTGGAGAAAATTTTGCGGAAAATCTAATGGGAACCCGTGTAGTCGGCGGTCTTTTGATGGCACTTGGTTTTGGAATGGTCGGCTTTGTGGACGATTATATTAAGGTCGTGAAAAAGCGAAACCTTGGGCTTACCGTTTTGCAGAAGCTTTTGCTGCAGATCATTGTGGCGGCAGCATACCTTTTGGCACTGAAAATGGCCGGAACCGGTTCGATTACGATCGTTCCAGGAGTTGGAGCAGTAGATCTCGGAACCGGGTACTGGATCCTTTCGCTGATTGGAATTGTGGGCATGGTAAATGCGGTCAACTTTACAGATGGAATTGACGGGCTGAATACCTCTGTGACTTTTGTCGTGGCAATCTTCTTTATGGCGATTGCAGGTGTGATGAAGCTGACGGGAATGAGCATTTTGTCGGCGGCATGCGCAGGAGGATGCTTGGGATTCCTGATGTGGAATTTTTATCCCGCAAAGGTTTTTATGGGGGATACCGGTTCCTTGTTTTTAGGTGGTTTGGTCTGTGCACTTGGATTCGGAATGAATGTTCCGGTATTAATTCCTCTTATGGGGATTATCTATGTATGTGAGATCCTTTCTGTTGTGTTGCAGGTGACCTACTTTAAAGCAACCCACGGAAAAAGAATTTTTAAGATGACACCGATCCACCATCATTTTGAGATGTGCGGGTGGAGTGAAGTGAAAATTTGCTGTGTATTCAGCCTCGTGACGATTGTAGCCTGCATTGTGGCATTACTGCTTGTGATGCGAACTTACTGGATGCCAATCTGAATTTTGTCCATTTAATAGGACGAAAAATTTTGAATGAACGATTCCAAATTAGGAATGATTGATTTTAACGTTTGGAAAGGAGATCGTCTATGGCGGTTCGGAACAATGGGAATTTTTCGCAAAACCGGTCAAAGACAAGTGTTTCCGGATACAAAAGAGATATGAAAGCGACGCAACAGCGCCAGCCTAATCAAAGGACAGAACGCTTTCCAAAGCAGAACTTTGAGCAGATACGACAGACACCTCAGGAAAAGTCAAAGAAGCACCGTCCTCGCCGTGCAAAGAAGTTTCGGCTGTTTTCTACCCGATCAGGAATGGATCTAACGCTGCTGTTTCTCGTCTTGGCGCTTGTCAGCGTTGGTCTGGTTATGCTGTTTTCATCCAGCTATGCGTATGCCTATTACAATATGAATGGTGACAGCTATTTCTTTGTTCGTAAACAGGCATTTTTTGCAGTCCTCGGAATTGCTGTGATGATTGCAATTTCCTATTTCGACTATCATCATCTTCATAGGTTTGCCATACCGCTTTTGATTGGTATCTGTTTGGTACTGATGCTGATGGTTCCTTTAAAAGGAACTTCATTGGTGCCAAACCGCAATGGTGCTTTCCGCTGGATTGAGCTTCCTGTTTTAGGTTCTATTCAACCGTCAGAAGTTGCAAAATTTGCAGTTATTTTGATTTTTGCCCATTTGATTTCCATTAACTATAAACAGATGAATAATTTTCGGTATGGTGTTTTACCATATCTTGTGATTCTTGGGGCGGTCTGCGGATTGGTTATTTTGGAAAAGCATTTGTCGGCAACTTTGATTATTTTGTTTTTGGGATTAATTATGCTCTTTATCGGCGGTGTTCCGCTTAAATGGTTTGGAATTGGAATCGGCGGTGTTGCAGGCGTTGGCGGATTGAGCTTTTTGCTTTTGCGCAATTCGCTTCTTTCCTATACCATGCCGCGAATTCAAGGCTGGCTTAATCCTTTAAACCCGCCTGATGGCGTTGATACATGGCAGACTCGTCAGTCCCTTTATGCAATTGGCTCCGGTGGACTTTTAGGATTGGGACTCGGGAAGAGCCGCCAAAAATATCTTTATCTTCCGGAACCGCAGAACGATTTTATTTTTGCCATTGTCTGTGAAGAACTTGGATTTATTGGTGCTACACTGATTGTGCTTCTTTTTGCGGCACTGGTTTGGCGTGGAATTATGATTTCTCTGCGTGCGCAGGATAAATTTGGAATGCTCCTTGGAATTGGATTGACCATGCAGGTAGGACTTCAGGTGGTTTTAAATATCGCCGTGGTTACGAATTTGGTGCCAAATACCGGCATTAGCCTTCCATTCTTCAGCTATGGCGGATCTTCTCTGATGATCCTTTTGGCAGAGATGGGAATCTTGCTTTCTATTTCGCGAACTTCTAATATTGAAAAAACTTAAACCCGGAAGATTTCGAAATTAGACATTTTACAAAGAATCTCAGCAGAAAGGAATGGACTCGATGAGAATTTTGTTTGCCGGCGGCGGAACGGCCGGCCATATCAATCCAGCGTTGGCGATTGCGGGATATTTAAAGGAACGTCAGCCGGATGCACAAATCCTTTATGTGGGAGCAAAGGGCGGCATGGAAGAACGTCTGGTTCCTCAGGCGGGATATGCTTTTAAAAGTGTAACAATTTCGGGATTTCAGCGTAAAATCAGCTGGACCAATTTCAAAAAGAACTGCAAAACGATCGTTCATGTATTTACAGCAACAGAAGAATCCAAAAAAATTATTCGTGAATTTAAGCCGGATGTTTGTGTTGGAACCGGCGGGTATGTATCCGGGCCTGTTATTCGTGAAGCAATGAAGCTGGGAGTTCCGGCACTGATTCATGAGCAGAACGCTTATCCTGGGGTGACAAATAAAGCGCTTTCTCGTAATGCAGCGCGCACGATGCTCGCAATGGCAGATGCGGAAAAATACATGGAAAAGGGTGCGCACTGTGTGCTTACCGGAAATCCGGTGCGGCTGTCTGTTCTGCGGGCGGATCGAGCCAGTGCCCGTCAGAGGCTCGGCCTTGATAATCGTCCGGTCATTCTTTCTTTCGGCGGAAGTCTTGGAGCAAGAAAGATCAACGAACCAATGGCTGATCTTTTGGCGCATACCGCTAAGACAGACCGTTTTCAGCACATCCATGCTTATGGGCAGTGGGGAAAATGGTTCCCTGATTTGCTTAGACAGAAGGGAGTGGATTTGGCAGCTCATCCCAATATGGATATCCGAGAATATATTAATGATATGCCGGACTGCCTTGCTGCGGCGGATCTTGTAATCTGTCGTGCAGGCGCCATTACACTTTCGGAGCTGCAGGCCGTCGGACGTGCATCGCTCATTATTCCAAGCCCAAATGTTGCAGAAAATCATCAGTATCATAATGCGATGTCTATGGTAAAACGCAACGCTGCATGGATTTTGGAAGAAAAAGATCTAACCGGCCAAATGCTGATTAAAAAGGTAGAACAGCTTTTCCAAAAGCCGGAAACGATTGAACATTTAGCAGAAAATGCGAAAAAAATGGCGATTGTAGATGCCAATGAGCGAATCTATAAATTGATTTTGGAAGTGCTCAAGGAGAATCATAAAGCGTAGATAATGACATTCGCAAAATCCCCTGCATAGTATGGGAAAGATTATGTGGGGGTGTTGTCTATGCCAAGATTAAAAATTGCCGGTCCCTGTCGATTACAGGGCGAAGTTTCCGTTCAGGGGGCGAAGAACAGCGCCCTGCCTCTTTTGGCAGCTTCTATTTTATGCCGAGAAGAATGCATTTTACACAACTGCCCACAGCTTTCAGATGTTCGTATTTCTACAGAAATTCTCCGAAAGCTGGGCTGCCGGGTTCTTTCGGAACGAGATACCATCTGCATAGATGCGCGCGAGATTTCTTCTTTTCAGATTCCGGATGATCTGATGAGAGAAATGCGTTCGTCAATTATCTTTTTAGGGGCGATTCTGGGCCGTACCGGCTGCGCGGTTTTAGGTTTTCCGGGTGGGTGTGAATTAGGGCCACGGCCGATTGATTTGCATTTGGAAGCTCTGCGGAAAATGGGAGCTTCGATTGTGGAAGATCATGGGCGGCTGCTCTGTGAAACGCCTACAGGACTTCATGGTGCTCATATTGCATTGAGCTTCCCCAGTGTAGGTGCAACGGAAAATGTGCTTTTAGCAGCATCATGTGCGAAGGGAACTACTCTTCTTGAAAATGCAGCACATGAACCGGAAATTTGTGACCTTGCCGATTTTCTTAACAGCTGCGGCGCAAATATCCGCGGAGCAGGCGGCAGCACGATTGAAATCGAAGGGGTAGAGCAGCTTGGCGGATGCGAGCATTGGGTGATCCCGGATAGGATTGCGGCTGCAACCTTTTTAGCAGCCGGTGCAGCAACATACAGCACCATTACTTTGCGCGATATTAATCCGCAGCATCTGGCCCCAATATGGCCCGTGTTTGAAGAGGCAGGTTGTGATCTTACTTTGTTTCGTGATGCGGCAGTTTTAGTTCCACCCAAAAAGCTTCATCGGATCAAGCATATTAGAACAATGCCGTATCCAGGATTTCCCACAGACGCACAGGCACCCTTGATGGCAATGACAACGCAGTGTCAAGGTACGAGTATGTTTGTGGAAAATATTTTTGAGAGTCGGTATAAACATGTGGGAGAGCTGCTCCGTCTTGGCGCACATATTCGTGTAGATGGACGGGTGGCTGTTGTCGAGGGTCCCAGTAAGCTTTCTGGAACAACTGTTGAAGCTGCAGATTTACGTGGCGGTGCGGCTTTAGTGGTCGCCGGATTGGCGGCGTTTGGAGAGACGATTGTAGAAGAGATTCACCATATTGACCGAGGATATGAGGCAATTGAACGGACTTTGGGTGATTTAGGAGCACAGATTCGGCGGTTGCCGTAATGGATGATCGAAATCTGGAGGATCGGAAATTTGAGCAGGAATGAGAAAAATCGGCGAGGAAACGTTTCGCCGGAAAATCAGAATAAACGTGTGGTTTCATCAGAGACCCGCAGAGCCTATTCGGATCGAAAGGTTCCGGAATATCCGAAGGAGAGGCAAAGAACTGTGCCGAAGGATCCTTATGACCGGGTACGAAGACATAGGCGAAAGAAAAGAATCTTTTATATTGTTTCTTTTTTAATTGTGGTAGTGGCAGCTATTACATTATCGCTGACGGTCCTGTTCCGGGTTGACCAGATCGCAATTGAAGGGGACACACGGTACAGCTCGGATCAGATCATAGAATCGAGCGGCCTTTATTACGGAGAAAATCTTTTTCGTGCAAATGTGAGTCTTGCAGAAAAAACAATCGAAAACAAATTACCATATATCGGGCAAGCCAAAATTTCAAAGTCGCTTCCTGGAAAATTATTGATCAGCGTACAAGAAGATGATGTTGCTGGCGCAGTGGAATATAATGGGCAGTATGTGATCTTATCTTGCAAAGGAAAGGTTTTGCAGCTTTCAGATACAGTACCGGAAGGGGTTGCAACGATCAAGGGGATAAACTTTACGAAAGCGGTTCCGGGAGAAACTGCCTCTTATGAGACTGAGGACGAAAGTTCTTTATTTGGGCAACTTGGAGAAGCAGTTGAGCAGTCGGGTCTCAGCAATGTGAGTGCGATGGATCTTTCGGACCGATATCAACTGACAGTAACGATTGAGAGCAAGTTCTTACTCAAATTAGGAACACCTACTTACCTGCAAAGAAAATTGACTTTTGCACAGGAAATTTTGAAAAATCATTTACAGGACTCTCCATCCGGTGTGATTGATCTTTCCAGCATTCAGGAAAACAATCAAGCCTATGTACCATATGATCCACAGCAGATTGATGACCCGACTTCTTCGACAAGTTCGAGCACATCCGCTAGCTCTTCTTCAGAGACTTCTACTGCGTCGACAGTGAATCCTTCTGGAAGTTCTCCCCAAAGTACCGCTTCATCCCAAAATACGGCTTCATCTTCTAAAGAAGATAGTTATCATATTGCGGTAGATGCTAACGGAAATACCGTTTATGATTCTGACGGAGATCCTATTTATACGAAAAAGGATGTTTACACTCCGGATCCTGCTGCGGGAGAAACTACCAAATAATTCGATGCAATTTTTAAAATGAGAAGGATCATTTGAAGAACTTCTTTGAATTACGGAATTTTCTAATTGAAATAGTTGAAATTTATCGTGAAACGTGATAAAGTAAAATATAATTGAGAAAAGAAATGGTCATTTTACGGGTTCCCCGTAAAATGTAGGATTGTACATCATTAAGGGGGATTTAAAAAATGCCTTTTGAAATTGATAACGATTTCGATAATATTGTTCAAATTAAGGTCGTCGGTGTCGGCGGCGGCGGCGGAAATGCAGTTGATCGAATGGTCAACTCCGGCGTACAGGGCGTTGAATTTATCACAGTGAATACGGATAAGCAGGCGCTCTATCGTTCAAAGGCCACTCAGAAGATTCAAATCGGCGAAAAGGTTACGCACGGAAAAGGTGCAGGCAGCAAGCCGGAAATCGGCAGCAAAGCTGCGGATGAAAGTCGCGAGGCAATTTCTGCTGCAATTCGCGGCAGTGATATGGTCTTTATTACTGCTGGTATGGGCGGCGGTACCGGTACCGGTGCTGCACCGATCGTAGCTGAAATTGCAAGAGACATGGGGATTCTTACGATTGGAATCGTCACAAAACCTTTTGCTTTTGAAGGAAAGGTTCGGATGGCTCAGGCCGATGAAGGAATTGCCAATCTGAAAGAGCACGTCGATTCTTTGGTCGTGATCCCAAATGAGCGCTTGAAATTGGTTTCTGAACAGCGTATTACATTGCTTAACGCATTTGCAGTTGCAGATGATGTTTTGCGTCAGGGCGTTCAGAGTATTTCTGATTTGATTAAGTTGCCGGGTCTTGTCAACCTTGATTTTGCTGATGTTACTTCTGTTATGAAAGATGCCGGCTATGCACATATGGGCGTTGGCCATGCTTCTGGTAAAGATAAGGCTGAGACTGCTGCCAGTATGGCAATTTCCAGTCCGCTGTTGGAAACCTCTATTGCTGGGGCAAAGGGCGTTATTATTAATATTACTTCCTCTCCGGATATTGGTTTGGATGAGATTGAGACTGCATCTTCCATGATCTCTGAGCAGGCACATAAGGATGCCAATATTATTTGGGGCGCTGCTTTTGATGAGAATATGGATGATGAGATGACTGTAACAGTCGTTGCAACCGGCTTTGCAACCCATGATGGTTCTGATCCGGATGCTGATTTGGACATTGATATTCCACCTATGGCAGCCTCTTCTGCAAGACGTCAGCAGCAGGCAGCAGCATCTGCTGCTCCTCGCAGCACTGGAAGAGCGGTTGATAAAGCACCGAGTTCTTCTGAAGAAGACGATGATTATGTGGATATCATGTCAATCTTCAATCGTAAATAAAAGCTTTTGAGAATCTTTCGGAGACGGGCGCTTTCGCGTCCGTCTCCTTTCTCTATCCTATATTTTAATTTGAATTTTCGAAGAGGAGAGATTATAAAATGGAAAAAATCAGGATTAATGCACAACAAATGGTCAAACTAGCTCCGACTCTTCATGCAGGAGATAATGTGCTTTTAAGCGGTATTATTTATACGGCTCGCGATGCAGCCCATAAGCGGATGATCGATTTGATCAATCAGGGGAAAAAGCTTCCGTTTGAACTTCTGGGGGCGACTATTTATTATGCGGGTGCAACGCCTGCTCCGGAAGGCTTAGCGACTGGTTCCTGTGGACCAACTACCAGCACCAGGATGGATGTCTTTTCTCCACGTCTGCTCGATTTGGGGCTTAAATGTATGATTGGAAAGGGCGGCCGCAGTCCGGAAGTATGCGAAGCAATCTGCCGGAATCAGGCAGTCTATCTTTGTGCAATCGGCGGAGCAGGAGCACTTGCTTGCCGCTGTATCAAAAAGCAAGATGTGATTGCTTTTGATGATTTGGGCTGTGAGAGTATTAAACGTCTAGAAGTAGAAGATTTTCCGCTGATTACAGCAATTGATTGTCATGGCGGGAATCTATTTAAAAGGCCCTAAATGATTTTTGAATTCGTTGTGAGGCGATTGATTTGATCCAGTTTTTAATTCGGCATTTTATTAAAAATTATCAAAATACCTCAGATATGAAGGTTAGAGCAAGCTACGGAAAATTTGCCGGATTAGTGGGCATTTTAACGAATCTGCTGCTCTCTGCTTTAAAGTTTATCGCAGGAACACTTTTTCACAGTATCGCCGTGGTGGCTGATGCTGTCAATAACCTTTCAGATTCCGCATCATCAATCGTAACCTTGGTTGGGTTTAAATTGGCAGAAAAGCCGGCTGATGAGGAGCATCCATTTGGGCATGAGAGAATAGAATACATCAGTGGAATGATTGTTTCTTTTGTTATTTTAGCGTTGGGATTTCAACTGGGACAGGAGTCTGTTTTGAAGATTATTTCTCCGGAACCAGCAGAGATTAGCTTTTTGACGGTTGCTGTTTTGGTTATTTCTATTTTGATAAAGCTGTGGCAGTGTTTATTTTATCGTTCGATGGGGGAGGCAATTTCTTCAGAAGCACTTTTAGCAAATTCTGTAGACAGTCGTAACGATGTAATTTCTACGTCGGCGATTCTTCTTGGAATGGCTCTTACGGCGCTGACTGGATTTAATTTAGATGGCTATATGGGCCTTGTAGTTGCGATTATGGTCTTTTTGACAGGAATTCATCTGATTCGAGATACGAGCAATCCGCTTTTAGGGGTTGCTCCCAGCAAAGAAATGGTCGATGAAATTTATCATCGGATTATGGCATACCCAGGTGTTTTGGGAATGCATGATTTAACAGTGCATAATTATGGCGCCGGAAATATTTTTGCGAGTGTACACTGTGAAGTGGATGCTCGAGCGGATATTATGAAAAGTCATGATATGATCGACAATATTGAAAAAGATCTTCATTCGGAAATGGGGATTCAGCTAGTGATCCATATGGACCCTATCGTGACGAACGATGAGAGGACCAACCAGCTGAAAGAGCGCGTAAAAGACGCTCTGCACTTACTTTCACCAGAGATTACAATGCATGATTTCCGTGTAGTTTGGGGGACAACTCACAGCAATGTACTTTTCGATATTTGTGTCCCATTTGGATTTTCTACAAAAGATGATGTTTTACATGATCAAGTTGTTAAAATGGTTGAGGGACTCGATCCAAAGTATCGAGCCGTGATTACAGTAGATCATAATTATATTCCATCAGATGCACCGGAAGAATAAAAAGCCAAAAAGCAGGCAGCATTTTTTGCTGCCTGCTTTTTTATTTAGGGACCCTCCTTTTTTGCTTTTGGCGTTTATTTAAAGAGGATTGTTACAAAATGGAAAATTCATAATTTATTCATTGAAAAATAAGGAAATTTGCGCTACAATAATTTAGCACTTAAAGGCAAAGAGTGCTAAAATTAAAATAAGCAAGAAGAGGTTGATCGATCATGAAGCAATTCAAGGCAGAATCAAAACGGCTTTTGGATCTGATGATTCATTCTATTTATACGCACAAAGAGATTTTTTTACGAGAGTTAATCAGTAATGCGAGTGATGCCATTGACAAGCTTTATTATAAGACGCTGCAGGATGGCGATACGGGTCTTTCCAGAGACGATTTTGAGATTCGAATTACAGCAGACAAAGAAAATCGTACGCTGACGATTGAAGATAATGGCTGCGGTATGACGAAGGAAGAGCTGGAAAACAATCTGGGCACGATTGCAAAATCCGGTTCGCTTGATTTTAAGAAAAACAATGAAAAATCCGATAATATTGATATTATCGGACAATTTGGTGTTGGATTCTATGCGGCGTTTATGGTTAGCTCTAAAGTAGTGGTAGAGAGCAAGGCTTATGGCAGCGACGAGGCATGGAAATGGGAGAGCAGCGGCGTAGAGGGATATACAGTTGACTCCTGTGAAAAAGAAGGGCGCGGCACAAAAATTACCTTGTATTTGCTGCCCGAGAATTCAGAAGAAGAATCCTATGACCAGTATCTTGACGGATTTACGATTAAACGTCTTGTGAAAAAATACAGCGATTATATTCGCTATCCGATTAAGATGGAGCTCCAGAAGAGCCGTATGAAAGAGAAGCCGGCAGATGCGCCTAAGGATGCCGAACCGGAATACGAGACCTATACGGAGCTCGAGACACTTAATTCCATGGTGCCGATTTGGCGCAAAAATAAAAATGAAGTGACAAACGAAGAGTATGAGCAGTTTTATCGGGATAAATTTTTCGATTATGAAAAGCCGCTCAAGATTATTCGCAGCAGTACCGAAGGAACTGCTACTTATGATGCTCTGCTCTTTATCCCGAGTCACGCGAGCTATGATTATTACAGCAAGAGCTATGAAAAGGGACTGCAGCTTTATTCTAACGGCGTTTTGATTATGGATAAGTGCGCGGATCTGCTGCCGGACTGCTTTAGTTTTGTGCAGGGCCTTGTAGACAGTCAGGATCTGTCACTTAATATTTCGCGTGAGATGCTGCAGCATGACCGTCAGCTAAAATTAATTGAAGGACGCCTTGAGAAAAAGATCAAAGAAGAGTTGCAGAATATGCTCAAGAATGACCGTGAAAATTATGAGAAATTCTTTAAAGCTTTTGGACTGCAGCTAAAATATGGGGTCTATGCGAACTTTGGTCAGCAGAAAGAACTTTTGCAGGATCTGTTGATGTTCTGGTCCAGTAAAGAGAAAAAGATGGTTACACTCGAGGAATATGTTTCCAGAATGAAAGAAGATCAGAAGTATATTTATTATGCTTCCGGAGACAGCGTTGCAAAGGTGGATCTGTTGCCGCAGACAGAAGCGTTAAAAGACAGAGATTATGAGATTTTGTATCTGACTGAGGGCGTCGATGAGTTTGCACTCAAGATTCTTGCAAAATATAATGATAAAGAATTTAAATCCGTTTCCGACAATGATCTCGGCTTGGAGACAGAGGAAGAAAAAGAGACAGCCAAAAAGCTGGTCGAAGAAAACAAAGATCTGCTCAATACGATGAAAGATGATCTTGGAGATGAAGTGAAGCAGGTCATTGTTTCGCAAAAATTAAAGAGTCATCCGGTTTGCCTTTCTACAGATGGCGCTCTGTCAATTGAAATGGAAAAAGTGCTGAATTCTATGCCCGGAGAGGAAAAAGGCAATGTAAAGGCACAGCGTGTACTGGAGCTCAACGCAAATCATCCGGTCTTCACAAAGCTGCAGGAACTTTATAAAGAGGATCCGGAAAAGCTTAAGCAATATTCTAAACTGCTTTATAATCAGGCGCTTTTGATCGAGGGTGTCCCGATTTCTGATCCGGTGGCATTTAGTAATGCCATTTGTGATCTGATGGTTTAAAAATAACAGAATCGCAGAATAAGAAAAGAAGCTGGAAAAAGGGCGGCGGAAAATTTTCCGCCGCCCTTTTTCTGGCCTCCTAAGGCTTTTTAATCGGATGCCGAATCACAGTCCGAAGTTTTTGTGGATCGCATCTTCTTGCATCGCTCAAATAAATTTCATGATGATAACGGGAAGGCGTGATATCAATCACATATCCCAGGTCTTTCGCAAATTGTTCCATCAAAGCAATCGTTTTCGGTTCGTCATCAAAAGGACCAATATGCATACACTGTACGCAAAGGCCTTCATGGTAGGTTAAAAATTCTGCTTTGGAAAAATCAGCCTTCTTTTTTCGCGAAGCTTCTGCGACTGCCCAGTCAAAATCTGATTTTTTTACAAAATCAGGCAGGCGAATGAGAGAGATCCATTGATAGGTTTCCTTATGAAGATAATCGATTCCACTGATGTTGTCCTGCCACCAAAAGCCTTCTAAGGGTGGTACCACATAGTCAAAATAGCCATCCAAGACGTGACCGCTTTTTTTGCTCATTTTGATCGTGAAAGCGATTCCATAGAGCAGGCTCATGGCAGCTTTATATTCTCCGTCAGCTTCGTTTGGGTTCCCTTTTCCACGAACCGCAATAAAATTCATTGTTGGAATGTCGATGATTTCCGGTTTGCTTTTTGGCAGATAAAATTCTTTATATTCTTTTTTATAATCGAATGCCATTTGAACGGCACCTCCGAACTGTATTTTTCTATTTCTGATGCTACCATACCATAAAATAAGGCACAAGACAAACAGAAAAGGATTTTTGTACAGAACTTTCAAAATTGTGCTATACTGAAATTATTCGAAAAAGGAGGCAGTTTTCGATGAAAAAAGAACTGGAAGAATTGCAGAATATGATTGACCAGAGTAAACGGATCGTCTTTTTTGGCGGAGCAGGTGTTTCGACCGAGAGCGGAATTCCGGATTTTCGCAGTGTAGACGGTCTTTATCATCAGAAATATAAATATCCTCCGGAGGTAATGCTGAGTCACAGTTTTTATAGACAGCATCCGGAAGAATTTTTTGATTTTTATCGGGATAAACTTCTTTATCCTGATGCAAAACCAAATGCGGCACATCGTAAACTGGCCGAAATGGAGAAGGCAGGAAAACTTTCAGCAGTTGTTACGCAGAATATTGATGGATTGCATCAAGCGGCCGGCAGCCAAAAGGTCTATGAATTGCACGGCAGTGTTTTGCGCAATTATTGTGAGCGATGCCATAAATCTTATGAGATGGATTTTATTCGAAAGAGTAAAGGAGTTCCACACTGCAGCTGCGGCGGCACCATTAAACCTGATGTAGTGCTTTATGAAGAAGGGCTTGACAGCGATACGCTCGACGGAGCACTTACAGTCATTTCTGCTGCGGATATGTTGATTATCGCAGGAACTTCTTTGGTTGTGTATCCCGCGGCATCCCTAATTGACTATTACCGTGGACATCGGCTCGTTTTAATCAATAAATCCGAGACTTCGGCAGATCGACGGGCAGATCTGGTTATTCATGCGCCGGTGGGAGAAGTATTGGAACAAATTCATGTAGAATAAAGCGAAAGGGCTTTGAAAGAGTTTTCTTTCAAAGCCCTTTGTAAATTTAACGGGATTGCTGCATCTTAAAGGTGAAGCAGGCAGTTTCAGATTTACAATCGGTGCAGCCATGCGTTGAGCAGCTGGTCATTTGTACATTGGAGGCATCACAATATCCTCTGTTATTATAAGAACAATTTTCAGCCTCACAGTGGACATCCAGGTTCTCGTTAGGATCGGAAGTACCAGCGGTAGAATTAGAAGCACCCTGGCGCTTCTGGAAATCGTTGCAGCTGGTTTGTTCGCAGCCACAGGCACATTTGCCGACCACTTTAATATCCGGGCGGCAGCAGAAATTCTGGCTATTATTTGCACAATCGGTTACACTGCAATGCAGATTCGACATATTAAGCACCTCTTTTTTATTTGGGATACGTTTAGTTTGTTCTGCATGCAGATAATTATGCGTTGGTTATTTTTTTTGCAAAGAAAGCAATGTATCCCAAATCTTTCCAGCTGTTTCGTACTTGGAAAGCTGCGGTAGCTCTATTTCTTCGGAATCCGAAATCAGGGTGATCACATTTGTATCGGTGCCAAAACCTGCGCCTGGTGTGCGAAGATTGTTGGCGGCAATTAAATCAGCATGCTTTTTTTGCAGCTTTTTTCTCGAATTTTCAATTAAATGTTCTGTTTCCATCGAAAACCCACAGATCATTTGTCCCTCTTTCTTTTGGTTCCCAATCGTTTTTAAAATATCCGGAGTGGAAGAAAGAGGAATATCCGAAAAATTACCATTTTCTTTTTTTAATTTTTGATCGGCAACAACTGCTGGACGATAATCGGCAACAGCGGCAGCAAAAGCGAAAAGATCCTGCTCGGGTGCTGCTGAGAGAACTGCATCGAACATCTCTTGAGCGGAACCGACAGACACCGTTTTTACGAAAGCTGGAGAAGAAAGTGCGGTCTTTCCAGAGATCAACGTGACCTCGGCGCCGCGACGCATGGCATTTCGTGCCAGTTCATATCCCATCTTTCCGGTGGAATGATTTGTGAGGTATCGTACTGGATCCAAAGGTTCCTGAGTGGGACCGGCAGTCACCAGCACCTTTAGCCCTGCCATATCCTTTTTTTCGCCAATTTCTTTTAGCACATATTCCAGAATATCCGCGGGTTCAGGAAATTTTCCAGCTCCAATGTCTCCACAGGCGAGCATTCCGCAGGCAGGCTCGATGATGGTCCACCCGTAATGACGCAGTTTTTCGAGATTGTCTTGTGTTACCGGATTTTCATACATTCCAGTATTCATCGCCGGCGCGATCATTTTTTTGCATCGGCAGGCAAGGACCGTTGTTGTCAGCATATCATCCGCAATTCCGTTTGCTAGTTTTGCAATCACATTTGCGGTTGCCGGTGCAACTAAAACAAGATCAGCTTGTTTTGCGAGAGAAACATGTTCTACATGATATTGATAGTTTCGATCAAATGTATCTGAAACCGCTTTTTGTCCTGTTACGCCCTCAAAGGTCATTGGTGAAATCAGTTTGCAGGCGTTTTGAGTCATCAATGTGTGAACTTTTGCACCCTCATGATGGAGGCGGCTTGCGAGATCGGCAGCTTTATAAGCGGCAATACTGCCGGAAATCCCCAATAAAATGGTTTTATCTTGCAGCAACATGGAGAACATCCTTTCAAAATCCGGTTTATTTCTGCTTTTACCGGATAACATACCTTTAATTATAAGAATTCTTTCATAAAATTACAAGGAAAATCCCATTTTGAGAAATTTTTTTGTCAATTCCCTTGCATCTCTGAAAAATCCTGTTATAATAAACTGGAAATATGCGCTGGATCTTTTTGATTCAGGCTTTTCTTTTTGCCCTTTGACAAAGAAAGCCAATCAGGGACCGGCAGCTGGAGGAATTTAATATGTCAAGCAAATCAACAACGATGTCCGCAACAAACTCTAAGTACCGCGATTTTGTGCTTTTAGCACTTTTTGCGGCCATTGTACTGCTCTTGGGATTTACACCATTAGGCATGATCCCCCTGCCCTTCATTAAAATGACCATTATTCACATTCCGGTTATTTTGGGGGCATTACTGCTAGGACCAAAATATGGAGCCGTTTTAGGTTCCTTATTCGGCTTGGTCAGTCTGATCAGCAATACAATCACTCCTGCACTGACTTCTTTTACATTTAGTCCTTTGATTCCGTTGCCGGGTACAGCAAATGGAACCCCGTTCGCTTTGGTTGTTTGTTTTCTTCCCAGAATTTTAGTAGGCGTAATTCCCTATTATGTTTACCGTGCAATTCAGAAAGTAACACATGCAAAAAAAGAAGGCTCAATCGTATCTCTTGCAGTTGCAGGTGTGTCTGGTGCCCTGACAAATACGATTTTTGTAATGGGATTGATTTTTGTTCTTTTTCGTGATGCTTATGCAGCAGCAAAAGGAGTACCAGCCGATGCAGTTCTTGGAATTGTACTCGGGATTGTCGGCGCAAACGGAATTCCAGAAGCGATTGGTGCTGGAATTTTAGTCGCGGCCATTGGAAAGGTTTTATTTAAGATTGCAAAATATTGATTGATTGAAAAATTCATAGTAAAAGCGGGAGGCAGAGGTCCTATCTGCCTTCCGCTTTGTGTGTCTTGGGAAAACCGAACACGGAAAAATTAAAGCAGGTGAAAAAATGATCGTCGCTATTGACGTAGGAAATACGAATATTGTACTGGGCTGTATGGATGCTGAAAAAATTTATTTTACAGCACGTTTATCAACAGATGCCAGCAAAACAGCAGATGAATATGCCCTCATGATTCGCACTTTATTTGAAATGCACGGGGTAGAGCGCCATGAACCGGAAGGAGGAATTATTTCCTCTGTGGTTCCAGCACTTTCTGCGGCACTGCAGGAAGCGGTCCGTAAAGTTTGTGGGAAAGTTCCGCTGCTAGTTGGTTCTGGATTGAAGACGGGGTTAAATATTCTGATGGACAATCCTGCCCAGTTAGGGGCAGATTTGGTGACTGAAGCGGTGGCAGCTAGCGCGGAATATCCGAAGCCAATCATCATTTTTGATGTGGGAACTGCAACAACTATGTGTGTTGTAGATGCAAACGGAAGTTATATTGGCGGGATGATTATTCCGGGGCCTGTTGTCAGCTTGGAGAGCCTTGCAGCACATGCCAGCCAACTTTCTCATGTTAGCTTGGAGGTCCCTCAGCGCCTGATTGGCAAGAACACAAAGGAATGTATGCAGTCCGGAATCGTTTTCAGCAATGCCGCGATGATCGATGGGATTATTGATCGGATAGAGACGGAGTTAAAAGAGCAGGCAACGGTTGTTGCGACCGGTGGAGTCGCAGGTGTGATTATCCCGTTCTGCAATCGCCGTGTTATTCTCGATGATAATCTGATGCTGAAAGGTTTGTGGCTTTTATATCAGAAAAACCACAAAGCTTAACAAAGAAAAGATAACAGCGGTACTTAGTTTTTAAACTAAGTACCGCTGTCGTTTTTTAAGGCTGAATAATGTTGTACGCTTTTAGAATCATTTCTATGGAGTTATCAATTCCCAAAGCACCAGTATTGAGACACAGGTGATAATTTTGAGGATCATTCCAACGAGTATCACTATAAAAATTATAGTAGTTCGAGCGCTGTTTATCTTTTTTTATCAGAATTTCGTGAATCTTTTTTTCATCTTCTCCATATTTTTGAATGGCACGTTTTGCCCGGAATGCTTCATCTGCATAGAGAAAAACATGTAGTACATCATGGCGTTCACGCAGAATATAATCTGCACAACGACCAACAATTACACAAGGACCTTTTTCTGCGGCATTTTTAATCAGTTCTGTTTGGAGAATAAAAAGCTGATCGTTAAGTGGAAGATGATTTGTAGCTGTTGGAATTCCATAGGAATAGCCATTCATCCACAGAGAATAGAGAAAGCTGGAAGCAGCTCGTTCATCTACGCTTTTAAAGACCTCTTCGCTCATGCCGCTTTTTTTAGCAGCCATAATAATGAGTTCTTTATCGAAAAAAGGGACCTGCAGTTTATTTGCCAGCTTTTTCCCGATTTCCCGACCACCACTGCCATATTGTCTGGAGATTGTGATAATATTCATAAATATACCTCCTTGCTAGTCCTAAAATATAGACATAATCTATAACTATAAAATACCTGAAATTTTTAAAAAAGTCAAGTGCGTAATATGAATACAGGGAGTATGGTTTATGGCTTGTTTTTTTCATGTGATTTGTTTATAATAAAATTACTTATGAAACGGAGGAATTATCATGCAGGGAAAACGGCGTACGATATTTTTGCGAGTAGTAGCGATTGTATGTGCAATATTGATCGGCGGGTCGGCAATCATTAGTTCCTTCTTTGCGTGACTGAAGTCTTTGACTGTATGCTTAATTTGCATACAGCCTTTTTTAAAGCAATATAAAGATAAAGTACACATAAATACAATAAAATCGATTGAATTTTTATTCTAAATGTGATATTCTCGAGTTATAAAAGATAAAGGGGGCTTTGTTATGCATCATACGATTTTAACGATCGGCAGGGAATATGGAAGCGGTGGGCACAAGGTGGCTCAAATCCTTTCTGGATTGCTCGATATTCCATACTATGACAAGGAACTCATTGAAAAAGCAGCAAAGAACAGTGCTCTAGACCCAAAGGACTTGGAGTGTGTAGATGAGCATCCGGTAAGTCCATTTTTGTATATGGATGCCAAGGAAGCAGCTCATATTGCACGTTATGGACAGACAATAGGGGATACTCTTTATCAGCTGCAGTCAAGAATTATTCGTCAGATGGCAGAAAAAGAATCCTGTATTATTGTTGGTCGGTGCGGAAATTATGTCCTTCGCAATCAGCCGTATTGTCTGCATGTATTCCTTTATGCACCTTTGCCGGTTCGGATTCAGCGCGTTATGGAACGGAGTAAAATTTCTGAGGATGAAGCTAGAATTCTTGTGCGCAAAACTGACCGTATGCGCCGTTCTTATTATAACTATTATACTGATTTACGGTGGGGCGGAAGAGATCAGTTTGACCTTCTAATGGATAGTTCTGTTTTGGGGATAGAAGGAACAGCAGAGATGTTAAAGGCGGCCTACCAGCAGTTGGCGAAAATTCCGGAATCTGAAATGATGAATCGTCTCTCCAAAGAACCATCCGAAAAATAATTAATGATATTTTGTTGAAAAAGTACGGGGAAGAAATTCTCCGTACTTTTTAGGTCGATTTGAATTTTTGCAGCTTTTCAAGTCAATTAAAAAGTGATAAAATTTTTAAAAAGAATTGAGAAAGAGGAAATTTTATGAAGAGCATTATAAATAAAGAATTGACGCCGCAGGGAAAAGAAATTCGTCAAAAAGTTTTTGTGGAAGAACAGGGCTTTCAAAAGGAATATGATGAGATCGATTTAACGGCAGAACATTTAGTTTTATATGATGGAGATATCCCGAAAGCAGTGGGCAGAATGTTTCGTGAAAATCCTCAAAAGCCAGTTTATACAATTGGCAGAATTGCGGTTTTAAAGGAATTTCGGGGAGAAGGTCTTGGAAAGGTAGTCGTAGAAGAATTAGAGCAGAAAGCTAAAAAAGAAGGCGGTACCGCGATTAAACTTTCTGCGCAATGTAGAGTGCAGAAGTTTTATGAAAAGCTTAATTACCGCGCAGTCGGAGATGTTTTTTATGATGAATTTTGTCCGCATATTTGTATGACAAAAGAATTGTAAAATAAATTTTGATAAACAAAAGCCTGACTTTGCGAAAGCAAAGTCAGGCTTTTGTAAAAAGGAGAAATAATGAAAAAGAGGTTAATATATAGAAAACCAATTTCTTGGTCTTATTGTTTGTCTGTGCATCTGCCTGGTTGGTATTCCAGAAAGCCCGGCGGTTAGCACAGTGTTTTATAATTTCTTTTAAAAATCTTTTTCTTTGAAACTGTTTATAGTATAGGAAAAGGATATGTCCTGAATTTTAACAGGATTCGAACTTCTGGTAAATCTTAAGTGATGGTTATGTGAAAAAAAGCCCCATCGGTTTTTCGATGGAGCCTTTTTTTTAACGGTCAAATTCGGGATTAAAAGCATAAAAGTTTTTGGAATCCAAACGGTCGGTAGCGATGCGCAGCCCTTCTCCGAAACGCTGAAAATGAACGATTTCACGGGCACGCAGGAATTTGATTGGATCCCGGACATCCGGGTCGTCTGCAAAACGCAGAATGTTTTCATAAGTCGTACGAGCTTTTTGCTCTGCAGCAAGGTTTTCGTGCAGATCCGTTACCATATCGCCTGCGACAGAGAAAGTCGCCGCACTAAATGGGTTTCCACTGGCATCTATTGGATAAATTCCCGTGGTATGGTCTACAAAATAAGCGTCATAACCGGCCTTCTTAATTTCTTCTGGAGTTAGGTTACGCGTAAGCTGATACACAATGGTACTGACCATCTCGAGATGAGCTAATTCTTCGGTACCAATATCTGTAAGAATCGCCTTGAGCTCTGGATAGGGCATGGTGTATCTTTGGGAGAGGTAACGCAGTGATGCGCCAAGTTCTCCATGAGGTCCACCATACTTCAAAATGTGATCATTAAAGGGAATAAAAGATTTGGACAGATTCAGACGCTCGATCAAAGACAATATGATCGATAAAAGTACGCAAAATCCGATTTCCTTCATTGGGTGGTAAAGATTCACATTGTTGAAGATTTTTAAGTGCTTTCTTACAAAAAGCTTTGTGCTGGGATTCGGAAATCTTAATAATGGGAGCGATAGAAAGTTTTGCTTTTAATTTTTTAATTTCAGACGTGATTTTCTGTTTGTTTTCTTGATATTCTTTCAGAGTGTCAATGCCGGCAGCATAGGACGCCTTAACACGATTAAGCTTGCGCTGTTCCTGCTCGATTTTGCTTTGAATCATAGAATTGTCAAATCCATCAGGCTTTATATTTTTATGCTGAAGAGAAAAAGCTTCGTGAGTTAGCTCATATTTGATTTCAGAAAAGATGATTTTGTGTATTTTATCATTACTGATATAGTGTGACTGTACACAGCGGCTGTGCGTGTAATTGGTGCACTGCAGTCCGCCTTTTTTTCCGCCGCTGACTGGAGACATAGTAGCACCACATGCACTGCATTTAATCAGTCCGCAAAATAGATTGCCGGCAGGCTTACTGCTGTGGGCATAATGACCATACAGATTGCTGATCGTTTTTACCCGATTTTGGGCGGCTTGCCATTGCTTTTCCGACATAATGGGTTCTTGGCCTCCATCTACAATTTTTGATTTTGTTTTATAGTAATCTATTTCTTTTCCGGTAGGATTCCATCGGATTTTTCCGATGTAAACCGGATTTTGTATCACATAGCGAATGGTGCGGCTTTCCCACAAGTTGCCCCGGCGCGTTTTAATACCTTGCGCATTGAGGTTAAGAGCAATCTGCTTGTATCCATCGCCGGCTAAGAAACGCTCGAAAATGTATTGAACAACTGGAGCAGCTTGGGGGTCAATCATGAGTTTTCCTGTGCCTTTTGGCATTACATATCCGAAAGGCGCGGCTGATACTGGTTTACCGCGCTGAAAGCGTTCGGTCATTCCGCGCATTACTTCTCCGGAAAGCCGAGTAGAATAATAGCCGTCCATCCATTCGATAATGCGCTCAATTAACCCGCCGAAGTCACTATCTAAAATTGGCTCCGAAACGCTGACAACGGAAATATTACGTTCCTTTTTTAAAAGGGACTTATAGACGATCGATTCTTCTTGATTTCGTGCAAACCTGGAAAATTTCCAAACAAGAATCGTAGAAATATTGGAATCTTTTTTTCGAGCGGTCGCAATCATGCGCTGAAATTCCGGACGTTTAGCAGCCGAGCGGCCCGAGATCCCTTCTTTTTCACGAAAAACGTATTCTGTCGGAACGATCATGTCGTTATGTTTTGCATAGTCTAGTATTTTTTCTAGCTGAGAGTCGGGGGAAAATTCCAGCTGGTCATCAGTTGATACACGGATGTAAGCTGCGGCAATTTTCATAGAATCACCTTCTAATCATTTTCTGATGTTTTAATAATGATTTTTATTGCTTATTTAAAAGTATGTTATTGAAGTTGGAGAATTTCTTCCTTTAAAAATACGATTTCATTCTAGAATCAATGCAGAGGACTGCTAGATTTTAAAAGGATGCGGTCGTCGCTTTGGAAACATTGAAGGAAAAAAACATATTATCATAATAGCGGATGACGGATAGATTACCATGACATCTAGTCCAGCCCTTTGAGGCTGGTTTTTGTCTAATATAAGTATGGAGGTAAATAAAATCATTAGGGGGCATTTTGAATGAGCATATTTTTTCAGCCTGCCGTGTTTTATCCTGCCGGGTCTTCTCCTTATGGGATTACGGCTGCTGATTTTAATGGCGACGGGTATCTTGATTTAGCAATCACAGATATTGGTAATGAAGAGGTTGCAGTGTTGCTCGGAAACGGTGACGGCACTTTTCAGGCAGCCTCATTTTTTGGTGTAGGCATTAATCCGACTTCGGTTACTGCTGCTGACTTTAACAATAATGGCAAAATGGACTTGGCGGTCGCGGATTCAAATGGTGGTGATATCGCAATCCTGATTGGCAACGGTAATGGAACCTTTCTGCCGGCTACGGCGGTAGCAGCAGGGTCAAATCCTATATCAATCGTCTCTGCGGATTTTAACGGTGACCATAAAATAGATTTGGCAGTAACTGATGTGGGGCTTGGAAACGTTAACGTGTTGTTTGGCAACGGTGACGGTACCTTTCAGCCGGCTGTGCCTTATCCCGTGGGCAATTCCCCTTATGGGCTTGCAGCTGCTGATCTTACCGGTGACGGAAGGGCTGATCTAGTTGCGGCAGTTGGTGGGGATAATAACGTTGCAGTTCTGATTAATAACGGTGACGGTACTTTTCAAGCGGCTACGCATTACTCTGTAGGGACTGGTCCTATGGAGATCGCAGTAGCCGATTTTAACGGCGATGGAAAACGTGATTTGGCAGTATCAAATTTTGACTCTATGAATGTGGCAATCTTGCTTGGCAATGGCGATGGCACTTTTCAAGCGGCATCCTTTATTTTAATCGGTTCCTATCTTGAGGGGATCATTGCAGCAGATTTTGACAAAAATGGAACGTTCGATTTGGCAGTTGCAGATAACGGTTCCAATAATGTTGCGATATTGAGCGGAAATGGTGACGGTACTTTTGGACCAAAACAATTTTATGCGGTTGGTTCTTACGCTGCGGGATTAGTAACCGGTAATTTTAATAACGATGGCAGAACAGATCTTGCAGTTACAAATACCTATTCAAACAATGTTGCAATCTTGCTTAACAATACAAACTCACCATTGCGCGGTGTGTCTTTCTTGGATAGATAAGACGATAGAGGAAAAGTGCCTTGCTAATTTACGATTCATAAATAGATGATGAATAGCGTAATGTTTTATTGAACCTCCCGGCTGGTATATACGGAAGTACCAACTAGGAGGTTTAATTATACAATATGATTGAAAATAAAGGAGATGGAGGGGGAATCCTATGAATGCAATTCCCGGTTGGACGATATTGGCTTATCTAGACGGCAATGGGGAACTGGAGCCGGAAATAGCAGCTGAGTATTGTGAATTGAAAGCAGCAGCAATAAACGGAAAGCCGAAAGTCCTTCTCCAAATTGGACGGCTAAAGCAAAGTACCGTGCAGCTCATAAGACCTGACGCTAAACCGGATCAGGAGATATGGGATGGAGTTCGGCGCTATCAATTTAATACGGACGAAGAAATTCCACCGGAGGATTTAGGTGATGTCAATCTGGCGGATCCGAATTGTTTATATGATTTTCTCCTCTGGGGGCTTAAGAACACCAATACGAAGCATGTAATGCTGATTCTGGGTGGGCACGCTTGTGAATATATAGGTCTGATGAACGATTACAGTGGAAAATATCCCGC
This sequence comes from Caproicibacterium sp. BJN0003, assembly GCF_026314295.1. Taxonomy (NCBI): domain Bacteria; kingdom Bacillati; phylum Bacillota; class Clostridia; order Eubacteriales; family Oscillospiraceae; genus Caproicibacterium; species Caproicibacterium sp. BJN0003. The sequence continues at coordinate 561,529 of NZ_CP111108.1, forward strand.
GATTATGGGGATTCCAGAGCTTGTAACCGCGATCGAAATGGCGGCAAACGCTGGGGAGCATGCCATTGATCTACTGCTGATGGATGCGTGTTACTGCAATAATATTGAGACTCTCTATGAATTTGGATACCGAGAGGACGCTGCGGTGAAATTGCTTATTACGTACAGACAAAATGCCAATGCAGCAGGAATATCCTTTCGGGAACTTCTAAAAGCGGTGGGAGAAAGCAATGTAGGAAACCGCCCCAAAGAACTTGCAAATAAAATTTGCTCTGAACTTTCAGCAGATCTTGTTGCTAGAGTCGTTCAGTCAAAAAGTCTGAGGCAGCTGAAGAGGCTATTTGATAGTCTTGCACGAAGAGCACTCTCTTCGAATGTGTGTATTGAAAAAGATCTGTCGACCCTTTTTTCGGTAAAAGCAGGAGAGAACAAATTTGAGTGGAATGAAGCAGAAAGAATTTCACATATTGTTTCTGATCTGACAATCAGTCCAAAAACTAAAGTGCAGAATACGGGTAAAGATATTGGAATTCTAGATCAATACATTCCTAATCAGGGGCTGGCTTCTTTTTATTATCGGCTTGCTTTTGCAAGAGACAACGCATGGGCACAGCTTTTGTGTTCGCAAATAAAAGAAAAAAATTATACGCTTTTGGTTACCATCGGATTTTCACCGCTTTTGATTCCAGAAGCAAAGGTACGAGGGCTTATCAAATCATGTAACCCTTATACGGCCTCATTCCTTATAAATGTTATATGCAGTAAACTGATTGACGAAAGGAAATGGGATAAACACCTTTTTCCAAATATTTATCTCCCAAATGCCGCAGACCGTTTAAAAAAATAAAAGAACCCTTTATTTCATACAGCTAAAATTACCGTTTATGATTTGCTGTCTGTTAACTAAATAAGATGAAAAGAAGAAGCATAGATTTGTTGATCTGTGCTTCTTCTGTATTTTTTTGTATTTACTTTGGAAAATCCCTTTTACTTTTAGTTTGATTGTCTCATTCATGATACTACTGGAATGAAATTAGTTAGAAAGTCGGACAATCGGCTAAACATATTATGAAATGAGGTGAGAGAAATGGCGCGCAAACTGGAAATTTGGACAGTGCAAAACAATTTAATAGAGGACGGCAAAACGTGCCAGGTCAGTGAGCATAAAATGAAGCTCTATAAAGAAAATGGAAAATGGAAAACAGAAATTATTTCTAAAAAAAATAGTATGCCAAAGGAAAAACAGAAATTGATCTTTAAAAGGATGGCGGAAAATATTGGGGATGAAATCAACGAGCGTGTTTCCAGAGGAGATATAGATTTGCAAGACGGTAATTATACCATTGGAGAAATCTTAGACAAAATGTGAAAGGAGCCAGAATATGGCAATCAATATGATTAATTCGAATGAAGAAAGAATAGAGGAACTATTGGAGGGAATAGCAAGTTCCATGAAAGAAATTTGTCAGCTTGGAAAATATGATCATCTCTATATTACATATCCAGCGGAGGGAAAGGCTACGGTGGTTGCGCACGGGGAAGCTGGACTCGATCAGTATGACGATGTTTGCCCGAAAATCAACAGCTTGACTGTTGAAAATTTAGCGCAGGAATTTAATGACCTGGCAATCAGTATTGAAACGGCACGTGCAGAAGCCGTTGCCCTAAATGAACAACTGGAAGCTGTAAAGTTAAAAGAAAAAAAGAAAGTGCACGTCGAATTGCGAAAGTCTAGCAGATAAGCAAGGTACATAGCAAATATCAAAGATTATTTGCAGGCGGGTAATAAAATCGATCAAAAAACAATTTGACCGGTACCCGTTTGTAATAGATCTGTACAAGCTGATTTTTATAATATCAAAGAAAAAATATAGTTGGTCGGTTGTAAAATGAAGTTGGACACTTGAACAGAAAAATCCACAGTGATTTTCCTACATGGTAGAATGGAGTTATCACACACTCAAACTGCCAGAGGAGGACAATCACTATGGACTGCCCAGATTATATCACAGTGGAGCCAGAACGCAAGCCGGGACAGCATTTACAGCGAGAAGATAGAGGCGCAATTGAGCGGCTGCGCCGCCTTGGCTACTCAAATCGTGCAATCGCCAGAGAGCTTAACTGCTCACCAAGCACTGTAGGAAACGAGCTGCGTCGGGGCACACCGCCCCGCAAGAGCAACAAAGGCCGAGTGCCGGGCTATTCCGCAAAGCGAGGACAGGCGGTGTACAGGTCAAACAGGAGCCGGTGCCATAAGCCCCATAAGGTGGATAGCTGCACTGCTTTCATCGACTGGGTCGTGCAGCGGGTCAGAGAGCATCGCTGGTCTTTGGATGCCTGCGTGGGTTATGCAAGGCTTCACATGTTATTCAAGGAAAATGAGATGATGAGCACTAAGACTCTCTACAACGAACTGTGGGCTGGAGGCTTGTCATTATCTCTGTTTGAGGTGCCGGATGCCCTGAAACGCCGTAACACCAGAGGAAAGAGCCGAATCAACAAGCGTCCCAAGGGTCGTAGTATTGAGGAACGTCCCGATGAGGTCACTGCCCGTACTGTGCCGGGTCACTGGGAAGCCGATACTGTCGTTGGCCTACGAAACGGCAAAGAAGCGGTTGTATTTACTCTCGTTGAAAGAGTGACTGACAACTACATTGCCATGCAGATTGCCGGAAAGACCAGCGAGGATGTACAAGCCGCTATGCAGGCGCTTCACGCCGAGTTTGGCGACCATTTCAGCAGTGTTTTCAAAACCATCACTGCCGATAACGGCTCAGAGTTTGAGAACTTCGCTCAGACTGAACAGTGGGGCACAATGGTTTACTTTACACATCCGTATTCGTCATGGGAGCGCCCTGTAAACGAGCGCCACAATGGCCTGCTGCGGGACTTCATTCCCAAGGGAACCTCCATTGAAAAGTTCTCCCCGGCGCAGGTCCTGACCTTTGCTGACGAGCTAAATGGGCGCCCACGCAGGCGGCTTGGATACCAGACACCGGAGGAGCTTTTTGATGCTTTCTTGGACGGCGTCTACGCTGCATGAACCCTCGCTACCATTCTACCGGGGGTGTCCAACTTGCACTTGCAATTTACGAAAAAATATAGTTTTATCTTTATCGATATCAATTTTATAAAAAATAAAAAAGGCTCCGCCGAAGCAGAGCCGTTAGAATTAAAAAATTTACATCATGCGCTTTCCTGCGTACACAAGTCGAAAACAAATTCGTCAATACTCTCTAAGTCCTCATAGATTCCTTCGCTATGTATTGCGGCTAGATGCAGAAATGCCGGTGAATAATCACCATGATCGTCTTGGGATGGAACAAAGGCAAGTTCAACAAGATCTCCATCCTTTACTTGTGCTAATTTTTCTTCTAACAATTTTTTTTCTACAATGATTTTTACCACTTTATACTTCCTTTCTTTATTTGAGGTTAACTTTCCCCTGAGAACAGTTCTTATTATCAGGCATTAGAGCGAAAAAAAACGTCGAAAAAAATTGCATCTATGGAAATCAGCGAATAAAACAAAATAAGTTGTTAATTTAGGGAAAATTTAATGCAAAAGGCTTAATAAATGTCCCAAAGACCAACTTGAAAAGCAGTAATTAAGTCAATACAAGAAACAAACAGACTGAAAAATAGTTGGCTGCTGAGCGATAGTGTAAACATGGTTTTATCTAGCTGTTGAGAAATTCCTTTTTTCTAAGCATGGATATAAAGTTTTGCTGTTAATATTTCTAATATATAATTAAAATTATGTTGAATCTCGACGAATTTTTCCACAAGATATTTTATTTTATAAAATTTAAGGGTATGATTAATATGGTAAAAAGATTTATGTTAAATAAAAAATAAATGCCCCGAATAAATAATTTGAATAAGAACTGAACGCCTGATTTGAGTTGTAAAATCCAAAAAAGCTCAGAACCATTCGGTTCAGAAATGCTGTATATTTGGAGATATGATTACAAATGAAAAGCTTAACATATTTATTTAAAGACATTCCCAAGCTCAGAACTTTTTTGGAGTCCCATACTCTGCTCTTTTCTCAGACAGCAAAATCTGTTTTAGTTCAGGTTTTTTCCTCTTTGCCTGACAGGAAAGTTCTTGGACGTATTACGGATGAAATAAGAGAGCACATTCCGAAAGCAGTGATTGTCGGTTCTACTACGGTCGGTGAGATCATTGATGGTCAGCCCAAAGTCAGAACCGTTGTATTATCGTTTTCTTTTTTTGATGAAACCGTTTTAAAAACTTTTGTAGTTGCAGATCCTACGGGTACTGAATTCGAGGCCGGCAAAAATTTGATTAGGGAAATAAACAGCATGGAGGGAATAGCCGGCGTACTTTTATTTGCAACCCCGCAAAGCATTAGTGTTTCAAAACTGTTCAGAGGAATGTCAGAAGAAAAATTTGATTTTCCTGCTTTTGGCGGCGGCGCTGGTGTTTACGATCCGAATGCGGCCTCAATGATATTTTTAGGCCGGCAAGCGGTAAGCAGAGGAGCAATTTGCGTTGCCTTTTTAAGCAAAAGGCTCCATATTTATACCAGAACATTTTTAGGTTGGAGACCGCTCAGCAAAGAAATGACGATTACTCAGGCGGATGGGAATTTGCTGAACCAAATTGATGAGCAAAGTGCTTTTGACATTTACAACCGATATCTCAATATTCCGAATGACGAACATTTTTTTGCGAATGCGTTTGAATTTCCGATCCTTATACAGAAGGACGGCGAAATGATTGCGAGGGTTCCATTTTTTGTGACTGAAGACGGCAGCATTGGTTTTTTGGCCGATATTGATCCTGGGGATAAGTTTCATATTGGTTATGGTGAGCCCAACTTGATTTTGAATCATTCGGAATCGATAAGAAAAGAATTGTACGATTTTGAACCGGACGCGATTTTTTTGTATGCTTGCATTAGTAGAAGATTCCTATTGCAGGACGATGCGAATCTTGAAATTCAAACATTCAACCATATTGCACCTACTGCCGGATTTTATACATATGGCGAATTTATCAAACGGAATAATAAAATGAATCTGTTAAACTCAACAATCGTGATTGTGGGTGTTCGTGAAGGAGAACAAAATTCGCGTCGTAAGCTGGGACTTTATAAAGAAGTCTCAAATCTGCCGATCAGCAACGATCCGTTTTCGACAACACACAGCCGTATTATAACGAGACTTGTCCATTTTATCAGTGTTGTGACGTCGGAGTTGGAAGATGCAAACAAAGAACTGAAAAGGGTTTCCTGTATCGATAAACTTACTCAGATTAATAACAGACTTAAATTGGACGAGGTTTTGGAGTATGAATTTTCCATCAGTACACGTTATAATACTGGGCTTTCTATTTTAATTCTCGATATTGACCATTTTAAAGAAGTAAATGACACTTTTGGCCATCTGGTTGGCGACTTGGTTCTTACACAGCTGGCGGGCATTCTAAAATCATGTGTTCGTGAGAGCGATACGGTTGGCAGATGGGGTGGAGAAGAATTTTTGATAATCCTGCCTCATACTCATCTGAAAGATGCCAAAAAAGTTGCTGAAAAAATCAGGGCCGCAGTTGAAAAAACAGATTTCCAACAGGCTGGGCATATTACCTGCAGTATGGGGGCAGCTTCATTTTGTGAAGGCGACAACAGCGAAAAGCTTTTGTCCCGTGCTGACAAGGCTTTGTACCATGCGAAAAGCGGCGGCCGAAACCGAGTGGGATATTAACTTTTTAGTAGGGCATGCATCCTGCTAAAAAAGATTGCAATGGGGTGTTTTTACGAAAGAATATTTGTGTGAGAAATTTGGAAAAGAAAAAGGGGAGGACTTCTTTTCCAAACAGCAAAATGAATTGCAGAAACTGATTTCAGAAATCAGAGGAAAAACCAAACAGCAAAGGAAAACCCTTACTAAAACCATTTTGCCAAGGATTGCACTGTATCGGGTACTGCAAGCGTTTATGACAAAAGAAGAGGCTTACGATGTGGTTAACGACTATCTTCAAACTCGTGTTTGCGTCAAAATGGTTAAACAGTACCGAATGTTAGAAAAGCTGCCGAATTTCTTCTCAATTTATCGTGCAGTATTTTCTCATATCGTTTTGAATCATGATAATTGGAAAGCCGAATGCTTATTTTCCAACTCGAATGAATTTCAAATTAATATTCATCGATGCCTTTGGTATGATGCCTGCCTTCAAAATGGCTGCCCGGAATTGACTTCAGCTTTTTGTGCCTGCGATGATACATTGTATAGCTGTTTACATAAAATGCAATTTTATCGTAGTGGTTCGATCGGACGCGGTAATAAGTTGTGCGACTTTCACTTTATACGCAACAAGTAAAGAATGGCTTTCAATTCGATTTTGATATGCAAAGGCGATTTGTTTATTTAATTCTTATAAATAATAAGCCAGCGATTATCACAATTTACAATAAGGACCACCATACTGAGTAGCTATTAGCTTAGCGAGGGCTGGATTTGGATTCTTGATTTTTACTGGATACTGAAGCCTTTTTTCATAAGTCCACATTTAGTCCTCGTCTCCTTCCTTAATTTCCCATGGCCATGGCCCTTGGATCCATGACCAGCGTGAAGTACAATTGCTTTTTTCACCCATGGCACCATAAGTGTCTTCATATTGTGCAGTTAGCTTTTTAGCAAGTGCAAGATTTTCCTCTAGCTTTTTGTAAGCTGCCGCGTCGTTAGGATGTGTATCCAAGAAGATGTGCAGTTCCCAAATTGAAAATTGTACAGCGTAGATTCGCCGCATCAGCTTCTGCTGTTCACTCATTTTGGCGCACCTCGCCTTCCATAAAAAGGTTTATCAAGATCTGGAAAAAGAGTTCCCGCATTTAACGCTTTTTCCGGAGGAAAAGTAGTGCCAAATTGCTGAAAAGGAACATATGCCATTGCAACAACCGGATTTTCTGGCAGAGGAGATGTCGGTTTAATTGAACAGAATTGCCCTTCTATTGTTTCTGCCATTATAAAACCTCCCTTCATAGAATGGGATATTCCCTTAGATATTCTATGAAGAGAGGTCCTTTTGGGTGTTTTTGCCAAAATCACAAGAAAATTAATGCTTTTTTCCGCTGGCGCGAAAACAGCAGCCCCACAATAAACCAAGATAAAAACAGATGACCCCCGTCATAATATAACCCACCATTTTTCTCGCCCTCCCCTGACTATTTCCAAATTCTTCTATTCTAGTATATCCTTAAAATTTGAAAACTTGCAGGAATGGAAAAGCCTCTGCAAAGCTTTTTTGCAGAGGCTAAAAAAGAAAAGTATATTTTAGGGGCGACGCAGAGTCTTACGTAATTGATCCAGTGCTTCCCGTGCATTTGGAAGCTGCATTTGTATTTTTGGGAAAGCTTTGAGAATTCGATTTGAAAGAGTAGAGAGATCTTTTTCAGCATTGCTCTTTCGTGCGATTAGATCCGCTACACGTTGACGGTTGTCGTTATCCAAAGCTTCCAGCTTTTCCTGCAGATTATCAATCATATCGTCTTTGGCAAGATGTACCTGAACACGAATTTCATCGAGAATCCCTTGCAGAACTTCAATTTTTCCACGTATGCGTAGAGCATTTCGCGCAGAGAAGAAAGTATCTATGGAAAAATAAACCACAAGTAAAGCTGAAATCCAAGAAATTATTCCGGGGGGAATCATGTGCATGAGAAAAAGGACTCTTGGATGAAGGATTTCCATTAAAAAAAGAGACATCAGACCAAAAATGAGACAATTTTCGAGGCAGATACGTCCATGCAGGTGAAAACGGTGATTGCTGTAATCCCACCATTTTGCATGAAATAATGTCTCTAAAAGCCAACCGGTAAAATATTCGACGGCAGAAGTGATTAAAGTACCCAAAAGAAATACGAGCAGCCAGTTTTCAGAAACAGGTGTCAAAAAATAGATGCTGAGGAGAGCTCCAACTGCATAGACCGGACAAAATGGGCCATGCAAAAATCCACGGTTAATCCAGTGTCTTGCGCAGATGGAGCAGAAAATACTTTCACAGAGCCAGCCCATCCATGCATAACAGGTAAACAAAAGGATTTGTTCTGAAAAGACGGCCAAAAAATCACTTCCTTCTTCTAAAATAGACATGAATACTTTTTAAGTTTACTGATTCCGACGGAAATTGTCAATCTTATTTTCCTGTGCTATAATTCAAAGAAAAGGAGGGTCGTTTATGAACGGAATAGAGGGATTACGGCAGCTTCCGCAAAAATACGGAATGGTTTTTCTGGTTTTAAGTATCCTATTGAGTTTACTGAATTGCTTTTTCGGGTATAAACTTCTGCGCCTTTGGACAACCCTCTTAGGCTTTTTGATCGGAGGAGTCGGTGCTTATTTGGCAGCCTCTGCCTTTGACTTTGAGATGACGTGGGCCGTATTGATTGGTTTTGTCGGCGGAACGGTAGTCGGGGCGTTATCCTTTTCTATTTATCGTTTCGGCGTTTTCCTATTTACGTTTATTATGGGACTTGGAATGGGACTGCAGCTGTTTCAGCAAAATGAGATCGCAGCATGGATTTCCGGAGTCCTTCTGGGAATCGGATTCGCTATTCTATCGGTCAGTTATATTAGACAGATTGTGATTGTATCATCCAGTCTGAGTGGTGGAATCAATGCAGGAGCCGATTTGATTACTTTATTTCATATCAGCGATCTTTGGGTGTCCTACCTCATAGAGGCAGTTCTTGTGATTCTTGGGATCTTGGTTCAGCTACGTACAACACAAAAGAAAAGATACCGATAAAAAAAGCCTTTCCGAAATTTTGGAAAGGCTTTTTTATTGGTTTTGTAAGTTCATAGGGAAAGAAAAAAATAAAGTAAAACGGCTCCAGAAGCTGGAGTAAGGATCCAAAGCGGAGAAATTTCAATATCGGCTGTGTTGAGCAGCTTACTGATACTTAGAGAGCTATTGAGCAGTTCGCTGCAGAAGAGGAGCAAAAGGTATCCTTTTAGGCCTAATATTGGGATCAGGAAAAAGCACCAGCAAACTCGAAAAACGGCATCTACAAGATTGCAGCACAGAGAATATTTTTGCTGATTAAGTCCTTTCAGCATACCGTCGACTACGCTGTCAAGATATAGAAGCGGAATCAAAGGGACCATAATACGGACAAGAACAGCCGCATCCTGACTTTTATAGAACAGCTGGCAGAGCTGCGAAGAAAAAGCAGCCATCAGTGCAGCGCAGACAAATGAAAAACAACTGGTCAGACAAAAAGCTTTTGTCGTGATTCGGCGAATCCTTTTTGGCTGTCCATGCGAATTGGAACGGGCGAGCTCCGGAATGAGCAGAAGAGTTGCAGAGGATAAAATAGTACACGGAAAGACCAAAATTGGCATCATCATCCCTTGTACTAGCCCATATTGAGAAAGTGCTTCTTCTCTGGAGCAAAAAGAGGAAAGTCCTCTCGGAATCAGCAGATTTTCCACTGAAAACAGAAAACTGCGAAGTCCCGCTCCCCCTAAAACAGGCAATCCAATTGCGGCTATTTGACAGAAGGAGGGGATAGGAGCGGGGCACGTTTTATGATGAGGCATTTTTTTGAGATAGCAGAAAATTATAAAAATACAGCCGACTGCTTCTGCTGTGGTGGAGGCAGTCATAACGGCGGTAATAGAAGAGGAAAAATCGTCCAAAAAAAGAATGCCAAGTCCGATAGTCGCACCCTGTTCCACTACTTCTGCAACCGCTGGGACACCAGATTTTCCCTCTGCCAGAAAACAGCCTTTTAGGCAGGCACAGACTGAGATAAAAGGTAAGCCGATCGCAAGAATCCGCAGAGGAAGACTACCGGAAAGCAAAGGACCAAAAAGCGGTGCAAGAAGCTCAAATAAGAGACAGGCGCTGCAGCTGATCAAAAGACTGAAGCAGAGGCACTTTCGAATAATTCGACGGTCGTTTCCATGTTCCGCTACCATACGAGTCGTACAAAAAGAGGCCCCGGCGGCAGAAAGGCTGACTCCTAAAACAAAGACAGAAAGATTCAGTTGATATAGCCCCATTGCGGCTGTGCCGAGATGGGTACAGAGGTATCCGCGATACCAGATATCAGTCAGACGTAAAAGTCCGTTTGTAATCGTAAGGATAGCGGCGCTTTGGAAGAATTTGCGTTCATTCATGTACATCCCTCCGCTTTATTATATTGAAAGACGGGGGTAAACATGTTAAACTTAATAAAAGGATTTGAATGCATTAAAGGAGTTTTAGAATGGATTGGACAGACCTGACCGTTACGGTTTTACAGAAAGACAGTGAAACAGCCGAAGCAATCGCACAAATGGTAGTTCCCTATGGAATTTATATTGAAGATTATTCCGATTTGGAAGAAGGCACATGGGAAATTACGCATGTCGATGTGATTGGTGAAGAACTTTTAAAAAAAGATCGGTCAAAAACGATTATCCATATTTATTTGGAACCGGATCAGAATCCGGCAGAAGCCACTGCTTTTTTGCAGGAAAGGCTGAAAGCATCTGGAATTAAAAGCGAGATCGGTTCTTCAAACTGCAGGATGGAAGACTGGATTAATAACTGGAGAAAATATTTTCATCCCATCCCAGTAGGAAAAAAACTTTTGATTCGTCCGGATTGGGAAGAAGTGAAGGACCCAGGAGGACGTACGGTGCTGCACTTAGAGCCAGGGCTTGCTTTTGGAACCGGTACGCATGAGACGACCAGACTGTGCCTGGAGCTTTTAGAGACCTATTTGAAGCCGGGGGACGAGGTCCTTGATGTTGGATGCGGAAGTGGGATCTTGGGAGTGGCAGCGCTCCTTTTGGGCGCAAAAAAAGCGGTCGGGGTTGATATTGACCCGTTGGCGGTTGAGACGGCCGTGAGCAATGCAAAACGCAACGGAGTAGCGGATTCCTTTGTGGGAATTTCCGGCGATTTAACGGAGAAAGTAACCGGAACCTATCAGATCGTAGTTGCAAACATTGTGGCGGATGTGATTTTGCGGCTTACAAAAGATGTGGAGCGGTTTTTCTGTGAGGATACGGTTTATCTGATGAGTGGGATCATTGATGAGCGTGAACAGGATGTTTTGGACGGTCTTAAAGACCGGTTTGAAATTTTGGAGCGTCGGGAAGAACGTGGCTGGGTCGCTTTGGCAGCCAGAAGAAAAAAGAATCTTTAAAAACAAAAACAGCCTTCTGATATCTTTAAAAGATACCGGAAGGCTGTTTTTATGGTTCGGTTAATTTTCCGGATAATTCCCCAAAAATGAGAAGCGCGGCAGTTCATCCCAAAGAGAACACAAAAGTTCCAACACAACAGGATCGTGGATATTTCCGGAAAAATCCAAATAAAAATCATACTCGAATTCTTTTCCAATAATCGGGCGGGATTCAATCTTTGTCAGATTCATTTCTGCTGCAGCAAAACGGGAGAGAACACCGTTTAAGCTGCCGGTACGGTGGGGTAGATTAAAGCAGACACTGATCTTATCAGCTTTTTTAGAAAGACAAAGCTCACGGCTCAATACCAAAAATCGGGTATGGTTCGCACTGCAGTTCTGTACCTTCAGCGGAACAATTTTGAGCTGATTCTCTTCGGCAGCTTTTTTTCCGCAGAGCGCAGCCGAATTTGGATCTTTTGCAGCCATAGCGGCAGCTTCTGTTGTGCTTCTGCACTTTTTGACTGAAAGACCACAGGATTCTACAAAAGTGCTGCACTGCATCAAAGGTTGTGGGTGGCTGTAAAGTGACGTTACCCCGTCAAGTGATCCGGATTTACTTGCCAAAACATTATTGACGCATAATTTTCCGGCAGCAATGATATAGTATCGGTATTTTAAGAGTAGATCATATACTTCCAGAACACTTCCGGCAGAAGAATTTTCGATCGGGACCAGAGCGAGGTCCGCGTCTTCCTTTTCGAGCGTGGAAAAGATAGACGAAAAATTCGGACAGAAAACCGGCTGTGCTTTTGGATAAAGGGTTAATAGTTCCAAATGGCTATAACTTCCAGGGCTGCCGAGGCAGGCAATTCGATTACTTTTCTTAGGTGCTTCCCGGGCGTTTTGCAAGAGCTGCCGCAGTGGTTTTCCGGCACTTAGCATTTGGTGTTGCAGCGCGCGGCTTTGACTCATGATTGCTGAAAAGATCACACGGGCAGTACCGCCGTATTCTCCGGCTTCCTTTTCCACGCGGTCAAGAATTTCTTCTTCCCGCTTGCTATTGAGTACGGGAATTTGGTGCTCTTTTTTATAGACGGCAACTTTTTTTGCACATTCCATTCGTGCTGTTAAAAGTGGCAAAAGCTGTGCGTCGATTTGATCGATTTCTTTCCTGATATCAGATAGTTCCATCTTTTAGTCCCTCCAGAGATTCATGATTGCAAGAGCCGCAGCGGCTTCTACCACAGGGATCGCCCGCGGTACGATGCAGGGATCGTGACGCCCTTTGATTTGAAGCTTTACGTTGCGGTGTGTCGATAGATCAACGCTATTTTGCTCTTTTGCAATGGAGGGAGTCGGCTTAAAAGCACAGCGGAAAATCAATGGCATTCCGGTTGTAATTCCACCTAGAATTCCTCCGACGTGATTGGTATGCGTTTTGATGGAACCTGTTTCATCGTAAAAATACGAATCGTTATTTTCGCTGCCTAAAAGGGAAGAGACTTTGAATCCATCGCCAAATTCTACACCCTTGCAGGCGGGAATTCCAAATAAAATGGAAGAAAGAACACTCTCTACACCGCCAAACATGCCTTCCTCTGCATAGCCACCGGGAATTCCCACACAGGCGCATTCGACGATTCCACCGACGCTGTCCGCTTGCAGACGTGCAGCCTCAATTTTCTGCCGCATTTTTTCCTGTGCTTTTGAATCAATAACGGAAAAGAAAGCGGTATTCAGTGCGGAAAGTGTTTTGGCATCAATATTGACGCTGTCGAAAGGCGTGTCAAAAACATTATGAACTGCGTAGGCATGTGCACCGATTACAATGCCGCGTCGTTCTAAGATTTGACGGCAGATGGCGCCGGCAAGGACGAGAGGCGCAGTCAGTCTGCCGGAAAAGTGGCCGCCGCCTCTCAAATCGGAAAAGCCGTGATATCGGAGAAAAGCAGCATAATCGGCATGACCGGGGCGCGGAATATTTTTAAGAGATTCATAATCTCCAGAATGTTGATTGCTGTTTTCGATGACGGCACAGAGAGGTGCTCCGGTTGTGATTTGATTGCAAATGCCGGAAACGATGATCGGTGTATCGCTCTCTTTGCGGGCAGTAGCAGTTGGGTCATTCCCGGGAGCTCTGCGCGCCATCTGCTTTTTTACTGCCTCTAAATCAATCATTTCTCCCGCGGGAAGGCCCTCTAACACCATACCAATCATAGGACCATGACTTTCTCCAAAGATTGTTAGTTTTACACGTTCACCCCATGATGACATGGACGTTTCCCCCTAATCGTTTAAAATCTTCAAAAAAATTCGGATAGCTTTTTTGAATAGCTTCTGCACCGTGAATGGTTACCGGACTCTCGGCAGAGAGAGCAGCAATCGAAAGCGCCATCACGATTCGATGATCATGGAAGCCATCCACTTCTCCACCATGAAAAGCCGAGATTCCATTGATAATCAGCCCGTCCGGCTTTTCTATAATATGGGCACCTAAAGCACTAAGCCCGTCGTGAATTGCTTTTAGACGGTCGCTTTCCTTGATTCGTAGCCGTTGGGCATTCGATATTACTGTCCTTCCCGGACTGAGGGCGGCACACACGGCAAGCGCCGGAACAAGATCCGGAATTTCACCTGCGTCGATCTCAATACCAGAAAGCGTGCCGGCTTTTGCATGAAGAGATCCATCTTTTTGCCAGTTTATTTGTGCGCCAAATTTTCGAAATAATTCCAAGGCGGCGCGGTCTCCCTGAGCAGAGTCTTTTGAAAGACCTAAAAAAGAAAGATCGCTGCCGAGAGCTGATGCTGCGAGAAAAAATGCGGCTTGACTCCAGTCGCGTTCGACAGAGAACCGGCAGGCATGATAGGCTTGCCCTCCTGGAATCTGCCACCCGGTTTCGGTGGGAATGACCGTGACGCCAAAGGAAACCATGGTTTCGATCGTCATTTCCACATATGCGGTACTTTGCAGCGGCGTTGTCAAAACAATTTCACTGTTTCCTTTTAACAGCGGCAAAGCGAGCAGAAGGCCTGTTATAAACTGACTGCTGACGTTTCCGGGTAAAGAGAAAGTGCCGCAGGTAAGCTTTCCGGAGATTGCTAATGGAAGACCACCTTTTGTATCGCAGGTAAGGCTATGTGCAGGTAGGCAGTCAAGATAACAGCCAATCGGCCTTTGCGGAAGGCGCCCATGGCCTGTAAAAAGCGCCGGAATCCCCAGAACACCGAAAATCGGAATTAAAAACCGCAGGGTGGAGCCACTTTCTCCGCAGTCTACCGGTATGGGACCGAATGGAAGGGAATCTTTTTTTAGCCCGGAGACACGCAAAAGGTCTTCTTGCAGCGCAACATGCGCGCCCAATACCGAGATAGCACGGATTGTTGCTTCGATATCCTTGCTGTCTGCAACCGGAGAGAGAAAGCTTTCTCCTTGGGAAAGCGCTGCACAAATAATTGCACGGTGGGCAGCACTTTTGCTGGGTGGAACAGAAAGCTTTCCAGAGAGGCTCCCTGGAGAAATAACAGCAGAGCTCATCTTAACACCTCGCACAGCTTTGGCAATTCTGAGCGCGGAGTTTTGCGAAGAAAAGCATCGCCGATTTGATGCAGAAGAACGAGATTGATACTGTCTGCAGTACTTTTTTTATCGTTTCCGGTGGCAGCAATCAAGTCGTCAATGGATTCTGTAAAAGAAGTGGGAAGTGCGTACTTCTGCAGCAATTCTGCAATTTCAGTATGGGTTCCGGTAGGAGTAACGCCCAGTCCTTCTCCAATCTTAGCGGCGATCACACAGCCGATTCCAACAGCGGCACCATGAGTAAGACCACCGTAGCTTTGCAGCCGTTCCAGTGCGTGGCCAAAGGTATGTCCAAAGTTGAGCATCATTCGTTCACCGGTGTCGAACTCATCCCGTTCCACAACGGCACGTTTAATTTCGATGCACTGACGAATCAGATCGCAGAGCTTTTCGGAACTTTGCCGCAGAGAATCGATATGATTTTCTTTTAAAAAGTCAAACAAGACGCGGCTCTTGATACATCCATATTTAATAGCTTCTCCCATGCCATCCGAAAAAAATTGATCAGGAAGCGTTTTTAATGTATTAGGATCAATCAGAACAAAGGAGGGCTGATGAAATGCACCAACCATATTTTTGCCCTGCGGAAGATCAACGCCTGTCTTTCCACCGACAGAGGAATCAATCTGTGAAAGCAAACTGGTGGGAACCTGAATAAACGGGATTCCCCTTAAAAAGCTGGCAGCCGCAAATCCGGCCATATCTCCGGTGACTCCGCCTCCCAATGCGACGACAAAGTCGGTACGGGTCAAATGTGCTTCACAAAAAGCATCGTAAAAAGATGAAATTGTTGTGAGCGTTTTTCGTGCTTCTCCGGCTTCAAAAGAAACGGTAGAAACAGAAAACCCGGCTGTTTTTAAGCTTTCTTCTGCTGTTTTTCCATAGAGGGGCAATGTATGGCTGTCTCCGATAACACAGCAGCGAGCAGCTTTCGGGAAAAGTTGGGCAGCGCGTTTGCCAAGTCCCTTGATACACCCCGGCTCGATTTGAATTTCATAAGGATGTCCAACCTGTATCTGTAAAATCATTCTCCCAATTTCTCCTTTACTAAACGACCTTGCCGAAGAAGAGATTCCAGTTTTGGTTGATCTTTGGCGGCAATCGCATCCCGAATTGCACTGAGATTGCGGATCAGTGTATTGAGTTCGGTTTGAAGCGGTCCTGCATTATCCAAAAACAGTTCGGACCAGAGCACTTCGTTGATATTGGCGACTCTGGAAACGTCTCGGTAACTGCCGGCTGAAAAGCCTCGGTGCTGTGGGCAGTAAGGACTCATCACATAGGCGCAGGCCAAGGCATGCGGAATCTGACTCGTAAAAGCGATCATTGCGTCGTGGTGTTCCGGTGTTGTAATGATGGCGCGGCCAAAGCCAAGTTCATAAGCGGTTTCTTTTAAAATTTCAACAGCACTTTGGGGAGCACCGCAGGGAACGATCAGATAGCTTGCACCACGGAACAGATCAGCCTGCGAAGCCGAAAATCCATGTTTTTCTGTTCCAGCCATCGGATGGCTGCCACAGTAGGTGAATCCACCAAGTTGAGAAAGTTCTTTCAGTTTGGCACAGACCGCAGTTTTGATTCCGCAGACGTCTGTGACAATTCCATCCGGATTAAAGGCATGCAGATGGGATTTTACAAATTCAATATCAGAACCGGGATAAAGGCATAGATAGGTCAAATCTGCCGATTTTAAATCGGCTAAATCGGCTTCTTTTTGAATGGCCCCGATAGAGAGGGCTTCTTCCAGAACGGCAGGATCACTGTCAAATCCGGTAACGAGGCTGTCTGTATATTCGGAAAACGCACGAGCAAGGCTTCCGCCGATCAGCCCTAAACCTACAATTACAATTCGCTTTTTCTGCTTCAATGGTTATCGCACTTCCTTGCCGAAAAATTCTGCTGTCTTTTTAATTTTGTCGGAAATTTTGTCGAATTGATCTGGAGTCAGACTTTGAGCACCATCTGAAAGCGCTTTTGCAGGATTGTTGTGCACCTCGATAATCAATCCGTCTGCTCCGGCTGCAATCGCTGCCATAGAGAGCGGTTCTACCAGCCATGAGATTCCACTGGCATGACTGGGATCTACGATCACAGGCAGATGAGAGAGACGCTTTAAAATCGGGACGGCGGAAATATCTAATGTGTTGCGCGTATAGGTCTCATAGGTGCGAATCCCACGCTCACAGAGGATGACCTGATCGTTTCCGCCGGCCATAATGTATTCTGCGCTCATCAAAAGTTCTTCGATGGTGCTGGAAAGACCGCGCTTTAAAAGAATCGGTTTTTTAATATGACCGAGCTCTTTTAAAAGCTCGAAATTCTGCATATTTCGTGCGCCGACTTGAATGATATCAACGCCTTCGTTGAGAAACAATTCAATATGAGCCGGGCTCATAATTTCTGTTACGATCGGCATTCCGGTAACATTTTTTGCCTTTTTCAAAAGTTCCAGCCCCTCTGCTTTGAGCCCCTGAAAAGAATAGGGACTGGTGCGAGGCTTAAAGGCACCGCCGCGCAAAAATTGTGCTCCGGCTTTTTTAACGCGTTTAGAAACTTCGGTAATTTGTGATTCACTTTCTACGCTGCAGGGACCGGCGATCATCGAGAAAGTACCGCCGCCGATCTGTTGTCCTCCGGGAAGCCGAATTACGGTATCGTCCGGGTGAAATTTGCGATTTGCTTTTTTATAAGGCTCTTGAACTCGTTTGACATTTTCGACAAATTCCTGAGCCGCAATATAGTCAATATCGATTGCACTGGTATCTCCTAAGAGACCCAATACGGTGCTCTGTGTGCCGACCCATGTATTCACCTGAACATGATATTTCTGTACTAATTCCTTGGTGAATGCTTCGATTTGTTCCTTGGAACACTCCGACTTTAAAACGATAATCATATTCTGAACCCCTTTATCTCATTTAAAAAAATAAAAGGCAAAGCTGATCGTTTCAGCTCCGCCTTTTTCACCATTCCAATGTTCTGAATCAACAGAACTTTTATCTGCAGAGGAACTTACCACGAATTTTACAGTATAAGAAATCAGCCTGCGCCATAAAATAGCGAAGGAAATCAAAACCTGTAAATCGTGCGGAAAGTAGTTGAGCAGTCATGGAAAAGCTCCTTTTTGTTTGATTAAGCCTATCATACTTCACTTTGAAGGGATCTGTCAAGCACTTTATTGATTAAAAGTGAAAAAGCAAAACTTAGTCGGCATGAAGAAGTTCCATAATCAAACATGCAGCTTCTTCGCTGGTGTTTTTGACAGGAACCACATAATCGGCAGCTTCCTCATAAATCGGCTGGCGTTTTTCATAAAGAATGCGCATTGCTTCTTCTCGATTTTCACATTCCAAAAGCGGTCTGCTGTGATCATCTTTTAAGCGTTGTTCGATGAGTGCAAGCGGCGCATCCAGCAGAATTGTAATGCCGGTTTCTCTAAAAAGTTCTGTATTTTTGGGATTGAGTAGGCATCCTCCACCGGCAGCGATGACGAGGCCTTCTTTGCGGGAAAGAGTTTCAACGGCTTTGGTTTCCATTTCTCGAAATGCTTTTTCACCGTCCTGTGCGAAAATTTCTGAGATGGTTTTTCCGGATTGCTTTTGAATATAAGAATCTATATCGATAAATTCCCGATTTAATGCGTTAGAGACAATTGCACCTACCGTGGTTTTTCCGCAGCCCATAAAGCCGCAGAGAATAATATTCCCAAAACGGCGCTGCATAGCATTTTGAGCGTCTTCGATAATGGGGGTAACCTGTTCTGGCAAAAATGTTTTTCCGGTCCAAATCTTTTGTGCGGCAGCAGCTTGCCATACCAGCATGCCCATTCCGCCGATGGCAGGAATTCCATTCTTTTTGGCTAGATGCAGAAGTTGGGTGGTAAGCGGATTGTAGATTGCATCAAAGACAGTATTACAGGCACACACAACCAGTTCACTGACAGGACAGTCTGCAAGGTGAGGATACATTCCAACGCTGGTAGCATTAATCAGGAGGTCAAAATTTTGCCCTGATTTTACCATTCCCTCCAGCTCTTCAAATGAACAGAGATCGATTACGGCATTTTCTTTGCCAATTTTCCGGCAAGTTTCGCTTAAAGTTTCCGCAATCCGGTCGCAGCGTTGATGGAAAGAGAAAACAGCATTGCTGTCGTCGAGCGGCAGCTCATTCTGATGGCGATGTAAAGCAATCGTCATATGAGGGCTTTTACTTTTGCGCAGAATTTCGTTGATAAATACCTGCGCAACACCACCGTTTCCGAGGATCAGACAATGTCCCTGCAAAGAAAAGCCGGCGTCCTCAATTGTATGAAGAAAACCATCCCCATCAGTGGTATGACCGATCAATCGACCATTATGATTTTCAACCGTGTTGACGCTGCCGAAAGCTTTTGCTTTTTCATCGGCCTGATAGAGCAGCGGCAAAATCGATTGCTTATGGGGGATCGTCACATTGAATCCATCCAGGCTCCGCAGACGAGGCAGAGAATCCAACAGTTGTTCCGGTGGGATCTCCATTGTTGTGTATGTGCCTTCTATACCGCTTAATTTCATCAGACGGTTATGAAGAAACGGCGACATGGTATGGCCAATTGGATAGCCGATAACGGCAAAGCTTTTTTTGCCCATAAAGTTCCTCCAAAAAAATCCGGTTATTATTTTATGAAAAATCCAAAAAAAACATTGACAAAGACCGAATTCCCTAATAGTATTGTTGATAGATTATTTTTCATTACCGCTTTTTAACTAGCGGGTGTTGTGGATATTATACCGCATAGTGCAGTGTTTTGTCTACTTGAGAAAATACCTTTTGAAAATTCTGCAAAGGAGGGATAAATTTTATGGTATTGGAGAAAGTCAAAGCAATCCTCGCGGAGCAGTTCGATGTAGAAGACGAAAACAGCATTACCGCCGAGACAAACATTGCGGATGATTTAGGCGCGGATTCGTTGGACGTCGTTGATTTGCTGATGAGCATCGAGGATGAATTCGAACTGGAAATTCCGGATGAAGAAGTAGAAAATCTCAAAACTGTCGGTGATTTGGTCAAGTATATTGAAGACCATATCGGATGAAAATTGATTCTTCATTGCCTGCAGCATTTTGCTGCAGGCCTTTTTTATGTGTATTATTGGGGAAATTTCCGGCAAGATTTTTTAATGACGCACTAAAAATTCCATTTTGTATTTTTCTTCCAAAAATTACTAATTTGATAATATCATACTTCAAAATAAAATAGAATATTTAATTGAAATTTAACGAGAAACAGAATATTTTTAGAAATAATTAATGGCTTTTCATGAAAGAATAAAGGCAAATGGGATAATCGTTTTTTTCTGTGCATAGAATTGCACGAGGAGGGAAAAACGATGACTGAACCAGAAAAGAATGGAAAAACACCTCATAGCCTCACTCTGGAAAACCGACATATGATAAAAGCCACCGGCGTTGCACGGGTAGATAGTTTTGATGAAGAGACTGTGATTGCTTATACCGATTATGGGCAGCTGGTAATTAAAGGCCAAAAATTAAAAATCAGCGAGCTGAATATGGATACGGGAAAGCTTTCAGTTGAAGGCGAAGTTGTTTCGATGACCTATGTTGCCGGGCGGGAAGATCAGGGTGGATTCTTTGCCCGCCTGTTCCGCTGATGGATACGCCTTTGTCCCAGCTGATCTGGGGAGCCGGCGCTTTTTTCATTTTGGGGGCAATTGTGGTTCCTTTTTGGGAACTTTTACAGGCCGTTTTTATTTTTGTGCATGCAAAGCGACTTTTTAGGACCGTCTTAGAGTCTGCCTTTTTAGCTTTGCTGGCACCTTTGATGATGCTTTGGGAGTTGGCTGTCAATTATGGAGAACTGCGCTTTTTCCATTTGATCAGTGCTGCTATCTCCTTTTGGATCCTTCACCGAACAATTGGAAAATGGCTGCGCAAAATCTTTTTGGGGATTTTATCGATCCTTAAAAAACTGATTTTTGTTCCAATTAAAAAATTAATCGAATTTTTAGGGAGAAAAATTGAAATTGTTTCTTCCTTTTTCGGAAAGATTCGTGCGAAATTAGCGTTCTCCGTAAAAAACACCTTGAAACCAAAGCATAAAATAGTGTATAATAAAACTATCCATAATAAGGACTTAAAAAGAAAAGGAGGACAGGGCCATATGCAGGAAGTACCACCCAAAAAGAAAATTAAAAACCGAAAAAGTATCCTGCTCAGGCTTGCCCTCTTTGCTTTTGCGGTTTATGTGGTGGTGGCAGTTACGAATCAGCAGGTACAGATCAGAGAACGAAAACAGGAACTCGACCAACTGAATCATCAGGTGCAGGTGCAGGAGATTGTGAATGATGAAATTCGCCATGACCTCAGCACTTCCAGCCAGAGCGATGATTATGTAGAGCGAGTTGCCAGAGAAAGCCTAAGCCTTGCAAAACCCGGAGAACGGATTTTTGTGTGCATGGGCGGCGAACCATGATCATGTTATCAGATATCAGACAAATTTTTGAGGAGGAAACGGACAATTTATGCAGCTTGAGGTAGGAGCGGTCCTGGAAGGCAAAGTTACAGGGATCACGAAATTTGGTGCATTTGTAGAATTACCCGAAGGGCACACTGGAATGGTGCATATTTCTGAAATTGCACCGACTTTTGTACAGGATATCCACGAATTTGTTTCTGAAGGGCAGACCGTAAAGGTAAAAGTGCTCAATATCACAGAAGAGGGAAAGATCAGCCTTTCTATGAAGAGACTGATGGCTCCTCAGCAGGGACGCGAAGGTCAAGGCGCTGGGCGCCCGAGACAGTCACGTCCGCCTCGTCCGCAGCGCCCGCATATTTCTATGCAGAGCGCCGGCCGTCCCGGCAATTTTGAATGGCAGCCAAGGTCGGCTCCGGAGTCTGCTTCCTTTGAAGATATGATGTCTCATTTTAAACAGACGAGCGATGAGAAAATTTCAGATCTTAAACGGGTTACTGAAAACAAACGCGGAGGCGGAGGAGGATTCTCGCACCGCGGTGGCTCTAAATCATAATAAGAATAGGCGGAAAGCTTTGCAGAAAGTGGATTTTTGCTTTTCTTTCTGCCTTTCATCGGGATTGCCCGGAGGCAGTCCCGATTTTTTTGCAGGAGGAATTATGCTCTTTATTCATTGTGAACTTTATCCGATGGAGGGGCCGGTCATTTCGGATGGTTGGATCGAAACAAAAGGCCCTCGAATCGAAAAAATAGGGGAAATGCCGGCGCCTTCCGGATGCGGTCGAGTTGTAGACTGCAAAGGTGCAAAAGTTTATCCCGGATTTGTAGACGCTCATACCCATCTTGGAATGTGGGAAGATGCGCTCACTTTTGAAGGGGACGACGGCAACGAAGAGACCGATCCGGTTACGCCTCAGCTGCGTGCGATCGATGCCGTAAATCCGCGGGACCGCTGCTTTACGGATGCGTTGGAAGCCGGTATCACAACGGTGGTGACCGGCCCGGGCAGTGCAAATCCGATCGGCGGTCAGATGGCAGCTTTAAAAACATATGGAGACTGTATTGATGAGATGATCGTAAAGGCACCGTTGGCAATCAAAATGGCACTGGGAGAAAATCCGAAAACCGTTTATCATGGAAAAGATCGCACTCCTTCTACCCGTATGGCAACAGCGGCCTTAATACGGGAAGAACTTTTTAAGGCACAAAGATATTTGAGCGACCTTAAAAGAAGTGAAAAAGATGAAGATGTCGATCCACCGGAATTTGATATCAAATCGGAAGCGCTGATTCCAGCGCTGCAAAGGAAGATCCAAGTGCATTTTCATGCGCATCGCGCCGATGATATTTTTACCGCGATTCGGATTGCAGAGGAATTTCATCTGGATTATGTGATCATTCACGGAACGGAAGGCTATGAGATTGCAAAGGCGCTTCGGAAAAAGAAAGCCCGCATTCTTTCCGGACCATTTTTTACAGATCGCAGCAAACCGGAACTGCACGATCAAACGCCGGCAAATCCCGGAATTCTTGAAAAATTTGGGGTCCCGACGGCAATCGTAACAGATCACCCGGTGATTCCGTTACAGTATCTGACGATGTGTGCAGGCCTTGCGATGCGGGAGGGAATGAGTCGTGAAGGCGCATTGCGTGCTATTACGCTTACGCCTGCAGAAATCTGTGGAATTTCAGACCGTGTGGGAAGTCTTCTTCCCGGAAAAGATGCTGATCTTGTTTTCTTTTTTGGCGACCCGCTTTCCGGATATGAAAAACCAGCGGCGGTGGTTGCTGGAGGAAAAATTATTTTTGAACATTTTAATGAAAATTCGGATTCAGAACAATAAATTAAAAAAAGGAGACCGATAATATGAGAGAAGTTGATACAGCACAAATTACAGATACCGTGGCAAGACTTTGCATAGAAGCAAACCGGGAGCTTCCGAAAGATCTGGAAAAGCTGATTCGGACAAAATGTGGCGTGGAGACTTCTCCGATGGGAAAGAGCATTTTGTGCGATCTATGCAGTAATATGGATGCTGCAAGAGAATTCGGAGTTCCGGTGTGCCAGGATACCGGGATGGCGGTCATCTTTGCAGAGGTCGGGCAGGAAGTTCATTTAAATGGCGATTTTGAAGAAGCCATCAATGCCGGTGTGCGCAAAGGATATGTAGAGGGGCTTCTTCGCTGTTCCGTTGTGAAAGACCCGATTCGCAGAGGGAATACCAACGATAACACTCCTGCAATTCTGCATACTCGTTTGGTGCCGGGAGATAAAATCAAATTGACAGTGGCACCAAAGGGATTTGGAAGCGAAAACATGAGCCGGATCAAAATGTTTTTTCCGTCTGCAACAGAAGATGATTTGGTTCAGTTTGCAGTGGACAGCGTAAAAGCGGCAGGAAGCAATCCTTGCCCTCCGGTAGTGGTCGGCATCGGCATTGGAGGCGATTTCGAAAAGTGTGCACTTCTTGCAAAGCAGGCACTCTGTCGCCCGGTTTCCGAAAAGAACAAAGATCCATATTATGCTTCTCTGGAAGAAAAAATACTTGGAAAAATCAATGAACTCAATATTGGGCCGCAGGGTTTCGGTGGAAAAGTAACGGCGCTGGCGGTTGCGATTGAGCAGTTTCCAACTCACATTGCTGGTCTTCCGATGGCAGTCAATATGGGCTGCCATGTGACCCGCCATGCCAGCTGTACTTTGTAATTTTTAAAAAATTATTAATTTTTCACAAATACGAGAAAATCACTTTTATTATTTTGGCATATATGCTATATTATAACCAAGAAAACGCAAAGCGTTTTCGCTGAAAAGATAAAGGAGATGTTCTGAATGAAAGTCACCATTATTGGACGAAAGGTTAATCTTCGCGATAATTTTAAAGAGCTTGCGACTAAGAAACTAAGTCGATTTAACCGCATTTTTGATGAAGATGCGCAGGCAAAAGTAGTGGTCACTTTAGAGAAGAACCGTCAGACTGTGGAAATTACGATTCAAAACCGCGGAATCTTTTATCGTGCTGAAGATACAGAGCAGGAAATGAATGATGCTCTGGATCAGGTAATCAGCGCTTTGGGGCGTCAGATCCGCAAGAACAAATCGAAATTGGACAAAGCGGTTCATACGGCGGCTATTGATCAATATATTGCCGATTATGCACCACAAGAGAAAACTGATAAAGAAGAGGAATATAAAGTTGTGCGCAGTAAACACTTCTTTGTAAAGCCCCTTTCTGTAGAAGAAGCGATCCTCCAGATGAACATGTTGGGACATCAGTTCTTTATGTTCCGCAATGAACACACGGGAGAGGTCAATGTCGTTTATAAACGCCGCGACGGAAATTACGGCTTTTTGGAGCCGAACGGCGAATAAAAGCTGAGTTTATGTCCGGCAGGGGCGCTCTTTTGTCAGCGTCCCTGCCTTTTTCTGAATTTTTATCAATGGAGGTTTTATGGAACAATTTGAATTGTGCTGTCCCTGCATTTTAGGGGTAGAAGGGCTGGTGGCAAACGAGCTGCGCAGAATGGAAATGCAGAATGTTCGTCCCCAAAACGGAAAGGTGATTTTTTCAGGAGATGAAAGAAGCCTTGTTCGTGCAAACTTGAATTCCAGATATAGCGAGCGGGTACAGGTATTGATGGGAACATTTCCTTCAAAGACTTTCGATCAGCTTTTTGAAGGAGTGAAAGCTTTGCCGTGGGAACGGTGGATCGGAAAAGAGGATGCGTTTCCGGTAAAAGGGAGAATCCTTTCGAGCCAACTCAGTAGTTTGCCGAGCTGCCAGAAAATTATAAAAAAGGCGATCGTGGAACGGCTGAAATCAAAATATCGGGTGGATTGGTTCCACGAGACAGGAACTCTTTACCAGATCCAGTTTTTGCTGATGAAAGATCAGATCAGCTTGATGATTGATACCAGCGGAGCAGGACTTCATAAGCGCGGTTATCGTCAGAATGCGGCAGAAGCGCCCATTAAAGAGACTTTAGCTGCTGCAATGGTCGATTTGAGCCGAGTCCATTCGGATGCGAATTTTATTGATCCCTGCTGCGGCTCCGGTACGATTTTAATTGAGGCTGCTATGTATGCAATGAATATTGCTCCGGGGATGCAGCGGCGTTTTTCCGCTGAACATTGGAAAAATATAGATGGAAAACTTTGGCAGGAGGAACGCGATCGTGCCCGCTCGCTGGTATTGCGGGATGCAGCTTTTGAGGCACACGGCTTTGATATTGACAAAGCGGCGGTAGATCTTGCATTGGACAATGCAAAAAAAGCCGGCGTGATCGGTCATGTTCATGTGGAAAGTCGGGACTTGCATGATTTTCAGCCGCTGGGGGATTTTGGATGTGTCATTTGCAATCCGCCTTATGGAGAGCGTCTGCTCGATCTTGATCAGGCAGAAGAACTTTACCGCACGATGGGAAAGGCTTTTGTTCCAAAACATGGGTGGAGTTATGGAATCATTTCTCCTGATGAGACGTTTGAAGAATGCTTTGGACGTAAAGCGGACCGCCGCCGTAAACTTTATAATGGAATGATTAAGTGCCAATACTATCAGTATTTTCGGACACCAAAGGAAGAATCATTTTCAAATTTTTAAAAGAGGGTAGTAGGCTTTAAGATACGTGTTTTGGAGGGAGAAAATGATTCGTCCACTGCAAAGTAAGGATATGGATATTGTTTGCGATATCGTCAATGATAATTGGAAATCTGTTTATGCAGATTATATAAACAAAGAACTGCTTGGGGAAAAGGGATGCGCCGACAGAAAAGAAAGATTGAAGAAAGACTTTCTTTCCGGCAGGCTGGAAAATTATATCTATGAGCAAGATCACCAAGTGGTTGCTTTATTGTCCATTGGCCCATCGGAAGATCCTGATAAAAAAGGTTCTTTCGAAGTTTGGCGCATTTATTTGAAAAAAGCGTTTCAGCGGCAGAGAATTGGTTCGGATTTGATTCGCTTTGCAGAAGCACAGGCCCAAAAAGAAGGCTTTCGGGAGATCGTAATTTGGGCGTTTCAGAAAAATACGTCGGCCGTCGCTTTTTATCAAAAAAATGGATATCAAGTTGATCAGACAAAGTACTTGGACAAGCCTTTTTTCGCATACGGGGTACGGCTTCAGAAAACACTTTTATAATAAAAAGAGCAGCAGAAAATTTTCTGCTGCTCTTTTTTGCGGCTGGGAAAATTCGTTAATTGTAAATAATTTATGAAATCGAAAATTTCTGTGAAAAACCCCTTGATTTTTTCGACACAAGCCGTTACAATAAGTTTAGCACTCAAGGATAAAGAGTGCTAAAAACAGTAATCTATGCTTTATTTTTAAAGGAGGCTTTGTGTCATGACGATTCAACCTTTGTCTGACCGCGTGCTTATCAAAATGGAAGAAGCAGAGGAGACCACAAAGAGTGGAATTATTCTCTCTGGTTCCGCAAAAGAGAAACCCCAGATTGCCGATGTAATTTCAGTTGGTCCTGGTGGCGTTGTCGATGGAAAAGAAGTTAAAATGACAGTTAAGGTCGGTGACCGTGTGATCACCAGCAAATACTCCGGAACTGAGATCAAACTGGATGGACAGGAATATACCATTGTTCGTCAGTCTGATATTTTAGCTGTAGTAAAATAATTCATCTGATCATAATTGGAGGAATCAAGAATGGCAAAACAGATTATTTATGGAGAAGATGCCCGCAAAGCTTTAATGCGCGGCATTGATCAGTTGTCCGATACGGTAAAAATTACATTAGGCCCCAAGGGCCGCAACGTTGTGCTGGATAAAAAATTCGGCGCACCGCTTATCACCAATGATGGTGTAACAATTGCCAAGGAGATCGAGTTGGACGATCCTTATGAGAATATGGGTGCTCAGCTCGTTAAGGAAGTTGCTACAAAGACAAATGATGTTGCAGGCGATGGTACCACCACTGCAACGCTGCTTGCACAAGCGCTGATTCGTGAGGGCATGAAGAACGTAACCGCAGGAGCCAATCCAATGGTCATTCGTAAGGGAATGCAGACCGCAGTTGATACGGCAGTTGCCGCTGTTAAGAAAAACAGCAAAAAGGTTGACGGCAGCGCCGATATCGCCCGTGTTGCAACGGTTTCTTCCAGTAATGAGCAAGTTGGCAAACTGATTGCCGAAGCTATGGAAAAGGTTACAAATGATGGAGTCATCACAGTCGAAGAGAGCAAGACTGCCGAAACCTACAGCGAAGTTGTAGAAGGCATGATGTTTGACCGCGGCTATGTTTCTCCTTATCTTGTCACCGATACCGACAAGATGGTAGCTGATTTGGATGATCCTTATTTGATCATTACCGACAAGAAGGTTTCTTCTTTCCAGGAGATTCTGCCGTTGCTTGAGAAAGTCGTTAATACCGGCAAGAAATTCCTGATTATTGCGGATGATGTTGAGGGCGATGCTCTGACGAACCTGCTTCTTAATAAACTGCGCGGCACTTTAAACTGCTGTGCCGTTAAGGCCCCAGGCTTTGGCGATCGCCGCAAGGAAATGCTGCAGGATATTGCAACGTTGACCGGTGGCAAAGTGATCTCCAGTGATTTGGGCGTTGACTTTAAAGATGTTGATCTCTCTATGCTGGGTCGTGCCCGTCAGGTGAAAGTCGACAAAGAGAATACAATTATTGTTGGCGGCAACGGCGACAGTGCAGAGATTAAAGCTCGCGTTGATCAGATCCGTGCTCAGATTGAAAAGACAACTTCAGACTTCGACCGTGAGAAGCTGCAGGAGCGCCTCGCAAAATTAGCTGGCGGCGTTGCAGTAATCAAGGTTGGTGCTGCTACCGAAATTGAAATGAAGGAAAAGAAACTCCGCATTGAAGATGCTCTGGCCGCTACCAAAGCAGCTGTGGAAGAGGGCATCGTCGCAGGCGGCGGTGTTGCTCTGATCAATGCAATTCCGGAAGTCGAAAAACTGCTCAAGAAGACACAGGGAGACGAGAAGACCGGTGTTTCTATTGTCCTCAAAGCTTTGGAAGAGCCGATTCGTCAGATCGCAACGAATGCAGGAGTAGAAGGCTCCGTTATCGTTGAAAATATTCGCCGTGAGAATAAGACCGGTTATGGATATAATGCTTTGACCGGCGAATATGGCGATATGATTACTTTTGGTGTCGTTGACCCGACAAAGGTTACCCGTTCTGCTCTGCAGAATGCTGCTTCTGTTGCAATGACTGTTCTGACAACCGAGTCTTTGGTTGCTGATAAGAAAGAGCCTGCTCCGGCAGCTGCTCCGGCTGCACC
Source organism: Caproicibacterium sp. BJN0003 (assembly GCF_026314295.1). Lineage (NCBI taxonomy): Bacteria > Bacillati > Bacillota > Clostridia > Eubacteriales > Oscillospiraceae > Caproicibacterium > Caproicibacterium sp. BJN0003. The sequence goes on from NZ_CP111108.1 coordinate 589,990, forward strand.
TGAAATGGGCGGCGGAATGTACTAATTTTGAAACCATGAAATAAATTCTCATTGATTAAAAAACTCCGACAGCTTTTTATAGCTGCCGGAGTTTTTTTGCTTTTTAAAGAGTTCTAAATTACATTTAACTTCGTTTTAACATTGTATCGATAGAATAGCATCGTACAAAAGGAAAATAATAAAATAAAAAAACGAGGAGACAAAGCGATTATGAAAAAAATGGTTGGCTTTATATTATCGGTTTTACTGGTATCTTCTACTTTAGCTGGATGCGGTCAAAACACTGCATCGGGAAGCAGTACAGCTTCTGGAGCAGCAAGCACTACAGCGTCAAAATCAGGAGCGGCGGATATTAGCGGAACCATTACAGGATCTGGATCAAGCGCCCTTTTGCCGTTGGCACAGGATGCTGCAAAGGCATTCAAAGGGAAATATCCAAATGTTTCAATTACCCTGAATGCCGGAGGCTCCGGAGACGGATTAAAGCAGGTTTCTGATGGATCCGTCAACATCGGAAATTCCGATGTTGAAGCCGCGTCGAAATTAACGGCTGATCAGGCGAAAGAATTGGTGGATCATAAAGTCTGCGTTGTTACAATGGCGCCGATTGTTAACAAGGATGTCGGAATTACAAACTTGACAAAAGAACAGTTGATTTCTATTTTTACCGCTCAAATCACCAACTGGAAAGACGTTGGCGGCCCAGATGAAGCGATCGTGCTGGTGACCCGTCCGACTACCTCCGGAACGAGAGCTTTATTTACGCAATATGCACTAAATGGCAATCAGGAAGCCAGCAATGCTGCACTTGAAACCGATAATTCCGGTACTCTTATGAAATCGGTGGAAGAAAATAAAGGGGCCATCGGATATGTGGCACTGAGCTATTTAGTTGGAGACAATGCAAATCAGGTAACAGCGGTTGCAATCGACGGAGCTGCACCAACTTTGGAAAACACTTATAACGGAAAATATCCGGTTTGGGGATATGAGCACATGTATACCAAAGGGGAAGCTACCGGTGCAGTAAAAGAATATCTCGACTTTATTTGCTCGGATGAGTACGGCCAGAAGATGGAACAACTTGGTTATGGTATTACTGCTAAAATGGATTCATCGGTTACCTCCAGCCGTGATGCTGCAGCTAAATAAGGCTTTTCAAAATAAAAATTTGTGCTTTTAAACAAATTGGAATCGGAAAGTTCAGACGGAAAATTTGTTCGTCTGAACTTTTCACATATAAAATGGAGTGCTTTATGAATAAAAGAATTTCGGGGCATATCCGAAAGGAATATGCAGGGCGAACCGTTGTAACTATTTTCGGCGTTTTTATGATTGCAGTAACCTTTGCAATCGGAATTTTTCTTTCTGCAAAGGGAATAGGAACCTTTGTCCAATATCAACATTCGGTTAGTGAGTTTCTTTTTTCCTCAAACTGGAGTCCGATGGATGATTTTATAGGAGGCGGTCACGTCGGTGCTGCAATCTTTATTGTTGGTTCACTTGCTACCTGTGGACTGGCGCTGGTGATTGCGGTCCCCTTTAGCTTAGTCTCTGCAATTTTTATTACCGAAATTGCGCCGGATTTTGGGAAAAATTTTTTTCGACCGGCCATTGAAATCTTTGTCGGAATTCCATCTGTCGTTTATGGATGGGTCGGACTTTCCGTCTTAGTCCCAACAATTCGAACGGTTTTTCATCAGCCAATGGGATATGGCGTCCTTGCTTCTGCAATCGTTTTGGCAGTGATGATTTTTCCATCCATTACAACAGTGGCAGCCGATGCAATTCAAAGCGTCCCGGACAGTTATCGGGAAGCGGCCTATGGGATGGGTTCCACACGCTGGCAGACCATTTATCGAATTGTCGTCCCCAATGCACGGTCCGGAATCCTGACAGGAATTATTCTCGGCCTTGCACGCGCCTTTGGAGAAGCTCTTGCAGTTGCGATGGTGATCGGCCAAATGAAAGCTTTTCCAAAATCGATTTTTTCACCGACTTCAAACCTTACCGCGACAATCGCTTCTAATATGGGAGGTGCTGCTGAGGGCGGAGAATATAATACGGCACTTTGGACAATGGCGCTGCTGCTTTTCCTGATTTCTCTGCTCTTTATTTTTCTGATTCATTTGATTTCAAGCAGAAAGGAGAAAATCAATGCACAATAATTCAAAAAACGAATTGGATCGTTTTAGCCGAAAATGCCGCACAACAGATCGACTTATGACCGGACTGTTTTATGTGGTAGCGGGCTTCTTCCTGCTTTTGCTGGCCGCTTTTTTACTGGATGTGTTGATTTCGGGCTTTTCGAATTTTGACAGCAGTTTGCTTTCTTTTACGGCAGAGGGAATTGGAAATCAATTTTTTAATACAATCTATTTGGTGTTTTTGTCTCTTTTAATCAGTGTCCCTATCGGCATATTTGCGGGGATTTATCTTGCGGAATATGCAAAAGATGGGAAGCTGACTCGTTTTATCCGGATGTGCGTCGAGACGCTTTCTTCATTGCCTTCTATTGTCATTGGCCTTTTCGGATATCTCGTTTTTATTGTGATGACTCATCAGCACTGGAACCTTTTGGCAGGTGCTTTTTCTGTTTCTATTCTTTGCCTGCCTCTGATTACGTCGACCACGGTGGACGCATTTCAGGCACTGCCCGGAGAATATAAAAGCGGCTCTCTTGCGGTTGGTGCCACTCATTGGCAGTCGATCGTGCATATGCTTTTACCCGCCTGTGTTCCGCGCATTATGACCGGCATTATTTTAGCTGCCGGACGGGGATTCGGTGAGGCTGCCGCTTTGCTTTATACGGCAGGGATGAGCACGGATATCAACTGGAGCAACTGGGATCTGACTTCTCCGACCTGCCCGCTCAATCCCATGCGCCCTGGTGAAACGCTGGCTTTACAGATTTGGGCTTCCCGTACGGAATCCATTGCTGCAAATGCAACACAAATTGCAAATTTTTGTTCGGCTGTATTAATTTTGATGGTTCTTTTGTTTAGCCTGTTGGCACGGATCCTCAGCCGAAAAATTGATGAAAAAGCGACCGGCTCTTCCAAATAAAGGAGAAATAAAATGATGGAGAATATCGTAAATCAAACATCTGCTTTGGTCGATTTAGTAGACGAAAGACAGGAAACATGGCAGCTAAAAGAAACAGCCGACATGAACTCCCATGAGACAGTTTATGGGAATCTTTGCGGAATCGAAAATATTAAGGTGGGGATTCATGACCTGAATCTCTATTATGAAAGTGCAAAAGAGTCTTTTCAAGCGCTCAAAAATGTAAATATGGACATTGCAGCCAACAAAATAACGGCATTTATTGGGCCTTCCGGCTGCGGAAAATCAACTTGTTTAAAAACGCTCAATCGAATGAATGACCTGGTGCCCGGCTGCAGAATTACCGGGAAAGTCACGATCGACGGAGAAGATATTTACGATTCCCACACGGATGTCACTCTTTTAAGAAAACGTGCAGGAATGGTATTTCAAAAAGCAAATCCGTTTCCAATGTCTATTTATGATAATATTGCTTATGGGCCGCGGATTCATGGAATCAAGCAAAAGCAGAAACTGGATGAAATCGTAGAGACCAGTTTAAAACAGGCCGCTTTGTGGGACGAAGTAAAGGATCGCTTGAAAAAGAGTGCACTGGGAATGTCCGGCGGGCAGCAGCAGCGGCTCTGTATTGCTCGTGCACTTGCAGTGGAGCCGGATATCCTTTTGATGGATGAACCCACCAGTGCATTGGATCCGATTTCCACTTTGAAAATTGAAGATTTAATGGGCGATTTGCGCAAAAAATATACTGTGATTATCGTTACGCACAATATGCAGCAGGCAGGACGAATTGCCGATAATACAGCCTTCTTCCTGCTGGGAGAAATTGTGGAGTATTCCAATACAATGGATATGTTTAATAATCCTTTGGACGAACGCACAGAACGCTATATTACAGGAAGATTTGGCTGATTTTTTGCTCGCGTTTTTATAAAAATATGGTATGATACAAAAGGAGACCGAATTATGCCCAGAAAATATTTCGATCAGGAACTTAAAAAACTTAATGAACAAATGATACAAATGGCTCTTATGATCAGCGACCGAATCGAAAAGACGATCCGGGTGCTGAAAACAGATGATTCGGAGTTGGCCCAGCAGGTCGTTTTGGGAGATCGGGAAATTGATTCTTTGGAGCAGGAGAACGAAAAGTTTTGCATGAATCTGCTTGCAATGCAGCAGCCTTTAGCTCATGATCTGCGGGAGATTGCCGCCTGCCTCAAAATTTTGACCGATATGGAACGCGAGGCCGATCAGTGCGCCGATATCTGTGAAATTTTAGAGACAGGGACACTTGATCCCAACAGCTTGCTCATCAATAATGTGGTGCAGATGATGGGAATGGCACAGTCGATGTTCCAAAGAGCGATGAATGTCTTTTTAAGCGGCGATTTGGAAGAAGCAAAGGCGGTTTGCAAAGAAGATGATGCAGTCGACTCTGCATTTGGAAAACTGGTTCTGGAAATTTGCGCTTCTATCTCTAAAAATCCGGAACAAGTGATGAAAGAAGTTGATCTTCTTTTTATTATTAAGTATATTGAACGGATGGGAGACCACGCGACGAATATTGCAGAATGGGTGATCTATCGGGGAACAGGGGAGCATCCGGACCTCAATGGAGAAGAGGAGCTTCCTGACGGGAAATAACGGAGGAAGTTATGGCACTTATTTATGTTGTCGATGATGAGATGAATATTCGAAAATTAGTAGCCTTTGGCCTAAGAGACGCAGGATTTGAGACTGCGGAATTTTCGGATGGGGAAAGCCTTCTAAAAGGAATGAATCGGAGAAAACCGGATGCAATTATCCTTGATTGGATGATGCCGGGTATGGATGGCTTGGAAGTATGCCGGCGGCTGCGGGAAGAGAAATCATGGAGAAAAATCCCGATTTTAATGCTGACTGCTAAGGGAGAAGAAATCGACAAGGTAGTTGGACTCGAAATGGGTGCCGATGATTATGTGACAAAACCGTTTGGAATTAAAGAGCTCTGCGCAAGAGTGCGGGCAATTCTCAGAAGAGTGAATGATTCCAAAGAAAACGAGGAAGAGGTTTTGGAAGAAGGCGGTCTTTCCGTCGATATTTCACGTCATACAGTTAAAAAGAGTGGAACAGTGATTGAACTCACAGCAAAGGAATTTGACCTTCTTTGTATTTTAATGCAAAACACCGGAAAAGTGCTTACTAGAGACATGCTGCTTGATAAGGTCTGGGGTGTGGAATATTTCGGGGATACTCGCACGGTCGATGTTCATATGCGTTATTTGAGGCAGAAAATTGAAGAGAATCCGGACAGCCCTCAATACTTAATTACAGTACGCGGGGTCGGATATAAATTTGTCGGAGATCACTCATGAAGAAAAAACTGATTCTTTTAAATAGTATTGCAGTCGTTTTGGCATTTTCTGCGGCGTTTCTGTTTTCTGCTTTTCAAGTGCAGCAGCGTTATCACGAAATGTTTTCGCAGAGGGTCTCAACGGCGCTTTCTGTTTTGTCTGCCGAAGAGGATAAAATTTTGCAGGACCCACAGGAAATTGCACAGGAAGTCGGAAAACAGCTCAGCGAAAATGGAGATGAGATGCGCATCAGCATTATCTCTTCTGACGGACAAGTGCTGGGGGATAGTACCCAAAAAGAAATTTTAGAAAATCATGCGAATCGTCCGGAAGTAAAAGCTGCAAGAGAGTTTGGGCGCGGAACGGATACTCGCATGAGCGCGACAGTTCATCAAAGCTATTATTATGAAGCAATTTCTTTACAAAGCGGCGTTATTTTAAGAGCAGCTCTGCCCACCATTCAAATTGATCAGGAGATTTTGGGACTCTGGAAAACAGCGGCATTCAGTATTGCACTGGGGGTTCTGCTGGTCCTGTTTATTACTGGAGCAATGGTTTCCCATGCAACACGCCCCTTACAAGAACTGACAAAGGCTGCAGGAAAGATTGCTAAAGGGGAGTATTCGAGCCGCGTTAAAGTAACCGAAAAAGACGAAGTAGGGGATTTGGCAAGTTCTTTCAACAAGATGGCCGAAAGTACACAGCAGGCGATGGAGGCGCAGCGGCATAACCAAAATCAGCTGGAGGGCCTTTTGGATAGCATGGACAGCGGAGTTTTGGCGATTGATCGAGAAGATAAAGTACAGTTTTTAAATGAACGTGCCCGAGAGCTGGTTGGAATTCCACACCTTGCAGTTGGTGGTCAGATGGAAGGCAGTCTTCTCTTAGCTCATATTGGACATCTGATGCACCGTGCGATGGAAAGCGGAGAAGCAGTTCGTCAGGAACTGAGCGGGCAGAAAGAAGAGCAGAAGCTGACCGTTTATGCCGTTCGGGTTGATGATGGACATACCGCTTTAGCGGTCATTTCTGATGTTACCAGGATGAAACAATTGGAGCAGCTGCGCACGGAATTTGTTTCGAATGTTACCCATGAACTAAAAACGCCACTGACTGCAATCAGGGGGAGTATTGAGCTTTTAAAGAGCGCTGACCGGGATGAAAAAACCCGTGCCTACTTTTACGATGTGCTGGATATGGAGACACAGCGGCTGCAGCATTTGATTGACGATATGTTGGCACTTTCCCAAATTGAAAATGCAAAAGAAGATCCTTCTGCAAAAATGTGTTCTGTAGAACAAGCGGTAAAAGAAGTGGTGGAACGCCTTTCGGAGACGGCTAAGCAGAATGAGGTGCAGCTCAGCTATCATGTTGATCCCAAAGCGATTGTCCGCTTTTCTCCTACACGACTTCAACAGATGATTTCTAATCTGGTCGAGAATGCAATTAAATATAACCGCAAAGGCGGAACGGTCAGTGTCGATGGACTTTTGAGGCGAAACATGGTTGTGATCAATGTAAAGGATACTGGGATTGGAATTGCGCCGGAACATATTGGGCGCTTGTTTGAGCGGTTTTATAGGGTAGATGCTTCTCGTTCCAGAGAAATCGGTGGTACCGGATTGGGTCTCTCAATCGTCAAACACCTAGCGGTTTTATATGGCGGTACAGTTAGTGTAGAAAGTGTACCGGAAAAAGGCAGTACCTTTACGGTGACACTTCCCATTGCAAAGTAGCTTTCATTTCATTAAAAATACATTTGGAATATTTCCCCTTTTAATCCTTCCTTTTTTTAGAAAATATGATACAATACCTTTAATATGTTTTTTAGGGAAGGAGATTTTTATGAAAAATGCAAAAACTTTGGCCTTGGCACTGGCTGTAACTTTGCTGATGGCTGGTTGTGGACAGACAACTCCGGTCTCCTCTGCTCCGGAAGCGCCGGCTTCCTCTGCGTCTGTTTCTTCGCAATCTCAAAACGAAGAAAATCCCAAAAATATGGATCTTTTAACAGGGCTGGGTACTCTAACGGATGGAGCGGTCGGAAAACGCCCCGTGGCGGTGATGGTAAATAATCTGGTGGATTCTTTGCCGCAGTATGGAGTTTCTGATGCCGATGTGATTTTTGAGATTCCAGTGGAGGATAATATTACTCGTCTGATGGCAATGTATGGCGATTATACAAAGGTACCCAAAATTTGTTCTTTGCGTAGCTGCCGATACTATTATCCAATTCTTGCGGTCGGCTTTGATGCATTTTATGTGCATTGGGGGCAGGATCCTGGAATGGCACAGCAGGTATTGAATACATTGGATATTGACGATCTTAATGGCACAGAAAATACTTACGGGCTTTATGGACGAGATCAGGCTCGTTTAAATAGTGGGATGAGTTTGGAACATACAGGCTATTTTGATGGGACCGGACTTGCTGCCGCTTTAAAACAAAATGGTGTACGTACGGATTTGAAGTCGGAAAAAACTGGAGCGGCTTTTTCATTCCAGTCGGGGACGAATTTAATAAAGCCTGATGGCAATGCTTGTACAAAGATGAATGTGCAGTTTGGCCAGGGGGATTATTTTAGCACCTTTACCTATGATTCAAAGACTGGAACTTATCTAAAACAGCACAATGGAAAGCCACATGTCGATGGAGTTACCGGGGCACAGTTAAGCTTTACAAATGTGATCGTTTTGGAAACAGACATTTCACAGATGGACAATACCGGCCACAAAAGTGTAAACTGGAAGGGTGGCAAGGGAACCTATAAAGGTTATTATCTCTCTGACGGAATGGTACAGTCGATTACATGGGAGAAAACCGGAGAGTATGATTATCTTAAGTTTTATGACAACAGTGGAAAAGAACTGAAAATTAACCGCGGAAAAACCTATATTGCGCTCAATTATCCGGGCTATGTTACTTGTTCCTGAAAAATAAAAAATTAGTAAGACCCGCCGAGGGACAGAGAAATCTGTACTTCGACGGGCCTTTTTTATTATGTTTTTTCTTTTTTGCCCCAAAAGGCGAATTTAAAGCGCTTTTTTTCGGAGGAGTGAAAGGAGTGGTGCAGCCACATGAATGAAAAAATAAAAATTTCTGCGGACGGAGGAGGGACAGCAAAAATTCTCCGTGCGTTTCAGGGAGAACACAATGCAAGAACATATCAGATAGAAATTGATGCACCCGATGGTCAGCAAATTGATCTTTCTGGAACAACAGCAATGTTTTATATTTCCGAAAAAGATAAAGTCTTGCAGCTTCCGATGACAATCTCCGAAAATTTAGCATCTGTTACTTTGACGAATGAAGCATGCAGATATCCTGGAGATTTAAAATGTTGGATTCAGATTGTGAAACCCCAAGCTTATGATCTGCGGGTTGATAATTTGATTCTGCGGGTCTTTCCCTGCAAAATTGATGAAGCGATTCCTGACGATGGAGAAGTTCCGATTTTGTATCAACTGATTTCTGAGACTAAAAAAGCAACTCAGAGCGCAAATCAAGCTGCAGAAGGGGCTAATGCTGCGGCGAAAGATCTGCAGCTGGCTGTTACTTCAGCAACAGCGGCGGCACAGTCGGAACAAAATGCAAAATCCAGCGAAATAGTGGCAGAAGCCAGCGCAGATAAAGCAATGGAGTATACTGCAGTTTTCAAAAACTCCGGCTATCATAACAGCGTTTATCGAGGGAAAGACATTAGTCCGAACGAGGCTGACGGCTCCATGTATACCAATATTGCAAATGGAACTTTTGACGATATTTTTGTTGGGGATTATTTTACGAAAATGATCAACGGCACAAGTTATGTGCTGCGTGTTGCTGGGTGTGACTCTTATCTTAACCGAGGAAATATTGCACTGACTACGCATCATATCGTTGTAGTTCCAGATGCAGCTTGTGGCACTTATCCAATTAGTGACACTGGGACTATAGATGGCGGGTATGTAGGCAGCAAGATGTATACTGATACGTTACCGTTATGGGCTGGATATCTCAGCACTGCATTTGGAACGCATTTATTAACGCTTCGGGAACTGTTTGTAAATTCTATTTCTTCCAATATTCCTTCTGATTGGTCATGGTATGACAGCAAAGTCGGTCTTATGGCCTCTGAAGAGGTTGCAGGGTGTGGTGCATTTGGACTTAATACGTCTGGATATCCTTTTAATATCGGAATTGCTTACGGACAACTTCCATTATTCCGACTTTCCCCTGATAAAATTTGCATTAGACATATGTATTGGCTGAGAAATATCGTCAATATTGCCACTTTTGTGGTTGTCAATGACAGCGGAGAACTTGGTCGAAACAATGTTGCAAATTATCAATGGTTGCGCCCTAGATTTTTATTGGGATAAGGAGAAATCATGAGAATTTTAGATGAGAGTGGAAATCTGATTACTGGTATGCCTAATTTCAGCACAGGAAGATATTTGCAAAATTCCGATGGTGATTTGGTTTTTACAAAATATACGGATGCAGAATTGGCTGAAATAAAAGAACAGCAAGAATCGGACCCAATTATGCAATTGCAACTCGCAATGAAAAAAGTACAAAATGTTTTGGAGGTTCAAAATGAGTTTAAAAGGGATTGATGTCAGTGCTCATAATGGCTTTATTGATTGGAACGCTGTAAAAAATGATGAAATCGACTTTGCTATTATCCGTGCCGGTTATGGTAATGATATCAGTCAAAAAGATAAATCCTTTGATAGAAATATGCAGGGGGCAATCAATGCAGGGATTCCAGTCGGCGTGTATTGGTTCAGTTATGCAACTTCTGTTCAGGATGCGCAAAAAGAAGCGGAAACTTGTAAAACTGTTATCGCTCCGTATAAAGATAAAATTACATGGCCTGTCTTTTTTGATTACGAATATGATTCCGTTCGTTATTCCAGAGAACAGGGAGTTGAGCCGGATAAGATGCTTGTTACCAATATGGCGATTACATTTTTAGGTGCAATTTCTTCTGCTGGATATCAAGCAGGTAATTATTCAAATTTGGATTACTGCCGGAATTGGTTTGATATGAATAAATTAGCAAGTTATCCTTTATGGTTTGCACAGTATGATGTTAATTTGCCAAGTATTCCCTGTGCACTTTGGCAGTTTGGAGGAACTTCTGTCGCAGGCTGCAGCGGCAATATTGATACCAATATTGCTTATTCAAATTTCGAAAATAGCACAGCATCGGTCTCGACGCAGTCTCCCTCTTCTGAAATGAAAAAAATTAGAATAAAATATCGTGTAAGGACTCAAGAAAGCGGTTGGTTGCCGGAAGTAAATAATCTTTCGGATTTTGCCGGAATCGAGGGGCAGGCAATCACTGATCTTGCTGTTGGAGTGAACTGTGGGTCTGTTCGATATCGAGTCCATACAAAAGATGGAAACTGGCTGCCTGAAGTTAGTGGTTATGATACGGATGACTTTGAAAATGGATATGCAGGAAACGGCACACCGATTGATGCAGTGGCTGTTTATTATGAGACGCCTAATTTCATTCGGCCTTACAAAAAAGCTTGCTATCGGGTTTCTCCGCTCAACGGCGACTATTATGACTGGCAACAGGATGACGAAATAAAAAATGGTCAAGACGGTTATGCGGGCTGCTTTGGAGAAAAAATTGACCGATTCCAGATCACGGTCCGATAAAGGAGGTGATGGGAATGCCAACCGAAGTAGTAGTTGCGTTGATCGCTTTTTTGGGAACAGCGGTCGGTAGCTGGAGCGGAATTCGAGCCGCCAATAAATTGGTGGATTTTCGTTTGCAGAAATTGGAGGAGAAAGTCGCAAAACATAATCAGGTCGTTGAGCGTACTTATAGATTGGAAGAACAGATGAAAGCTGCAAATCACAGAATTAGTGATTTGGAGGATAAGGAGGATCATGATGAACATGACTGAATTTTTAAGCTGGGATTTTTTGGCAACGTTTGTGGGCGCGGCAGCTGTAACGAGTTTGCTGACGCAGTTTTTAAAAAACATTGGGGCACTGAGTAAAATGCCGACGCAGGGACTCAGCTATTTAATCGCGCTCTTTGTGCTGCTGATTTCTACGGCGGCCACCGGAGGATTTTTGCAGCCATGGACGGTTTGGGCTTTGATTCCGTTTAATGCGGTATTGGTCTCAACTTCCAGCAACGGAGCCTATCAGGCGATTGTTAGAACAAAAGGAAAATCATAAAATTGATTGTGAAATAGGAAAGACTTTATTAGTTAAATAAAAAGCGCAGGCTTTCTGTCTATAATGGCAAAAAGTCTGCACTTTTTTATTTTACATAAATGAGGAGGGATTATTTCCAATAATCCAAATCATCAGGATTTAGACCAACATCTGCAGCATGGAATACCGGATTTTTTCCGGCCTTTTTTTGCTTTTCATAGTCTTTACATGCTTTAACGGCGACGTTGCTCAGCGCCACACAGGCGGGGAGATTAATCATGCACATAATTGCCATCATAATGTCGGCAAGATCCCATGCAGCTGCCATTGGCAGAGTTGCACCGATCAAAACAATAAAAGAACAGAACAGACGGAATCCAACCATGAATTTTTTGCTGGGGATTTTGCGATGAATAAAGGTAAGGCAGTTGTCTACATAGAAAAGGTTTCCTAAAAGTGTTGTAAAGGCAAAAAGTACCATTGCAACTGTAACAAAAATGGGGCCAAATCCGCCGAGAACACTCGAAACAGCCTGTTGTACATAGGGGGCACCAGCAAGCTCTTTGGTTGGTGTAATGCCGGAACAGAGGCACATCAGAGCGGTTGCAGTGCAGAGTAAAAGTGTATCAATAAAGACGGAAAGGACCTGCACAAGTCCTTGCTTGACAGGATGAGAAACATCGGCAGCGGCTGCTGCATTTGGAGCAGAACCTACACCGGCTTCATTGGAATAAAGTCCACGTTTAATTCCGTACATCATGCAGGAACCTGCAATTCCGCCAAAGATCGATTTGAAATCAAAAGCATTTTCAAAAATCATGGCAAAAACATCAGGGATAATATTAAGATGCGCGAAGAAGACAATTAAAGAAACTGCTACATAGAGAAGGCCCATAATTGGTACAAGCAGGCTGGTCGCTTTTACAATTCGTTTTCCGCCGCCCAGCACACACCATGCAACAAGAGCGGCAAGTACAAAGCCAATAATCCATGGAGTAGAAGTGGGATCATAGAAGCTATAGATTGCAAAAGTGGATTGCAGGTTATAAGAAGCAAGCATGTTGAATCCACCAGCGTAAGTAAGGATTAAGCAAACAGCAAAAAGAAGTGCCAAACCACGATTGTGGAGTGCTGTTTCAATGTAATAAGCAGGGCCGCCGTAGCTGTCTCCATTTTCATCACGGCGTTTGAAAATCTGAGCGAGTGTGCTTTCAATAAAAGCAGAGGCTGCACCGATCAATGCAATTACCCACATCCAGAAGGCTGCACCGGGACCGCCAAGGCAAAGCGCTGTGGAAACACCAATAATATTACCAGTACCGACTCGGGAAGCGGTAGATACCATTAGAGCCTGAAAAGAAGAAACACTATTTTCTTTTGCAGGCTTTTCTGAGACGACCCGAATGGATTCCGCGAACATGCGAAGCTGAACAAAACGCGTTCGAAAGCTAAAAAAAAGACCTGCCGCGAGCAAGACAATAATCAATATTGGATAATAAAGAAAACTGTCCAACCCGTCCAAAATTTGCATCATAAATTTTCCTCCCTGTTTCATTATATTCATAGCTTTAAAGTGAATTTTACATTCAGCTCAAAGTTTTGAATTAATATTAGTTCTATTTTAGCAAATTTGAGAAATTCGTCAAGCTAATTTTCTTTTTAGAAAATATAGGTTCAAAATTTTGGCTGAGAAAATACAGTCCCCAAAAGAGAAAAAAATTTAAGAAAGAAAATCATCTAAGAGCATAAATCCATATAATGGCGTGATAGGGGGAATCTTAGATGGCTCAATTAGGAACACTGCACATTATTTATATTGCCGCAGTGCTTTTTATTATTGCCGCTCTGCTAAAGAAAAAGGAGATCGTCCTTCCCTGTATTATTGGGATTTTTGCGATCTGCTTCGCTTATAGTCATAATTTTATTCTGGCAGTTCAAATGCTTTATCGTGCCATTGTATCATCTGCCGGGGAATTTATCGGAATTATTATTGTAATTTCGCTAATTATGTCTATGTCAAAGTCTTTGGAAATGGTGGGCGCTGACAGAATTATGATCCGCCCGCTGCAGCATATGATTCATACTAGAAAGCCAGCATTTTTTTTGGTTGGCTGTGTAATGCTGATTTTTTCTTGGTTTATCTGGCCTTCACCAGCAGTTGCGCTCATTGGAGCTTTGTTGCTTCCGGTTGCGCTTGATGCGGGACTTCCGGCAATTTGGGCTGCCGTTGCCATGAATATTTTTGGCCATGGCATTGGACTTTCCAGTGACTTCTTTATTCAGGGAGCTCCATCAATTACGGCAAAAGCTGCCGGAATTTCGGTGACGCAAGTAATGACCGCTTCCATTCCAATTTGGGCGGCTGTCAGCATTGTAACGGTTATCGTCTCTTATGTTATGTTTTTACGAGACATGAAAAAGGAACCGCAGGTTTTATCAGAATCAAAAATAGACAATGAAAATCATCCGTCGAAATTTGCCTATGTGATTGCGGTCCTTACACCAGCTGCATTTTTATTTGATATTGTTGTAATGTTGAGATTTAAAATTGTTGGAGAAGATGCGACCGCTCTTGTTGGTGGGACGGCTCTCATTATTATGGTAATTATTATGCTCTTTAATGGAGACATTCTTTCTTCTCTGGAAAAAATCACGGATCATATCAAATATGGATTTAAATTTTCAATTTCTATTTTTGCACCGGTCATCGTGATCGCAGCACTCTTTTTTATGGGGAACGGAGAATTTGCTGCAAAGGTATTGGGAAAAGATGCACCTGGGATTTTGAGCGATATTGGAATTGCAATGACAAATGCGGTCCCAGTAGGGCGTGCACCAACAATTCTGATTGAATCTGCCGTTGCGGCAATTACAGGATTGGATGGTTCTGGCTTCTCTGGGTTGCCTATGGTAGGTTCAATTGCGCAGACGTTTTCTGTTGCAACGGGTGCTAATGTAGCTACATTGGCAGCTCTTGGGCAGGTTATTACCATTTGGATTGGCGGCGGAACTATCATTCCATGGGGCGTTATTCCAGTTGCGGCAATTTGCAATGTAAAACCAACAGAATTAGCACGAAAAAACCTGATCCCAGTTGTTTGCGGAATCAGCGCCGGAATTATTACTGCTTTTTGCTTGCTTTCATAATCGAATATACCACAAGTAAGTTCCCTGTGCAGCTTCTACCTACATCAGGGAACTTTCGGAACATACAAGACAAAGTAATCAGGCTTTGTCTAAAAGCTTTTTGTTGTCCGTATAATTCCCATCTCCTATCGATTTACAATGGAATTTAAACTGGGAAAAATTTCGTTTGCAAATTGGTTACAACGTTGTTACAATTATGTTGTTCTAGAGCAAATATATGAACAAAGGAGGCCATTATATGTGTTCTTTTTGGAGCTATGTCTGCCGTTGCTTTAATTGCTGCAGCTTTTGTAATTTTTGCTAAGTGAATTTATCCTTTACATTGCCACCCCAATTTTGGGGTGGTTTCTTTTGGTGTTTGTTCATTTTAAGACTTATCCTAAAAAGATGAACCCCGCACAAACATAGTTTTCATGCGGGGTTTAAAGGATATTTAGCTGTGCCGTTTGCTCAATTTAAATCCGATTTCTGATGATGCTCATTTTGTATTCACTTGAACCGCCTTTAGTTCAATATAGCCTCTTGTTCCAACAGGCTCCAATTGGATACGTGGATTTTTTTCATCCCACTTATATCCGATAACCGACGGGTCATATCTATCCATGGATTTCTGAACGGCCTCGATTGCTTCGCAATAATTCTCTTCAGCAAATGGTTCCCCCTGAAACATCAGATACTTTGCCGGAGGAAGCTCAACAATATCAAAGCCATCCGGAATCTGACCGTCAAAATCGAGCGCGGTTTCCACACCCTGAACGTATTTTGAAGTACCGGACTTACGGTACTTTTCTGGGAGCCATAAGCACACCGGTTCCCCACAAAGGGATTTCATGCTTGTGAGGATTCCCCACACATCGCATCCTACTTCCTTACAGTAGCTCCAGTATTCCTCTGCTTTTATCCCTCTTTTGATGATGACCTTTCTTGCTGGCTTTTCAATAACCTGTACAAATATATTTTGAATGTTTTCCATAGTCATTTTCTCCTTTTTCCATAGCATCCTGAATTTTACGCCATAGGGTGTGAACAGCGGCAGCGGAATAGGAGCTTTTGCATATTCTTTCGGATTACAGCCAAACTCCCTGAGGAAGGCTCTTTGATAGCCATCGATGCTGGCAAAACCCAGATCAAAAGCAATATCGATGATTTTTATGTTTTCATCCCTGAGCCGCAGTGCAGATTTTGAAAGCTTTAATCTTCTGATATAATCTGCAGGAGAAAAACGGACCAATTCTTTGAATATTCGCGCTGCATACCATGGCGAAAAGTGCGCTGCTTCTGCCAAGTCAGCCAGAGATATTTTTTCAAATAAGTGAGATGCGATATAGTCCTGCATTCGTTGAACCGCTTCTATCTTTTCCGTCACTGTTTTCACCTCCTGACATTGTTAGTATAATTCAAGTCGCCATAGAATTTCTCGACTATTCTTGCTTTATTAAGATGGATGATATAAATAATTCAAATTTTTATGACTGAGCTGAAGAAATTGGACCCCATTCCTGATAGAGTTAAAACCTAGAAATGTAAACTATTGAAAGGCTTGGCTTCTTTGAAAGACCCAATCATGATGCGACTGGTGGGCTTTTTGTGTTTTGTTGATTTCGTAAAATTCGGCACGATTTTGATGAAATAACAAAATTTTGAGGTGAATTAGATGTGAAAAAATTTCACATAAAGCCAAAAACACCATCGACTATTCCTTTGCTGGATAATCGGTGGTGTTTCTTAATTGTAAAAAATCGAAATCAGAAATGATAGCGAGCTTTTATTGATGAAATGGGCATCGTTTTCCGATACATTGCTCATTGTATGGACTAAATTCACATTTAATATTTGGCACTTCTAATGTTACATTATAATTTTCATTTATAAATTCAACGGCTGTTTTAAAACTTAAATATGCGTCTCTTTTGCAGCATCGGGGACCATTGATCTCTGCTAATTTTTCCAAAGCCTTGGAGGTGAACTTCATATGATTTCCCCATGAGCCGTCTGTTGATAGTGGGCCAGTACCGTCAATGATTGCTAAGCTGGCACCTACGGACATTACTGCACCGCATACACCCCATAGGCCACATACGGCTCCGGGCATCAGTAAACCTTGGTGCATAAGTTTTTGAAGACTTTCTTCCAAGTTTATCTTGCCGCCGGCATTATAATATGCTGTCAAAATGCATGCTCCATCCAGAACATGATGCTCCGGTCCATGGATGCGTACGAAGTCTTTTGATGCTACTTTTTTAAAAATTTCGTAGGGGTTTGTTGATTTTGAGTCTTTACATGCTTGTATAATAAGATTTGCTCGGTCTTCCATCGTAGAGTCCATTTTCTAATCATCTCCACATCATATTTAAGCATAGGGTACAAATTTTATCGAATTTCTGCATTGCATTCATTATACCCGTAAATCTTAGAAAATGAAACACTTGGTATGAAAAATTGTAGAAATTAAACGTGATTTTTTAGTTGAAAAATAGATTATAAATAATTTGTTTATTCATGCCATAATTACATGATGTCTTTGACTTTGTTATTCAAATCAGATATATTCTTAATATTTAAATTTTCACTTGCCAATGTTTCCAATACTTTTATATTTCTTTTATCCTCTTCACTAAGGCAATCGTTGTCTTTTAAATAGGTAAATACAGTTAATAACATAGAATAATAGTATTCATTTCTGGGAAATTTTTGAATACCGTCAAATAGCTTGTTTTTAGCGTGATTGATGTCACTTCTAAATTTACCGGAGGTTATATTTTCTGATTTAGCTAAGTAATAGTACGCTTTACCCATTGAATGAAGACTATACATTTTGTTTAAGTTATTTCGCACATTTGTATCGAAACAAGCAATTGCATCATTATATTTTCGCTGTGTCAGTAAAAATTCTCCTTTTAAGTGATTGATAAAAGCTTTATTATCATCTATAACAAATGTATCGATTGCAAAATTTAACAGCTCTTCAATCTGCTTAGTTGTGTAATTATTATCATTTTGCAAAATCGCATTGATAAGTGTCCCAACAAAATGCTCTTCAGAATCATTTCCGGAGGAAGCTTGTATGATACTTTTAATATCAGCGATTTCTTCACTATAATTTCCTTTATAGTGAATTTGCAAAATTAGCTCTGAAATATATCTATGTCTGCCGCTTATGAAATACTCGCCTTGGATTTCTTCTTGAAATAAATTGCCTTTTGCATCTCCATTTAAAATTTTATCAACAAAATCTTCCCAAGTAAAAGAATAATAGTGCTTTTCAATAGACCTCTTTAATAAGCCCCATTGTAATTTTAATCCATACTTGAAACTTAACGAAACAATTCCATCCGCCAATTTTGCTTCATTAGACAAATTGTCATATTCAAAGCAGATTGAATCAGTGACGCTTTCAGACCGATCAATAACCTCTAGTAATATATCAATGATATTCTGACTGTTAGATATTTTTCTAGTAACAGATTCTTCGTCAAATTTTGTAGAGACGTTTAATATGTTGCTTGCGATCATTTTTTTAACAAGTTTTTGTGCTTCAAGAATGTCAAGGGTATCTTTGACATCTATATAATAGTTGATGGGTTCTAACCTTGTTTTATTATAATTACTGAAAACATTATCCCAATCAGAATATCTTGATGTAGCAATGAATATTGCAGGAATTTGATTATTTTGAGTATCAGAAATCATTTTAAAAAATTGCTCATAATCAACGATTACATTATCAAAAATAATTACAATGGTAGATTTAACCTTTCCGTATATATCAAACAACAATCCACTTCGATATTGTGATTGAGTTTTAAACAGGAATGATAAGATACCGTTTTGCGTTAACTCATATGCTAACCTATAGATTAATGTAGATTTTCCAGATACTGCTGGTCCTCTTAATAATAATTTTATAATAATTTTTTCATCTGATGTTTGGCACTCAATTCGATTATAAAATCTACCAAGGATTCAGTATTCAGTTTTTTTACATCTTTACCACCAAGTTTTGTTACATCAAGCTCTCGACATACATCGAAATTGTTTTTGATGATGCCCCAATTAGGATTGCCTCCTCTATAAAATGAGCGCGGATCTACTGGGTAGTTTGTAGTAGGATTATAGAATTCAAAACATTCAGTTATATAATTCATTGTCCGTGGATCGAAAGTATATAACGGTGATTCCGGAGAAAAGAGAATTTTGAGCTGTTGAAGTTTAATCCTATAATTACTTTCTGCTATGGTATACATTTCTTCAAAAAAGTCATCTGCAGTCCCTTTAATATATTTTATTTTATAAATCTCTAAATCTGTTTTTAAATCTTCTGAAATTTCAGGAAGAATAATATATTTTTCCTTTATTGATTCCCAACGAGCATTATCAGAAAAAGTTTCAAGAATGTCTGTTATGATTTTATCTGAAAAGCTATAACCAATAAAAATAAATGTATCGTTAAAGTCTTCCATAAGTCTGTTTATATATTTTTTACTGCTTTTCTTGGAAAACTTTAAATCTTCTAGTGTGATTTTTAATGGATTATCTTCTGAATAGGGGGTATTAATATCTCCGTTTATTTTGTATAGTGGAATATTTGAATCATTAACAAATGCTTTAGGATGCAATGGGTCTTCCAAAGTATATTCGTAATATCTCTGGTTTTTATATGATTTTTCCACCAAATCATCATAATTAGTGGTATAGATAGCTTTCCAAGGAATTAGTGAAATTTTTTCGAACTTTTTGTTTGGAGTAAGGTCCTTTAATCTGTCCCGGATGGATTGTTCTATTTCTTTTCTGAATCCTTTCTTTACAAGATTGTAAGTGAAACGCGGCAAATCAGAATTAAATTTTACACCAGTATTGCCTAACTGATTATACAAATATTTTGCTAAATCTGCCCCTAATAATCCCCCGGATTCTAAGGTGGCACCGGCGCCAAGAAATAAAATACACTTTTTGTTAAATATTCTATGTAACAAAGCTTCCGGTATATCGATCATAGCAAACATCTCCATCTTTTCAATTTTACTATTTTACAATATCAAGCTTCTAATTTTAACCTACGGTTGACCGAACTTCTGATTATTACTATTTATAATTAAAAATTTTTTATCACATTAATCATAGTCTTAAATTCCATAAAATGAAATACTTTACATAAATATTTGTAAAAATTTAACATAAATGTAATACTATAATTATGTTTGCTAGCAACAAAAAATCCCTAAGCTGTCCTTGAAGGATAAGCTGGGGGATCAGTGAAATAAAAGTGATTGCTGATTACTTTAGAATGAAAATCCGGAAAGCTAAAATCGATTCAAAAAAATATATAACGATATATGGACAGTATGGGAAGGCTAGAGTATAGTCAAGCGAAGCCATGCCCTCTAATATTTTATGTGTATGTTTTACAGCTTGCTGATGCGGAAGCGAGATTAAGTAGGATTTTTTCATCATAAACGACAACGGGTGATTTAGTGGTTCTGCTTTGGGGTTGTTCAAGAAAAATGAAACCCCGCACAAACATAAAGTTCATGCGGGGTTCAAAAGGTATTCAATTGGCTGGGCTGGCGGGATTCGGACCCACGCGTGACGGAGTCAAAGTCCGTTGCCTTACCGCTTGGCTACAGCCCAATATGGAAATACGAGGCCAAAAAAGACCTCGTATCAATCAATGGGGTGGAAGATGGGACTCGAACCCACGATCTCCAGAGCCACAATCTGGCGCTTTAGCCAACTAAGCTACATCCACCATATAAATGCGCCAAAAGTAAAAAGGCTTTTGGCGCGTGCTGGCGCGCCAAAAGGGACTCGAACCCCTGGCCTACTGCTTAGAAGGCAGTTGCTCTATCCAGCTGAGCTATTGGCGCATGTCCTTTGGAGCGAGTGATGGGAATCGGACCCACACAACCAGCTTGGAAGGCTGGGGTTCTACCACTGAACTACACTCGCATATTGGCAACGGATATTAATATAGCATACAGAACGGGAATTTGTCAAGTGTTCCTAAAGTTTTTCCAAAAAAATTTTAGATAAGCGGCGAAAAAATTCTTTATTTAGAAAGAAAAATTATTTGTATTTTTCTTTTTGAATTTGGCAATTCTAAAAGTACACTAAAAAAGTATAATTTTTTCGAAACTGATCTTGACAGGAATTGTCAAATTTTTTACAATAGGAAAAGAAGAAACTTCATTTGTTTCTGATTGTTTGTTTAAAAAGAAAGAAGGAACTAATTTGCTGCAATTATCTGACCTTTGCTGGCATGCACCCGGCGGAGAATCTATTTTAAAAAATATAAATTTGACCATTCCGGATGGAAAACTTGTGGTTATTACCGGCCCAAATGGTGGGGGGAAAACGACCCTTGCCAAATTGATTTCCGGTCTGGAAACTCCGGATTCTGGGAAAATTGTCCTTGATGGAGAAGATATTACAGGACTCGATGTGACAGAGCGGGCTTTAAGAGGCATCAGCTATGCGTTTCAGCAGCCAGTGCGGTTTAAAGGCCTTACCGTGCGGGACCTCTTGGAACTGGCCTCTGGGGAAACACTCTCGGAGGAACGGCTTTGCACGCTTTTAAGCAAGGTCGGACTTTGTGCCAGAGAATATATAGATCGTGAAGTGGATGCCAGTCTTTCCGGCGGTGAAATTAAGCGAATTGAAATTGCAAGCGTTTTGGCGCGCCATACAAAGCTGACGATTTTCGATGAGCCGGAAGCTGGAATCGATTTGTGGAGCTTTGCAGCGCTGATTGATGTGTTCCAGGAGATGCGCGGAAAAATCAATGGTTCCATGGTGATTATTTCTCATCAGGAGCGTATTTTACAGATTGCAGATGAACTGATTGTAATTGCGGACGGGCAAATTAGATGTTCCGGCAAACCGGATCAGATTCTGCCGATGCTTCTAAAAGAGCCCCATTGTGAAAAATGTCCCAAAGAGGAAGGGGAGGCGTGCTAACGATGAATCGTATTTCAGAACAACTTTTAAAGATCGTTTCCGACTGGAAAGGAACGTTTCACGGAGCCTATAATATTCGGGAGGATGGACAATGCGCCGGCCGACAGTCTACGGAGCATATTCAGATCGATTCCAAAAAGGATCGTCCCGGTTTGGATATTCGGATTGCCCCCGGAACAAAAGGAGAGACAGTTTCCATTCCTGCCTGTGTAACGCATGGAGATGTGGATGACCTTGTTTATAATGATTTTTATGTTGGCGAGGGAGCAGATGTCGTGATCGTAGCCGGCTGCGGTGTTCATACGGAAAATGGAGAGCCTGCCCGGCACAATGGAATCCATCGTTTCTTTATGGGGAAAAATTCCCATGCGTTGTATCTCGAAAAGCATATCGGGACTGGAAAAGGCAACGGGCTTCGCACGATTGACCCTGTGACGGAAGCCTTTCTGGAAGAGGGCGCCGTTCTCGAAATGGATACCTCTCAAAACGGCGGGGTAGACCATACGCTGCGTACGACAAAAGGAACTTTGGGAAAAGACGCAAAGCTTGTAATTCATGAGCGGATCTTGACCGAAAAAGAGCAGACTGCAAAAACACAGTTTGAGGTCAACTTAAATGGCGAAAACTGTGGAGCGAACCTCATTTCCCGGTCAGTAGCAAAAGACCACTCTCACCAGGAATATCAGTCCCGCATCGTTGGAAATACTCGCTGTAATGGTCATTCTGAGTGTGATGCCATTTTGGTAGGAGAAGGCACCGTTAATGCTGCGCCGGAACTTTCTGCCAACAATCCGGATGCTGCTTTGATTCATGAGGCTGCGATCGGAAAAATTGCCGGAGAACAGATTCTAAAGCTTCGCACTCTGGGATTGACCGAAAAAGAAGCAGAAGAAAAAATTGTCGCCGGATTTATGAAATAAAAAATGGAATCTGACTTTTTCTTTTTAAGTAATTAAAAAAATCCTTGACAGTGGATTTTAAATGTGCATATAATAGAGCCAATCAAGAAGAAATCTTCGAGACGGAAGTGAATCTGTATACGCGCCTACAGAGAGCAGGAAATGCTGAGAACCTGCGGAAGAGCGGTATGGCATAATGGTCCGTTGAGAGCGAGGGGAAAGGCCTTTTTGGCTAAGTATCTGAGACGTATTATCGGCGTTAACGATAAGGAATGTGTTGGCATTCCGTTGAGAGGGTCGCTTTTGCGGCCAATAAAGGTGGTACCACAGATTTTTATAAGATCTGCCCTTTTTAAAAGAAGGGGCAGATCTTTTTTATTTGCGGAACAAAGCGGTGCGGTCCAACAGCTGTACCTTTCGAGAAAAAGAAAGGGGCAAAAAAGGATGAAAAAGAAATTGACAAGAGGAACGGCTGTTTTGATGGTGGGGGTGCTGATGGCATCAGTATTTGCGGGGTGCGGAACAAGTACCGCATCTTCAACGAGTCCTTCTCAAACAGGAGAAAAAAAGTATAAGATCGGGATTATTCAGCCGATGGATCATCCATCGCTGGATCAGATTCGGGAGACAATTGTCTCGGAACTTTCCGCTTTAGGCATGGACGATAAAATCGAGATCGATTATGAAAATGCACAGGGCGATACAGCAGCGGTCACGACAATCATCAATAATATGCTTTCGTCCAATGTGGATATGCTGGTGCCGATTGCTACCGGCCCGGCACAGGCTTGCGCCAAAGCTACAAAAGATGTGCCGATCATTTTTTCGGCGGTCAGCAATCCAATTGAAGCAAAACTGGTAGATTCTTTTGACAAGACGGATGGTAATATTACCGGAGTTTCAAATTCGATTGCGGTAGAAGATATTTTTAAACTGGCACAAGAGCTGACGCCTAACGTGAAAACTTATGGATTTGTTTATAACCCAGGCGAAGTTAATTCTGTGACGGGAATTAACCGTGCGAAAGCGTACTGCGATGCAAATGGAATCGCCTATAAAGAAGCCACGGTGACTAATTCCAATGATGTTCAGCAGGCAGTACAGTCTCTGGTTGGAAAAGTGGATGCGTTTTTTACACCGAATGATAATACCGTCGCTTCTGCGATGCCGCTTTATGAAAAAATTGCAGAGGGAGCAAAGATCCCTGTATATGTCGGTGCGGATTCCATGGTGAAGGACGGCGGACTTGCGACCGTTGGAATTGATTATACGGTCCTTGGGAAGCAGACCGCACAGATGATTAAACGCGTGATCGACGGTCAAACGATTGCACAGACGCCGGTAGAATCGATTCAGGAATATGCGAAAATGATTAATACCGATACGGCCAAAAAGTTGGGAATTACCATCCCGCAAAGTTTGCAGGGCGATTTTCAACAGATTACAACCACGACTGTCAGCAGCCAAGGCTGAAATTATTTTAGGAGGAACCATCAATGAAACAGGGAAAAATTGTGATCATCGGCGCCGGTCATGTAGGCAGCCATTGTGCCTCTGCGTTGATGCAGCAAGGTGTTTGTTCCAAAATTATTCTAATTGATAAAGATATGGAAAAAGCCAAAAGTCAGGCACTGGATCTGCAGGACGCAAATAGCTTTCAGCCGCGGCCGACGGAAGTCTCGGCTGGAGATTATGAGGACTGCAAAGACGCCGATCTGCTCGTCTTGGCGGCCGGGGTTCCAAGACTTTCGGGACAGACGAGAATGGACGTTTTAAAAGATACTGCGAAAGAGGTTTGTGAGATTGCACCGAGAGTAAAAAAATCCGGATTTTCTGGGATTACAATTACAATTTCCAACCCGGCAGACGTAATCGCATTTCATTTTCGCAGATTGACCGGATTCCCGGCAGAAAGGGTGTTCAGCACCGGAACCGGTTTGGATACGGCAAGACTGCGCCGTGCACTTGCGAAAGCATTAAAAGTAGATCCCCGCAGTATTTCCTGCTTTGCGATGGGGGAACATGGAGACAGTCAGTCGGCTCCGCTTTCTTTGGTACGGGTCGGGGGAGA